>JBCBRY010000071.1:0-44533 GCA_039819485.1 Bacteroidota bacterium | reverse complement strand
GACCCCTGCCGCCTGACTCCTGACTCCTAAGTAAAACTAAATGGTAAAATTTTTACAAACACTTTTATTTGTCTTGCTTGTAATTCCAGCTTCGCTTATAGCTCAAATGGATACAGTGGAAATAGAAGCAAGGAAGTTAGGCATTCAAGACATTATCAAACCGGTAGAGGACGACCGGGGCAAAATAAAGATCATATCCGGAAGTCGGTTCCCGATGGCAGCTGGGGAGCTTCCCTTCTCAGTCCACGTTATTACCAAAGAGGAAATCAGGGAAAACAGCTACGAAACTTTGGTTGACGCTTTGAAGATGACACCCGGTATCTTTACGTCCCAACCGGGCTCAGCTATTGAAGGAGAAACCTTTATGATGAGGGGCCTGTTGGGTAACGCTTACACAAAGATCCTGATCAACGATATTCCGATCAAGCCCGCCTTTGTGGCCAGCATGCCAATCGGCGCTCAATTGCCCATCAGGGAGGCCGAACAAATTGAAATCATTTATGGTGCGGGCGCTTCTCTCTATGGAGCTGACGCTTCGGCGGGAGTTATCAATATCATTACCCGGCAATCGGACAAACCGATTTACATGCAAGCTGACCTGGCCATTGGGGGCGGTGAATTCAGTAGCGCCAACGTGATGTTTGGCGGTAAATGGGGACGGGACAAAAACCTGTTGCATTATTTCGCGTACGGCAGTAACGTGATTTATGAAGACCGACCTATCCCAAGGGATTTCGAGGAAAATTTCAATCCTGAAAGCTATCCGTGGCTCACGCGTGGGCAGACCTTTTATCAAAACCTGGATAATTACAGAATGGAACCCGATGGCACCCCCATCGTCAATAACACCCCGCACCTCAGCCGGAAATTTGGAGTGAATTTCAAATTCAGAAGAATTTCTTTATCGCTTGAATCAATGACCCGCAGGGACCATTCCTCCCTCGGCCTGAACCCGGTCGCGGTGAGTTACAACAATCCACTGACCTTTACCGGGGAAACCATACAGCGAATCAACCTCAATTTTTTCAAAGAAAAAAAGAACATGAACAGAAAAACGGATTTTACCCTGATCCGTTACCGCATGGACGACAACTCCTCCATAGCTTATGTACAACCTCAGATCGGGATAGAATTGTACAACTTGGCCGGCGTACAGGCCAGAATAGACGACCCTACTCAGGTGCCGGAATTGAGACAGGAAAAGTACCTGCAGCATAACAGCAAATTCTTGAGTGGCCTTCGGTTCATGTATGGAACCTCCAGTGAATACAGGATTGAACACGTAAGAAATTACCGGATCTTAAAACTAAGCTCCCTTACACTCGGAGGAAATATCAAGTATGCTTCCGGGGTGCCTCCGACCATGTTCCTGACCCGTCCGCCAGATGATGATTGCACCGGTTTTTTTATTGGGTTTCCCTGTGATAATTTTTTGAACGACACAAACGTTTTCCCAGTCGCTGGCAGCAATCAAGAAAGTCTTGAATCGAATTTATTCGGGCAATTTTTGTTGAGTACGGATAAATTTAACATCGTTGCCGGGTTCAATTTTGCTTCCTTTTTTGCGGGAGATATTGAAGATGTGGACGGAGGCGATTTCGCTGATGTTTTCCTGCCCAGGTTAGCCGGCCTTTATAAAATAACCGACGGCTTAAACATCCGTACTTCCTGGGGCAGGTCTTACCAGGCACCCAACCCTTTTTACAACAGTAGTACTTATCTCGTTTCGGCTACACAGACCAATGAATTAACCAGATCTCCTTTTGATCGGCTGGAAGCAGAGACCACTACTTCCTGGGAGAGTGGTATCCGGTTTCTTACTGGTCAGGAAATTGACTTTGATTTTACTTATTTCATCAACGAAACTGAAAACCTCATCAGCTATGGGCGGCAGCCGTTTATAGAAGATCTTCTCAATTACGAAGTGGGGCTTGGATATGGCAACGCTATTGGCTCCGAGATTAAAAACCGGGGGGGCCAGTTTACCACAACAGTCGGGCTGGGCAACAAAACCGACGGCATCGTGACCTATTCCTGGACCAGGGCCTCACTGACCAATACGGGGTTTGAAGAGAATAATTTCCTGCCTCAGTACAATGGAAACATGTGGCAATGCCGCTTTGTCTACAGCCCCTTTAAAACCACGAAAATCATCGTAGATTACCGAAGGGTAAAAACGGGCGCGGTGGACGGCCCTAACTTTAATTCTGGAGAAGTAAAATTTGCCACTGTGGACATGACCGGGAGGTATGCATTCAACGACCGGCTAAATTGTTATTTCAAAATGACCAATTTGTTCGACAAACAATATCCTGGGATACAAGCTACCAGAACACCTGACGATTTGATCGCCAACACCCAATATGGCTTTTTTATCAGAGTTGGCATGCATTATTACATTGAATAGATAGACCTATGTTCGAAATTCGGAAATTGGATATTACCAACCGTTTGAAGTCCAGGAACAGACGGGTTTTTCAATTTCGATGTTTCACATTTTAAATAATCTCTAATATTTAAGGGAAAATGGACAACAGTCATACAAATCTTTTTAATATTGAATTTGATCATACATCCATTCTTCCCCCGGTGGGCGTCCTTATTTCAAATTGAAATGAATTAAGGGTTTGGCAATGAAATAATCATCATTTCTTTACCTGATAATTTATCTTGCTAGTCCTCATTTTTTGCTTTAAATGAAAATACCTTTTTACATACTTTTTTTGTTTCTGCCGTTGGCAGTGTTTTCTCAATCAAGTGATTCGGTGAAAGATGACATCCTGCAACTTTTCGATAAGCGCAAAGATGAACTGTCCATTGCTCTACAAAACGGACTGGCCAAATGGCGATTGGGGAAAAACGAAAAAGACCAGGAACTTTTCCTGGAGGCTTGCCTGGAACTGGCTGAACTCTACGATAGCGAAGAATACCATGAAAAGCAATTGACATTTTTAGAACAGGCCGTTTCAGTGGCCAATGAGTTGGGCAAAGATGAATTGAGACTCTCCATCCAGGCGGACATTGCTCACTCTTATTTCGAAAATGGCCGCTGGGAAGAGACCTACGAAATTAGCGAGACCCTTTTTGAGCAGCACCAGGTGTTTGGCCTGTATGCACCCGCCATCAGAGACCTCGAACGAATGGCAGCTTCGGCGGCAAAGCTGAACAACTATGTCAAAGCCAGGGAACACTATGTGAAAATTATGGAGATCGCCCGGATCGTAGGTGACAAACCCGTGGAATTGACTGCCATGAACAACATGGGATTCACTGCCAATCACCTGGAAAACTATAAGGAAGCCATACATTATTTTGAAATGTCGGAAGCCATCGCCAACCGAAATAATGACAGTACACCTGGCTACGTTTTCACCAACCTGGGTATTGCCTGGCAGAACTTAGGCCAAACCGACCGGGCTTTGTCAAATCTTCGGCAGGCCGAACAAAAGGATAAAACACAGAAAAGCTACATACAGCACCTCATTTCTTCGATCTACCTTACCAATGAAGACATCTACAACGCACTGACTTACAACGAGCGGGCCATTGCAGAAGCGGAGAAAACCAAAGACATGCGCATCATGTCTGATGCTTTTGAAATGGCTTCCGAAATTTATCGCCAACTGCATGAGTATGATAAAGCTCTCGACTATTTCCAGAAACATTTATCGTTAAAAGACAGCCTTGACCGGATTGACCTCGTCTATCAAAAAGAAATGGAGAACATACATTCCTATCTGGACGATACCGAAAACAGTATTCTCCAAAACCTGGCAGAAACAGAATTGAAACAGGCAACTGTAGAGCAGGCTGAACTCGAAAGAAAAGCCACCCAACTGGAGATTGAAAAAAAGGAAGAGGAAAAACTGGTTCAACAACAGAAAATTGCCTTGCTTGAAAAAGAGCGGGAAGCTAAAGAGGCCACTATCCTCAACCAGCAACTCGAAGCCGAACGAACACGCCAGGAGTTGGCACTTGCTACTCAAACGACGCTGGCCCTGCAAAGAGAAAGTCAACTGTCTGACCTGCAAAGACAACGTGAGCGGGATAGCCTGGAATCCGTCAGACTCCAGGAAAAACAGCAGATGGAACTCATGGAAGCGGAAAACAAGATCGAATTGCAAAGACAGAAAGACGAGGCATTTCGCAGACAGATGTACGGCCTGGCTATTGTTGGCTTTATCATTTTTGCGATTATCACTGGCAGCTGGCTGTATGGCCGGAAATTGAACAAAACACTGGCTAATAAGAATACCCAGATCAAGGCTCAAAATAAGGAGATCGAATCTGAACGCAACCGCGCTGAAGGACTTTTACTGAATATTCTGCCAGCGGCCATAGCCTACGAGTTAAAAGAAAAAGGAGCTGCAACACCAAAACATTACGATGCCGTTTCTGTCTTATTCACTGATTTTGAAGGATTTACAGCCATTGCCTCCACCATGCACCCCGAAGAAGTCGTACATGAGTTGAACGAATGTTTTATGAAGTTCGACGAAATAGCTGACAAGTACCACATGGAAAAAATCAAGACCATTGGTGATAGTTATATGTGTGCTGGCGGGCTGCCGGTAAAAAACAATACACACCCGGTAGATGCCGTGAGCGCAGCCAAGGAAATGATGGCTTACAACGATGCCCGAAACAACCGGTTGATAGCAGAGGGAAAGCGGCCGTGGCCCATTCGCATCGGCATTCATACCGGTGAGTTGGTAGCTGGGGTGGTCGGTGCCAAAAAGTTTGCCTATGACATCTGGGGGGATACTGTCAACGTCGCCAGCCGAATGGAGTCCAATTCGGAAGCTGGAAAGATCAATATCTCTGAAGCTACCTACCAGTTGGTTAGCGATAAATTTAAGTGTAAGTTCCGGGGGGAAATAGATGTAAAAAACAAAGGAAAAATGGGCATGTATCTAGTGGATGGTTAAACAAAAAAACATAGGCATCATCATACTCGCCGCAGGTTCTTCTTCCCGTCTCGGCCATCCAAAACAATTAGTGGAAATTGAAGGAATACCGTTATTGCGAAGAATGGCAGCAGTTGCCGTCAGTGCTAAATGTGAATCCGTCGTAGTGGTATTGGGGGCATATGCTGAAAAAATAAAACCAGTCGTTGAAAATTTAGCCATTAATATTTTAATTAATAAAAACTGGGAAACAGGTATGGGCAGCAGTGTTGCCAGTGGCATGAAATTTTTAACCAAAAATCATCCGGCATTAGAAGCAGCTGTTTTATTGGTTTGTGACCAATACCATTTAACCGAAGAAATTATTTTAAAATTAATTGCGGCCTTTAGGAAAACAGGTAAAGATATTGTGGCTTCCAAATATGGAGAAACTGTTGGTGTTCCAGCATTATTTTCAAAAAAAAAATTTGCTGAATTAATCAATTTAAAAGGTAAATCAGGCGCAAAAAAAATTATTTCCAATAAAAAATCACAGATTGAATTAATCACATTTGAAGAAGGTTCATTTGACTTGGACGTTGAGCAAGATTTGTTAGGAATAAAAAAAATGGCCAGCTAAAATAACTCACTGAAGTTTGACTCAACACTGGAAATGAACCAATAAAAAAAAGCAAAAGGTACTGCATTACAAATTCGCTCAATTAACGGAGAAAAATTTTACACCGATTCTAAAATAGCCCTCGCAACGGTCCCTTCCACACCCTCGATTTTCAAAGGCAAACAAATCAGTCGATAAATACCTGGCTGTACAAATCGCAAATCAAGGTTTTCCACAATCACAATTTCATCAGACAAAAGGACAACGTGTGTATCTGCCGGATCCGTAAACAACTGAATAGAAGCATAATCAATCCCTACCAAATGAATATTTCGGTCAACAATCCACCGGGCAGCTTCTACGGTCAGCGCACAAAAATCTTTTTTAAAAATATGCTTGGGATTTTCCCATAGAACAGAATTATCTGTTTTAAACAATATTTTTGTTGTGCTTTCAGGAATATCCATATTATTTAAATCATCCGGGGTTATTTTTTGCAGCCCCCGTGCATCTACGACCAAACAATTTCCAATCAATAATTCTAATGGGATTTCCAAGGTCGATTTTCCATCTTTCACAAAATGCAGGGGGGCGTCTATGTGCGTACCGGTGTGGCTGCTTAATTTTATACTGGTCAAATTAGAATCTCCTTTTTTTTCTATTTTAAAAAGCTGGTTGATTTCCACTTTTTGATCGCCCGGCCAAACTGGTAGTCCCGGTGAAAGCGGGACAGAAATGTCAAATATATTTTTCATAAAAATAACTTTGTTTTATTTTTTAGTTTTTGAAATTGATTTTCGAGTAAAACTGAACAATGATAATTTAAGTCTGAAAATCCTCCCCCAGTCTTTTTCCAAAAAGGGGGTTAGGGGGAGGATTTTCAGGCATAAATTATCATTGTTCAGTTTTGTCCTGTACTTAATTAAAATCTAATAACCGTAATTCATTCACCTTCATCATAAACTGAAAAATTTTTTCAGCATCAAGTTCATTTGCCCAGAAATTGTTTTTCTTAAAATGAGAACCAACAATCATTGCATCACAAACAGGCCAATAATTTTTTATGTTCTCCAAATTAATTCCAGAACCTATCAAAACCGGAATATTTACATTTTCTTTGACCAATCTAATTTCATCTAAATCTGGGGTCTGTCCGGTAGAGCTTCCGGTAATTATCAAACCCTCGCTCAAAAAATATTCAGCGGCTTTGGCCGTTTCCACAATATTGACGTCAGCCGTTAAAGCATGTGAGCTGTGCTTCTTTTTTATATCCGTAAAAATGGCCACACTTTCAGCCCCGATTTTTTTTCTGTACCTCAAAAGTCCGCCCGCACATGAATCGACATATCCTTCATCTGCCAAATGCCCAAACACGAAGCCCTCTGCCCTGATAAAATCCAGGCCAGCGCTGTGGGCTATCGCCAAAGCTGCTTCATTAGCAGAAGAGAGTACTTGTACGCCGCAGGGCAACTGGGTCTTGTTTTTAATTTCATAGCCTATAATTGTCATTAAACTACTTATTTCGGGACCAACCTCGTTCTTCAAGTAAGGCACGTCGTGCATATTTTCGATCAACAAACCATTGACTCCTGCCTTTTGATAAACCAATGCTTCTTCCACTGCCTTTATAATTATAGCATTGATATTGTTTTCATATTTTGGTGTTCCGGGAAGCGCCCTTAAATGGACCATCCCGACAATTGGTTTAGGTGTATGAAAAATGGTTTTAAAATTATTCATGTATTTTTTTTTAGGCCACAAATCTATCATTTAACGGCCCATTCCATCAAATGAATTTACAATGAACGAATCATATATTTGTGTAATTGGTGCTTCCATCATTGATTTGACAGGCTTTTCAAAAGATCAGCTTATTGGAAAAGATTATAATTTAGGCAAAATTAAAATTTCTATGGGAGGCGTCGCCAGAAATATTGCCGAGAATTTATCCAGACTTAATTTAAAAGTGAAATTGATCTCAACAATTGGTGATGATCATTTTGGGATGTCCATGATCGAGCATGGCAAAAAAGCTGGGATTGATTTTACACATAGCCTAATTGTAGAAAATAAAGCAACAGCTTTAAACATTGCCATCATTGGTCCGGATAAAAGCCTGGCAGTTGGATTTACTGATTTAACAATAATGGATGAACTATCAGTTGAATTTATCAAGACAAAAAAAGATGTCATTAAAAATGCAAGCATTGTTATTTTAGAAACAAATGTGCGCGAGTCTGTACTACAACAAATTATAAAAGACAACCCTCAACAGAAATTTGTACTTGATACCGCTGCCGGGCCCACTGCAAAAAGAGCAAAAAATCTTTTGTCTCATTTATTTATTTTAAAAACCAATGAAATCGAAGCGGGCATATTGTTTAAAGATAATATGATGAATAAAAAGATTTTTACCAAAGAACCACAAAAACATTTATTCATTACCGAAGGCGAAAAAGGTGTACAATATTTCAGTAAAGAACTACAACAAAAATATTTGCCGAAAACAGTAAAAGCCGTCAACACCAATGGAGCCGGGGATGCTTTTTTATCTGGAGTAATTTACGGATATATTAAAAAAGCAAAAGCAGACCAATGGGTAAAAATGGGTTTCACCCTCGCAGAAAATACGATTTTACAAGAAGAAACAGTGAGTCAAAATATCGATGCCCGGTTATTCGAACATTTCTTTGAATAAGTAGAGCTTAATTGTTTTTTCATGAACAAAAAAAAATGTAAAAACCAATTAAAAAATTAACAGGAGTTGTAAAATTGTTGCTTCTTTCAAATCAAACTAAAAATACATGAAGAACAAATCTCCTTTATTGCTATTGATCCTTTTTATATTTTGCTTTACCCAATTTTCCTGTGAGGAAGAAATCCCGACCGACCTAACCAAGTCACCTCTCATTCCACTGCCTACCTCCGTAACCGCTACCGGGAGTTCTTTCCAACTCAGCAAAGGAATGAGTATTTATGTTGACAACGAAAACGAGGAAGCTAAAAAAGTCGCTGATTACCTTGCCAATGTGCTAAATGGCCCGACCGGATTCGGCATCGAAGTAAAGGACAAATCTACTGATGTTCCAAAAGGACAAATTGTTTTGGCTATAAATGGAGACAGCTCTGCATCGGGCAGAGAAGGATATGAATTGGAAATTGCAAAAGACCAAGTAAAATTAACTGCCTCCAACGGCGCTGGATTATTCATGGGGATACAAACAATCCGTCAACTATTGCCACCAGAAATTGAATCCAGTCAAATACAAAACAGGTCCTGGTCAATTCCAACCGGAACCATCAGTGATTACCCACGATACAGTCACCGAGGATCTATGCTGGACATATCCCGTCACTTTTTTGGCGTAGACGATATCAAGCGATACATTGATTTCCTGGCAGCTTTTAAGATGAACGTCCTGCATCTTCATTTGACGGATGATCAAGGCTGGCGGATCGAAATAAAAAAATGGCCCAATTTAACCACCCATGGTGGAAGTACTGAAGTTGGTGGCGGTCAGGGCGGTTTTTTAACCCAGGAAGATTATACTGAAATTGTTCAGTACGCAGCAGACCGCCATATCCTGATTATTCCGGAAATTGATATGCCAGGGCACACAAATGCCGCTCTGTCTTCCTATCCTGAATTAAATTGCGACGGAAAAGCTACTGAATTGTACACCGGGACAGAAGTCGGATTCAGTTCCTTTTGTGTCGATAAGGAAATCACGTATCAATTTATCGATGATGTAGTCAAAGAATTGGCGGCGCTTACCCCCGGCCCTTATATCCACGTTGGCGGAGATGAATCACATGCCACTAAAAAAGAAGATTATTTGATTTTCATCAATAAAGCGAAAGACATCGTTGAAAAAAATGGCAAGCGAATGATGGGCTGGGACGAAACAGCTCAGGCCGATTTGAACAAAGATGCAGTGGTACAATTATGGAACAGTCCTGACTTTGCAAAAATGGCAGTGGATAAGGGAGCGAAATTATTAATGTCGCCCGCCAAAAAAGCCTACCTCGACATGCAGTACGATTCAACCACCCACCTGGGTTTGCACTGGGCCGCCTACATCGAAGTTGACAGCGGATATATCTGGGACCCGGCTACCTACCTGCCCGGAATTTCCGACGAGCAGATAATAGGTGTGGAGGCGCCACTCTGGTCCGAAACCGTTACCAATATGGATGAAATAGAGTACCTCGTTTTTCCCCGGTTAATGGGCTATGCTGAGATCGGCTGGACGCCCGCTGACAAAAGAAACTGGGAGGAATACAAAGTACGACTCGGGAAATTTGCCAAGCGGCTTGAAATCATGGAAATTGATTATTATGATTCCAAATTGGTGGAATGGGATAAGGAGGAGGAATTAGTAGATTAAGTGCTTGGTACAGAAATGTGGAGCGTTAAAAAATGACATTTTTGCTTTTGTTTAGAAGCTGTTTGAATTTAGTTTTTCGATTTTAGAAAGCGAATTTCAAGCAAAGGAAAAAATGTCATTTTTCATTCTCTTCATTCAACAAAATATAACCCATTGCTAAGTTTCTGATATAGAATATTGATCGGAAATATTTTCATAAAATAGAAAATTTAATTCGGTCTCCATCAGTCCCCCACTTGCTCTTTCAATTTTTTAAATTCTTCGTTTAATTCTTCGAGGCGGCTGTAAACATTTTTACCCGGCACTTGATCTGCCCGGTTGACAATTCCGTACAAATAAGAAATCTGTTCGACCAACATCGGCTGTGGGTAAGTTACTTTGGCAGCGGTTAACTGATGTTTCAATGTTTTTAATTTTTCCAATTCTGCATTTTCCGCACCTTTCGATTCTTTTATTTTTCGTTCGACATTCTCCAACAATTTTCTTGCGTCAGACAATAAATTGACAATTTCCAAACTGATTGCTTCCTGCTGCTGAATTTCTTTTTCCAGCACTCCGCTTTTTTCTACCCTTGGGTCAATCAGCAAATTGAAAGTTTGTTCCAAAACCTGATCATCCACTGACAGTTTAACCGTATAAGTTCCTGGACTGGCCATTGGGCCACTTTGATAGCGGCGATTTTCTCTTTTATCCCAGGCACCTGCATGGCGCATATCCCAACGGAAACGGTGCAGCCCCTTTTCATTTTTTAAATTATTGTTGACGGAATAAACTATTTCGTTGGTTGACATATTTCGGTAGGCATCGGATTTCTTTTGCTCTGCGTCCGGTTTGCTGATCAAAGTCCGGATTATTTCGCCTTCGGCATTGATGATGTCCAGACGGAGAGGAGATTTTGTTTTTTCTGACAAATAATAATCGATCAAAACGGAGGGCCTTGGATAGGCAGGTGACGGCAGTCCGGCAATGCCCCTGAAAGTACTGTACCGAAAACGGTAGGCATCTGCCGGTTGATAAAGTCGTGCTTTCTTTTGGTCGGCCACTTCATAACGTTGATGCAGCGGGGATAAATTATCCATGATCCAAAAGCCGCGCCCCATGGTACTCAAAACTAAATCCTTACGGTGAACTTTCATATCCGTAATCGGGGTAACCGGTAAATTTTGTTGAAAGGCCTGCCATTTTTCACCATCATCAAAAGAAACAAAAACACCATATTCGGTGCCGGCAAACAATAAGCCTTCCCGGTCCGGGTCTTCCCGAACAACTCTAACGGGAAAATCAGGTGGAATACCGTCCGTAATGCGCTTCCATGATTTACCGTAATCTTTGGTTTTGAAGATGTATGGCTGCCAGTCACCAAGCTGATATCGAAGCACAGAAATGTACGCCTTGCCTGCTGTATGTGAAGAAGGTTCGACTGCATCTACCCTACCCCCTTCAGGCAGGTTTTTGGGTGTTACATTTTGCCAATCTTCCCCGTCATTTCTGGTAACGTGGACCGGGCCATCATTAGCACCGACCCAAATCACTCCTTTTTCAATGGTCGATTCCCGTATCGAATAAATGGTGCTGTAAAACTCCTCGCCGGTTATGTCCCGGGTTATCGGGCCCCCTGAAACCATCTGCTTATCTGGATCATTGGCGGTCAGGTCAGGTGAAATGATCGTCCAGGTTTTTCCATCGTCGTTACTTTTATGGACGTATTGGGACGTGTGGTAAATTACATCCGGATCATGTGGTGATACGTGGATCGGAGAGACACGTTGAAACCTGAATTTTAGGTCTTTGGTATGGTGGCCGTACATGTTTCTCGCCCCAACATCGTAGCGTTGCTCCTGGCCGGTTTTTTTATTAAAAACACTAAAACGGCCTTTGCAATTGGAATAAACTATATCCGGATTGTTGGGTTTGGGCACGGCCGGTCCAGTTTCACAGCCACCTGTGTTCATGATAAAACCAGAGGCGCCCACCTGGTGCGCTCCAGGTGGCAGACTGGGAACGGAAACAGTGGAGTAATTATCTTGCTGGCCGGCATATAACCAATAGGGATATTGATCATCGACTTCTACCTGGTACAGTTCGGAGGTTGGCTGATTGAATTGATGCGACCAGGTTTGGCCGCCATTATGAGTGACATTGGCACCGCCGTCATTGCCTTGTATGAACAGATTCGAATCATTGGGGTTGATCCAGATGTCGTGGTTGTCGCCGTGAGGCGTACGGATGGTTTTCCATTTTTTGCCTCCGTCAGTTGATTTATGAAAACGCAATGTATTGACGTAAACCACTTCTGCATTTTGTGGATCAGCGTCAACATTCAGGAAATAAAACGGCCTGACGGTCAGTGCTTTATTATTTGAAACTTGCTCAAACGATTCGCCCTGATCATTGGATCGGTAAAGGCCACCTTTTCCATCAGGTGCTTCTACCAACGCGTATAGCACTTTTGAATCGGCTGGAGAGACGGCCAGATCAATTTTACCAACTATGCCCGTAGGGAGTCCTTTCCGGAGCTTCATCCAATTATCACCTCCATCAATGGATTTGTAGATTCCATTTTCTTCGCCACCAGAAATGATCGTCCAGGGTTTGCGTTCAGCTCGCCAGGCAGCAGCATAAATTATGTTCGGATTGGAGGGCATGAATTCAAGATCGGCAAATCCAGTCTTATCGGAAATATGGAGAACCTTTTCCCAGTTATTGCCGCCATCTTTTGTCCGAAAAACCCCCCGCTCTGCATTGGCATTAAATGCTTGCCCAATGGCTGCTACAAAAACGGTATTATGGTCCGTCGGATGGATTTCTACGGCCCCGATGTGACCCGTATTTTCCAAGCCGATATTTTTCCAGGTATCTCCGGCGTCGATTGATTTGTAGACGCCTTTTCCAGCAATGATATTGCTCCTCAGTCCGTCCGTGCCCGTTCCGGCATAAATGATATTCGGATCATTTTTAGCAACCCGCATGGCTCCAATGGAAGGTGTTTCAAAAAAACCATCTGAAATATTCTTCCAGCTGACCCCATAGTCTTCTGTTTTCCAGATTCCACCACCAGTTGCGCCCATATAAAAGACATTTGGCTGCATATCAACGCCCGTTACAGCAGTCACCCTTCCGCCCCGATAAGGGCCGACATCCCGGTATTGAAAGGATGATAAATCAACCTCATTTTGCGAAAAAAGAAAAAAGGAACAGCAGACAAATAGGAAGGCAAGAAATGTGATGCGCATAGCGTAGAGTTTAATTTTTCGCCAAAATAAGAAAATGCGTAAAGTGGGATGATTTCGAGCATAAAAAAAGTCGGCAGCGTTAGACACGCTGCCGACTCGGCAATCAGATATGATTGATGAAATATTAGTTAAAAGGCAAGACAGCTTTGTCGTCTTTATTGAACACTAAGATTTCATTTAAATTGATAACTGTAGTAGCAGTGCAGGTACCTTTATCAAAAGTAATTGCATCCAACTGGTCAGCAACATCGGCAATGAAGCTTGGGATCTGAGCTTCAGTCCCAACAGTGCCTTGGCTTACGTTGTCATTTTGCAACTGCTCAGTTTCAGAAATCACGAACTTAACGCCCATGTCAACCAAGCGCATTCCTTCTGCAATGAAGATTTCCTGACGCGTGCGATAAAGCAGTTCCAGAGCAGGATCTGTCATTGTCATACCGTCGATATCTTCTTGGGTCAATGAAGTACCAGAAACATTAGGTATACTTACGTTCCCCTCGTTCCTGTCCAACACCAAACCTTCACGGCCATTGACTACCACACAGGCTGAATCCGGACGGCTGCCGATGTCACGCTCTGTGCGTCCCTCAATAGAATCATCAATTGACCTTGCTGGCCTTGAATTAACCAAGTCAAGCAGGGCCGACATAATAGTTCTGGCGGTACCAAAATCACCATCAACAATAGCTGCTTCAATTTGAATCAACCAAGCTTCTTCGGCTTTCATGTAGTAAACAGGATCATCCTCCTGAGCCGTATTAAATGAGTATTTTGGATCAAGAAAATCAAGTGTGGGAAGCGGCTGCAAATCATCGAAGGTACCTCTTTCATACAAAGCATCTTCCATTACATTGTCAGGGTCTTCCTGCTCATCGAAAGTAGCGGCACGAAGAAAATCGGCACTTGCATCAGTTGCGGCAGTAGCCGCAGCAACAGCTTCAGCTTTGTTGCCAAGCAAGTAGTGAACTCTTGCTTTAGCTGCGTAGTATTCAGGAAGAGGGTTCAAAGCGATAGCTGCATCAAACAAAGTGATTGCTTGCGCATAATTGGCAGCATCAGTCAAAGGGGCACCACCTGCTTCAGCTGGAAGGCCAGTGAAGTACATACCAGCATACATGTAAGCCAATCCTTCAAAGTAGTTGTATTCAGCCTCAGTATCGGTCGAATAATTCTCATCATTAGGACCAACTTCTACTTTTCCGAATACCGCCATTTCACGCAAACGGTGAAGATCAAACTGTAGATCGGCGATGTCATCGTCTTGAGCGATGATGGACAATCCATCCAGAAACTGGTTGAAAAATGTTTGATCATTGGTATAGTTATCTGATGCGATTTCTGCATTGATCACGATCTCATTGATCAGTAAAGACAACTGACGCTCAATACCACTCAACCAAATAGTGGAAGAGTTAAGCTGCCCGACCACAGATGCTTCGGACAGGTTGGGGTTTTCTACCTCGGTAAAGTCTACCAGGTCACTGCACCCCATGAAAGCTAATAAAAAAGAGAATATAATTAGTTTTTTCATTGTTTGTGCTTTTAGGTTAGCAAGGTGAACTTACCAAATCTATCATCCGGTAATTCCTTGCAAATGGTTTTTGATCTCTTAGAATGACAATTTCAAAGACCCCATGATGATACGAGGCAAAGACTCTGTACCATAAGCAAATCCACCTGATGCGAAACCGTTCTGGTTACCTACACCTGAACCAGTTGTTTCAGGATCAAAATCAGCTGCAGTCCAGTTAAATGGATTGGTCATGTTAATACCAAGGCGAACGTTTTTCAGTTTGTCGGTCAGTAAAGATCCAAAATCATAAGATGCACCAATATTTCTAACTTTCACGAAATCAGAATCATCCGTGAAATACTGAACGAGGTCAAAGAACGGACGGTTTGCAATTTCTTCAGGCACAACACCTTCTGTTTCAACGCCACGGATGTAACGAAGCAAAAGGCTCAAGTCAACATTGGTACCACCAAACTGATAATCAGCAGTTGCGAAGAAATTGAATTTACCGTAAGAGTAGTTAAGACCAAATGATCCAAAGTGAGGAGCAAATGAGTTTCCTAAGAAAGCATTCTGTTCGAATTCGAAAGTTCCATCAGGGTTCTCAACTGCCTTCGTACCTCTTAAAAATCCAAGAGACTCTCCTTCCTGTACCCACGTACCAATGACCAAGAAACCACCGACATTAAACGGAGCAGCGCCACCTGAACTCTCAACGATGTTTTCGTTGTAGTTGTAAGAAGCGTTGATGTTCAAGTCATGCTTTCCTGAACGGATGATATTTGCACGCATGGCGAATTCCCAACCTGTGTTAGAAATCTCTCCAATATTGGTCACCTGCGCCAACTGACCAGAAGAAGGAATATTGTCAGGTGTGAAAAGTGCATCCACTGTAGTCGCATCGTAATAAGTAGCTTCCAGGTTCAAACGGTAATCAAAGAAACCAAGGTCGATACCTGCTTCAAAAGTTCTTACTCTTTCAGATTTCAGGTCGCGGTTACCCGGATTGTCGAAACGGAATGCAGGTCCTCCAAGGAATGATTCCAGTACGAAAGTACGGTCTTGTGAGAATGGCTCAGCAAAGTTGGTAGCTTCACCGTAGTTGGCACGCACACGAAGGCTGTTCAGGATGTTGCTGATACCACTGTTGGCATAGAAATCATGGTCTGAAATGTTGTAAGTCAAACCAACTTTAGGCAAGAACTGGAAACCTACGTCTTCACCAGCAGAGGTATTTTGGTCAAAACGACCACCAAACTCAAGGAACAAAAGGTCTCTCCAACCAATATTTTCCAAGAAATAAATACCATAGTTTGCGTTTTGCAGAGCAAAGTCTTCACCAGTCTTTGTAGAGAAATTGTTTACAGAACTTGTTCCGTCAACCCCTTGGCTACCTTCCAACAGTTCCTGGTTGTCGTTGGTGCGGAAGAAGTTTCCACCGGCGATCGTGATGAAATCGAATTCATTGTACTTAGCTTCGTGACGTAAGTTCAAATCACTGGAAGTAGTAAATACGTTCCGCACAGAACGGTTCATGTACGCCTGATCGGTTGTACCCGGAGCAATTGATCCTACCTGGATCTGGAATGCATTGGTACCGATTTCTTGCTGACGAGAATTCCTGTTCTCAATACCAACGGTCAGGTTGGCACTCAAATTAGGCAAGATGTTATACGTGAATTTGTTGGAAGCAACCAAACGATTAACCCGCTGGGTAATATCCGTCAATGCTCCTCTGTCCCTTAAATCTTGTTTAAGTACATCCCAGTCTTCATCGGAAAATTCATCCAGGTTACCGAAGGCACCACCTTCAGCTGCTGAGAAACGAGAGAAACTGGTATTGGCATTATAGTCCAGGTTGTACTCAAATCCGGTGTAAGAGAAAGAACCGGTATAAGTCAACTTATCGGACATGTTGGAAGTCAGACCAAAGTTGAACGAACGTCTGATCTGTTCGTTAAGATCGTTGAATCCATCGTCTTTGTACATGCTACCAATCACGTTGTACGAGAATTTTTCCGTACCACCACTCAAACCGGCCTTGTACTCCTGAGAGAAACCTGGTTCAAAAATAGCTTCACCGGTACGGTCAAAACGCAACCACTTATCTTCAGCCTGGATATTTCCAAAACGAGTTTCGAAGAAAGCTGATTGTTGGCCCGGACGTCCTTTCTTGGTGATGATCTGAATAACACCGTTGGCCGCATCTGCACCGTAGAGTGTAGTTGCCGCACCACCTTTGATATATTCGATCTTTTCAATGGACTCCACTGGAATATCAGCCAATGCAGAAATGTCGGCACCACCCGAATTGATTCCCAATTCAGGGTTGGAGTTCAGGTTGTCCACCCGGATACCATCAATGATAATCACAGGAGTAGCGGAAGAGGCAGCAGAGATTGGGCCCCTTGTCCGGATGATTGCAGCCGTACCTGGCTGTCCGGAACTCAAACGAACTTGAGCACCTGGAGCATTGGATTGGAGAAGCTGGTCAATCTGGTTGGCGGGTAATCTGTCAATGGCTTCAGCGTCGATCACATCAACTTGGGTCGATAGTCTCTTTCTTTGGATACCAGAACCCTGCCCCGAAACGACGATCTCAGTCAGTGCCAGCCCTTCTTCCAGTGTCACATCAACCACATTTGATGCGCCCAATGAAACTTCTTGAGAGGAAAAGCCAGTGTAACTAATAACCAGGACATTATTATCACCTGTAACCTGAAGAGAATAGTTTCCATCCACATCAGTAACTGTTCCGGTGGATGTACCCTTGACAATGATACTGGCACCGATCAATGGTTCGCCATCGCTGTCAATTACTGTACCTGTAATGTTCCTTTGAGCAATGATTGAGCCTATCGATAGGATCATCATCGCCAGGAGCAATGAAATTTTTTTCATACTAGTTAGGTTTGATTATTAAATTTGATTAAGAAGTTATTTGGAATTTTATTTTCAATTTCCGTTGTTGGACAATTCAAAAAAGGATATTACAATGATCTAAGTCGGAAGCTACAAAGTGAAATTTAGCGAAGAATATTTTATGTTTTCTCAAAAAAAACGCAAATGTAGAACGTCGCAGGATAAATAATGCTGCCTGTGGTAAAAAATTAAATGTACATACAAATGCCATGTTCTCCAGGCGTAGTCAACAATCCGTAGGTTCAACAATAGAGTGCTTGCTAATACCATTGACAATCAACAACATACGGCACTGGAGCAAGAATAATTTGCACCTGAATTGATCTTTATTTTTAAACTAAATTGTGGAAAATTTTTTTTGAGAAAACTTCGATTTCGGCTAAAAAGAGACAAAAATCACCTAAATATTTTGCTGTGGACGGCCCCTAATACTTGTATTTATCCTTCCAGCGCTCTTTCAGCCACTTCCTTATTTTTTGTTCCGGCGGATTGTCGGAGGGATTGTAAAACTGCCGGCCTGAAATTTCATCGGGCAAGAATTCATGATCTGCAAAATGGTTGGTGTAATCATGCGCATACTGGTACCCTTTGCCGTAGCTGAGGTCTTTCATCAATTTGGTCGGGGCATTTCTGATCGACAATGGAATTGGTAAATTTCCAGTCTCCCGGACTAATTGCTGCGCCTTCTTTATGGCCATATAAGTAGAATTGCTCTTGGGAGAGGTGGCTAAATAGACGACAGCCTGAGAAAGAATAATCCTTGCCTCAGGCAACCCGACTGTTCTGCAGGCTGTCAGGCAGGTAGTGGCCATTAGAAGAGCATTTGGATTGGCCAAGCCTACGTCCTCAGAAGCGAAAATGATCATTCGGCGGGCTATGAACTCGATGTCTTCTCCTCCTTCTATCATGCGCGCCAAATAATAGACTGCTGCATTTGGATCGCTGCCTCGCATGGATTTTATAAATGCACTGGCCATGTCATAGTGCATTTCACCTGTTTTGTCGTAAATGGCGAGGTTTTGCTGAATGGATTTTTCGACTATCTCGTTGGTAATCAATAGTTTTTCACCTTCTTCATGCAGGTTGCACACCAATTCCAACACATTTAGAAGCTTCCTGGCATCTCCTCCCGAAAACATCAAAAGTGCCTCATATTCTTTTACTTCAATTTCTTTTTCTATCAAATACTCGTCCTGCGCCATTGCCCTGTCGATCAGACCGATCAGTTCTTCTTTTGTCAAATGTTTCAAGACATAAACCTGTGCCCTGGACAGCAAAGCAGAAATCACCTCAAAGCTTGGATTTTCAGTAGTGGCACCAATTAAGGTAACGATTCCCTTTTCCACCGCACCGAGCAGCGAATCTTGCTGGGATTTGCTAAAGCGATGGATTTCATCAATAAAAAGGATTGGGTTTGGTGCGTTAAAAAACCGTTGCTTTTTTGCCTTTTCGATGGTCTCCCGAACATCTTTTACCCCCGAATTGACGGCACTCAATGTAAAAAATGGCCGGTCGAGGGAGTGGGAGATCACACTGGCCAAAGTTGTTTTGCCAACTCCGGGAGGCCCCCATAAAATCATGGAAGGAATACGCCCGTTTTCAATCGCCTGTCGCAATACGGCTCCCTTGCCCACTAAATGGCTCTGGCCAACATAGTTGTCCAATGACGTTGGTCGCATTCGATCGGCAAGAGGTTTCATGATGAGGGATGGTTTCTGGTTTCTGGTTTCTGGTTTCTGGTTTCTGGTTTCTGGTTTCTGGTTTCTGGTTTCTGGTTTCTGGTTTTTGGTTTTTGGTTTGAACCAGGAACCAAAAACCAGAAACCAGAAACCAGCAATTTCCCGTGAAATTGAAAAAAATTTTATTCTTACCCAACCCAAAGAATAAAAGTTCCGTGTATCTGAGCAAATCTGAATCTAAAAAACTAAAACCGCTTTTAATCAAAAAATAACTAAATCAGCTTTCTCTAATTCTCTCTCTAATTTTTCATGCTAAATTTTTAATCAATCATGAAATGCTATTTATCTGTCATATTAATCCCACAAAAACCCACAAGATTGAATTTTAGATACAGACCTTGGTGGCCGGGATTATACCATCCCGGTCATTTTTCTTAGCAAACATACCCCTCATGACCATTACGATTGAATGATTGAAAAACAACTCCGATATGATGCCCAGCGGGGCGACCGGCGGGCGCAGTACCAACTTTATCAACGATGTTACAACGTGTTGATGAGTGTTTGTCTACGGTACAGGAGATCGGAGGATGAGGCAGCGGCCATGCTGAATATGGGTTTTTTAAAAATTGTACAAAACCTGAAAAAATACCAGGAAAATGTCCCGTTTGAAGCCTGGATAAGAAGAATAATGATCAACACCTTAATCGACGATTTTAGAAAAAACAGAAAGGTGAATGAATTAATTGAAGACCGGGACTTTTCAGATACAGATGATCTAACAGGGCTGGTGGAATTCAATACTGCCGATCTTGAATTTGATGCTTCTCAATTAGAGGCCATGATCCGTTCTCTGCCACCAATGACGATGAAGGTTTTTAACCTTTATGCCATTGACGGATATAATCATAAGGAAGTAGGAAAAATGTTGGGGATCAGCGATGGCACTTCAAAATGGCACCTTTCCTCAGCACGGAGTAAATTGAAAGATATGATTTTGAAGCAGCGTCAGTCAGAATTCAAAAGCCAGAATTCTGAATACTAAAAAAAAAGCTTATGAAACAAAATATCGACACATATTTTAAAGGAAAATTATTTCAGCGCGAGTTTGAAATGAAACAGGACCATTGGCAAAATGCATTGGAACTTTTGGAAGCTGCTGACACTAAAAAACGAAGAGGTTTCTTTATTTGGTGGACTGGCGGGATTTTGTCCACAATCGCAATCATTGCTGCATTTTTATTTTTTAACTACAACAGTACGACAGATAATAAAATAAATATTGCACAAGTAGAAGCCGTGAACAATTCGGATAAAACAAGCGATTTGGCTCCCGCCAGTGTTCCGCAAGGTTCATTTGAAAAAAATGAAACTACTACAAAAACCCAACCTAACAAAACCAAAAAACCTTCGGATAAAAACACAAAAATAATTGCGGATAAAAAAGAAATAAAAAGGAATAAAATAAAGAATGAATCAATTCAACATATCTCCAACCCCTCCATTAAAAATGTACCCAGCATTAGCACTGTACTACAAAAAGAAATAAACATTAAATTTGAAAACAGCAAGGAAGAGTTAATATCAAAAGACAAGGTCAAAAAATCCGGCAATTTATTTTCTCTAAAAAAAGTATCTGGACTATTAATTTTTGTTGAAGGAATTTTTGACAAAAATCTTGGCCGAAAAATGAACCCCAAAAGCGCCTGCTTCCGTCCCAATCCATTTCATATTGGCGTTACGGTATCCCAACTGATGCAGCCCTTTCCAAAAAGTGGGGAAAATTTAATTACCGGTTATTCGGCAGGAATTATTGCACAATATGATTTCAACAAAAATTGGTTTGTTAATTCCAGTGTACAATATATGCGCCGTGACGGACATTTCATGGCTTCAAAAATGACGGAAACCCGTAATTACCGGTTTGGTCTGGAATTAATGGAAAACGAAATGAGGCCGACCAGCCTGCATTATACTTCTGCCTCGATAATGGGCGGCAGGCAAAAGGGACACCACCTGTTTGAAGGAGGATTTATTTTGGATTACCTGATTGGGGTGCGTGGTGAAATTGGCGAACTAAAACGAACTGACCCTGAACTAAATAAAAAAGAATTTGTCGTACAAGAAAAAGGATGGATTGCCGAAAATGGATTTACAAAATTCAATATTTCACCTTCCCTTGGCTACCGGTACCGCGTGAATAAAGATTTATCACTTGGTTTTTCTATCCAGTATGCATTAAGACGTTTGGCCGACGAACCTGAAATGGGAGATTATATTTTAAAAGAAAATAATCGCATGCAGGTCAGGGCGCAGGCAGTTTATTTTTTAAACAAATAATAAGTCGTGATTTTTTTGATTAAAGTTGACAACGAATTGATCCGGGTCCATTTATTACGATAAATCAAAAAACTTAAGCCTTTTCAAGGCTGCGAATTTTATTGAGACTTGAATTACACGAAAATGAAAATTAATTTTATTAATAGCCTGTTGTTATTGCTCCTTTTTTTGGTGGGATGCAATAAAATTGAGCTGGAGGATCCGCCAATTAACAATCCGGTATTCAGTGCAAATGTAGCTTTCAATAACGGAGAGAATATATTTTGGGAAGCAGGTATCGACAGCTTTTATATGTACACGGAATATGAATATGGAGCAGATGAAATCTTTCGTTTTATCGGACGTTTGGAAAAAGAAAATTGCACGGTCGATTGTAATGAAAGCCTGAGTATTATTTTTCGGAATTCGGTGGCCATTCCTCAAAGTGAATTTAAGATAGAACAGGCTTTTGAAAATCCCCGCCCACCTTTCTCCAGTAACGAAATTATGGTTGTGGACACGGTATATGAAGTAGATACAACATCTGTATATCGGATATTTTTCGACATTGACACCACTGTCACGGCATCAACTGGCCAAACATTTTACGAGTGGTTCAACGGACCAGAGATAGTGAGTTCAGAAATGAACCCCGTCCTTGATTTTACAAACTTTCCCAATTCAGAATTTATGTTGAAAGTAACTGAACTGGGGTTTGGGGACAGTTGTGTCGTTTGGCAAAAACAATTTTTATCAACAGACCCTACCGACAGATGCGCAGTTTATATTCAACCAAATTACAACGTTGACTTTTTTCTGGAATCATTGGTGGCAGTCGCAGATTCCGGTTTGGACCCCTTTAATCTACTCTGGAACAATGGTACTCAGCAGGAAATAAATACAGGACCATTTGAACCTGGTTTTGAATACTCGGTCACGTTGACCGATAATAATGACTGTCAATCTTCGGCTGGATTTCTTTTCAACGATTTTGTGGTGTCTTCAACGCAAGCACAATGCTCTGCCAATTTCGATTATGAAATTGAAATTATCACAATCCTTGATACCGTCAGCACCACCATTATTTCTGCACCTTTCGACTCGTTACAATTCTCAGCGGTGACAATTATTTATACAGATAAAAACGGGAATGAATTCCGTTCGGACAGAGCCGGACAAAACCCGGGTGCCAATTTCACCATAAATAATGTGGAAGAATATGAGCTGAACGAAAAAGGGGAAGCTACCCAAAAATTGGAGGTAGAGTTTAACTGCCAACTTTGGGACGGAAATTTGAACGTGAAAAATATAATTTCTGGAAATGCCATCTGGGGAGTCGCCCATCCTAACTGACTTTGTTCCATTTTTCGGCAATCCAATGCTTAAATTTTCTTGCCCTTGCCAACCAGGTCAATGAGGCAGCTGACTGGGCTGCATTTTCCGACAGTGATTCCTGCAGCACCTCATCTTTTAAAATTCTGCTAATAGTTTCGGCATGGTGAACGGTATTATCAGGTTCAACCAACATGGCATTTTTCTCGTGAATTAATAATTCGCGCATATCTGCTAAATCAGGAGCTACTATGGGCCGGGCGGCTGCGAGATATGGGAATATTTTAAAAGGTAAAACGGTCCTGCCGAATTTTTCGAGCGGAGCGGATACGGGCGGAATAATTAATATATCGGCTGCATATAAATACTCAGAAACGACGCTGATAGGTTGGCGTCCGGCGATCAGAGCATTATCTCCAATATTGTTTTCTTTGGTATAAATGCGCAAACGGTCCAGGTCTTCTTCTTTTCCTCCGACCAATAAAAATTTTACATCCGGTATTTTTTTGGCAATATCCAGTAGAATTTCAACGCATTTATTTTTCTGCATGTTCCCTGCATAAACTACATATTTTTCGTTTTGCGAAAGGTTTAATTTTTCTCTCGCTGCTTTTTTGGAAAGCACAGGTTGCATGTCCGAAGGGTCATAACCATTATGCAGCACAAATAATTTCTCTTTCGGAAATCCGGCTTTTTGCATGGAATCAGCAGACACTTTACTGTGTAGCACCATCCCGATAAAATTCTTTTTACGGGACATTTTGGCTAACCGGCCCATTGCCCTGGGATATTCATCGCCCAATCTGCGATAAGTTTCAAAAATCAGGTTCTTACCAAAAATCATAGCGATCAGAGCAGCCGTTCTATTTCTGGTATAAATGATTTCTGTTTCTTTTCTGAAAATAGCCTGAAAGGTGGAAAGAACTGAATGAAAAATTTTTTCAAACCGATAATCGCTGGCAGGAATGAATTTAAATTCCCGAATTTTCAATCCGCTGGGAATATTGTAATAATTATAAATGTCCTCTGCCAGGTTATAACCTTTGTTCAGGAATCCTTTAGTCTGGGAAGGCAATACCAATTCTACCGGAATATCCACTTCGTGGAATGCACTGGCATTTTTGACCACTTGCTGGGTATTGGTGTCATGGTGAGGATAGCGCTCACTGGAAATAATACTGATGGACGGAAGTCGTGAAGAAAGTCCATTTTTTTCCGTGTCCTGTAATGTTTGGGTAACAGCAGCAGATTTAATCATCTTTTCCAATTTTTCCTTTGTTAAGGAACGCTCAAATAACAGATTCAGGAATTTGGCTTCAATCATCATTCGAACATTTTTAGAAGCTGTTTTAAAACCCTGAGTGCTGTCGGGGGCGTGGGATTTTTGGTCAATTCATTGCTAATTTTTTGGTGCATCCCGATTTCACATCGGGACGCAACGAAAAATAAGCGGTGGAGTTGACCAAAAAGAATCGCTGTCAGCAGTTGCTCACGGTATTAGAACAGCTTCTTAAAGAGAAACCGTCTTCTGCTTCTTAGCGGCACTGATGTGTGCCTGAATTGAAAATATAAATACAAAAAATGCCATGATCGCCACATATCCCAGGGCCATTGGCATTTGTCCGATTATTCCTAATCCAAAAAAGACCAAAGCAAACAAATCCCTTTTTCCAAAACCGGCTGCAATCCGCATGAATTTATCGAATCCGCTGTTACCCTTTTGAAAATCGTATTCCACGTTCAGCAAAGTGCCCCCGGATTTGAAACGCAACAGGTAGAAATACAAGCTGCTCAAAGCCAGAACGGCGAAGACTACTGCCAGGATTCCAGCCAGTTTTACAATGTCGGAGGCTCCGTTCCTGTAAATACCGATGATGATCCCGGCCAATGCCGCCAGATAAGACAAATTGTCCACCAAGGTATCCAGCCATTGGCCAAAGGGTGACGACTTATATTTCAAACGGGCCAGTTCACCATCTACCCCATCCAGGACAGAAGTAAAATGAAACAGTGCGCCTCCGATCAGATAATTCCAATATCCGCCCAGTGCTAAGAATACACCGGTCGTTATTCCGATGAAGCCGGTAAATACCGTAAATTGGTTTGGCGTAATCGCCGTATGAGCTAAGATGCGACTGATACTGATGGATATCGGTCGGTTCAGATTTCTGGAAACCCAACCATCGGTTGGTTTGATCAGACTGCGGCGGAGAGCTTTCTTTACCTTTTTCTTTTCTTGGTCGTCAAAAACGGTGTGGCACAACAGTCCTGTAAAATCAACGGTTTGCAATTGATGGCCTGACTTTTCCAGATCGTCCAACCAGTGCTCAACCTTTTCGTTCCGGCTCCCATTTTCCCAAAACTTTTTAGGGAAGAAAGCTACTTGATGGCTTTTTGAAACAATTATGCCCCCGTCTGGTTCTTCACTTTTCTCAATTAACTGTTGGGGTATTTTTTGGTCAATAACCAACGGATCACTCAACAGCAAAAGCCCGTTCTCTATTTTGCTCAAAACGAAAGAAAATTCGTCAACAAATTCAAACCCTATTTTCCAATCCTTTTTCCGACCGATTACCTGTTGTAGTTTATGCTCTTCCTCTTTGGGCAAAATTACCTTGTCCACTCCTCCCCTTTCCAATGCATGAAAAGTACGTTCCAGCACCAACAAACCATAAACTTTGGTAAAGGCAGATGGATGGTTCGTCCTTAATATGATTGCTACGTTTTTCATAAGAAGAGTTTTGGGAGCTGGGTTCTGGGTTCTGGGTTCTGGGTTCTGGTTTTTGGTTTCTGGGTAAATAACTCACAAACCAGAAACCAAAAACCAAAAACCAGAAACCAAAAACCAAAAACCAGAAACTAAAAACCAATACTTAAACCAACCCACTGTGTGGCCCCACAAAAGCCATAATCCCGGCCACGATCACATAAATCCAGGCCAAGACGAAAATGGGAATAAAATGCTGGCGCCGCTTGAGCATCTCAGGAAAATCAATAGGTTTTCCCTGAAACTTACCACGAGGCCTGCTGGGGAAGAAAAAAGTTTTATAGGTTTCTATGCAAGCGATGGTAAACCCAAGGCTGCAACAGGTAATGACGACAAAATTATCAGTCAGATTGGCCGCCACCCATGCCCAGAAATAAGCAACTGCCGGACTACGGAAAAATTTAAAAGTCTCAAAACCTTCGATCGGAGCGTCTTTCCAGGCTCCTCCAAACGCTGAAACCCAACCTCCCACACTGAGCAATAAGAGGATCAAGTAGGGATGCCAGTCCAGGTTTCCTGCCTGATGAGTGCGCCACAAATAGACCAACAACCAACCCACCAGTGCAATTCCTCCTACATAAAATACCGCCGCAATGTAGCGGTCCCGCTTGCTCTCCACTACTTTACCCAGCACATGCAACTGCATGGGAATGAAGTACTTGGACTGATCTTCTGTCCGAAGGAATGTTTTCCAAACCTCCACAATGACACGTTCCGTAACGTAGATGGTTCCCCACAATAAAAAGATGGTTGCCGCCAGGGAAAGTCCGTCATCTCCTTTCAATTCAGTGATGTAGTAAACAAAGTAAGAGAGTAGCACCGCTATGATGGTACTCCTGAAATATTTACTCCATCCAAAGCCCTCGTGAGGTGAATCTTTGTACATGCCCCAGGTCGAGGTATGCAACCCGGCGAAGAGGCCGGTAAGCAATACAATGAGTATATTCATTTTAATGTTTTTGTGTGCAGAATTCCGTTTTTCTGAAATCGGGCGCAAAGGTAGGCATTGGTTTGGTGTTTTCCTTTTTTGATTTGTTGTTTTTAAAAGGAGGCCCGTTTTAGCGAATGGAATATGGTAAAGAGGAACAAACCGTTCAAATGGTTGGATGGGGAACTGAAAAATTTTCACGCAATGAACACTGATGATGCTGAGAATGGGCCAAAAATCCTTTCTTGACTCAGGCTTCCTTGGGCTGGAACAGCGAACCAAAAGGTCATGTAGCAAATACCGCAAGCCCAGTGTTCTACCGCCACTCCAACATCCCTACCCCGTCTTCAAATACGGTTCCCATCAATAAAATATTTCCATCAATGGCAGCAACTGTAGAACCGGACAGTGGATTTCCATCGTTTAGATAAACCTCCGTGATTGTACTTTGGCTGACCTCATTCGGATTGATTTCTATTTTAATAATTTGGGAAGGCGATCGCTTTTCTGCTTTTTTTGCATGGGCTGTGAAGGCCAACATTTTTGGATGGCAGCCGATCCATAGGTGGCCTTGCTCGTCCAGTTCTATGTTGTCAAGTCCAGTATTACAATCCACAGTCCCAACCAGTTCATGCGTCCCTCTTTTATAAAAACGAACATCCCGGCCAGTGGAATTGGCAACAACGACAAACTGACCACCCTGACTGACATTGATCCCATTCGAGTAGCCCAACTCCCGATCAAATATTTCCACTTGGCCATCTTTATAATGACCTGCCTGTCCAGTACCAATCATTAAATAATCTTTCCAACGGTCTATCCCTCCACCTGTATCGTGGTCATTGGTAAAATAAAACTCCCGCTTCCCAATTCCCACTACATCATTTGGACTGCAAATCGCCGGGTCAGAAATACTTTCCTGATGGATCAGGGTTGAATCAGTAAATTTAAATACTTCTATGAAATGCCCATTTTCCCGATGGTTTACCACAAAGACCCATTTGGTGCTATCGGCCAAATCATGGTAAAGAGACAAGCCATGTGGGTGAAAATCGGTTTGTGGAAAATTTTCCGTCAAATTATTAAAAGAGGGGGGGCTTGCTTTATAATCCAACAAATAAATACCGCTTCTGGTCGCTCCTTCCGTGCGGTGCATACGTCGGTCATCGGCCGACACCAAAGCCTTTCCCAATGACCGGTCGATGGTGATATCCTCCGCACCCACCATCCCTTTGATGACGGTCATCGGATTTTTCGAGTGCGGAACAATACTTTTGAATGAACCACTTGCAATAAGTGTCCGGATCACAAGCACAAGTATTAGAACCACTAAAACGGACGCAATAATCTTGAAGACTTTTTTCATAAAAATTATTCAATAAAAATTATTTTACAAATTTAGATCAACTTAATTTTCTCCTGATAAATGCTGTTTAATCCTCGGTGAAACTTTACGAAACAAAAAATTAATTCTGTAAAACGCACCGCTTTTATTCGGAGAAAATATTTCAGGTGAAGGTAAAAAAATACCCGTAAGCAAATAAATTACTTACGGGTATCATTTATAATAATGAAAGAATAAACCAGGGCGATGGTTATTATAAAATCACTTTTTCACAATTTTTTCTGACACCAACCAATCTGCACCTTTCAATTGCACTTGATAAATACCGACCGGCCAATTACCACAATCCGTGATTTGAACATTGTTCATCCCCGCCCCCATCATTTCAAAATCCATTTGATGAATGACCTGCCCCAATTGGTTGGTCACTGTAATTTGAATCGGAGATTTTTTTCGTAAATCAAAACCAATTAAGAATTCATCGTAAACCGGGTTTGGATAAATTAATAAATCATTTTCGGTCATTATATTTTCATCCGTATCCGTCAACGTATATTCCAGGTAAGTTTGTACCAAAGCAAGCCACACAAAGTCCAACTCATCAAAAGGTCCGGCGTTACTGATCAAAACCATACTGACATCAAGTTCAGGGGAATACAAGGCATTGGTCAAATAGCCAATACTGCCATTGTGTCCCCACCACACGGTGCCGCCAAGTTCTACCCTCATCAAACTCAGGCCATAACCAAACCCACCGCTCAATGGAACGAATTCCATCATTTCATCCAAGGTGCCCTGCTGTACGACCTGGCCTGTCATCAGATTTTTGACCCAATGCGCCAAGTCTTCCGGCGTAGTGAGCATTGCCCCGGCAGCCCAGGCCATGCTGAACAACCCATTCAGTGAATTTCCTGCTGCGGTAAAATCATCCGGGATTCCATCGCCATTCAAATCAAGCCATAAATGAGCAATTTCGCCGGTTGGCATCTCGTCGGGATGGAGCGACATGGTGGAATGTCCGTTTGGTTCCAGCAGACGGGTACGGATTTCTGTCGCAAAATCGTTGCCGGTCGCAGCTTCAATGATCAGTCCCAACAATAGGTAATTGGTATTGGAGTAGCCCCAACTGGTGCCGGGTGGAAATGATGGAGTAGGTACAAAGTTTTCCAGTACATATTCCGGTGTGATGACGGAGTCAAGGTTACTGTTTAGAAAAAACTGAAAGCTGGAACCATTGGTGAAATTATAAATACCGCTGGTGTGATTCAACAACTGCCGGATGGAGATGGCCGGATCGACGTTTGGATAGGGAGGCAGCCATTGACCAATCGTATCATCGACTGATAAAATTCCTTCTTCTGTCAATTGCATGATAGCCGCTCCGGTAAAAGTTTTTGTAACGCTGCCCATCCCCAACTGCATATCAACGCTCAGGGTATCGCCGAGGGCAAGTGAATTAGGCCCGCTGGTTCCTTTCCATACATCGCCGCTCGGGGTAATCATCGCTGCCGAAAGGCCATTTGCATCAAAAAGGTCCGTTAAAGAATCCAACATATTTTGCATCACCGCCGCCAGCTCCGGATCCACATCACCTGCTGCTGGTGGCGTCAACTGAACCTGTGGAAAGGAAGGCGCCAAAGGTTCGTTAAGCAGCAGAGAATTATTTTCAGGTTGAAATATCTGAGCAAAGGAGCTAAGTCCTAACAGCACCAACAATTTGGAGAGTAGCCATTTTTTCATAAAAAAGAATTTTAATTTTAAATGTAGTTTGAAAAGTTTCAAGTCGCACAGAAATTGAAACCATCGAGTTTTTTGACCTACACAAGAAATGTAACTTTTTCAATTTGTCCCATTATTTTCTATAAAAGAAAAGATAAAAGAGAAACACCGTTTCTATTTTTCTATTAATGCACATTTTAGGCTATTTCCATAATACCTCAACTCCGCTAAAATTTCAAACTACAATAAATTTTTTACCATGAAAACACCAGTGTTTAATTCTCTCAAAAAATTGCTGTTTGCTGCGTTTACAGTTGCAGCCATTTTTATTTCTTTTACCAATACCCACCACGAGCCCGTGGCCATTCTTGCCCACCCTGACATCGACTCACCCGAAACCATGACAATGACAGCCGATGATTTTGGGAAAAGTACGGGCGTTACTTTAATGGTAAAAGGTGACTATGAAGTGGCCCGTTTTAATGTCGTTTATGTTCCTAAAACAAAAGACCCGGTAGAAGTGGTTTGCCGAAGTGCCAAATATTCTGACAGGGCATTAAATCTGGTAGATGAAGCAGCAAGTGGCGATGTTTATTATTTCGAAAAAATTACGGCTAAAACACCCGATATGAAAAGTGAGGAGGAATGGCTGAAATTAAACAGCCTGGTAATTAAAATTAAATAAATATTCTCCGTTCAAAATTTTCGCAGTCTCTTTGAAACTCTGCGAAAGGAAAGTCATGAAGGGTTTCGAGGCGAAGTTTAAATTTTATTTGTGCGTACAGGATAATACTTTATTTTGAAAAACTATACGAGTACGTTCTCCCCTCACCCCTCCAAAGGGGGAAAATTAAATCCGCTTTGTCCCCTTTAGAGAGGGTGAGAGGGAGGTTTTTTGTGGCAGTATAAATGATCATCATTTAGTTTTGATCCGAACTCAGATTTTCTTTACAGCCGGATAAATTTATGCATACTTATTTTTTGTCCGTTTTTTAATTTTAAAAAATACACTCCGGTATTTATTGAATTCAAATTAATTGTAAAAGATTTATTTTCCGGATTAAATTTTCCCTGATTAGAGATTTGTCCCATTTTGTTCAGGACAAAATACTCAACTTCCTGTTCTGGCATTTTATTTAAAACAATATTCAAATCATTTTTTACCAGCGTCGGATAAACCAATATCAGAGATTCGTCTTTCATGGCCACTTTTATGACCGGGCTCACCGATTTCTTTCCGTCTAAATCAAATTGGACCAGCCGATAAAAATTATCTCCAGCGAAAGGTTGCGAATGAAAATATTCATATTGGTTGGAAGTGTAGGCGTCGCCCGCTCCGTCTTTTCTACCAATTTCAAAAAAGGAAAACCCATCTAAACTGTGTTGGACGCTAAAAAAATCATTATTGATTTCCAGAGCCGTTTCCCAAAACAATTCTACACGGTTATTTTTTGCAAAGCCCTCAAATGCCGTCAGTTCGATCGGCAACAGTGCATTGGGCAGGCCGGGAGTAGGGCTGCCGACTCCCCAGTTGCCCATCAATTGAAGGGAAACAGAAGTGCCATTTCCCAGTTGATCCTCATTGTATTGGTCAGCCTGCCCCAGTCCAGCCAAGAGGCCCGCATCATCTGCCTGTCCATTATCATAGACTACGGCGTCAATCAAATTGGCCGCAGTAACTACAGTGCCATTCGTGAATTCAGCTGCTTCGCCAGCGTACAATGCAACTGCATCCGCTCCATTTTGCAAAAAGCCGGGGGCTCCCGCAGCATCACAGTTGGCCACATTTCCCTGGTCGGAACAATAGACAAAAAACCCTTGAGCATTCAGTGAGTACCCATCCAAATCAATGGCGGTGTATGTCTCATCGTTATTGCCATTGTACAATACCATGACGAGGCCGTCTAAATCGGTAAAAGCCGGACCCGACAATTCAATAAATTCTGCATTGTCCGAACCTGGCGTATCGGAATCAACTTCATTGATGGTAACAGCGGGCATTGGATTGGTTGTGGCCGTACCATTCAATGGCGCAGCATTCAAATAATTGGGACAAACATTATTTCCTCCTCCGAAGTAACTGAAAACCAAATAGTAATAAGTTGTAGACGGGCTGAGCCCCGTGTCCATAAAATCTCGGACATTTCCGACTGAAGCTACTTCACAATCATCAATAATATCCCCCACCGAATAAAAGGTCCCGTCCACCGGGTTGCAAGTCGGATTTGCATTGGTGCTCCTAACCACTAAATAACCGCTTGGAGCTGGTGAACCGGGTGCCTCGGTAAATCCCACCTCCATGCTCACCACGTATTGCGATAAAAATAACGACTCCGACTGATTGGCAGGTGCAGTGCACTTGGTTTCCTGATTGCCAGTTAGTGCTGGGGTCAGGTAGCATTCATTTCCGGTACCACCTCCGTACTCAAAAATGGCAAAATGATAAACAGTGCTACCAGCAAGGGCCGACAAAGTCATTGAACCAGAATTTGCCCCTACCCCGTTTGCCGAGCCATTGTAAACCACATAATTACCCACACCAATCTCACTGCCATCTCCGAAATCAAAACTGGCAGAATAGGAAGTATTGTTCTGTGGTGTGGCATTGACCGCACTTCCTTCTTTTACAACTACCAAAACGCCACCAGTTCCATTACCCCGCTCAAAGTCAAAATCGATGGACGAATCCGTCTGGTCATTGGATTGGAAATTTGAAGACTGAGTCGTGGGAGGAGAGCAAGGACCACTACCGGAAATGTCGATGTTATCAAACGCAAGTCCGGTACTTGCGCCTGATTCGGTGCCCCGCCATACTGCCCACCGCAACTGATAATCAGTATTGGCAGACAGGCTGGTGATCGTAAACGAATAAGAATCCACATCTCCTTCATTGTCATCATCGCCCATATTCATAGATGTATTATCATAAACAACCGTCGAAGCCCCCAGGGATGTCCAGCTGCTGCTGCTTGTTTTTCGAAATTGAACAATAACTCCCATGTCCCGACCTGCACCTTCATTGACCATTTCAATATCATAACTAAGATTGAGCTCAGTAAAATTTCCCGTATTCACTGCGACGATGAATTGGTTAACGCCATTTGAACTATTGAGCGAAGACTGAATATACAAGCGGGCATTGCCGTTGTTGTGAAATCCGTAAGTCCCGCCGGTAGTTGACTTGGTCGTCCGGGAAGACAGACCAGCATCTCCTGTTGGTATACTCGATTCGGCCAGGGCCTGGGTGGAAATAACAGCTCCGCTCAAGCCATTCCAACTGGCCGTGCCGGGGGGCATGGTCGTAAAGCCAGTTGTTCCAAAATCAAGGATAAAAGGAATCGCTTGTGGTGTGGGGTTGGACTGTGCCTGCATCAACCCTGGCAGCAACAAAATTGCGATGAGAAGTTTGTTCATAAATGCCATCTGAAGTTTCATTTAAAAATTTAAAATGTACAGTTCGTACTCAAGTCGCCCTTTGCTCACAAGGACAAAATAATTCAGAGGCATCTTATTGGAAATCAGTTGGTTAAGAACGGAATCGTTAAAGCTCAATCACAGAAATTACATCTTTTCAAAAAGGGATTAAGACATTATTTAAAGGCAAGAAAAAGATATTGAAAAATATTAAACAAAGAAGTTGTTTAAAAATTCCAAATATAACAGGTTAATTGCAACTCTGGCAAATCGGAAAAATATTTAATTTTTTATGAACTGAGGCAGACTTTAGCTGAAGGAACAAATACAGGTCAAACCAAAATTTCCGGAAGACAAAATGAAGCTGTTTGCAAATGAAATCAGGTACCGTGGAGACCGGTATTTCAGGGCCAGTAATCAACCATATTGAGCCGCTAAACCAAGTGCAACAAAGTATAAAACCCAATAGAAATAAACACTTTAAAACACCTCATCCAACAACTTATCCTCAACAAAGTGCGGCAAGGTCACCTGGAGTCCGGGTGTCCGTTCCATTTCCCGTTTGATTGCAAAAACGGCTTCTTCATTCCTCGCCCATGACCGTCGGGCGATGCCATTGTTCACGTCCCAAAACAACATGGATTTAAGGCGACGATCCGCAGCAGCGGAGCCATCGAGCAGCATTCCGAAGCCGCCATTGATCACTTCACCCCATCCGACGCCTCCGCCATTGTGAAGGCTGACCCAGGTCGCTCCCCGAAAGCTGTCCCCGATCACATTCTGAACGGCCATATCCGCTGTGAACCTGCTGCCATCGTAAATATTGGCCGTTTCCCGGAAGGGGCTGTCTGTTCCACTTACGTCGTGGTGGTCCCGACCCAACACTACCGGCCCCTCCAGTTCGCCTTTTTTAATGGCTTTGTTAAATGCCTGTGCAATCTTGATTCGTCCTTCCGCATCGGCATACAAAATGCGAGATTTGGAGCCAACGACGGGCAGGTTTTTGTCGGCATTTTTGATCCATAGAATATTATCATTGAGTTGGCCTGTAATTTCGGCCGGAGACTTTTTTAATATCTTTTCCAACACATTGGCAGCAATGGCATCCGATTTATCAAGATCCGATTTTTTGCCCGAACAGCACACCCAGCGAAAAGGCCCAAATCCATAATCAAAGCACATTGGCCCCATAATGTCCTCTACATAACTGGCATACTTGAAAATCCCCCGTTTTTTATCTTTCCAAATATCCGCACCGGCATTCCCTGCTTCCAATAAAAAAGCATTTCCGTAATCCCAGAAATACATACCGCGGCCCGTCATTTTATTGATGGCTTTTACATGGCGTTTGAGCGTACTTTTCACCTCTTGCATGAATTTCCTTTTATCGGAATTGAGCAATTGCTGGGCCTCCCTGAAAGTATAGCCAGCCGGACAGTAGCCCAGATCGTCGATGTTGTGCAGGGAAGTCTGGTCGCTGCCGAGTTCAATTTTGACGTTATGTTCCACAAAAGCTTCCCACAGTTCGACAATGTTCCCAGCGTAAATCAATGACACTGCCTCTTGCTGTTCCCGACACTTTTCCAGGCGGGCAATCAGCTTGTCAACATCTTTATATACGTGCTTTTTCTGAATATAGCCATCAGTGATTCTTTGTTTGATGGCATCCGGATCAACTTCTGCGATCACACCGACAGCACCGGTAATGACCGCCGCCTTGGCCTGGGCTCCCGACATGCCACCTAATCCAGAGGTCACGTAAACCTTGCCCTTCAGATCGTTTTCCCCTAATCCCATTCTGCGTCCTGCATTCAGCAAAGTAATGGTCGTGCCATGCACGATCCCCTGGGGTCCGATGTACATGAAAGAGCCGGCAGTCATTTGTCCGTATTGGGTGACACCAAGTGCGTTGTATTTGTTCCAGTCCTCTTTTTTGGAATAATTTGGAATCATCATGCCGTTCGTGACGACAACCCGGGGTGCATCCTTGTGTGACGGAAATACCCCCAGAGGATGGCCGGAATACATCGCCAGGGTTTGGTCATCTGTCATATTGGCGAGGTACTGCATGGTGAGCAGGTATTGCGCCCAATTCTGGAAAACCGCGCCATTCCCTCCATAGGTGATCAGTTCATGTGGGTGCTTGGCCACTTTGGGGTCCAGGTTGTTTTGGATCATGAGCATGATAGCAGCTGCCTGTTTACTTCGGTGCGGATATTCGTCAATTGCCCGGGCGTGCATTTTATAGGAGGGCCGAAAGCGGTACATGTAAATGCGGCCATATTTTTCCAATTCGTCCGCAAACTCCTTTGCCAGAACTGCATGGTGTTTTTTGGGAAAATAACGAAGGGCATTCCGGACGGCCAGTTTCTTTTCATCCTCCGAAAGTACCCCATCAATGACTCTTTTGGGCGCATGGGATACTTTTTTGTCATACTTTTTGGGGGCAGGAAGTCGGTCGGGAATGCCTTTCAGAATTGTATTTTTGAATGTGGACATGTATGGATGGCTACTTTAAGTTAGGAAATTTTATGGGGGCGAAAATAGTCATAACTTTGACAAGGCCGAAACTCTCAAATGATAATTTATGAGACAGCTTTTTCTATCTTTTTTTCTTTTGGTGACCTTTCAGAATGCAACAGCTCAATCGTTTGTTGACCGGTTTAATTTTCAGGTTGGTTTAGCTGGACATGGTATCAACCGGGCCAATGAAGTCGGTACTTTATCATTTGCATTTCATCCGTATTTCCGATTCAATAAAAACTGGAGCATCGCTTTAAGATATGATCATCATATCCATCAATTCGGATCAAGAAATCATCGCTTTACCAGCCCTAATCAGTTTTGGGTTTTAGGCTCAGATTTAAGGCACCTCAACTCCCTGACCTTATCACCAGAATATAGGTATACCTTATTTGATACCGATTTTTCGATTGCTACCGGTATCGGCTATTTTCAATTCAACCCTGTCCCGGACTTACGGTATTCAAATCCGCAAAAAGAATTAATAAATACCTACTGGTCAGAAAGGTCAAGAAGTGTTGGACTGAGCATTACGCTAAGTGCTTATTTTCAGAAATTCCACTCTGGGCTCATTATCAATTATTTTAAAAAACCTAAAAAAATACTCAATACTGATATGTATTTTAGTGTATTTATGAATTACAATATTTTGACGCAAAAGAAAAATGTTTTTTTTAACAAGGAAAATAAAAAAAATGGCCTCCCAAAATTTTCCATAAATTTTGAATTCAACCAATGGGCAACCTGGGTAAATATGCTGGAACTTTTAATGCTTTTATTGAGCCCCAATATTTTTTCAAAAAAAATATCTCTATTGGTTTTCGTATTAACAGTAAATCGTCTGCTCCTGTTGGATATGACAAAGAAGGAGATTATTATTTTCAGCCGGACAATTTAAATCCTACCTACATTGTGTTGAGAACCCACAATACGCAAACTATGGAAAAAGTATATGCTCGATTGCTGACCAGTAATTATTATTTCGAACAAAAAAACGGTTGGTATTTTGCAAATGTAGGAGTAGGTATTTTCAATCGAAAAAGCTCTCCGAAAATAGAGGGCAGAACAATTGATAACCTTCCCAAAATCATCGAGGCCATCCCCCATCAAAGAAATCCTGGATTTTTTATTGGCGGTGGATTCAAGACCGGCTTTTTCCGTTTTTCAATTGAATACAATCTTACAGGTAAAGGCATTCCGGATTATTTGGCCATGCAAATGGGTGTGGATATAGCTATCATAAAAAACAAAAATTAGTGCCTATTTTCAATCCCGCTAATATTTCTCTTCGATATTCTTTTTCAAACTTTCCAGCACGAATTCATGCTCTTGCTCGATGCCTAATTTTTCCAGCGGCTCCCAATAAAACCGGGGGTGCAGCACCGATTGGTAAGAACTGGTGCGGGTTATTTTTGTTTGCCCATTTAATTCTTCAAAAATGTAGGTTGCATCAACAAACTGAAACCAGTCTCTTCCGGTCAAAGTGTAATCGATCACATCCATCTCCAATAATTTCCCTTTTTCATAAGCTGTTATTTCCGCAATGATTTTTCCGTTACTGAAAAGGCAATGTCTCTTTGCACCGATGGTATCTGCTTCTAAAACACAACGGTACGGCGATGGCAAACCCAAGTACATCAACAACGGTTTTGAGGCGTCCAATTTATCCATTGATTTTACTTCGTCGAATACAATTTCAGCATCATAATTTAATACTTTGGAATTTTGGATGGTTATTATTTTTGTTTCTGGCAAAACCATTTGCTCAACCGGATTTAGCAACAACAAAATGGCCAAAGGCATAAAACAATGCAATATTTTATCCGTATCCGAAATTTCTTTTTTATAGCCAAAAAACTTTTTTTGTACAAAATATCCAATTACAATCATAATAACAAAAATGGGGAGTGCCATCAAAACACAAATCAATCCTTCCAGCGCACCCGCCAATAAAAAACCAAAAAATACAATCAGTCCGAAAAGGATATAAGACAATTCCCTTTTATCTTTTTCTAATGTCCCCATAGAAAACCCAACGGCCAATGGAAAAATCATAAAAAATGTCGTGCTATAATCCACCCATTTAAAGTGGAGAAATAAAAAACCAATAATTAGGATCAGGGCTGTCGCCAACCAGGATATTTTTGAAAATAAATTCATGATTTAATTGTTCTTATTAAATTTTTGGTAGATCACCGTTATCGGTTGTTCGTTAAGTGTACTGATTGATAAACATGGGGACAGCCCTGTACGTATGGCAGTCGCCCGAGTCGCTGCCCTTCAGCCTCCAGACTGCGCCGAGCGGCCGGTAGGCCGACTGCGGCGCCAACTTAGCAAACATTTAATCCTAAGTTGATCAATCAGCACAGTTAACCATTAACCGTTAATTTATTTCTGCGCTGTGATTATATAGTAGCCAAAATATGGCCTGGCTATACCTAATAGCATTCCGAGAATCGGAGCAACTACATTTCCTCTTCTTTCTTTCGACAATTGCCAACTTTCCCCTTTTTTTAACAAATCGAAATAGAATTGAAACGTAATTCTCGGAATATGCAGAACACTCAGTGCTATTTTCCAGCTTGCGTCTTCGACTTTTATTTTGCTGAAGCCGACCGATTTCATAGCCGCTAAGAACATCTCCAGGTTTGCAAAATCAGTGAGAGCCCAATTTTTGGTACATTTCCGATAAAGCCAGTTAATGATTTTCGGAAATGGTTTACTTTTTTTCATGAATCCATCGGTGATTACCAGTTGACTCCCAGAGCGAAGCACCCGGTACATTTCCGCTAAAAAAGGCCTTTTATCAAGTCCTTTTGCATAACAGGAACTCTCCAGTGCAAATGCCCCGTCGAATGATTCATCGGCCACGGGCAAGGCTTGATAATCAGCCTTCAGCATGATGACCTGATCCTGCAAACCGGCTGCCTCATTCTTTTTTTCTCCTTCCTTTATTTGCCAGGGTGTTATCGTAACTCCGTACAGGAGTGCATCCGATCTTTTTCGAGCAATGTACCGTGAGGTGGTTCCCAAACCACAGCCTGCATCGAGAATAGTAGGAAGGTGTACCCTTTCGATTCCCATTCGTTGGTATACTTCTTCATTCATTTGGACCAGCATGGATTCGAGGTTGAACGGGTTTTGTCCCCATTTATAATAGCCAAAATGCATGTTGAAATTTTTGCTCCAGGCGCGGTAATCCATACCTGCCTCTTCATAATATTCAACTATCTGTTGGTGGGAAAGATGCTGCTGAGTCGTTGTCATAATTGAGTCCTTTGATGTTACAACAGCAATTTAACAAAAATTTTCACAAGTTTCAATTTTTTTTGAAAGTTATGAGATCATTAACAAGCTTCACTAACTAAGGTGTGACCTTACAAGAATTTGTCGTCTAAGACTGGAATCATTTATTCCCAAAAAAAATAGGAGGCTCGTTTAAGTGATTGAGAGATCCTCCTGCCCACGTGTGATTAATCACAATATGAGGCACAAGAAAAGGCTACCTAAACAGGTAGTCTTTTTCATTTTGACAGTCGCAAAAGCCCTCTATGCCATTGATACGCAACTCCTTTTCTCAACCTTTTCTGTCTTTTTGAAATACAACGAAAAAACATAAGTCATCTCGAATTTTATATAAAATAAATATTTAATATCCTTTTTCAGTCAACATTGAACACTTTAATAAGCAACTGATTTTCAACACTTTAACTTTTTTCTAATAAATAAGAATCAAAAAATTACAAATAGTTGCAAAAGAAAAATCCCGAATTTTCGAATAAACGAAAATTCGGGATGATCCATATTCCCCTTTAAGGGATGCAAATCATTTGAAACGATCAGTCCAACTTCAATACATCCAAAAAGGCTTTCTGAGGGACTTCTACTGAACCGATCGAGCGCATCTTTTTCTTTCCCTTCTTCTGTTTTTCCAACAGTTTACGCTTACGGGTAATATCACCGCCGTAACATTTTGCGGTTACGTCTTTCCGCATGGCAGAAATGGTTTCCCGGGCAATAATCTTTGCACCAATGGACGCCTGGATGGCAATCATGAACATCTGACGGGGCAGTAGTTCTTTGAGCTTTTCGCAAATACGTCGACCAAATTGGTAGGCTTTATCCCGGTGAACGAGTGCCGACAATGCATCCACGGGTTCGCTGTTCAGGCGAATATCAACTTTTACCAAATCAGAAGCCCGGTAACCAATGGGCGTATAATCGAAGGAAGCGTACCCTCTCGAAATTGATTTCAGCCGGTCATAAAAATCAAAGACAATTTCTGCCAATGGTAACTCAAATATCATTTCTACCCTGGTCGGTGTCAGGTAATTTTCACTTTTGAACAACCCTCTTTTCTCCAGGCACAACGTCATGATTGCACCATAGTACTCAGGCTTGGTGATGATCTGAGCGTTGATGTAAGGCTCTTCCACCCTATTCAGGGTGGTCGGATCTGGAAAATCCGCAGGTGTCAACAAGGGCATTTCTTCACCTTTTGTTGAATAAGCTACATAAGATACGTTAGGGACCGTTGTGATGACCTCCATGTTAAACTCCCTTGAGAGGCGCTCCTGGATGATCTCCAGGTGGAGCATCCCCAAGAAGCCACAGCGGAAACCAAAGCCGAGCGCTGCCGAAGATTCCGGCTCAAACGAGAGGGAACTATCGTTCAACTGTAATTTTTCCAAACTCTCCCGCAACCGTTCAAAGTCCTCATTTTCAATGGGATAGATACCCGCATAGACCATCGGCTTTACATCTTCAAATCCCTGAATCGCCTCCTCGCACGGCCTTTCCTTGTGAGTAATGGTATCACCTACCTTGATCTCTTTTGAGTTCTTGATCCCGGTAATGATGTACCCAACGTCGCCTGTCCGCATCTCTTTCTTCTTGATCATGTTCATCTGCAGGATGCCGATTTCATCGGCCAAATAATCACTGTCCGTATGATAGAACTTGACGCGTTCCCCTTTATTGATGGTACCGTTTACGATTTTGTAATAAGCTATAACACCACGGAATTGGTTGAACACGGAGTCAAAAATAAGGGCTTGTAAGGGTGCTTCCGGATCACCTTTTGGAGCGGGTATCCGCTGAACTATGGCGGCCAACACATCTCCGACCCCTTCGCCGGTTTTACCACTGGCCAGAACAATATCTTCCAGTTCGCAGCCGATCAAATCCAGAATCTGTTCCATGACCTCGTCGATCATGGCGTTGGGCATGTCGATTTTGTTGATGACGGGGATGATTTCGAGATCGTGTTCAATGGCCAGGTAGAGGTTGGAGATCGTCTGAGCCTGAATGCCCTGGGTGGCGTCCACCAACAAAAGCGCCCCTTCACAGGCAGCAATTGAACGGGAGACTTCATAAGAGAAATCAACGTGGCCAGGTGTATCAATCAGGTTCAGCGTGTAGGTTTCATTGTCCGTATGCTTGTAGTACAACTGAATAGCGTGGCTTTTGATCGTAATGCCACGTTCACGTTCCAAATCCATACTATCGAGCGCCTGATCTTTCATTTCCCTTTCGGAAATGGTCCGGGTCGTTTCCAGCAGGCGATCGGACAAAGTACTCTTGCCGTGGTCGATATGTGCAATGACGCAAAAATTGCGGATGTTTTTCATAAAGAAAGTAAGAAGCCAAGAAGTTGTTTGAAAATTCCTGTTGAGTCGAAAATATTAGGATTTTGCGAGGAGGTGGTTGAAATTTTAGAAAGAATAGCCGCGCTCCCGAAATGAGTTCGGGAGAAGTTATCGATGAAAAAATTTCGGCCACCTACTCTCAAAAGACTGGATTTGCAGCCGACAGGGAATTTTCAAACAACTTCAAAAAGTAAAATTGAATGAAATCCGATTAAGATGCAGGACTTCATTCAATTTTACGTTTACCTGTTTTCAAGGGGCGCAAAGATACGCAAGTACAAAGAGAAACGATTCAGTTGGTTTTTAGTTTCTAAAAAAACGAATGTAAGAACCAAACGATATGGCTTTTGTTCGGCTTTTTTAACTTGCGCCATATGCTGTTTTCTTTCAATTTATATAGTTCACTTTTACTGCCTTCTTTCATTCACGGTATCTTGTTTTTTTTGATTCTCTTTTTCAGGGGAAAAAGAGATGACCGCGTAGCTGATAAATTACTGGCAGGGATTGTTTTGATCTTTGCTCTACAGGTTGCAAGCTGGATGCTGGGGTTCGCTGGCTGGTATGATAGCCACGACTGGCACACCACCTTTATGTTCTATGCTCCTTTCAACCATTGGCTGTTGCTTGGTCCTCTTTTGTATTTTTATTTTTTGACCGTCACCAATGACTCTTTTAAGTGGCAAAAAAAGTACTGGTGGCACCTCCTGCCGGAAGCAATCTGGCTCCTTCGTTTGCTCTGGCTGTTCACTATGGACATAGTCGTGGATCATTGGATCGGCGGAAACGAACTTCCCCACTTTTATAATACCCACGGTGAATGGAGGGAAATTGGCTGGGGCTTTCTGGACAAAATATGGCAATTTGCCGAACCGATTTCTATCATTTTTTACATTATGCTAACATTGCGGCTGTTCCGGCAATACCAGACCTACATTGTCCAAAATTTTTCAGACACGGGCAGCATCCACTTCAAGTGGTTGCGGAACATCTTGATTGCAATGATCATTGGATACGTTGTGCTGTTGGGATTTGACATTGCAGATCTGTATTCAGACGAAGGCTTAAACTATGTGGAAGACTGGTATTCCTTCTTTTTCCTGGGCATTTTAATTTATTACCTGAGTATTTCCGGTTTTGCTCATGGCGCATTGGACCGGCCCAAGCTCCAATTGAATTTCGAGCCTGGGAAAATAGTGGAAGAAGACGTAGTGGATGACAAAGTTTCACCGGAACTAATCGCCTGGAAAGAGAAACTGGAAGAAGTCATGGCTACGGAAAAGCTATTCCTGCACTCTGACCTGTCCCTCCAACAACTGGCCAGTCAATTAAATATTTCTACTGGGGTTTTATCCAAAACCATAAATGTAGGGTTCAACAAGAATTTTAACGAATTTATCAATGCTTTCAGGGTAGAAGAAGTGAAGCGAAAATTGGGCGACCCAAAAAATGCACATCTGACGGTTCTGGCTGTCGGTATGGAAAGCGGTTTTAGCAGCAAGGCAACCTTTAACCGGGTTTTTAAAAAAATCGAAGGTATTTCTCCTTCGCAATATTTATCGTCTATTGATAATTGATTAAATATAAAAAGGCATAATAAAAATGACATTTTTTCCTTTTACAAAATTTCCTTTCTCGATGTTTTATGTGAAAAGAAAAAATGCCATTTTTTCACATTTTCACTAATAATTTAATTTGTCTCTTTCATCACATAATCCAGTACAGGGTCGGTTCCCATCCAAATATTTTCCGGCGTTCTTGGTATGATCACATTTGGAGTAACTCCTTCATCGGGCTGGGCCTCCAGTGGATAATATCCGTAAATTGGGATATCCACTTCTATATTAGAGTTGGGCAAAGTGAGAAAAAACATACCCCCTCCATTAATTCCTTTTTTATTGCCTCCAGTTGGAGTGCCGACTAAGGTTGCTATTTTATTTTCTTTGAATGCTTTCGCCATGGTAAAAGTCGCCGAGCTATTTGCAGCATCCACCAGCAACCATTTTTTTCCTTTAAAATTATTTTTATCAGGTTTTATTTTTACGTTGTCGGTTTTTTCATTTTTATTGACAAAATAGCCCTCACCATCTGCAACAACTTTTCCTTTATGGTTATAAAATGAATCATCCCAGGTACTCATATATTTTCTTAATTCGTCCGGAATTGTTTCATATTTTATTTTTGTTTTCATGCCGATGATTTCAATAGGTTTTTCCACCAAATAACGCCCCAGATAAAGGGATACATCACTCATTCCACCACCGTTGCCACGGATATCAATTATTAGCTGTTCAATTTCTTTTTCTTTTATTTCCTGAAATGCATCATCAATAAATTTTTTCCAGTTCAATTTCATTTTGTAAGTAACAAAGGTTCCCAATTTTAAGTATCCAACTGACTTATCCAGCACCTTGAATTCCCAGAGATCATCGTAAGAATTGGGGATTGGCCCATATTTTTTTTCCATGCGAGCAAAGCGTTCTCCTCTTGAAATTGTTTTTATTTTAAAATTATTGATTTTCTCCTCGTTGGGCGCCCTGACCGATACAGTATAGCTTTCCTCTTGTGCCGGAAAAAATACCGCAAAATAACTATCAAAAGTTTCAAAATATCCTTGTCCGGTGAGTTGCAGAATATTTATCCGGTTTGCATGATTGCTTCCATCTGCACTAACAATTGTCAATAAACTATCAATGATGGAAGCGGCGGTAAAGCCATTTATTGCAATAATTTCAGATCCTTTTTTTATGGCAGATTCTTGAGATAGGTTTTTGACAATAAAAATCCTGTCATTAAATATTTCCAAAGTAAAAGGCAATTTATCAGCTTTATCGATAATTCCGTTTTTAATAATATCATTTTGATTGAAAGGGTTGACCAGTGTGTGGCCACATTTAATATTTGCCACGCATTTTGAGAAAGCGATAAAGGCTTCGTTCAAGGTCAAATCTTCCTGGCATTTGTGTTCCAGCAGATTAAAGTTATTTGCAACATATGCTTCGTCGTGATACTTATATAATCCGGGATGAATGGTGTAAACTGCTTTTTTGAGAATAGCGAAATCTTCCTGCAATTTTTCAGCGCTGATTTTTTCCTGTGAAAAAAGATTTGTAAATAGGAAACAGGTCAAGGTGATGGAAAAGCAAATTTTATTTTTCATGTTTATTGATGACAATTTATAAGGGTGACTGATTTTAGTGAACTGTTTTTACAGAGCAAGCAGATGGTCAAAAAAATGACACTTTTCCTTTGCCTGAAAAAGATTTTTAAGACTTGGAAATCAAACATTTGCCAAAATAAA
>JBCBRY010000070.1:0-44963 GCA_039819485.1 Bacteroidota bacterium | reverse complement strand
ATATCCCAATATCCCAATATCCCAATATCCCAATATCCCAATATCCCAATATCCCAATATCCCAATATCCCAATATCTAAAAACTAAGTGAAATGAAAAAAAACACTACCAACAAGAGGTTGTAAATTAAATAGGATTTTAGGTGGATATATTTTTGGGGAGGGATATTTAAAACTTTCCAATTGTAAAAAATAAGGATCAGGCGGTCAGTCATAAAAGCAACTGCTGTGGCGTAGGCTACTCCCCGCAATCCAAAAAGACCGCCCCACCACCAACTTAGAGCGACTATCAGGGCCATTTCCACAAGGGCCGCCACTGTCAAAATGTAATTCTTTTGATGCCCCATAGCCACTACTTGCGGCAATAAAATGCGGCTCATCAATAGCAAGGTAAAGATGTTGAAAATATATGCTGATTCTTTAAAATCAGCATTAAAGACGATTGGAAAGATGAACGGGCTTGCCAATATGGAAACGAAACTGATCGGGTACAGCCACCTTGATAATCGTTGCGTGCTTTCTTTGATTCGCTGCATTCCTTTTTCGGCATTGGCTGCTACTTCGGGAATCATTGAACTGGCCAAAGCACCGACCATCAATACCGCTAATGGAAATTCACGGGCACCATACCGAAAAATGGCAAAAGCATTTTCATCGGAAAACAAAGTGGTGACCACCAGGCCGCTCACATAGTCGGATCCTTTGCCGACCAGCCCAAATAAAAGCAAAGGCCAAAATATCGGGAAATATATTTTTAAAAATGCAACATCGTATTTCCACGTTCCATATTTTATGACCACAATGATTCCCCAAACGTATTTAAAAATCGCCCAGAAAATTAATCCGAACATAACTTCTCGCAAAGTCATTCCTAAATAAATGGGGCCAATGACCACTAATAATTGCAGGGAGAAACTGATGGCGCCATACACTACAATTGCGTTGAATTTTTTTAATAATAAATAATAATACTGAATTAAAAAGGTAGGGCAATTAAATAAAAGAAATACCGCCAGCAAATCGAGAAAAGGTAGGTCGCCAAAAGAAGTCAGATATAAATTGATGAAATTTTTTGTTAAAAATAAAATGGTAGCCGTGATTATTCCTAAAACTGAAAAAAGGAAATAAATATTGAAAATAGCACGCGCCCGGGTTTCCTCATTTAATTTAGGAAACAGTTGCAACAATGCATTTTGCCCGCCGACTATCCAAAAAAAACAAAACAGGCTGGCCACAAACAATAATGCTTCATAAACGGAAATCTGTCCGGTCGGCAAACCGCTTTTGGCGAGCAATATTCCGATCAAAATAGCCGTGCCAAATTGCAGCACCTGGAATATTTGCAGTGAATTAATATTGTTCAGAAAACGGATGGCTGAATGGTTGGAGGATTAAGTGGCTGAATGGTGGACAGGTTGCCTGGCTGTTCATCGCCTCGCAACCACTCCATCATTTAGTCATTTAATCAATGATGTCTTCCTCTCTATCTTCAAATTTCATCCCTAACTCTTTCAATTCGCTCAGTACCGGGAGGTAAGCTTCTTTGCTAACAGGGACTTTGATGCCGCGGTCTGTTATTTTTCCCAGCATGACCAATTTTGCAAATACCCCGATGGGGAGGCCTACAGTGCGGGCAATGGCCGTGTCCTCCATACTTTCGCCATGCAGGATCATGGTCGAGTAGCGGCGTTTCTTTTTGCCATGCAAATCATAATCAAAAACGTGCTGCATGATAATGATGTCCTGGTCGGTGGGGTCGGGCTTCCATTTGTTCATCAACAAGTTTTCCAACACGAGGGCCGGAGTTGCTTTGGCCAGCCCGATTTTCCGTTTGCTGAACAATCCCAGCCAGTCCAGCTTTTTCATAACTGGGGAAAAAGGCCGCTCTCCAAGCATCTCTCCGATGCTGTCCTTGACCGAAAGCCCGGTCTTTTTATCAGCTCCCAAGTAGGCTTCCATCAGCTCATGATAAGAAATGTCTTCTGAATCCATGATGGGGTAGGTACCGTCGGTCATGCCCAGTTGGATGAGGGCGTCCCAGGCCTCACAAAACCCGGCATAACGCAAGGTGCCCCGGTAGATGGAGGGTACGTCGCCCAGCCCATAAGCCTCACGGTACAAAAGGGCTTCCCGATTGGCGTAAACTTCAAACGGAGTATCAAATCCGTCAATCTTTACCGTCCGGTACTCTTTGAAAAGCCGGTTGTACGGGACAAACTTGAATTTACCATTTTCCATGTATTGGGCAGTACCCTGACCAGCTTTGACGACACTGCGCGGGTTCCAGATGAATTTATAGTTCCACGGGTTTTTCTTTAGGAATTCTGGTTTGATCAGGCCGCCGCCATAGGAGGCAAAAGATGTGATGGTGCCGCCGAGTTCCCTGATTTCATCAATGACTTTCATGGCCGACATATGGTCGATGCCGGGGTCGAGGCCGAGTTCGCCCATATAAAGCAGCTCCATAATCTGTACCTCGTCGCTCAGTTTATAAATATCCTTCGAAACGAAAGAACCCGTCACTAGGGGAATGTTTAAACGAATGCAATCTTTCGCTACTTCTACGTGCAGGTGTGCGGGCAAAAGTGAAATGATGAGATCGGCCCGGTTCATCAGGTCTCTGCGGTCATTTACTTTCCGGGCATCTAGCCAAACACCCCGCCCGTTCGGATGGTCTCCCACTCGTTGGGCAGCTACTTGCGGGTCGGCATCTGCGACCATTACGTGCCAGTTATATTCCTTGGCCTGATCCAGGATGTAGTTGATGAGCGACGTGGAAGAACGTCCGGCACCAAGTATGAGGATGTTGTTCATTCAAATGCGATATTGAGATATTGGGATATTGGGATATGGAGATATTCCAAGAAATACATATCGCAATATCCCAATTCCGTCATTTCATTTTCGGCGAATATAATGATTCGTGAAAAAAAGCAGTAAATAGATGAAAAGAAATAACGGGTCAAATGTTTTGCATTTATAAATTGCTGAGAACCAATTTGGTAAGAAAATTGGCTGAAATGCAGGCAGGGCAAATTTGATATGGCATCTTTGCAATGATTTTACCGAAAATTCCAGACCGCATGAGAAAAATAGAAATTAAAACGACCTTCCTGGCGTACGATACCGACCAAGAACTCCCGGAATCAGAAAGACGATTGCTCCTGGAAGCGAAAAAAAGATTAAATATTGCCTATGCTCCTTATTCCAAATTCCAGGTGTCGGCGGCCGTTTTGTTGGCCAATGATGAAATCGTTGCCAGCACCAATTACGAAAATGCCTCCTACCCAATTTCCGTCTGTGCGGAACACTCTGCGCTGATTGCCGCTGCCAACCGCTTTCCCGGGGTACCGCCTTTGGCCGTAGCGATTACCGTAAAAGCACATGACAAAGAAGTTGGCCAACCTGCCTTGCCCTGTGGCAGTTGCCGCCAGGTCATCATGGAAACGCAAATGAAAAACGGGCATCCGATCAAAATCATTTTACAGGGGGAAACCGGTGAAGTATATGTTTTTGAAAAAGGAGAGGAAATATTGCCGCTGGCCTTTAACGGATCGTTTTTATAGCAGGCCTGATTCAGCTTAGGCTCTTCAGCTAAGTGCTTGGACAAAAATAAAGAGCGCCAAAAATGACACTTTTATTTTGGCAAATGTTTGATTTCCAAGTCTTAAAAATCTTTTTCAGGCAAAGGAAAAGTGTCATTTTTTTGACCACCTGCTTACCTTTTTTAATAAATGTGAAATCACTTTTTTTAAAAACATTCAATTTATTTTTCTCTGGCCACGCTGCTTGATACAAAACATAGTTAACGGAATAGGCGGAGGATTACGACAAATTAAATACAGGAATCTATACACTTCTAATTTGAGCTGTTTTTTTATTTTTGGCTTAATTAATTTGCCTGCTGTAAGCAATAAAGATTATGAATCGTTTCTTCCTTTTTGTTTTTTCCTTTTTTGTCATAATTCATTTACATGCAAACAATGATTCGCCTGATACATTAATAGTCGGATATACCGCCGCTGCACCATTTATTATTACGGACGATAATGCCCTATCTGGCATTAGTATTTGGCTTTGGGAGGAGGTTGCCGAAGACCTTGAATTAAATTACCGCTTGGAGGAAGTGGGCTTTTCTTCTTTGTTGAAAAAACTGGAAACCGGTGAAATTGATGTCAGTATCAATCCTTTGACGATCACTGCCGACCGGTGTAAAAAAATGGATTTTACGCTGCCTTTTTTTGCTTCTCATTCAACCGTAGCAAAGAGCAGTTCTTCCTGGCAGCATAGGTTTTTACATGTCATCGGCGCTATTTTTAATTTTAATTTTATTCGGGTTGTTGCCGGTTTGTTTTTATTGATTGGGGCAATTGGATTAATTGTCTGGGTTTTTGAAAAAAGAAAAAACCCTCAACAGTTTCGGCCGGGCATTAAAGGGGTTTGGGACGGACTGTGGTGGTCGGCCGTTACCATGACCACCGTGGGGTATGGCGATAAATCACCCAAGAGCAGAGTCGGGAAATTAATTGCATTGGTATGGATGTTTTCAGGGATTATTTTTATTTCCGGATTTACTGCAAGTATTGCTTCATCACTGACAGTGAGCAGTATTCACCAAAGTGCCAATAAAATAGAAGACTTTAAAGAAAGGGAAGTCGGTTGCATTGGTTCTACCAGCACCTATGCTTTTTTAAAAGCAAATTTTTTTAAAAATATAAAAACGTATCCCAATTTAGTGGAGGGCCTGAACGCATTAGTCGACGATGAGCTGGAAGCCTTTTTATATGACGAACCAATTCTAAAATATAGGATGAATCAGGATTCAAAATATAAAGACATTGAATTGTTGCCGATTAAATTCAATTTGCAGTTTTATGCATTTGCTTTTTCCGAAAAAAACCGGGCGCTCGAAAAAGAAATTTCAAAAAAAATAATTGAAAAGACAGAAAGCCTGGAATGGAAAATGTTACTGGCCGAATTCGACCTGGAGCATTATTAGGAAGTTAAAAATGAAAAAAATGTTACCTATTGCAATTGAAGGTGCCTAATTAAATTTCCAATTTCCAATTTCCAATTTCCAATTTCTCACGGTTCGATTGTTATTTCAGCTCCGTCAAAAGTCACGGTGTCACCTGCCCTTAGTTTTTTTCTGACTTGCCATTCCACTTCACCGTTGAAAGTGGCCTCTCCGTCCCGGATGCGCATTTTAGCTTCGCCACCAGAATTGACCAGGTCAAAAATTTTCAACAACTTATTCAGTTCAATATATTCTTTGCCTTCTAACTTAAAGATCTTCATATGCTAAATTTTGGGAAAGGTAAATAAATTTTGATGCGCAATTGAGTCGGCCTGTGTAGGCAGTTTGTTTGTTGGCATGTGTTGTCACATAAAATGAATTCTTTAGCAAACCTACATTTTGCTGTTAAGGAATTACTTTTATTTTTGTCCTGCATAAAAAAAAGATTGATTTAGCGGTTGGTAAAAGGTTTTTCAGGTTGTCAGGTGTTGATCTTTTAATCACCAAGACTGACTATTTTGTCAAGTTATGTCAACCTCATAAACATTCAGTCAACCTCATGAAAGCTTTTATCAATCTCCCAACAACCACTGCACTGATAATGAAAAACGGGAAAAAATCAAAAATTTGAGGAACGAGAAAGTCATATTGATGGAGCTGCAATACATGCCACCCGTTCAATATTTTGCCAAACTATATGAGTACGATGTGCTATTGCTGGAATCTCAGGAAAATTACACCAAAGGCTCCTATCGTAACCGGGCACATATTGCAGGTGTGAATGGTGTTCAACTGCTTTCTATCCCATTGCGCAAAGGGAAAAACAGTAATCAAAATATTCGTCACGTACATATTGCGTACGATGAACCATGGCACGGAATCCATTGGAAATCAATCCGCTCTGCCTACGGCAATTCCCCTTATTTTAAATTTTATACAGACGACCTGAAAAACCTGTTCCTCAACAAACGCTATGAATATCTTTGGGATTTCAATTTTGAACTGCTGTTATATTTTATCCATACGATTGGCATTCAGATCAGGATCGAAATGACCTCTGAATACTATCGCAAGGCCCCCAGAGGTGTAGACGACTGGAGGGGCAAAATCAGCCCAAAAATTAAGGTGCCCGACCCTGCATTTAATCCTTGTTTTTATGCCCAAGTCTTTGAAGACCGGCATGGTTTCCTGCCCAATCTATCCATCATTGATGCACTGCTCTGTAATGGTCGGGCGGCGCTGAGCATCATTCGCAAATCAATCATGTACCCGGATTGACCAGTCAGCGTTTTTATGGCGCAGCCGACTTCGAAGTTTGTAGCATCTCCATTCCATTTTCAGTTGCAAGACCGCTCCACTGACAGGTAGGCCAATGATTTGTCTGACTTCTGACCCCCGATGACGAAATGATCAGGTTTCTGAGGAAATCTTGTTTTGTCATATTGCTGAAAGAGAGTAGCTTTGGGTGTATTCAAACCCGTTTAAAATGAAAACATTAGCTGAGACTAAGAATGAACTCAAAGAACTTATTCCGGAAGGAATCGATGTTGTGATAAAGGCCTTGAAAACAAGCCTGGTAGAAGGCACCGACAAATACAATGACCTCATCCTGATAGAAGGCCGATACCAAGACCTGACCCGCCAGCTTGTGCAGGGTATCCTTACCGACGAGGCTTCCACCGTCGGTTTCAATACCATCCGCAAAGATTTGTTGGCTTTTATCGACGACTTACAGGAAAGTAGCCTGCAGGGAACCGGAGGCGTCGGGGCGGATGGTAAACCCGACATGCACAACGGTGAAATACTTTACCGTATCCCCAAACAAATGCAAAAAGGAAAAGCCTCCAAATGCCTGGTTCGATTGGCATTTGACCGAAAGGTTATCTTACAGGATTATGATGAGGCAAAAGGGGATGTACTGAAGGATATCAGGATTTCAGAAGTCATGGGCGTAGAATTATTGGACCCGATGGGGGAGGCTTTTGAAATCAGGACCATGCACGACACGGTGCAATTTGTTGAAAAAGACCTTTTTACAGAGTGGGTCTTTTTTGTGAAACCGATTCTTGAAGGCATGCACCAACTGGTGTTGAAAATCTCTGTTATTGAAATAAAAAATGGAATTGAGCGGAAACGTAATGTGGTACTCGAAGAAGATGTCAAAATTATTACCACAGTAGTTGAAGAGACTGGAATTAAAGAAAATGAATTGCAGTCTGCCGGTATGGTAATGGCCGTCTCCAAAGCAGCCCACTCCAAAATTGCCGGGAAGCCTTCCGAACCTGCGCCCAAAGGAATGGACGTAAGTCCTCAGACTGTTGTTCCAAAGGCCGTGAAAGCTGGTAAAGCAGGAATCATGAAAATCGCTTCGATCGCTTCAGCGCTGGCGGTATTGGTGATCGCTTCGGTTGTTGTGTTTTCGGGTGGTGGGGAACGTTCGGTTGCCCCGGACCCGGGTGGGTATGATATTGAAGAACTGACCGATGTGGGCCCCGGTGTGGACCATGATGACCCGATCTTAGACCAGATCAAAGATTATTTAAATAAATACCCGAACGAAAAAATTGATGAAAGCCCTAATCTGGATGATCTTGCCAACATAGAAAACGCTGCCTGGGAAGCGGCAGTCAACTCCGATGACCCGGATCATTTGAAGGATTTTCTCCGTACTTTCCCAAATAGTAAGCATGTGCCGGAGGCGACGCAATTAATCGCAGATCTCGGTAATTCGAATTCACCTGAAGCAGAAACGGGAGAACCAGAGCCAGAAAATACACCAACAAATGCCCGGCCGCCAGAATCACAGCCCAGCGAGGGTGAAACTCCTCCAAACAACGTAGCAGACGAGGAACCAGCGCCAGAACCAGAAGTGCAGGTGCAGACTCCCAAGGTTGACCCTGAACAACCCATTTCCATATCCACTGCTTCCCTGAAACCATGTTACAAGGGATGCCGGAAAAAAAAGAGAGACCAGAAGAAAGAGGATAAATGTACGAATGATGAAATCCGTAATTTTATCAAAAAGAACCTGAGATACCCGGTTGTAGCCCGGGAGAACAGAATCGAAGGGACGGTCATGGTAAGATTCATCATTGAAAGAGATGGAGAAGTGACCAATGTCCAGTACGACAAGGACATCGGTGGTGGCTGTGGAAAAGAGGCGGTCCGACTGGTGCAGAAAATGCCCAAATTTGAACCTGGCCTGAATCAGAAAGGGGAGGAGGCAAGGATTAAGTATAATTTGCCAATTACTTTTAAACTGCTTAATTGACTTTTTTTGTCCTTTTCGTCTAAATAAGGAAACCTTAATTCCTGACAGTGTTTTTTGACTAAAATCAAAATGGCAAACCTACTTAACAACCAACTACAGACCTTCCGTTCCCAAATCAATGAGATTGTTAAGGACCTGCATGGCCTGACCATTGAAATTGGCCACCATGAACTGACCCAAACGGTCAGTGATCTCCGCAACCGTATCAACGAACCCTTTATGTTTGTCATCGTCGGGGAAGTCAAAGCGGGGAAAAGTAGTTTTGTCAATGCCTTGTTGTCTACTGGGAAAGAGGTGTGCAAAGTAGCGCCGCAGCCCATGACGGACACCATCCAGCAGGTAGTTTGGGGCGAAGGGGAAGAGACCATCGTCATCAATCCTTATTTGAAAAAAATTACCCAGCCAGTTGAAATCTTAAAAGAAATAGCCATTGTAGACACGCCCGGCACGAACACCATAGTCGATCATCATCAGGAGATAACTGAACGATTTATCCCGGCCAGTGACCTGATCGTTTTTGTGTTTGAAGCCAAAAACCCCTACCGGCAGTCAGCCTGGGATTTTTTTGATTTCATCAAAACCGAATGGCGCCGCAAGGTCATTTTCATTTTACAACAAAAAGACCTGATGCTGGAGGCAGACCTGAAAGTGAACATCAACGGCGTGCGGGAACATGCGATGAAAAAAGGAATTGACGACCCGCAGGTGTTTGCCGTTTCGGCCCTGTTAGAACAACAGGGCATCAAAGCTCCACCTCCCGACCTTGATTTGCTCAATGAACAAAAAGCAAAAAAACAGGACAGTGGCTTTTTGCCACTCCGCAACTACATCCAGGAAAATATCACTGGCGGTAAAGCACCCATTCTAAAATTGCAAAATAGCATCGAAACTTCCCGCAACCTCAACGAACGCATCGCCAACGGAGTGGCTGACCGCCGCAAACAATGGGAAGCCGATACCGTATTTCGCAAATCGGTTAGCCAGACGCTTGAAAAACAAGAAGGCAAATCGCTTCGTCAAGTAGATATGCTGGTAGAGAACCTCGTGGCCGGTTACGACCGGATCACTCGCCAGAAAGAAGAAGAACTGTCAAGTGGGCTTTCTTTTTTCTCCTTATTGAGACGTGGCATCAGTGGTATTTTTTCTAAAAAACAAACTGCTAAAGAATGGCTTGAGTCCCTCGCTGAGGACCTCGACAAAGACCTCCAGATTGAGCTACAGAAAAAACTCAACGACAACGTGGCCGACCTTGCGGACAGCATCCAACAGATGGCCAAAATGATCGATCAGCAAATTCACAACAGCACCACCATCCTCAAAAACAACCACGACATTTTCAGTGACATCGCCGAGCGCAGGGCCAATGTGATGGCAGAATTACAGGAAACGTTCACTAAGTTTCTCAACCGCCCCGAAAATTTCACCGCCGACGAACTGTTTCCTGACAAACAGCCGGGCGCCGGCTCGATGGCCACCGGGGGTGGCCTGGCAATTGTTGGAGTCATCCTGGCAACGGTGACGAATATGTCGGTTTTTGACATTACAGGAGGAGTGCTCACCACGGTGGGGATACTCTTTGCCGGTTTCACAGGAGCCGCCAAGCGCAAAAAAATCATGAACGGATACCGCTCTGAGATAGCTAAGGGCAGGGCGTCCATGGAAAATGATTTGGCCACTAAACTAAAATCCTACGTCACTAATATCAAAGAAAAAATAGACGCTAATTTTGAGCATTTTGATGAAATGATCGAAAAAGAAGCAACACAAATCAATAAGCTGGAAACTGAACAAAAAGGAATCACTGACCGGTTATCGGCTGTAGAAAACAACTTGAAAAAAAGCACCGCTTAATCATCCCTCAAGCCAATAATTTGCTGCCGCACACAGTAAACTATATTAAAATTGAAGATGCTCCAAAGTATAGAAAAAGGAACTGGATCGGTTTGGGGTGTTTATTGAAGTTGTTTGAAAATTCCTGTTGAGTCGAAAATGTTAGGATTTTGAGGAGAGCTGGTTGATATTTTAGAAGGGATAGCAGCGCTCCCGAAGTGAACTCGGGACAAGTTATCGCTGAAAAAATATCAACCAGCTCTCCTCAAAAGGCTGGATTTGCGGCCAACAAGGAGTTTTCAAACAACTTCATTATTTATTTACAGAAAGCAGAGGTGGGCATGGGTGTTTCTACAAAGTGTAGTACAAAAAATCTTTTCATTAGAAATTTCATTGATATTTGAATAGACTTTATTAAGTTTACAGCACTGTAAAAAGGGATTGCACCTAATTTTATTCTTCCTATTATTTTTCACTTCATATTTTGAGAAAACCAAAAATCCAAAGGACTATGGCTACCTGAACCCTGAGTCGACTTCATAGATATCTTTAGAATTTCATTCAATTTATTCTTTCTCTGTTCCATCACTTAAAATCCGGCAAAAAACACAAAAAATCAATTTGTGACAGTGTTTCATAACATATGTCCTGTATCGGGAATGGTATTGATTCACGTACAGGTACAGTAATCTAATTCTCTTATGGCTGAAATTATCCTCCCCGGCACCTATATTACTGTTAGGGATGAAGCGCTTATCAGCGCAGGCCGGGTCGTCACAGGCAACATCGGCATCGTAGGCACGGCCAACAAAGGCCCCGTCAACGAAGTAAAGATCTTGGGCTCATTCACAGAGGCCAAGGAAATGTTTGGCAACAGTGACCCCTGGCAAGGCGGTGATAACAATGAACTCACCCTCATTCGTACTCTTGAACAAATCTATAATAATGGAGGTAAAACGGTCTATGCCGTTCGTACGGCCAGCAATATTGCCCAAGAAGCGGCCTATGTAGTCACTGCTGATGATGACTCCGACCTTACAAAACTGGAAGCCAAAACACCTGGCACCTGGGCCAATGAGATTGCCATCGAAATTACCGATGCCGATGAAGCCTCGGTCGTATCAGAAGAGCTTTCCGGGGATGCTGCATCTCTTCGCCGTACACATGTTGTGGAAAGTGGTGGATTGAACAACATTACCGTCAAACAACAAAGCTCTGGCCTGGTACTTCGGTACACCATAGTTTACAATGTGGCTGTGAATAACACCCTGCCACAGGTTTCCATCAACACCACTACCGGTGCGCTGAGCTTTACTTCCTTAGCTGGTTTTGCACCTGTTGCTGCCGACACCATTGTTGCTCGATACCAGGTGCCTGCTGCCGAAAGCAAAAAGGTCGAAATGACCTATGGGGCAACAAAAGAGCGGTACTATGTGGCCGATGCTTCGCACTTGGCCGAGCAGGTCAATCGATCCTCGTCCATAGTTGCTGCCGAGGAGGCGGACGAAACGGCCTTCTTAAATGACATGCCTGCCAATACCAACGGTAAAAAACTTTTTGGTACCGGTATCGACGGAAATACGGCCGGCGCCAATGGGGAATCAGCTACTGCGGATGATTATAAAACCAGTTTGGCACTTTTAGAAATTGACATTATCAATATTGTCATGTTGGCAGGACAGACCGATACCAATGCCCAAATGGTCACTGCTCTGCTGGGCCATATCAATGCTACTGCGGAAATCAAGCGGGAACGTATAGGTTTGATTGGCAGCAATGGAACTACCAATGTTGATGCTATTTCAGGCCATACGCTTAATAGTGAGCGGCTCATTTTTGTTGCACCCGGCGTGAAAGTCTCCCCTGGCGAAACCCTGACGGGGGCTTATACTGCGGCTGCCGTGGCCGGTATGATCTCTTCTCTGCCAGTACAGGCCAGTCCTACCAATAAACCTTTAAATATTCCAGGACTGACGGCTGAATTCTCTTCGTCCAAATTGGAGAAGCTGATCCTCAATCGGGTACTTGCTGTCGAAAAACGGGAGGGTTTCAGGGTCGTTAAAGGTATTACCACTTCCACCAATTCTGCCTGGCATCAAATTACTACCCGCCGTATCGTGGATTATGCGATCTATGGTGTACGTTCTTCCTGTAATCCGTATATCGGAAAACTTAATAACGAACGGGTAAGAGGTGCCATGAAGGCCACCCTCGATGCTTTCCTGACCCGCATGGTCGAAGATGAAGCACTTATCAGCTACGAGCTGGAAGTGAGTGCCTCAAGAGCGCAGGAAATAGCTGGCGAGGCGATCGTCACTATGACCATAAGGCCAACCTTTAGTATCGACTTTATCAAAGTTGCCATGTTTCTGGGATAGATCCGGATTTCAGGTTTTGGGCCACCCGGCTCAAAACCTGAAACCAAAACTCAAAATTCTTATTAGATGCCAAATACTAATGTTTTTCGTGGCTCCGATGCCACCCTCGTATTGGCCGTTGACGACAATTCGACAGTTGAAGGCGGATTGGCGGATGGCCTCATCAATGAGTATGAATTTTCCAATATCGTTGGCCGGTTGCGCAATGTGCAAGTGCGGGTTCAAAACGATGTGAAGCCTTACCATGAAATCGGAAAGCGCTTCCCGACCGAGATGCGACCCGGAAACGTCAACATCTTTGGTTCAGCCGAACGTGCGCATATTAATGGTGCAATGCTCCGGCTGTTGTTGGGTGATGGTGCCAAGTCACCTCCTCCGGGTGATACCATTCCTCAACCCGTTTTTAATATCGTTGTCAACCTGAAGAACCCTGCTTTACCTGACAACAGCAGCAAGCTGGTACTCTTTGGTGTCAAGTTCGATAGTTGGTCATTTACCCTTCCGGAAGATGATTTTGTCATGGAACAGATCTCGTTTCGGGCAGTTCGCATTTCGAGTGAAGAGACTTCTTAAAAGGTAGGTGCGGAACGCTACAAAACACTTTGTCTTTTTACTATCGACCAGCCACTAGTTACGTATGACTCATATTAAGATTACACCTGAAGACTTGCTTTCAGGGGCGGATGCCACTTTTGATATCACCATTCCAACGGAGGTCCTGCACCCCAGCGTGGGAGAGGCTTCGAATGGGGAACAAAAGGTCGTCCAGTTAAAACCATTGAGCATTGGCATTTTCCAAGTCATCTTGAAGGCCGCCAGGGATGATCCCGGTATGATCCCACTCCTCATGATCAAGGAATCTTTAGTTGAACCAAAAATGAATCTGGCACAAATCAAACAGATGCACCTTGGCCTTGTGGAATTCCTATTGAAGCATGTACGGCAGATCAGTGGCTTTATGGAAAAAAAAAAATCATAGGTAATGCTGCCCAGTCGCCCTTGGTACAAGCGAGTTACCTACTGGCCAGAGAGTTTGGCTGGACTCCTCAACAGGTGAAATCACTGACAATGGGACAGGTCGCACTATATCTTGAAATGTTGGAAAGAGATGGTAAAGGTAGTCGTCTGTAAATGGCCTAGAGCGCTGTAATTGTTGAAAATCGTTATTTCCTTCCTGATGGCAAAACATCGGAATTTTAGAAAAATGATGACGATAAAATAAATATTTCTATGCTTAACAACCCCTTAATCGCAATAGGTGAAAACATCCGCCGCGAATATGCTTCGTGGTTGGTTGATGAAGTCGAAAAAAGCATGGAAACTTATTTTGCACTGGCCACAGACGTCCATCGCCTGGGTGAGGAATTTATGCCAGAATTGTTTGCAGGTGGAAGGACAAATGAGATGCTCAGTGTTTTGACAGATGGATTTTTACCAAATGATTTATTGCCACAAGGACTAGTTATGGGCGAGTTGCATGATGAACGCTCCTTCGGCTCGGTTTCATTCAAAGAGTCGCCCAAATTCGATCTTTCCGCGTCCCGGCCGTCAAACAGGTTAGGTATTTTAGAAAAGGAAAATGCGCATCAACAGGGTAACACAGAGAGGTTAGGCCCCGTGAACTCCGAGCGACACAGTTTTGAAAAAGAAGATAGTAGTCTCTATAAAATACCAAAAACTGAATGGTCAACGCCGTCGGAAATTAAAGAAAAGGACATCCCTGAAGTGTCAGGAACTGAATTGTTGGAACCAACTGCCATTGATCAAAAACACCAGGTACAGAAAGATGATACTTTTCATGAAAATCTGAATTCCGGGCCTCTTTCAAGCGAATTGTCAACAGGGCACGAGGAATCAATTGCTGGAAATAATTCTTCTTCAATTAGAAGAGGAACGGTATCACCCGCATTTGATCAAGAAAATCAATCTGATCAATTCTCGAATGATGTACGAGAAGAAAATGGCAGCAACCTTCCTTTTGGTGTTGCAGATGATGGAATAGGGAACAACGAATCCATTGATGGGATAACTCGCAAGTCTTTAGATGGGCATGGTTTCAAACCTGTAAAAAAGCTGAATGATTTTGCCCGGTTATTTAAATCAGATCGATCTGCCATTGAGACAAATACCACAAAGCCGCAAAAAGAAAAAAGCGAAAGTGGGCAGCCTCGCGAACTTATTTCCGATCACGAAGTGACGTCCGAGCCCAGTGAGCCTCTTCCATGGACCGATCGCTCGGTTGCCCCCCAAAGGAAAATAGATGACCAGGAGATCACAAATGCTGTAAAAATTGAAAAACTGAAACCGATGGAGCCTGAAAATGAACACCCGGACCTTGATGAGATAATGGATGAATTGACCCAAAGACTGACCAAAGAGTATCGTCGGTTTTATGGTTAACCGGCAGTTGTCATGATTGGCCAACGTGGGGCGGCTCAATAACCAGTTGCTTTTATCCCCATGTTGATTAATCAAAACAGGTAACTTTTAAACTCAATCATTTATAAATGCCCATTGAATTAGCAGGCATAAAACTCAACCGCATCCATAAGATCGTTTCGCAAGAGCAAGCGGATTTTGTGGCGCACCGCATCCCGGGGCTCGACGGCAATGTCGTGCAGAATATGGGTAGGGATTCGGTTGTGCTTTATATCGAGGGTATTTTCTATGGAGCTACTGCTAAAGATGACCTGGAAAAATTGCGGGATGTGTACAAAGGGCGAAAAGAAGTAGACTTCCTCGCCGATCTCGTTGGGCAAGCTTATTTCTCCCAAGTCATCGTCAAAAAGTTTGAAGTATGGCAACGGGCAGAAGATCCCGATCAGTTCAGTTACCTCCTGACGCTTGCCGAGTATGTACCTCCCCCAGAACCAGAGAGCGATTTCGGCTTTCCTGATGTGGAGCTGGATATCGGTTTGGAGGCATTGGATTTCATGGATATGATCCAATTGCCGGATCTGCTGTCCGTCCCCGAATTGTCGGACCCTTCGGCGCCGTTGCTTACGATGGTCGATGGTGTGGGAGGAGTACTGAACGGAATGACTGGTCCGGCGGAAGAACTCAGCAATTGGTACGGTGGTGGAACCAACTCCAAGAACATTGGACGATCAGCCAGGACGGCCAGCGGATCTACCTCCATTTCCGCCAACATCAATATTAATGTGGATACTGGCCAGTTGCTCTCCATGATTGTAACATTGGTTGAGAAACTGAGCGGCTCAGATACAGAACTGTCAAATCTTTTTGAAAACCCGCCTGAAGGAGTGGGGGAAACTGGTAATTTCCTGACCAGCTTATCACCTCCTGATATAGATCAGACCAATGTTTTACAATCGGCTTTTGGTGAAATTTCAGATTTAATTCCTACTGATATTTCCTTTATCATCGGCCCAATGAGTTCCGCTATAACAGGGTTCTTTGGAGGACTGAGCATTAATCTGACCGGTGACATCACGCGCATAATCGAAGGATTTGAAGCAATCATAACATTGACCCAGATTGATTTTTCGCTGGAAGTGGACCCGCAGGACGGTGATTCAACTGCGGCTAAAATGACTGGTAGGGCGTCCAGAAATACGACGGTCTCAGGAGAGTCGATTGAAGCGCTGGAAGACATAAAGGCTTATCTGGAACTGATACCAGATCCACTTGATGTATCTGTTTTACTAGAAACCATGTTGTCCGGGCTGCAGAAATTACCGCGCCACCGCTACCCCTTGCGCTACCTCCCATTGATAGATGAATTGACCGAAAAACTGGAAACCGTCGCCAATTGGAAAAACTTGGATGCAAAGCAATTGAGTCTCGACCTGAGTTCGAGTGTCCAAAAGCTTCAATCGGGGATGAACCAACTGTTTTACGAGGAATGCATTGAAAAAACGACCGACCTGCTGGAAGACCTGTCTTTTAAAGTAGAAGGGGACAACTTGATAATTTCTACCAACATTTTGCAACAGGGACTGAATAACCTGGCTGATATGGTGAATGCCGGAAATTTGTCAGGAGTGCAAGCAGAACTCGATAAATTAAAAGAACACCAGCTGAAATTAGAAAACCGGACAGCTATTATTCAGGCCAATCTCATGCAAGGTCAAATTGATCACCTGGAAGACGACTTGGCCACATTGGGCGACCAGCTCCATGCCCGCATGTTACAGTTAATTGCTGATCTTGACCCTCCCAGCGACCTTCCATTATTGGGCATCCTCATCCAGCCGTTGAACCAGATGTTGGACGAAATTGGGTTTAATGCCTTGCTCGAAAAGGTTAAGGAGACTTTTGATAAAGTCATCGGCTTTATTGACCAACTCGACCTGTCGAGCATGGAGGAGAGTTTTTCCAATGTGATCGGAGGTGCCGTTGATGCCATTGAAGGATTGCGACAAGAACTTATAGGGGCCACCGTGGAACTTACCGTCGTTATGAACTCGGTTGAAAATGCTATCAAGGCCATCAAAATTGAAGAGATTGTTGCTGGTATGAAACAAGCACTCGAGGGTTTTCAGGAATTGATTGAAAATGGAGTGAATGCTGTTTTCCAACCAGTCAGAGAGATACTCTCCGGCACATTGGCCACCATTGACAGCCTCCTCACGCAATTCAACCCGGCACTTTTGATAGAAGAACTGCGGCGCCTTTTGCAAATCCTCACCTCCGTTCTCAGCGACCCTCAAATGCTTAATGCCCTCGATACGGTAAAAAGCAGCTTAGATAGCGCCAACGTCGAACTGGGCAAGTTTACTTTCAAACCTGTTGCCGATACTGTTGTACAGGCAATAAATATTGCCGAAGGTGCTTTGGATCTTACTCTTAGCTTGCCACTGCCGGACAGCCTTCGTTCCGATTTGGAAGAGGCACTTGGTGCATTGCCCAGTTCCTTGCACCCGACTGCCGATGCCATTAACAATGCCCTGGATGAAGTAGTCGAGCAGGGCCCGAAACCCATTCTTGTAGCGATCAGGGATGCACCAGCAGAGCTGAAATCGATTGTGGAAAGCTATTCTCCTTCCAATTTTATCGGAGAAAACCTGACCCGCCCATACAGTGAATTCCTGACGACGCTGGAAAAAAATACGCCCGGTAAACTCCTCGAACCTGTAGATAAAGCCGTGGATGATGCCAGGGAAACGGTAAAGCGGGAAGCCAATCCAGAAAAACTTTTACAACCGCTCCAGGGGGGGTATGACGAACTGATGGGCGTATTTGATCAAATTGACCCGCATGCCCTGATCCAGCCGCTGCAAGAGCAACTTACTCAGGGAATCAAAACGGTCACTGATGCCTTGCCATTTGAGGCACTGAATGAGGTCAGTGATAAATTAAATGAAGTAACGGGCCAATTCCAGCAAGTGGTACACACTGGTACAACGCTGAAAGATCTCCTGCAATCGGCTCACGATAAATTAGCCGGACTTACCAATGCTGAAAGTCAAGTCAGGAATTACGGTGATTCTATAGCTGCCAAAATTGATACCCTGGAAGACCTGCAGCCTTTCAACGATAGTATGGCTGCTTTGGCAATTGAGCTGGATCGCATCAAAGCGTCACCCTTGCAGCAGGCCATTGCCGCACCGCTGGGGGCAGCCATTGCCCAGTTAGAGTCGCTACAGCCCAAACAGCGATTGGTTTCGCTTATTGCTGCCCGCACCGGTTTTCCAATGGGTACCCTGCAAAACCTGCCGGATTCAGTTGAGAAATCTTCCCTGCTCTCCTGGCTCAGCGATTTTAATCCAATGGACGAAAAAATTTCCCTTCCCTTAAACAAGCTGGATGATTGGCGGGAGTCGCTTTTGGAAACACAGGCGGGGTTGCCTAAAATTTTTACAGATTGGGATGCGCGCTATTTTTCTCCCAACAGCCCTCTCGAAGAATTACGTGACGTAAACTTTGATCCATCCTCGCTCCGGGAATTATTGAAGGAGACCATCCAAAAGCAACTCATGGAAGCATTGGCGCCAATGTTTAAGGCAGTCGACCATTTTAGCACCCTGTTCGCTGGGATAATCCAGGAAATCACTGCATTGGTAGACAACCTCAATGCTAAGCTCGTCAGCTTGCTGAATGCTGCCAACTCGCTGGATGCTCTTTTCACTGCCGTAAACAACCTGGTAGAAACATTGGAAAACTTCGATATCACCTTCATAGCCGACGAGGTAGAAGATGTATTTAATGCAGTCAAAGGACAACTGGAACAGCTAAACCCGGCTACCATAGCTGCTATTCTTAAAGAGGCTTTCGACAACCTGCTCAACCTTCTCGACCTTGATACTTTGCTGGGATTGGATGAATTGGACAGCCAGTACAAACAGATTTTGGATAACCTGAGGGCCAGTGACCCCACTAAGCTGTTAGCGGAAGTGGTACAGCCCGAATACGATAAAATCCCAGCCTTCCTTCAGCGGCTCGATTTGAGTGTACAGATTAACACACTTATCGAAATACTTGAATCCCTGCAAGTGGAACTGGAAGGTGAACTTGGACGAACGGCCGATGCCTACGATGCCATGGTTAATGTGATTCCAGCCGATTTGCAGGCTTCACTTAGCGTAAATGCTTCTGTTTCGGTAGGATAAAATTTAATGCTCAATATTTACAATATTTAAATGTCAGTCTTAGGATCTACATTGCTCAGGCCACAAAAATTTGCTCGCAAACATCCCGAAGGTAGTTTGCAGATAGCCGATGTATTGACCGAACTGGCAAGCCGCCTGCTTCTGGACGCCTCTTCTGATAAAACAGCCCAGGTGAAAATTCAGGCTGGAATTGACGCTGGCCTCAATCAGGTAAAACAAGGCCTGGAACAAAAACAGCGATCTGCCAGCAGAAAGATCAACGACTTTTTTAAACCGGTTTTAGATGCTGTAAAGGAAGGGGCAAATTTGACAAACTCCAATAATGATGCGGCGGGTGTCATATCGGCATTGGCATCTCTGCTCAAACTCGTCTGTCACACATTGCAACATGCCAGCGCAGATGAACTCGCTGAAAAAGTGAACGCCCTCTGCGACATTGTGGAAAATGACCTGGGCCTGAAAACCGCAACGCTTTCCGAACTCTTCCGCCAACTGGTTGATGGAATTGTGGAAGAACTCACGAAGGACTATTTGAACGGAGAAAATAGCCGAACGGCGAAAAACAATTTCATCATAGGCAGTCGTGTCGCCACGCTGAAGCTCCTCTTTTTGCAAGAATTTGAAAAATTCAACCTCCAGATTGACCGTCAACAAATAGTCCTCGACTTTGCGGAGGAGTTGAAAAAACGAAACTGGGATCCCATAATTGAAAAAATAGGTGAAATAACTTGTCTGTTAGGTACCGCCACCGACGGCACTTCCGCCCTGTTCTCATTGGACGTCAACGTTTCCGTCAATGCCTCCGTCAATACAAAAACAACTGCTAACAGACCGGGGAAATCAGCCAGAAGGCCCATTGGCCGAGACGGCCACGAACCTGTACAATTCAGTTGGTACGCCAACTGGGCCCTTAGCAGCAGATGGGCCCCCTGGGACTACGTTGAGGTGAGCGACAGGTTAAAACTTGCCGAAGAAGAATTGCCCGAAGAGATTGTTTTCGGAGACGACCTTTCTGATAGTTTCCTGGAACACTGGGCCCATGTGACCGATGGCCTCACAGACCTGGCGCAGGTAACAACTCATAGCATAAGTATAGAGAAAGGCGACATCGTCAGCAATATTGTCAATCTGGTTTTTCGATCGATAAAAGGGGTTTTTACGCTGGCTGCTTTTGGGCATGAAGGTCAGCCCTGGATGACAACTTTCAAAACAACCGAGAATGTTTATCTGGAAAACTTCCTGACGTTGCTCACGTCCTTCTTTGCTTCCTGGGAAAAAAGACCTAAAAGCGGAGGCGCATGGGCCCATTCCTTTATGATTCCTGATGTATCAGAAACCTATCTGTATGATATGTGGCCCAATACATTGAGGGACTTTACACTGTCATTGTTTACACTCGTCAATGCTGATCCCGATGCCCATCCCGATGCCGTTAACCATGAAAAGGACGAAGGGTTCATCCTGCTTTTTGTAGAGCTTGGTTTGTTGGCTATGGCGTTTTTGCCACGCGCCTTTGGCCGGAAACATTACGGCTCCATGTTTAAAAATGGCCTGCCCGTTGTTTGGGCCGTTCTTGGTTTGGTCGGAGGTTATGGCTTTGGTCTGGCAGGTTGGGGAATCGCGGGTGCCATCAGTGGAAAAAACTCTTCGGAAACCTGGAAATGGCTGTGGCTTAAGATATTGGTGCGTTCGTTTCTTCATTACCAGTTTTATTATTACCTGATTTGGGAAGGCGCTTCGAACAATGGGCAGTATGGTCTATCTAACGGTAATAACGAGGTTGTTATGCCAGGTTATGCGGAGCGCAGTTCTTCTCCCTATAAGTTGCCTTTCAAGGCAGGAAAAATGTCTTTATGTGCTGAAGGACATTATGGTTACTGGACCCATAATGCCTACAATAACTTAGTATATGGGGTAGATTTTACCCTCGACTATGGCGAGGCCGTGCATGCAATGCGGGGTGGCACTGTAGTCGCTTGGCGTGATGATGCCAGGGATGGCAGCGACGCAAAACCAAACTTCATCGTCATTCGCCACGACGACCCCAGTGAACCATCTGAAGCACGCGAGAAACACGATAAAAACCAGAGTGGCGTCGTAACGACATATGCCGTTTACCTGCACGGGCGCCACATGGGCGTACGCCATGCATTTGCCGCTTGGGGCATTCCTGCGCCTTATATTACTGGCTCTAGGGTCCGACAAGGGGACCTCATTTTATGCACGGGCAGTACCGGGGATTGCGGGTACGACCAGTTGCATGTTCATGTTACTACAAAAACAAAGAATTGGGAAATCAAGCCATTCGACACCATCCCATTTGTTTTTAATGATGTCGGAAGCGGGAAGGGAGTTGTCAAATCCCTCAACCACTATGTTTCCGCAAACGAAGACCCCTCTTCTGAACTAAAGGAAGTGGCCCGGCTGCACCCTTCTCACAACAGCGGAGACGTCGTTTCATTTGGCAATGACTTCGTTATTCTCAAGGATTATGCAAATGAGAACAATGACTTTTATAAAGGGGCCCATTTATGGATTGAAATGGTTGATACGGACGGCAATACTTTCTTTCAGTACAAAAAAATTGTTGAGTACAAAGGCAAACACAGAAAGGCACATGTGGAAGGTGGCTGGGATATGCCAATTCCGACCAATTTGGTCACTAAAAAATATCGCATTGGTGGCAGGCCTTTTTCCAAGGCGGATGAGGTCGGAAAAATATTTTGCCACCTCGCTGACCGAGATCAATCCAATACGCCCATCCCATTCCCAGATGGACGTGATCCCTACACACTGACAACCCTGTCGCGCTTTCATAAAACGTTGGCAACAGGGGAACTGCAAGATGGTGGAACTCTGGGCTCCAACTGGGTTAAATTGGAGGCTTCGGCCGATACCAATGATGGCTTTTATGTGAACCAACACCTGATCCTAAGGCAGGATGGAAATATCGTGGCCTTTAAAAAGATCAAGGAATACATCGGGGCAGATCGCAAAGCCATCATTGAAGGAGAGTGGGAAAAGACTTTTAGGACAGCGGCTACCCCAAATGTTACCCCGGATAATTACCTGATTGGTCAGGACACCTATGACCAGGCAGGTGCTGATACAAAAAAGTTCGCCTTTTTCAATGACCACGCAAATGATGACCTGGATCAGCCAACCAACTTTGCAGATGGTCGCAAACCATATGACTTGATGACGTACCCTACCTGGAAAAACATAGTGTAGGTCGAATCAGCATTTTTATAAAACCAAACAAAGGAAAAAATATGGCAAACCTCAACGGATATTCCCCCATTCCTGCCGGAGCAACCGTCGGTGGTGCACCGATAGATGCGTTCCTCGTGGACTCCCTCCGAAGCAACGACGTTTTTTTTGAAAAAATGCTCCAGGCCATGCTTGCCTCTCCTTGGATGCCGAGCGGTACGGATACACCAGATGAAATTGCCGACCCGGACCCAAGAAAATTTGTCAATGCTAAAAGAATAGTTGTCAACACCCAGATAACACTCACTCAAAAAGTCCCTTTGGTGTGGTTTGCCCGCGAGAAGATCACCTTGAAACATGAAATCATTGCCACTGCTAAAGGTGCCGATAAAGGAGAAACGGGCGATTTCGGTGGAGGTGGAGGTTGGGGAGGTGCCGATGGCCCTGATTGCAAGTTTCCCGTGAGCGGGGTGGAAATATGCAAAGGAGGAAGAAGTGCCAGTAAAAACGGAGCAGACCTTCCGGCGGTCTGGGCTTCGAGGGCGCTGTCTGTACTCGCTTTGTGCAAAGGGGGTGCGGGTGGAAATTCAGGAGGAGCGACAGGTAGCAAAGGTGGAGGGGTTGTTTTCCTCTGTGCCCCCGAGATCATCTTTGAAGGTGCTAATGCCAAAATCGCAGCAAATGGTGAACCGGCACATACGGGCTCCAATGGCGGAGGCGGAGGCGGTGGCCTTGTGGTGCTCATCGGAAGACGCATTTCGGGTGCGGTAAAAAACACAAACATCACGGTGACTGCCGGCGCCAAAGACAATACCGGCGGCAATGGCGGAAAAGGAGCCATCATCATCAGGGAAATCAAATGAGCTAAAATAGTTTGCTATAGATGCGGAAAAAACCAAGAAACAATTAAAACACTCTAAATCCAAAATGAACTAATATTGGTATGAGTAAAGATATTATAGATACATTATTTGGAGGGATTCCCGGGAATCCTGGAAGGCGATTCCGAAGCTTTATGCAAGAGCGGTTCTCTGGTTTGGAGGAAGCATCCCGCACGTCAAAATCAACCAAAAGGAGTGTTCGTCCGTCTGACGCAGGAAAAGAAGAAGAAATTGATTCATCGTTGCCTGGCGCACTCCGGCGGCTGGCCCTGGAGGAGTATCGAACGAAATTGAAAGAGGAAGCATCCGCATTGAATACCAAGGCCCTCACCGTGGCGCCACCCGGCAACAACTGGGTGCCCCTTGGCCCGACCTCTGTTAGAAAAGGACAGGCTACTGGTGATCCGACCATTGCCGGACGGACTGTTGATTTGGCCATACTGCCCGGAGGCAGGCGAATTTATGCGGCAACCGCTAATGGCGGAGTATGGCGGTCCGAAGATGCCGGTCACAGCTGGAGGCCCCTCATGGACCAACCAAGAACAGAGGGGAGCGAAGGTTTTTCTTTTGATGAAAACCCATCGGCTCCCAATAGTGCGGGTACAGGCAATGATGGAGCCGACTCCCTTTCTTGCGGGGCTATCGCGGTAATTCCTGGAAACAGCCCCAATGAAGATGTCATTTATGTTGGAACTGGAGAACGGGATAGAGGGAGCTATGTAGGCGTTGGTATTGTAACTTCCCGAAATGGCGGGAGAACCTGGTCCAAAGAAACAAGCAGCCCTTCCACAGACGGGCAAGGCTATTTTGCCATGGCTATCCACCCCGACAACCCAGACGTGGTGGTTGCTGCTGCCTCCAATGGTATTTATGTGCGGAATGCTGCCGGAACCTGGAACCAGGTCGCCTCTTCCGCAGGGCAGACGGTGTCCAGTGTCGTAGTTGCTAAAGACCCAAATAATGGCGATGTCTATTTCTTTGCTGCCGGATATTTTGGATATGCTGTTTTTGCAAAAAACAACTTGAATAATTGGAATGCATTGCCGGCGATTGATCCTCCGCCACCTCCACCTCCACCAACCGACGACCGCAGAGGAAGAACTACACTGGCTGTTTTGCCAAACAACCCCAATATCGTCTATGCATTAATGGCATTCAACGGTGATCCGGCCAGCGGTGCAACCGGGGTTGAGGCGCACCAAACAGATAATGTTAAAGGGTTGTACAGGCTTGATCGATCAGCTACGCCATTGGCTTGGGCCACGGTGGAAAACAAGCCACCTTTACTTAAGCTTTTTGGCAGTGATCCTGCAAATGACAGTGGTCAGGGCAGCTACGATAATAGTATGACAATAGCGCCTGGAAACGTGAACCGCCTATACCTTGGTGGTAGCGGGACCGGCGCAGGAGCCTTTATTATCCGCTGTGTGGTTAATCCGGCAGATAATTCTGCAGACTATAAGAACATCGGGATTACCTGCCATGCAGATATTCACCGATTGGTTTTTGAGCAGGGCAATTCCAACAAACTATGGGTAGGCTGTGATGGAGGTGTCTTTTTTACGGATCATGCTGCGGCCAATAACGTTACCTTTTTGCCCCGCAACAATGGGCTGCAAACTATGACTGTTAACTCTATCGCTCTCCATCCTTCTCAAGACGGGGTCATGATCATAGGAACCCAGGATAATGGCGTTCAGAGATTTACAGGTGAAGAAGCCTGGAGCCTTTCCTATTTTGGGGATGGAGGTGATACAATCATCCATCAGATCGATCCTTTTAAGATGCTGGGAATCTACACCAATAATGAATATACAAAAGCAAACAATGGTGGTAGAAGGAGCAACATACGCCTAAAAAAAGTCCCTCTTTTAGTGCATACTTCCGGCGGTACAACAACAAAGGAAAGAGTACTTTTCTACCCGCCTATGGTCGGCTACCCCTACAAGAGCGGAGACACGAATGCTTTTGCCGACCTTGTTGCATACGGCAGCGAGCGCATATGGATCAGCACCAATTTTGGCGATAGTTGGAATCCCATCCCTAAAAGTCCCGGCAATAATTTGGCTAGTTTTAACGCAGATCGAATTAAGCATGTTAACACCATAGATCCTACCAAGAGCTTTGATCTTTATAAGTGTATCACATTTGCCAGCGAAAAGAAACTCTATGCGGGCACTGTAAAAGGCAAAGTTTATAAATTCGAGTGTACGAATGCTAACTGGACACCTCATGGAACCATTACCAAGACAGAACTACTCAACCGGGCTCCCGTTGCTCCCAATCCACTCGTACCACCAGCACCGTTTGTACTTCCGGCAGTCACCATAACATCGATTGTTATTGACCCCGGCGATAATAGTGGCGATTCTATTTTCATTACCCTTGGCGGCGTTACCAGCGGCAAACGGGTACTGCATTATAACGGCTCCACTTCCACCTGGACTGATCAAAGCACCGGTTTGCCCGACGCCCAATTTAATTCCATTGTTTCTTTCAATAACGACCTGTATGCAGGCGCTGACATTGGGGTTTGGAAAGGAACAAAGACAGGTGCTAGCTGGAGTTGGACCACCTTTTCCCCTGGTCTGCCAGATGCCGCAGTTTTGGCGCTAAAAATACAGCCCGCCCGAACGGTCAACGGTGTTGCCAGGCCCGCACTGCTCAGAGCGGCTACCCACGGGCGCGGTATTTTTGAAATATCGCTCGATGGAGTGGATAAAAAGGGCGCCGAGCTTTATGTCAGAAAAACCATTCTGGACAATGGACGCTATCCTGCGGAGTTGAATGCCAGCCTGAAGAACCCAACCGACAAAAATAAATCTATTGACAAGTTGGAGACCCCGGATGTGAAGTTGGCGGTCCCTAATAATCGCGGTACCTACCAGTTTCCCTTTGAGAATTCTTCCGATACAATAGATTATATCCAGTATTTGGAAGAACAAAATGATGATTGGGATAAAGTACCGACACATGCCACCTCCATCGTTACTTCCAGAATATTTGTGGTCCTGCACAACCGTGGCATCGTTTCAACAGACGGTATTACGGTGACTGCCCTGCTGACAAAAGCCACTGGTCCCAATCCTCCCAACCTGCCGGCAGGCTATGTAGCCAAGATACAGAGTAAGATCCCGATCAATGAAGGAGGTTGGACAACAGTCGGTTCATCGGAGGCCAATCAAGTAGTAGCCGGCTTCCCTGTTGTTGTACCTATTAACATGTCTTCGGACAAGCTGCCATTGCCGGCAGCACTGGCAGGAGGCAATGAGTACTTTTTGTTAATCTTGGTCCATCATTCCGCTGATGTGTTCGATGGAAGAGGAGTATTCAACAAAGGGGCCGCCCAGGTTGCCAATCCGGTGGTTACTTCGGATTTGGTTGCCAAAGACCGTAAAGCAGTTTTAAAGAAGATTAAAATTGTTGAATTTACGGGTAGGCTTCCGGTCGAAAACAAGCACCAGCCACTGGCTGGCTATGTCCCCATTCCTGCAACCGCTACTCTGCCGCATACACCATTCGATGCCTTCCTCGGTGATGCACTAAGGCAAAACGACGACGTGCTTTCCCGAATCTTTTCAGCCGCTATGGTCTCCACTGCCGCCACTATTGGCAATGATGAAGTGGTCATCGAGCAGCGGGGGCCAGATAAGGTTTTGGTCAGGAAAAACGGCTCATCTGAAACAGTCACGCCCTTTGATCCTGCGGAACAGATCAAGGCAAAAACACTTAGACTTGAAACAGATATAGACCTAAAAGAAGAGACACCGCTCATCTGGTATGCCAGTGAAGAGATAAAACTGAATGCGAAGATCAACGGTAAAGGAAAAGGGACAAAACCGACTCATCCCGTTTCTAACCCAAATCCGGTTGGGGATTTTGGTGGTGCCGGTGGCTTTGGTTCTGCACTCGGTAAAAACTGTCAATTGCCGGTCTCAGGAGTAGTGATTGCTGAAGGAGGGAAAGGAGGCAGTGTAAATGGTGCAGATCTCGATGAAATATGGGCTTCAAGAGTGGCTCTGGTTACTCCGTTTGCCAAAGGAGGTGCGCCGGGAGGTGACGACGGTGCAAACAGGGGAGGAGCAGGAGGCGCCATCATCGCACTCGCTGCCGGACGGATCGAATTGACGCCGTCCGCAGAAATTAACGTGGAGGGGGCCAATGGATCAGGCGGGAACGGCGGCGGAGGTGGAGGCGGCATGGTGCTTTTCACCACGGGTGAACTGGTCAATGCTGTTGATATCACCACGAGCAATACCCCAAACGTAAAAGTCGCCGGAGGGCTTGCGGCCTCTGGCCTCAGTGGCAGAGGTGGTAACGGTTTGGTAGTCAGAAGAATATTTGATTAATGTCAATACCTAAACAACTTTAATCTGTAATGCTTAGCGTAAGTCATCGCATAATGATCGGCTCCGATATTTGGAGCAGCACCGAGCATAGCCGTTTGCTGGCCCTGCACTGTAGTACTGCTCTTAATATACCGGTGAATGAATGCCGGATTACCATGACTTACCCCAAAGGGGTCAAAGCCAAACCGGGGGAGACCGTTGAAGTAAAGCTGGGTTATGAAAATAATCTGGAGTTGGTGTTCACAGGCGAAATTGCTGCCGCTGATTGGCAAACTGACCGTGTAACAATTTATGCCGAAAGTGCCTTCCGACGGCTGGTGATCGGCAGGTTGAATTCTTTCTTTGAAAAATCTAAAGCAGGAGATATTGTCTCTGCTGCCTGTGGCGAGCTTGATGTACCAAAAGGAAAGGTGGACAATGGATTGGATTTTCCTGCTTACGCCCTGGGCGACCGCCAGTCCGCTTACAGCCATTTGTCGTCACTGGCCAAGCGCAGCGGCTTCGACCTGTTCGCTGACGAAAAGGACAAGCTGGTTTTTTCTAAAAATTATGCTACGAAGAGCCATGATTTTCAGTTTGGTGTGAACATTCTCTCCATTACTTCGGATGCACCTGATGTTGGGGTAGAAGGCGTGGAAGTATATGGCGAAAGTCCATCAAGCCTTGGAGAAGGGCCTACTGCTTCGTCGTGGTTGACCAAAAAAGAAGTGAAGGGGACCGCGGGTAGCACCAATGGGATGGTGCATCGCATTTGCGACCCGGCCGCCAGGAGCCTGGAAAGCAGCACCCAGATTGCGCAGGCATTTCTCGAAAATTTAGCTGCCAAAAAACAAGGGGTACTGAAAACACTTGGTGCGCCAAAAGTAAAATTGGGGCATACGGCTAAGGTTTCCAAAATGCCTGCTGATGACCTGAACGGCTCTTACAAAATTACCGGCTTGGAGCACCGCATCGCATGGGGCAAAGGCTGGGTGACCATCTTGAAAATTGAAAGTACTGAGGGTGGGTTATTGGGTTTTCTTTGACAAGTTTTGAAATTGTAGGCGCGCTGGCGGTTGCCACTAACCTGGCACCTCCTGAACAATTTCAGACTTAGATCTGACAACTTAAGCTACCCCTTAAATTCGAATTATGGACAGTGTTATTTCCATTATGCAAAAAGTTGCCGAACAGGAGGTTGGGCGTATTTACACAACTGAATTAGGGGTGGTTACGGCTGTTTTTCCGCATGCCTCCGATGGCGACAAGGACAATTATCAATGCTCCTTGACCTTGAAAAACAAGAAACAGCCCGATGGCAAGGACTTCGAATTGCGCAAAGTGCCAGTTGCGACCCAGCACATCGGTTTGGCCAATATTCCCAATGTGGGTGACCTCGTTCTGGTCACTTTTATTGGTGGTGATATCAACGCACCGATTATCATCGGGCGGTTATATAACGATGAGGACAGGCCACCTGTCAACAAGGAGAAAGAGTTTTTATTGCAACATGATCTGAAAGATGGAGGAAGCCTCAAAATGGACGCAGACGGCATGGTAACCATCGCAAGTCAAAAAGAAAAAAGCACGGTCACCGTTCAGGATGGTAATATCACCATTGCCACTGCCAACGGCCAGGTAACCATCAAAGTAGAAGATGGAGGGATCGTGATTGACACAGCAAGCAAACCAGTAACTATTAAAAGCATGGGAGAAATTAAAATCGGTGATGCCGCAACCTCGCAGATCAAAGTGGGAGGAAGGATGTTGGCCAACGCAGTCGGCGACAACGATGACATCATCCTAAGTACACATACGCATTTAGGCAACTTGGGGGCACCTTGCCCCATCCTGGTGCCTAACGAAAAACTGAATTCGATTCAGGCAAAAGGACGAAATACGCAGGTAGGGTAAATCAGGCTTGGAGGATTGGGGCGACCAAGCCTGATAATCCGCCAATCCTATTGTCCTTCAAACACAATATAATGGCAAGAATTAATGGCGTAAACAGCGATTTCCATTTACAAACAAATGGTGAAATAAAAGAAGATCAGGGCGATCCACTTTTTATGAAACTTTTCATATGCCCCTACAACGAACCAAATGCACTTGAAGAGGCAAGCGGGGCCGTTTGTACTGGCATCGATACGGCTTGTCCCGCTACCCCAAACAAAACAGGACATGCACTCGTGGAACTCAACCAAGACAACGGCATCACGCTGAGAACCGATAATGGTAACAATTTACAGGTAGACCAGGGGGGAAACATCCGGCTTAACCCCAACGGCGACCTGAAAGTCAAAACTGGTTTCACGATAAAAGTGACTGGAAACAAAGTTTCACTTGAATCGCCCTCCGGGGCTAAGGTAGTGATGCAATCCAATGGTAACGTTGATATTTTCACAAAAAACGACAATGGCAATGTAGTGGTGCATGGCAATCTTCAGTATACCGGAACATTGGCAAAAATTTAAACATTAAATATTTCATGCTCTTTGACAAAAGTTATTTGATCATCGCCTCTTCGTCCCAAACTCCCTTCGGGGTGCGAAGCGAATTATGAATGACTGATGTTGTACAATGAATAAAGATCAACCAATGACAACCTGATGGCTGACTTTTTTAAAGATATCAAACTTTCCCTCCGGTCCTTCGATGTGCAGGTATCCGACAGGGATTATGTGGATTTGGAGTCCACAGCAGGCGGTGACCTCAGCACGGTGTCGGGTCGTAGCAATCTGGCGCAGGCTATTATCAACCGCCTGCTGACCCGAAAAGGTGAGTTGACCAAGCTCGGCCATCCGAATTATGGGTCCCGCCTCCACTTGCTCGTCGGGGAACTGAATAATATCCGCTTACAAGGGCTGGCCGAGATCTATATACGGGAGGCACTGGCGGTAGAGAAACGCATTGAGCAAATAATTTCCGTGTCCTTCGCACCTCCGGTTCGTGGTGCGGACAGGGACATGCTGAAAGTACAAATAAGGGTAAAACCAATCGGTGATGAAAAGGAACTGACGATCGCATTACCGGTAGCAATATAGGGATTGATGATTCGTGAACGGGCAACCCCAATTCACCAATTCATCAATTCATCAATCCACTTATTATGGCATTTGAAGTAAAAAAATACACCAATATCTTCGAGGATTTGCGCAACAGCATTCCGCCAGCACTCAATGACTTTGAGGTGGGTAGCGTTACCAGGACGCTGGTGGAAAGCTTTTCCTATGAACTGGCATTGCTGTACGAAAAAATGAATCTTGTTTATCTGTCTGCGTTTGTCGATACGGCGCAGGGGGCACACTTAGACAATGTCGTACTTACGTTGGGTATCCGTCGCAGCCTGCCTGATTTTTCAGTTGGAGTGGTGAAATTTGTCAGGGATGCAGGGAAAGAAGACATTACCATTCCCATTGGTACGCTGGTCGCAACGGAAGATACACAGGATAAACCTAAAAAAGTTTATCAAACGATTGAACAGAAGGTATTAGGCGGCAATCAAACAGAAGTAGAGGTAAAAATACAGGCGGTCGAACGGGGCGAGGAACAAGATGCAGAAGCCAATACCATCATCGTTATGCCGCGCCCGATCCCCGGTATCAAAGAGGTAAACAACGCTGAACCTGTAAAGCTGGTAGGCAAACGCCGGGAGACCGACGATGAATTGCGGGAGCGGGCAAAGAACGCTCTTATTTCTTCCGGGAAGGCAACCATCTTATCCATTGAAAATGCAGTGCTCAGTTTGCCGGGCGTACTGGATGTTAAGGTACGGGAGCGTTTTCATTTTGCCGAAGGAAAGATCAAAGTCATCCGGCCTGACTCTGAAGGGAACTTTACCCTGCCAAGGGGGACACAGTTTGGGACTGATAGTCCAACCGGAAGAATTTTGTATGAGACCAAAGACGACGTCGAGTTTTTGGATAAAAGTTTACAGATAGACGATGTGCGAGTACAAGCCCTGGTAGAAGGGAAGGTGGGCGAACTGGCCGCTGGTGCAAATTTGACTTTTGAGGACAGTGATTTTTCAGCTTATTTGATCCAGAACTCAAAAGTCATTGCTCTCGGAGAATATGGCGTCATCGAAGTATTTGTAGATGCACCAGAGTTTGCAAAACCGGAGATGAAAACGGCTATCGAAGATGCGATCAGCAGCGTCAGAGCGGCGGGCATTTTCACCTTAGTGGAAGCCGCAAAACAGGTTCAGGCAGATGGCGCTTTCCGTATCGAGGCAACTGGCCAGGCCAGTCTGACTCCCGAAAATAGGGATGCTCTGGAAAATCAGGTACGGTCGGAGTTGATTGTTTTCTTCCAGGAGTTGCGGATGGGAAGGCCTCTATTGTTTTCGAAACTGATCAAGAATGTCCTGTCCATTGAAGGGGTAGACAACCTGGCAGATTTCAGGTTGGCGACTTTTAAGGAAACTTCTTCATCGAAGGTTCGAAAGAACAACTATCTCTTTTCCAATAATAAAATCCTGGTGGATGAATTTGAAATTCTAAAGGCCAGGGATATCTGTGTCGCCTCAGAAGATAAATTATTGCCGATTGATGTTGAGTTCAAAGCATCTGGTATTACACCTGCCTCTACTTTTGACACGCTGACGAATCTGCTTGCCGGTAAAAGAATGGGGGACGAAGTCCGGCGGAGCGAAATCGCTGTGGCCCTGTCTGCCGATGAGCCTTTTTTCGATGCTGCGACCCTGCATATAAAAGCAAAATCCTGGTGCGAACGACAGGTTTTTATAAAAGAGGAGGACGACCTGATCGTGAACACCTTGTTTGTCGAGAAGCCGATCCTGGGCAATGTGTTCGCTTACAATAACTATCTCGATATCATCGGAGCGGCCCGGCTGGTGCTGCCGATCAATATCAATGCAGAAGATAAATCCAAAATACTTGCTGCCGCTAAAACTGTCCTGGATGAATATATCGAAAGTCTGAAGGCGGAAGATGACTTCGTGATTGAAGATCTGAACAATGCCCTGTTAGCTGTTGATAAAGTGCTTGCCGTAGAAATTGATATGGATGACTTTAAAGCTAACATGAACGGAGATGCAGTACCCCAACGGATCAGTGATACCTCCATTGACATCCAGCCATTTGAAAAGACCAGGGCTGAGTTTTTTATCCTGGCCACTGACACGACGGTCCTTGAAGTCGAAATCACCAGTCTTGAAATAAAAATTGTAGAAACCGGTGATCCAACACCCACCGATATACTTGGCCAGTTGAGAGCAACCGTCATACATACTGTGAATACTTTCCTGTTCGGATCAGGTTTGGGGGACGACATTATTTATGATAACCTCCGAAGTGCCCTGAGCAACCTGACAACAGAAGTTTCTTACACCTTGAAAGACCTCTCGCTCAACGCCGTCAGCAAGGCAGATGGCCGAATTCAAACTGCCACCATCACTGCTCCCAATGATATCCATCTTCGTTCGATGGAGCTGGGGGTAATGAAATCTTTCAGTGGTGATATGTTGAACATCGAGGTAGAGGAATCAGAAGATGAGTAAACCTAATTGAAAATAATTGGCCAGCATTGGCGATCAATAAAATAAATCAAGTTGCGATGTAGAAAGTAGAGTGGTAATGGAACAGGGACACGAGAGAAAAACGTCTGGAAAAGCAGGCAATTCTGATCAAAAAAGGCCATTCTACTTTCAGCCAAGTTGTTGCCAACTTGAATTAAATAGAGAAACATAAACACCCTTTTTATGGGCCGTGCAAAAAATATCATAGGACGACTTCCACACTTCTATCAGTCTGGAGAAATATGGAATCTGTTTTACCAGTTCATTGAAGCGTTTGGCAAAGCATGTGATCTGGCAGAGGAAGATCTATTGCGGGTCATGCGGTCCCATTGGGTGGATTCGGCTGATAATAGCCTGCCGGACAATGCGGCCAACGCCGTCGTGGCAAAAGGAGACCTGGACAAAATTTTTGCCCTGTACATCGAAAGTTTAGGCGTGACTTCACTCTTGCAGCAAGGTGTGAGAAGGCAGAATGAAGAAGGAATACTGGACGATGCCGTATACCGCACCCGCATCAAAGGGTTGATCAATGTACTGCGAAGCGGAGCCTCTACCAAAGAAAACATCTCTAAAATAGTTGCCGCCAACCTGGGCATCGTGGATGATGCAAATGGGGCGGCGGAGGCGCGCAGCAAAATAGAGATCATAGAGTTCCTGCCAGAAAAAGCGACGCTCCCGGTCGTAAAACCCGTGTTGTACGAGCCTTTTGTTCTGACAAACCCGAATGTAAATGTGACACCCACGGAGTTCAGGTTGCGAATAAAAAAGACACTGTCCTACCCACTGACTGACGTGGCGCTGATCAATTTCACTACGGGCGAAAAGGTCCAATATAAAGGCACCGTGAAAGCTGGCGATGTGCTATCCTTTTTGCCCGGCCAGAAAGTGATACGCAAGGGAGAAGAGTTCATCCCCGATGGAGTTACGCCTCAGTTGGTGCCAGGGAAAAACATATTGAGGCTGGAAGCCGAAGTCGGTCTGGTAAAAGGAAGGTTCGACGAGGGCATATTTGATTTCTCGGTTTTGGCCTCTGAAAATTCAGAAGCAGTAGGCATCTTCAACAACCCGGAAGCGGCCTTCGATCTGGCCACTTTTGATTTTGCTGGTGAGCTGACGAATAAAGTAGCCCGCTACGACGAGGATGGGGTCTATTTTGACCAGGCTGTCTTTGCATTCCCAGATTCGGTCGCCGACCTGGAAGCTAAGTTCATTCGACTGCATCCGGCTACGTTCATGGTTCGGGTACCGTGGGACATTCCAGGTTTTACGGTGAACTTAAAAGTGACGGAAGAGACGTTGATAAAGCTCGGCGAACAGCAAGTGCCTGAAACGATTCTAGGAAAGCTGGAAACTGTCAAAGGACAGGAATTTGAAAATGAAATGGCTTTTTTTGAAACAATCAAACTCACCCAGACAGAGCAAGACGAATACAGAACACTCATTTTGAATCACTTGGAACTGCCCGACAAGTTCTCTGACCTTCCTATCAATCCGCGCAGCCAGATAAAACCCATTGTGGATAAAGTGCGGGCAGCAGGGGTCTATGCGGTGGTCGACTATGTGAAAAATTTTAGTGAAAGGCACGAGATGAGTGACCTACTGGCCACCCTGCAAATAGCAGGTGTGCAAGAGTCGCAGGAGATGGAGGAAGCCAATTTTGACATTGGCAGCGTGCAGTCCCCTTATCCTGAAGGGCTCGATCACGAAATGAAAGATTCGTTGCACCTCTCGGGCGTGTTTAATTATACCGGATTTGATTCATTGAATTCGTTTGCCTGATAGTGCTTCTTAACGTTGTCGTGGAACAGCAATAAAACAACAGACAAAATTTATTAATATGAAAATAAAAGACCATATCGAAATGAAAGGCCGGCTTACGATACTACTGTTCGACAGGCAGGGCCAACCTGCCGGCCACATCGCTTCTGACAACGATATCGTTATGTCTGGGCGTGACTTGGTGGCCAAACAGTTCGCCGGTCAGCAAATTGATCCCATCTCGCATTTAGCGGTGGGAACAGGCAATGATGCCAGTGACCCGACCGCTAAAACAAGCCTCGAAAATGAAATTTTCCGAAAAACAATCAATGAGGTGGATATAGGGAACGACATCGTGGAGGTGGACGGCCGCGTAAAGGTGACCATTACCACCACCCTTGATTTTATCGAAGGTAATGGCGAACTGACGGAGGCCGGACTCTTCAATGCACCGGAAGAAGGTGTGATGTACAACCGTGTAGTTTTTCCTGTTGTGAACAAGACGGAGGATTTTCAACTGACCCTTGTTTGGGAAATACTCTTTTAAAGAGGAAATAAACTTTAGCGGGGATTAAGTATCGCTGCTAACAAATAATCATTAATAATCATCACGGTTCATGGACGGTGTTTATTTAAAATGGAGAAAAAGAAAGCCTGTTAAAACGGCATTTTGAATGTCTTAAAAATGGCTTGCTTATCTTCTTGATTCTTGAAATCGGCCCCTGAACTTGAACTTTTAAAAATCAACCACTATGCCTTTTAATCATGTACCAAAGAATCCCGGTGATCTCATTAAATCCGAAGATTGGAACGAGGCGTTGGATGCCATTGTCGCACTTTTCGCCAAATTCAATGCTGGCTCCGGCCATAAACATTCAGGGTCGGGAGAAGATGCCCCGCCGATTGAAACAAACGGTGTTGCAGACAATGCCATCACGACCCAAAAAATCAGAAATTCTGCCGTTACCGCCCAAAAATTAGCCGCCGGCCTGATCCCTGAAATTGGCGTAGCTTCCACACAAGGCATGGCTGCCAATGGTGCAAGTATCCCGGTCCCGTCTGGATTTAAGAGAAGTGAATGCATTTTTTTTGCTTCCATTAAGCACCTGCAAAAAACAAGTGGCAACCAAACCTTCACCAGTTCTATAAGCTGGGATGACGATGGCAAAGTAACCATTAATGGGGACAACATCGGTACTGCGTTCGCCGGCCTGGCCATCGGTAAGAAGGGTGGTTGGTAAGTACCAGGGCAGGCCATTTCACCATTAGTAAATGACAGATTTTTATAACTAAAAATAATTTAGACATGATATTCATTTATGAAAAAGGAACGAACGAGTTCGTTGGTTTTGCGACCCGGGTTCTTGACAATGGAAAATACCGGGAAGCAACAATCGAGGAATTATTTCCAGATCGAGACCATTCAAAACTTGGCAGTGTCGTCGTAAAAGACCATATCAAATACTCGTTGGCTCCGAATGATTGGCAGTTCAAGCTCAACGACAAAGGCGTACCCGTCGGCATTGTCCGCAAACCCCAACCGCCAAAGCTCAGCATGACCACCACTGCCAAAGACGAAGACGGCGATGGTATGCCGGAACTGACCGCCGACGGAAAGTCGAAAGCCACCATCAATATCAGCATCAAAAACACCAGGGGGAACCTCCATAAAAAGGAAACAACGATTCTCCTGCGGACAACAGGCGGCGCCCTTTCGGCCCGACGTGTCGTTACCAAAACGGGTAAAGCAAAGGTGACGCTTACAGCCAGTACGCAAACGGTGACCGCACAGGTAACTGCTTCCGCTGAAGGAATGGTAGATACGTCGCTGACCTTTGAGTTTATGCCAGTGTAATGGTCGTCAGTAGCCAGTTGTTGTGCATCGGGCAACGGGCAATTAATCGAAAATTGCAATCAACAAATGATCCATAACCTCCTTACGCAAATCATCAGCACCCTGCGAACGGGGTTTGCAGGGGTGCTTTCCGAGCCTTTAACACAGGTGAACGAAGGGCCTATTCCTGTCCCAACGATTGAACAAGCCCCCCGTTTGGGGGTGCACATGAGCGAGGTGACTTATCTGCAGCATCATCGGGAACTTAGTTCCAGTAAGCCCCGTCCTATCGGGTTGAAAGAAGAACTGGCCGTCAATGAGGGCAACCCTGCCGGGCCTTACCAACTGGAAAAGACTCCTCTTGATACTTCGGTACTTTGTAAAGTGTTGTTCGATGAAGGCCCCTTTACCGGCAGGCGCTTACTGTTTGTCGAAGGGAAGGATTTTACCATAAATTATCAAAACGGCCAACTGACTTTTAGCCGCGACCTGGCCGGGGCATCTACGGTTTTTTTGCACTATTCTTATGTTGGTGTTTTTACGATACGGGAATTTGAGCAAACGTTCGTTCTCGATGTGTATGACCAGCAAAGTGCAAATACGGAAAAATGGGCTTCGATTGCCACTAACATGATCCTGAGCAACCACGATGAACTACTGGAGTTGTTCAATGATACCAACCAGGTCACGCATGTCGCCAATGCCTATCTCTCTGAGCATTCCATCAGCCAAATATTGCCATTGACTGCTACTACTGAAAAAACCGATGACGGTAATCTTTTCAAATCTCAACTGAGCTTTAAAGCAATTGGACAGATCCGTTTTGTCCGGGAAATTGTTGGTGGCTTTGGATTGATCGAAAAAATCCACTCTCCTGGCAAAGTTTCCTCGAAATCGGTAGACATTGATATTGATGTAGAATGAACCAGATTTAATGTTTGCTGTTTCTCCTCGTTATAACGCTAAATTCCATAAACGAAGTAGGCAGTACAACGGGGCCTGTTCTTTCAAAAACCTTTTTAAGGTAATTTAAGTGGGCTTCCCCAACTGACTAAAGTTTCATTTAAATTAATCACCAAGCTTGTACGGCTTTCCCAACAGCTAATTTTATTTCAAATTGTTTTGATTAACTTGGCTGCTCCCTTATAAACAACAACTAATAACTCAAAACTCAAAACTAATAACTCTAATTAATTATGGCACAACCTAAACAAGCTGGCACTGCACCTATTCGTATCGATCTTGAAGAAGGAAAAACCTACGCCTGGTGCTCCTGCGGCGAATCCTCCAACCAACCCTTCTGCGATGGATCTCACAAGGGCACGGAATTTACCCCCAGGGTATTCACCTGTGATCGCACCCGTCCGGTGGGCATGTGCACCTGCAAGCTGACCAGCAATCCTAATGGGCAGTGTGACGGGACACACAAAAGTTTATAAGACCCTCCTGGCAGGAAGCCACGGTGACTGATACGGTTACCGTGGCCTCCATTTTTTAAAATCCTGACATTTAGTCAATCTTTCCTTTTAAGCAGTGCTCGACTGATTAATTTCGTATCTGAAAGATGATACCGTTTCCATGGAAAGTATATTTCGAACCTAAGCAGGTGGTCAAAAAAAATGACACTTTTCCTTTGCCTGAAAAAGAGTTCTGAGACTTGGAAATCAAACATTTGTCCAAATAAAAGTGTCATTTTTAGCGCTCCTTATTTTGCCCAAGCACTTGCTTCCAGTATTTTTTCCTTACCCAATTCAAACAGCTTCTAAAATAGCTGAAAATAAAAAAGCCCTCCCAATAAGTTTGGGAAGGCTCTCATATATCTAAAAACGAGTAGTATTAAAATTACATCATACCGGGCATGCCACCACCTGGAGGCATGTGGGCGTGAGGTGCTTCTGGTTCTGGCTTATCGTTGATCACGCACTCAGTCATGAGTACCATTCCAGCGATCGACGCAGCATTTTCCAGAGCGACACGGGTCACTTTAGTTGGATCGATCACACCTGCTTTTTTCAGGTCTTCAAATTTACCGGTACGGGCGTTGTAACCATGGGCACCTTTACCGGCAGCAACTGCCTGGAAAATAACACTACCTTCCTGGCCGGCGTTTTCAGCGATCACACGCACCGGAGCTTCCAGCGACTTGCGGACGATGTTGATACCAACTGATTCGTCTTCGTTGTCACCTTCTACTTTTTTCAGCACGTTGATAGCACGGGCCAAAGCTACTCCTCCACCTGCTACAATACCTTCCTCGACAGCAGCGCGGGTTGCGTGGAGTGCATCATCTACCCGGTCTTTCTTTTCTTTCATTTCTACTTCGGTCGGGGCACCTACATAGAGAACAGCTACACCACCAGCCAATTTGGCCAGACGCTCCTGCAATTTCTCTTTGTCGTAGTCAGAAGTAGTTGTTCCGATCTGCTGTGAAATCTGAGCAGTACGGGCTTTGATGTCTGCTTTCTTGCCTTTACCATTGACAATGGTTGTGTTGTCTTTGTCGATGGCAATTTTTTCACAAGTACCCAGGTCTTTCAATTCTACACTGTCCAGTTTGTAACCTTTTTCCTCAGAAATCACGGTACCACCGGTCAGGATGGCGATGTCTTCCAGCATGGCTTTACGACGGTCGCCAAAACCAGGTGCCTTCACCGCAACGATTTTCAAACCACCGCGCAGGCGGTTGACGACCAATACGCCTAAAGCCTGGCTTTCTACATCTTCTGCGATGATCAACAGTGGGCGGCCTGCTCCAGCTACTTTTTCAAGAATAGGCAGGATGTCCTGTAGGTTAGAGATTTTTTTATCGTGGATGAGGATGTATGGGTTTTCATACTCCGTCGTCATGTTTTCAGCGTCGGTAACGAAATAAGGAGACAGGTAACCACGGTCGAACTGCATACCTTCCACTACGTCGACGTAGGTTTCGGTACCTTTTGCTTCTTCTACCGTGATGACGCCGTCAGTGGAAACGCGCTTCATGGCATCAGCAATGAGCGAACCGATTTCATTGTCGTTGTTGGCGGAGATAGCTGCAACCTGCTCGATCTTGCCAAAATCTTTACCGATTTTTTCAGACTGTTTGGCGAGGTTGGCCACAACTGAATCAACGGCTTTGTCGATTCCACGCTTAAGGTCCATTGGATTGGCGCCGGCAGCAACGTTTTTCAAACCGGCTGTGATCATGGCTTGCGCCAAAACAGTGGCGGTAGTTGTACCGTCACCTGCTACGTCACTGGTTTTGGAAGCAACTTCCTTCACCATTTGAGCCCCCATGTTTTCTACTGGGTCTTCCAATTCGATTTCTTTAGCTACGGAAACACCATCTTTGGTAATGTTTGGGGCGCCGAAGCTTTTCTGAATGACGACATTACGTCCTTTGGGTCCTAGGGTAACTTTTACTGCGTTGGCCAGAGCATCAACGCCGGATTTCAATTTTTCCCTGGCATCTCTGTTAAAAGAAATTTCTTTTGCCATTTATTTTTAATGTTTAATGGTTAACGTTTAATGGTTAATGATTTTGGAATATGGTTGATGATAAAAGGTGTTGGTGTATTGACCATTCACCATTGTACATTGACCATTAATTATCCAAGAATTACGAGAATATCATCTTCCCGCATGATGAGGTAGTCCTTGCCTTCGTAGGAAAGTTCCTGTCCGGCGTATTTACCGTAAAGCACTGTGTCACCCTTTTTGACGGTCATTTTATTGTCGTCTTTACCGGGGCCTACAGCTACTATTTTACCTCTTTGTGGCTTTTCCTTGGCGGTGTCAGGGATAATGATGCCCCCTGCAGTTTTTTCTTCGGCGGGTGCCGGTTGCACTACAACTCTGTCGTTGATTGGCTTGAACTTCATAGTAATACCGTTTTGTTATTTATGGTTAGTTATTGATGATTTATGATTATGAGTTACCTGCATAAATCATAAATTATAAATGATAATGCAAAATGTCCTGACGGACACTTGCCCCTTATCAGAGTTTGTGCCATTGGGGAAAAGATGACGTTTTGGCATTTATAGTAGAAAAATGGGCAGGTGAGGTAGGAAAGGATTGTCAAAATGACGGAAAAGTGTTCTGAATTAGAGTTGCAGAGGTATGCCGCGCTCAAATGCCATTTCAAAAACAATGGTTGTATTTGTGCCTTCTACACCTTCCACGGTGTGTATCTTTTCATAAATGATTTCCCGTAAGTGCCGGTTGTCCGTGGCGACCACCTTGGCCAAAAGGGCATAGCGGCCGGCAATGTTGGCGCACTCCACCACTTCAGGTATTTTACTCAATGCTTCTTCCACCTGTCGGTGAAATTTTGAATCAGTCAATATGATGCTCGAGTAGGCCTGCGTCTGATAGCCCAGCCGCCAGGAGTCGACCAGGTAAATGGCTTTTTTCAAAATGCCTGCTTCTTTCAGTTTTTTGATTCGCTGGTGGATCAATGTGTTCGAAACATTCAGTTTTTTGGCCAGCTGTACAAACGGTATCCGGGCATCGGCTGTCAACTCTTCTAAAATTCTTACATCAATTGGATCAAGTTGATTTTCTTTCATGATTTAAATATTGTCCAAAAATTATTTTGACATAAAATTAAATCAAAAAAGTAATTAATGACAATTTTGAAACTTATTTGTGGCAATTTATTTTTATTCAATAGAGATTTGCGTCAGAATTAAAATAGTCAATTTCAACCCAATAACTCAATAACTCAAAACCTTACAATCATGAACTTCGCAGCAATCCTTTCCGTCAGCTTGATCTTGTTTTCGGTGATCGACATCATCGGTTCCCTGCCTGTCATCTTGGATATGAAAAAGGGTGGGGTCGTCATTCGACCTTCGGTGGCGACCATGACCGCTGGGGTGATCATGCTTTTATTTTTGTTCTTTGGCGCCGCTATATTGGGGCTGTTTGGCATCGAGGTCTCCTCGTTTGCGCTGGCCGGTTCGCTGATCCTCTTTTTCATCGGACTGGAAATGATCCTCGGGATCCGCTTCTTCCGGGATTTTAACGAAGAGGGCGGGTCGGGCAGCATCGTACCGATTGCTTTCCCGCTGCTGGCCGGTGCCGGAACGATTACCACCATCATTTCATTAAAGGCCGAATTTGACAATGTGAGCATTGCCATCGGCATTGTTATCAACTTGTTGATTATTTATCTCATCCTGAAATCGACGGGTTGGATATCGAATAAAATTTCGCCACAGGTGTCCGCAACGATGCGGAAGGTGTTCGGGGTATTGCTGATTTCAATTGCGATACAGATGGCGAAGGAGCATTTTTAAAGTAACTCGGATTGTTAATCCGAGCAGTACTCGCTCGGATTAACAATCCGAGTTACTTTTACTGCTGCTCGGATTAACAATCCGAGTTACTTTTAAAACTATACTTTGTCAATGAGTTGCTTTAATTGTAACATAAGGTTTTATGCCTTCTGCCTCTAAATCTTTTACCAACCTTTCTGCGGATGACATAGTATTAAATCGATTTTGTAGAAATGTCATGTTTCTAAAACATGACATTGCTGAGCGGGGGCCCTTACCCCCCATTCACCACTGCCAACTGATTTCCGCCACTCACCGCCAACCGCGTAATGCTCGTAATTCCCAGTGTTTTCAAATCAACCATTTCTTTCCAATCCTTGTCTTTTACCGGGTGAAATTTATAGACCCGGCTGCCACGCGCCATCAGGATGGTGCCGTCTTTAAGGATGGCAAAGTCTTCCGAGCCAGGCAGGGTACGGACAATTTCCTGGGTTTGCAGGGTGGCTTTGTTCATGGCTTTCAGCATCCAGTTGCCGTCGGTGATTTTATGGACAAAGACGAGGCGGCCGTTAGGTGATGTACCAAAACAACGGCCCACATCCGGGGCAAGGTGGCGGGATGATTCATCGCGGGTATCGGCGACAGACAAATAGTTGGTAGCCGCCACATTGAACAATGCAACGGTAAACCGGTCGAGCCAGTGGTAATAACCGACTCCGCGCAGGTAGCGCAAGGAAGCTTTCCCTTTATCGCCCCGGTCGAGGGGGTACTGCCAGAGGCGTTGGGAGCGGTCTTCGTCCTGTTCGACCCGCACAACGGAAAAGTAGAGATTGCCGGGTGTGGGTTTTGGTGAGTATTCCGACTCCGGCGTTTTGGTCATGCGGAGTTTGGTTTTTTTCTCTAAATCCAGTAGGTAAATATCGGTCTGGTTATCGGCGGGGCCTTGGGCTGTGTACAAAAGTTCCGTATTGCTCAAAAAGGACGGCTGATTGTTGTACCCTCGGCTGTTGTCGGCCGTGAGGTGTTTGGGGTTTTTGAAAATATAAATGGAATCAGCCTGCTCGATGTCAAACAGGTAAATATTGCTGATGGGTAGATCCTGGGCTGTTAGGGAAATGGCAGAAAAGAAAGCCAATAGAAGAACAAATTTCAGTTTCATCATGTCAAAATATAGTAATGCGAATTGCAGGTCCGCCATTGATGCGTCGCAGGTTAACAACCCGCATTACGCATCTTCTTTGTAGTTGAATGTACAAAGTAATGGATTTTGCGGCAAAGTATGGAAATATCGACATTTGCTTTGAAATAGAAATGAGAAATTTGGATTTTCGCAAAATGAGCAGATCAATTTTTCCATTTCAATTTTCCAATTTTATTAAATCAAAAAAATGAAAAAATCTTTATTCACTGTCCTGGCGCTGGCTTTTTGCCTGCCTGTTTTTTCCCAACCAGATTTAAGTTTAGAATTTGTTGCCAATGGTTTTACCCGTCTGGTGGATATTACCAATTGTGGTGATGACCGCCTGTTCGTGGTCGAAAGAAATGGCTACATCCGGGTCATCCTGGCAGATGGAACTGTTATGTCCAATCCGTTTTTGGATATCGACCAGCGCGTGGATTCCGGGCAAAGTGAGCAGGGGTTGTTGGGTTTGGCTTTCCATCCAGACTATTTTGATAATGGCTATTTTTATGTGTATTATATTGATAATGATGAAAATACGCAGCTTTCCCGTTTTTCAGTTGCCAATGACCCAAATACGGCCGACCCAAACAGTGAGCTTAAAATATTCAATACCAGCCAACCCTTCTGGAACCACAACGGCGGCTGCATCAAATTTGGCCCAGATGGCTACCTGTACATCTCGCTCGGCGACGGGGGGTCGGGCAATGATCCTTTGAACAGTGGCCAGGACAGACTGTCCTTGCTGGGAAAAATGCTCCGCATAGATGTGGACAATGGCAGCCCTTATTCCATTCCTACCGACAATCCGTTCGCCATGGATGATTTTACCCTGGATGAAATCTGGTCGCTGGGGCTGCGCAATGTCTGGCGGTTCAGCTTCGATGCCGTAACGGGCGATATGTGGATGGGAGATGTAGGGCAAGACGCATGGGAGGAAATTAACTTTCAACGGGCCAGCAGTGCCGGTGGGGAAAATTACGGCTGGCGCTGCTATGAGGCCAACGACCCTAACATTACCAACGGATGCCCCGATGCCAGTGAAATGACTTTTCCGGTTTTTGATTATCCAAATTCCTTCCAGCAAGGCTGCTCGGTGACAGGTGGTTTTGTCTACCGGGGCTGTGAAATGCCCGGACTGTATGGCCATTACATTTTTGCCGATTTTTGTTCCGGCAAGTTTTGGAGCATCACACCTGATCCAAATGCCACAGTGGGCTGGACTACCGTGGAGCTGGCCAACTTAAACGATAATAACTTCAGTTCTTTTGGTGAAAACAATGATGGTGAGCTTTTTGTCATTGGGCACGGAAATGGAACGGTTTCAAAGATTACTTCTTCTTCAGGTATGCTGACCGGTACCGATGAAACAATCGCCGGTGCCGCTGACGGAACCATTTCTTTTACCATTCCTACCAACGCGTTTGCGTCAGTTCTCTGGAATGATGGCAGCACTGAAATTAACCGGACAAACCTTGAACCTGGCGTCTATACCGTCGAAGTGACTACGCTCAACAATTGTGTTTTTACGGAAGAAATTGAAATTCTGGAAGGCATAGTGTCCAGCTTTGAACAGCTCGGCATCTCCGATATTGTTTTGACGCCGAACCCCTTCAAAAATAACCTGCAGCTCCGGCTGACAACAACTGGGCCCCTGGAAGCAGTCCTGCATTTTACCGATGTCCAGGGTAAAACCATCCAGCATGAAAACATTGCTGCCAACGGTGTTTTTGAAAAAACATTCGCCCTGCATGACCTGCCCGCCGGCGTCTATTATTTCACCATCAAAAACGAAAATGGTAAATGGAGTGAAAGGGTGGTGAAGAAGTAGGGAAGTAGAGAAGTAGGCGAGTAGGCAAGTATTTACTTAAATTGCCTACTTGCCTACTTGCCTACTTACCTACT
>JBCBRY010000069.1:0-44965 GCA_039819485.1 Bacteroidota bacterium | reverse complement strand
CATTTGTGCAACTTTCACTAATTGGATATTCGGTTTACTTTTTTTTCTATTATTATGGTACGGTGGATTTTTCAAAACCAACTTATTTGTCTTTTGGAATCATAAATATTGCCATCCTTTTATACAATGCTGGCAGCTTGTTTATTTTTATGTTTGCCAACATCATGGTATCTGCGAATGTTTCTGAACAAATTCAATTCAGCCTATGGTTGATCAATGGGCTTTTGTTTTTAATTTTTCAAGTATTAATTTTTATCAGCTTATGGATAACAGCCTTCCGGAACAGGAACTCCTGATAATAATTACAGTCGGAATATCCATTATGGTTTTGCTGGCCCTGGCCTTCGTCCTGTTTTTTTATTTCTCTCAAAAAAAATTCCAGGCAGAACAAATAAAAGCACAAGAAGAACGCCTGAAACACCAGGAAACATTACTGTTCAGCACAATCGAGGCCCAGGAAAAAGAACGCCAGCGAATCGCCAAAGACCTGCATGACGAAATCGGTTCAAAATTAAATGTGATTAATTTAGGACTGCACCAATTGAAAAAAATCGGCAAAGGAAATGAAGAACTATTAAGTACTACAAAAGATATTTTTAGCGTCATCAACGAGACCATAGGAACCACACGCCGTATCTCCCATGACCTGCTTCCGCCAACTTTGGAAAAGTTCGGATTGAAAGAAGCACTGGTTGAATTATGCGAAAGTTTTAAGCAAGCGGCACCGATGGAAATTATTTTGTCCGTCCATCAAAATGACTTGAATGAAACAGAAAAAAAGGTAGAACTAAATTTGTTCCGTGTAGTACAGGAACTAATTAATAATTCCATAAAACACGGTGAACCATCAGAGATAAAAATAGATTTTTGGAACAGCCAGGAAGCAATAAAAATCCATTATTTCGACAACGGAAAAGGATTTGATTTTAAAAACAGACATTTTAAGACAGGGCTCGGTATGCAAAATATTGAAAGCAGAATTAAAATGATCGGAGCAGATTTTATTTTTTCTTCCACACCCGGAGAAGGTGTAAATGTTGAAATAACTAAAAAAACACAGACATGATAAAATTAGCCATTGCCGACGATGAGGCTCTTTTCAGAAAAGGACTTATTATGCTGCTCAACGAAGAACAGATTGAAGTAATGCTGGAAGCAAATGACGGGGATCATTTAATTGAACAATTAAAAACGGCAGAGTCCCTGCCCAATATTTTATTGTTGGATTTAAACATGCCCAATTTGAACGGCATTGAAACGGCCCGGATTATTTCCAAAAATTATCCCTCTATCAAATTTATCGTCCTTTCCACTTTTTTCAGCAAGGCTTTCATCATCAATATGATTGAGATGGGGGCAGCGGCCTATCTACCAAAAAATTCCACACCGGAAGAAGTTAACCAAACGATTCTGGAAGTACATAAAAACGGTTTTAGCTACAACCGAAAAGTCCTGGAGGTCATCCGGGAAAACATGATCCACAAGACCCGCCCCAAACTCAACCACCCTTTTGGCACCGAGCTGACCCAACGCGAACGGGAGATCCTGCAATTGATCTGCGAAGAATACACGACGCCCGAAATCGCCGAAAAGCTGTTTATCAGCCGCCGCACCGTCGATGGCCATCGCAACAACCTGTTGCAGAAACTGGGCTGTAAAAATGTGGCCGGATTAGTGGTACTGGCCATTCAGCGACAACTGGTCAAAGTGAATGCTGAGTCGTTCTGGTTGAAAGGAACCGGCAGGTAACTTGGCTTTCTGTTCCTCTGGTTGCATATCACGCAGCGACCGCTAAGTCCGCAGAATTTTGCACACGAAATCTCTGCGGACTTAGCGGTCGCTGCGAAAAACCAAATCCCCCCTTTGCCACTTACCTGCTACAACCTGCACGTTACCCTACCCGACCTGCACATGGCCTGGCTCCTGTTCCGAACGGGGTAGTTCTGCCTGCATTTTTGAATCATAATTCTGGCAATCAGCCATTTATGATCACCAAAAATGCAATAGAAATGAATCCTAAAATCAAAGTAACCATCACCACCAACGAACTATCAACTGCCATAAAGGAAGAAATGTGGGAACTCTACCGCCACTATTATTTCTATGACAAAGCCTACTTCATGCAACGGACTAAGTCCAACACTCACTTCTCTTTTTATCGGGCCAATGGCCGGCTCATTGGGTTTACCGGGTTGCGGATCAACCGGACCAACGTGAACGGCAAGCGCCAATTCCTGGTTTATTTCGGACAAACGGTGGTCCACCATGATTTCAGGGGAAAATCATTGATTCCCGTTACCGGCGCCAAATTGTGCATGAAGTTCTGGAAAGACCTCCTTTGCTCCAATGTCTATTTCTGGGCCGACGCACTGACCTACAAAGCTTATCTCGTATTTGCCAAAACAGTGGATGTCATGTATCCTTCCTGCAAGGCGGCCATGCCCGCACAGGTGAAGGCCATCGTTGACCACCTGGGCAAACTGCACTACCCGGATGCCTATTGTCCGGCCACCGGCACGGTCTACAAAGAAAAAATGCTGGTGAACGACACCAACACTCAAATTCCAGCCAAATACCAGTTGGATAAAGACATTCGTTTTTATGTGCACGCCAATCCCAACTTTTGCAAAGGACATGGCCTACTGACCATCACCCCAATGAACGGCAGCAATGTTCGTCAACTATTAGAGCGGTACGGCCAAAAAATGCTGGGGTGGAAAAAGGTAAAAGCAACGATGAAAAGGATGTTAGACAGAAGGATAGGCCCTGCCTTTAAATTAACTTCCAACTGATTGAATTTTGCTGAGACTGCTATAATCTTTCACTCGATTGATTTTTCTGTTTCAAAAGAATTTTTAAATTTACGAATTACTTTCAGGGGGGTAATTTTCTGATCGACCTCGCATTTTTATACTTCATTATTTTCTTCACCGTACAAGCCCCCATTCATTCTGCTTTATCGCATCACCTCTTGGAGGGATTTAATACGTACATTAATTCACGGAGCGAAACGGCTACGCTGTTTTCCCCATGATGCCATTGTTGTTCCTATCTGTTAAATTAAAAACCTGGCTTTTATCCGAACACAAAATTTAGCATTCAGAAATTTTAAACAGCAATGTTTAATGCTCATTTAATTTCCAGTATTGCAGAAAATTCAAGGGATTAAATGTTTTGTTCTTTCAGCAAAAAAATCAAAAGTTGCTGTTCTCGTTAATGAAATTACAACAATACAAATATTGTTTATTTACAGCTTTTTCAGTCTTGTTGCTCTTCTGTAGCTGCGACTATAAAATGAGCAATTTTAATCCAGACCTGATTGGGGACCAACCAACAGTCCTCCTAAAAACCTATGCGGACACCAGCCTGACCCTGCCCAGGATCGCCGCATATGCTAATGACCACAAAAAACTAGACACCCTTATTTATTACGCGGAGTGGTTGAAAAACTATGAAGAGAACATAGCTTTATCCTATGCCCAGAAAGCATATGACCTGGCCACTGAGAAAAACTGGAATTTCCCGCGGGCGGTAAGTTTATATCGGATTGCCGGGATCAAAGGCCGAAAGGCCATTTTTGGAGAAGACATAGAAGATGCGATGGTCGATGCAAAAATCTGCCAACGTTTGATTCGCCCTTACAACAATATTTACTGGAACGTCAATATCAATAATCTTTTAGGTTATTTATTTAAACGGAAATCTCAATTGGATTCTGCAAGGCATTATTTTGAATTAGCATTAAATGAAACCGAAAAATTAAAATTAAGCGGTATTGACCCCAATGAATTCAAGGCAATCATCCTGCATAATTTAGGGACGTCCTGTGAGCTTGCCGACACGGTCAACAGAATTGCTTATTACCAACAAAGTGACAGCTTATACCAAACCTTGGAACTGCCGGAGATGAGAACAAGATTAATGTTGGACCAGGCAAATTATTTCATGTGGCTAAAAAAATATAAGGAGGCTGACCACTTGCTCAACCGGTGTTCGACTTTGGCCAAAGAAAATAATTACACGGACATATTGTCCCGTTCAAATCAAATAAAAGGCGAATTGTTTTATAAAATTTATTACAAAACCGATAGTCTCATCTACGCAAAAAAGGCCATTCACTATTTACAGAAATGCCTGAATCTAAATCAGGAAAACCGCCATAATGCATTGGAGTTTTTGGGCATGACCTATCATTTGAGCTGGTTTAATGACGTTGAGGAAAGCCACGCAGACTCGGCTGTCCGTTATTACCGGTTGGCCATTACCAGGGCAAGGGAAAAAGGAGCCCTTTCATTGGTCAAGACCGCCAGCAACAGCCTCGCCAACCTTTGTGCGTTTACAGGAATGAACTGTGACACATTGCTCGGAAAACAGATCGAATTATTCTTTAATAACAATTATGCTGCATTGGTAGACACAATAACCAGCCATTCGAAAATTGCCTATCAAAGAATTAACAAAGTCGAGCAAAGAGACATCATGGTGGCAGCCGCCAACAAGCGCAAGAACCAGATCATGATCGGAGCGGCAATTTTCGCTCTCGCCGGGATCGCCTTTCTTTTCCTGTACCAACGGCAACAAACCAGAAGGTTGAAAGCCGAGATGGAAGCACTCCGGGCACAGATCAACCCCCATTTCATTTCCAATAGCCTCAATGCTATTGAGAGCCTGGTCAACCTCGGCAATGCCAAAGCAGCCGCTAAATACCTGGTCCACTTTTCCCGTCTCTCCCGACAAATCCTGAATGGATCACGCAGTGCCACCACCACCTTGTCTGAAGAATTGAAAACTTTAAAACACTTCCTGGCCCTCGAACAACTCAGGTTTAGGGATAAATTGACTTACGAATTTATGGTCGATCCTGGCGTACAGGCTGAGTCGGTGGTGGTGCCGGCAATGATTCTGCAGCCCTATGTCGAAAATGCGATCTGGCATGGCATCAAGCCCAAACCCGATGGTGGTCATGTCCAAATCAGGGTGTCGCAAGCTGGCAAAATATTAATATGTGAAATTAAAGATGACGGCGTCGGTCGCGAACAATCGAAGGCGATGCGCAAAGCCTCCGTACTCAAGCACAAATCTATGGGAATGCAAATCACGGAAGAACGGCTAAAAGCAATGGGGCAAATAAAGGGATCGCAAGTGGAAGTCATCGACCTGGTTGATGATGATGGAAAGCCCGCCGGAACCAAAGTCGTCATTCAATTTAAGTACCAAATCAAAAAAACTGAAAAATTATGAAAACCCTGCGAGCTGTGTTGGTTGAAGATGAACCCTCGGGCATGGAAAACCTCCGTTGGAAAATCCAAAATGAATGCCCGGACATTGAAATAGTGGCCGAATGCACCAATGGGAAAGATGCCATCAGGGCCATCCGCAGGCATCTGCCTGATATCTTGTTCCTCGATATCCTGCTGGGGGACATGACCGGATTTGACGTGTTGAAAGAAATCCGCCACCCCTCCTTTGAAGTCGTCTTTACCACCAGCTATGACGAATATGCCCTCCAGGCCATCAAGAGCAGCGCAGTGGATTATCTGTTGAAGCCGGTTGATATTGATGAATTGCTGGATGCCGTCGCCAAAGTCCGCAACAAGCTGATGAGCCAAACGAAAACAACTGCACCTTCCAATACTTCCAGTAAAATCGGTTTGCCGATTTCCACCGGACAACAGTTCATCGATTTGCAGGACGTGGTTTATGCGGAGGCCCAGGACAATGTTGCCTGTGTTTACCTTTCCAACAAGAAAGAAATAAAACTGACCAAGTCTTTGGGCTGGCTGGAGCAGCAATTGTCAAATCAGGGTTTTTGCAGGGTGCACCATTCTTTTATGATCAACTTTAACCATTTGAAAGAGTATATCCGAAACGAAGGCGGCTTCGTGGTTATGAGCAATGGCAAGGCCATTAGCATTTCCCGAAGGAGAAAAGACGACTTTTTAAGCCGCCTTGAACAATGGAACCTCACTTAAAAACAATTTATACACTTACTTAAAACTTTTTATCATGTCAGATAAGAAAAAAAAACCAGGTGAAGGCAGTACCACCTCTTCGGGCGATGGAGCCATCCGCCCAGGCGAAGGAGATATCTACGCATTTTTAGTCGGCATCAATAAGTACCGGCAAGCCAAAGACCTCAAAGGCTGTGTCCAGGACGTAGAAAAGATCAAGACCTATTTGACCGATCATTTCAATGTCAACGAGGACGATCCGATTGGCAGCCAAGCAATAACGGCAGACCTCCAGGCCCTGGAATTTAATATCCCGATACAGGGTTACCGCAGCCTGAAATTACTGCGGGTGGAAGATGAAAAAGCAACCTACAACAACATCGTCACCTGCTTCCAATCCTTCCTGACCCAGGCCAACTTAAACGACCGCGTTTGGTTCCATTTTAGTGGCCACGGGGCAGAGGCCCCCACCGCCACTGAATTCTTCAATTTGGAAAACGGCAAAGACCAAACCCTCTTGTGCCATGACTATGAAACGGATGAAAACACCGGTTCTTTCAGCAATCTTTTAGCGGATAAAGAATTAGCGCTCCTGCTGAACCTGGTGACCTCCGGCGAAGGAGGGGCGCCCCACATCGTCGTTACACTTGATTGTTGCCATTCTGGCGGCAGTACCCGCGGAGGTGAGGACGTAAGATCGGAAGAACTTCCAGAATCAGCCTTCGAAAGCAATCGGTCCCTGGATTCTTACCTGATGAACAAGGATTTTAATTTCACCCGGCAAATGGAGCGGAGCAACAGTGAACAACCAATGATACCGTCCTCACCGCACGTGGTGCTTACCGCTTGCACCAACCTCGAATTGGCCGCTGAGTTAAAAGAACAGGGAGGTGTTTTCACCAATGCGCTCATCGAATCACTGGAATTGGTAGATGGTAAAATCAGCTACTCGGAACTTCTGATCCGGGTGCGGACATTGGTCTCCCGAAGGAGCAGAAGGGTCAGAAACATCAAACAGACTCCTCAGATCGACGCGTTGGGTGGTGAAAAAGCCTATACCCGGTTTTTGGAAGGCACCCCTTTTGGCGACCCAAACCGGTATGAAGTCAAACGACGCGCTAAGCATGATACCTGGACCATCGAATGTGGTGCCATCCAGGGGCTCCCAACTTCCGCAGACCGGATGGAAAAAGCCACTGCCGACAAAGAACCGGTCACGATTGAGATTTTCGGGTTTGAACCTGTGGGGAAAGAAGGCAAGGATGCTAAAAAAATACAGAAGTTAGATAATGAAGCCGTAGCGACCGCCACCATAGACCGCGTCGGCCCACATTACAGTATGATCAATTTGGTCAGCGGCAGCCTGGAAGAAGAAGAAAATAAATCCTACCTGGGGGTACTCAATTATTTTCCGGCGGAACAGGAAACAGTACGGTTGGTCGTCAGGAGAGATGCAAGAGCAGGGTTTAGTAAAAAAGTAGAGGAAGAGTTAAGCAACGAAGAAAAAGAGGGGCTGAGCGCACGACGGCTAAAGAGATTAGTTAGCAGAAAAACAACAGCATTGATTGAAAAAGCAAAAGAGGATTTCATCGAAGCATGGAATCAAAACCGTCAGATAGGCGAAAAAAACATTCATATCATCACAAGACGGGAGCAAGGCATCAGGCACCGGCTGGAAGTTGAAATCACCCATAATGGGTACAACATCGTGGACCTGGATGCTCGAAAATTGAAAAAACTTAACGATTCCAGAAACGAAAGCAACGCAGAGGAAGCTGACAAACCTGATTATCAGCTCAGCGAAATAGAGGAAGTTTTTATCGCTTTGGTTAAAATGGTGAACTGGCGCCGTCTGCTGGCCCTCGAAAACCCGGGTTCTCCTTTGTTGGACAAAATCTCACTGGCCTTTAACCTGGTAGGCAGGATAACGCTTTTTGGTGAAAGTTTCCGGGGAAAAACCAAGACCGTCAAGGCCATCCAGGGCGAAGGGATCAGAGGGGAACTTCCATTTGGCAGTTTGTTTTACCATCTTTTACCGGAAATTTTGTTAGAAGGAGATTTGCCTCCACTCCATTTTTATTTACTTAATTTATGGTCTACTTACCGAATCAGTGCAGTGGATAAAAAGAGATTAGAAACACCACTTGCTGAAGGCCAGGAGAGAACCATCACCTACCCAAAGAACAATTCTCACAACTTTGGGATCAGGGAAAACGAGGACCTGGATACCATGTTTTATAAGTTGATCGTCACGACGGAAGAAATTGACCACCTTCAGTTATTGCAATCTGGCGTTCTCCCTTCTACCCGTGGTGAATCCATCGACGACCTTTTCTCCATTACCAGCAATTTTGATGACTGGTGTGCGATCACCATGAAGGTCAGGATGAAACGAGAACCCCGATCTTAAATGTGATGATTTACCGACTTAGGGACCGTCCCAGCGGCAACAACGTTCTAAAACGGTGTTACCGCTAAGCCAAGCCTTGGTTCAAGTTTGTGAATCAATACACTTAAACTTTATTGCCAGTATCGCCGAAGCCTTCTTCGGCGGTACAAAAATTACAGCCATGCCCATTTCCCGCAGTGAAGAACTTGGCTTCGATAAAAGCCATGCGATCGTCATCGGTATCAATGAGTACCGGGGACTGTCCCAGAATTTGGACACAGCCGTCTCCGACGCCGAATCAATCGCCATTCGGCTTAAAGTCTTGCAGGGATTCGATAACGTCCTCCTGTTAAAAAATATCGGCAAAGAGGAATTCGAACGGTTGCTGCATTGGCTCAGAGACAATGCGAACAACAGTAGGTTGAACCTTCCCGGGCGGGGCTTTGCCCCTGACCATTATCCCTATCGCTCTGAAATCAGCCAGTTGAAGTTCAGTACAGAATTGGCTAAAAAGCAAAGAAGGAAAGCCACCAGAAAAACATTTGAATGGAACGAAGAACAGCACGAAGTCTATTTCAAAAGTATTAGGAACAGTGAAATAAAGATAGGCCCCTCCGTAGATGGAGAGCCCGCCAACGAAAGCATCGTCTTCTATTTTGCCGGCCATGGTTTTCCAGGGGAATTCAAAGACGGCCCCGCTGGCTTTCTCGCCCCGACCGACGCCCGCAAATCATTGTCCAGAAACGTTTCCATGATAACCATGGATGAAGTGTACAGCGCTTTGTCAGCGGTGAACTGCAAGCACACCCTGCTCATTTTGGATTGCTGTTTTGCCGGTAATTTCAAATTTGCTGCACTCCGCGGCGAAGCCATCCCCAACCTGATGCCGTTGTACCAAAGGAGGTACGAGCGATTCAAAAAAGGCATCGCGTGGCAGGTACTGGTCTCATCTGGCCCGGATGAACTGGCCAACGATTCAGCGGACTGGGCCAATATCAGGAGGGAGTCCCCTTTTGCCCACACCTTCATCAAAGCACTGGACGGCCGGGCCGACGTACACACCAAGAGCAATAAAACCAGGGGCGACGGCATCATCACTGCGTTGGAGATTTACCTCTATGTCTGGGATGAAGTGGAAAGAATTACTTCTCAAAGGATTCCGCAGCACCCGGAACTGATCACGATGGAGCAACATCAGACCGGGGAGTTCATTTTCTTAAACCCACATCTTTCCGCTCCGCCGTCCGATTTTGTGGACGACCCCGACATCAATCCTTACAAAGGACTCTTGCCCTACGAACCAGAGGATGCCGACCTGTTCTTTGGCCGTGATAAAGCCATCGAAAGCTTTCTTCGAAAAATACCGTTTCAACAAGTTGACACACCTGACAAATCACTCACTGCACAGGCAACTCCAAAAGTCATTTTCCTGAGCGCCCCATCTGCAACCGGGAAAACTTCCCTGGTCAAAGCAGGCCTCTTTCCGGCGATGCAAAAAAAATACGGCTACGAAGAATTGTTGGTCTTTCGGCCAGCAGCCATCGGACAGATTGCTGGTCAATCGTTCGTAGCCAAAGCAGGTGAACCAGTCGGCCACTATGAAAAAACGGCGTGGACCAACCTGTTTCGCCTCCAATTTAAACTGGATATCAATAAACGGCAAATGATCCTGATCGACCAGTTTGAGGAATTTTTTACCGACCTGAACGAAAGAGAACGAACGGTGCTGGAAAATCAGCTAATTGAAATAATCGAACATCCAGATGAAAAACGGGAGCAGCCGCTCGTCCTCGTTTTTGCGATGCGCTCCGACGTCGAATGGCAGATGCCGGGTACAAGATTCGGTAAGCAGCAGATCACCGGCAAACCAGGTTATTGGAACAGGGACCACATTTTCCGGCTCATTCGCATGAACCTCGAAGAGCTGCGCAAAGCACTCACCGCTCCCGCCTGGTGGGCACTTTATGATTTTAAAAATCAAGCCGGAAGCGACCCCAAAGATGATGGTGAGGAGCTGATCAACCAGATCATCACCGACGTGGCTTATTTCCCGGCGCCGTTGCCCTGGCTTTCCAGCGTCATGTATTCTTTTTATGAATTGGCAAAAAAGAAAGAGAACCAAAGGCTAATAAAGGCCGACTATGACTACGAGCTAAAGGGAGTCAACGGGGCCATGAGTGCCAATGCAGAAGAGCTGATCGAAAACCTGCTCAACCCCGAACTTGACCTCAACAAACGATTATTAAATGCATTGAGTACTGCGCATCTACAGAAAATCGGAGCAGCATCGAGTGAAGAAATCCGGCAACAAGCATTTCAAAAAATTGTCGTCGACCAGATCAGGCAAATGTTGCTCCGGATGGTAAACGTGACCGATACCGGGTATTCCCGACGCAAAGTGACTTATTCGGAAAGTTTCTTACCTACAAAAACGAAGGTAGGCCCCGTGTTCCACGAACTGGATTTCGGCGAGGACGCACCGCTCTTAAAGATCCTGATCGATGAAATGGAAAAACGGCATTTGTTGGTTCAAGGTGACAACTATGAAAACGCCCCCACCGTGGAACCCGCCCACGATGCCTTGTTCAAATTCTGGCCAAGGTGCCGTCAGTGGCTGGCTGATTTTGGTAAAGAAAATTTGTTGATGCAGCGGCAGCTGTGGGCGTCCGTTACCGAGCATTACCAGTCGTCGCCCATCTCCCGAGACCCGCGGTACCCCCGGGGCAGCAGGTCGGACACGTCCATCGAAGAAGCCGTGGAAGCTTCCTCTCTCTGGGACCGGAGCCCAAAATTGGAGCAGTTGATCAACAGCTTGTGCGACCCTTACAATGAGCTGAACCAACCTGAATACAAACCCACCTGTGTGTTCATTGAACACATCTGGGCCGGCACCCTTCCAAAAGCCTCGATCGCCGATGCCAAAAAGGCAGTTCTGGATTGGCTGGTACAGGCAGAAGTGATCGAAAATACGGCCTCTCTGCCCAGGCTCAAATTCGGCATCCATACCGCCGATGGGCTTTTTCATCTTTTGCTGGACCATGGCCACCATTGGCTGAACCGGGCCGAAGTCCGATTTCTAAAAGAAAGCTGGCAGCGCCGCAATAACCGCATGGAGCAATTGATCAACCAGCGTAATGAAGCCAATTTCTCGCTGGCCAAGCTCTTCGAAGAACGATCCGACGAAGCCCTGCAAAAACAGCTGCCACAGGAAGCCTGGCTTTACAACCTGGCCGCACTCAGCAAGGAAATCGGGATTAAAAATTTGCCCACGGCCATCGGGCGCCTGATGCTCCCGGTGATCAGGCCACATGTCAATTACCAGCAAGGGAAAATTAAGTTTGGAAACAAAATCAGGAGAATGGCCGTCGATCAGGAAAAAGGTTTGATGGCTATCGGCGGCTCTGGTTTTCAAATCAAAATGCTGAATCTGAAAAACAGGCAATTGACCGATGTTCTGTCTTTGGATTTGGTAGAAAGAGGAGCAGGGCTGGAAAGAGTCCATGTGGAAGACAACCCATTGACAGTCGTATGGGACCTGGCTTTTCACCCCTTTGAAAATAAAATTGCATTTTGTGTTTCGGCACCAAATGACTACATCATACGCGATGCCCAAACCGGCCCCCAGGCCGCAAAAAAGTTCCTCCTTACCTGGAACCTGACTCCAATGAATGGCCCCAGGATACAAGCCAGATACATCGGAGGGAAAGTCAACGATATCGCTTTCAGCCCCAACGGCAACCTACTCGCGCTCACTGTCGACAGTAAGGCGATTTTTATCTACCGCACCCCGCATTATTCCCTGCACAGACGGATCAGTGCCCAACAAATAAATCAGAGCCTGAACCATGCTAACCAGGTCATCACTGGTTTGGGTTTTATGTCGAACGAGGATCGGCTCATTTCCTGCCATTCCGATGGGTCTGTATTGCTTTGGGACTTATCGAATTATGACGCACATGTCTTGTACCGGCACAATGGTGCGGTCAGAACGCTGTTGTTCCTGCCGGAGGAGCATAAATTAATGACCGGTGGCGATGACCGCCAGATTAAGATATGGGACTTTGAAAACAATGGCTTGGCCGGGATCAGGAAAGTACACACCAGCAAAGTACAGGCAATTGGCAAATGTGGCCATCAACTGCTCTATTCTGTTTCTGGAAAACTATTGAGGATTTGGAACCGGCAGAACGGCCAATTATTGGCAGAGGTCGCCACCAAAAAGAAAATCAATGACCTCGCCTTTGATGCCGCTGGACAACTTCTGGTTTTGGGCCTGGACGACGGTGAGGCCCAGTTCGTCAACTTAAAAATAGACCTCTTCGACAATGATGATGAAGCTCTCCAAATGGAGGGCTTGATCAGTCAGCCGTGGTCCACAGAAAACAAAGAGTACATCCAAAAGCTCTATGAAAAATCGCTCGACAAGCTGTCGTACGATATGAATGACTGGAACCTCAGAGTCCGCGATATCGCAAAAGCAGTGCAGGCAAACATTGATTATTTTGGAAAAACAAACACCGACCAGAGTGCCTTTCAGTTCAAACGGGAAAACCTTTACGTTTTCGCCAACCCTGCTGCACAAAAGACCAATTCACCCGAAATCAAGGACGGCAGCATCATCCTGACAAAGGACAAAAACCCCGATGCTGGCACCGCCATTTTCCTAAAATCCCCAATCGCCCCTCCATTCATGGTTGAATTTGAATTCAAAATATCCAACAAAGAAGGGGCATACCGCGCCCACTGGAACTGGCGTCACTGGCCTGCCGACGGCCTGTCGTTCATTTTTCTGAAAGACCTTGACAAATACGATGAAAATATTCCTTCCGGCCCTGCCAACGGATTTGTATTTGACGGAACAGGGTACCGGGTCTACCTGGCCACCTTCGGGAAAAACAATATTTTTCTCAATGATGGTTTTGATGATACCTTGGCCACCGCCCATACTTCCAAAATGTCCGGGCAATGGAAGCCCATCTATTCCCATAATACATGGAGAACCGTAAAAATTCAGGTAACGGCAAAACGGGTCACGGTCTATTATGAAGGGCTGAAAGCCATCGACTACCACGGAGATCTGGACTTAGAGTATCATCACATCGGTTTTGGTGCAGGTAACGGCCGCGCAGATGCCGAGCACAGCATTCGGAACATTAAAGTTGCTGTCCTTTAAGCAGGTTGATTTGTGGAATTTAAGGCAGCAAATGCGGTGATCTTCCTCCCCCGCCCCTCCAAAGGGGGAAAACAAGTGCATTTCTCCCCCTACGGAGGGGGCCGCGGGGAGGTTCTTTTCGAACAAATAGTGAAAGATCTTTTGATACTAAAACAGGGACAATAGAAATGACCCCGAAAGAAAACAAGCTCCTTCATCCGGTATTTAAAAAAAAACAATATGACCATCTCCCGCAACGAAGAACTCGGTTTCCGCCAAAGCCATGCGTTTGTCATCGGTATCAATCAGTACCCCAGTCTCGATTCCAACTTAAAGACCGCCGTCAGCGATGCAGAAGAAATAGCCATGCGCCTGAAAGTACTGCAAGGATTCGACCAAGTACTATTGTTAAAAGATGTCAGCAAAGCACAAATCGAACAGTTAATAAATTGGATGAAAAAACCAGATCGCCCCACTTCACTGACCATCCGCAACCGGATGCACCGCATCCGAAACCGCAAGTTCAAATCTGATATTTCACAAATTAAACTCACTCACGAGCTCACCAAAAGCAAAAGGGAAAAATACCCCGTGCTGACCCTGATCACCGATCAGGGCACCGCTGAAGAACGGGCAGAAACACTTTACCGGGCCCCCGTCAACAAAGCAAACATTGAAATCAAAGAAGAGGACTCCATCATTTTTTATTATGCCGGCCACGGGTTTCCCGGAGAGGTAACCGACGGCCCGGCGGGTTTTCTCGCTCCCTGCGATGCCCGCAACAAATTAGTGAACAACAAGAGCCTGCTGCCCATGAACGAGGTCTATCAGGCGCTTTCCATCTTAAAATGCAAACATACCCTCCTCATTTTGGACTGTTGTTTTGCCGGCAAGTTTCGTTTCACCAAAATGGGTCGGGGCGAGCCCATCCCCTTCCTGATGCCCATGTACCAAAGAAGGTACGAACGCTACAAAAAAGGAAAAGCCTGGCAGGTACTCGTATCATCGGGCCCCGAAGAGGAAGCAAACGACTCCGCCAAATGGGCCAACATCCGCGATCACTCCCCTTTTGCAAAAGTACTCATCGATGCATTGGAAGGGAAGGCCGACGTCCCGCTCTCCGGCAACCACGGCAAAGACAAGGGAGACGGCATTATTACCGCAACCGAGCTGTTTCTTTATGTCTGGGACCAAGTAGAACAGATCACCAGTCAGTCGAAACCCCAGCACCCGGGGCTCTTTCCCATGGCCCAGCACCGGGAGGGAGAGTTCATTTTCATCAATCCGAAAATTGATGCCGACCGTTTCAATTTCGCCGACGACCCGGACAAGAACCCTTATAAAGGATTGTTGCCGTACCAGCAGGAAGATGCCCCCTTGTTTTTTGGTCGTGAGAAAGCTGTCAAAGAAGTCGTCAGGCGCCTGGAAGAGGTAAACATCTTATTCATCACCGGGCCGTCCGGTTCGGGAAAATCTTCCCTGGTGCGGGCGGGCGTCATCCCGGCCTTGCGCGATGTGGAGCATTTCATCGAAATAAAAACAAGCGATTTGCTCCCGCCAAAAAATTCGGAAGAGGAAACTACCCAGCTGAGCAAACACTTGAAAAAACATTTATCCTCCCCTAAAAAATGCCTCTTCCTCGTGGACCAGTACGAGGAGCTTTTTTCGCATCCGCTAAAAACACAATTGCAATCACAGATCATTAGCGTCCTCCATTCAATAGAAAAACAACACCGGATCATTTTTACCATCCGGGCGGATTATGAATGGCAAATAAAAGGCAACAGTCAGCTCAAGGATTATTGGCATAAAAAAAGAATTTACCGCATCCCTCCCATGGACCTCGACGAACTTCGGGCTGCGCTGACCGGGCCGGCCTGGTGGGCCATGTATGACTTCAAAAACGAGGATACAACAGACCCGCAAGATGACGGGGAAATGCTGATCAACGAAATCCTCGACGACTTGACCAATGCGCCGGGAGCATTGCCGTTGCTATCGTTCACCATGCATGCTTTTTATGAATTTTCAAAAAAGAATAACAGGGAGCGACGTTTACTGCTCTCCGATTATACCGAATCGCTCGCAGGAGTGGAGGGTGCGCTTTCAGTAAAAGCTGATGAGGTTTACAAACAGCTTTCGGCAGAAGAAAAAAAGATCATGCAGGCATTGGTCATTCGCATGGTCAATATTTACGATGGGGCATTTGTGAGGCGCAGGGTTTATTATACCGTTAAAGGCAACGCTTTCAGTCCCCTGGCGGGAAGCACTTTGCACGAGCTTGATTTTTCAAAAAACCACGAACTGGTCGATAAAGTCATCGCAGAATTGGTGCTGGCCAGTTTGCTCGTACAGACCGAAGACGAGCAAGGACAACCCTTTGTGGAACCGGCTCACGACGCACTCATTTCTCATTGGGGCCAATGCCGCATCTGGCTCGACCAATTTGGCAAGGACAACCTCATCCTGCAACGGCAATTGTGGCAGGCGGCAGTGGACCATCAAAAAATGCTGGAAAAAAATTTTAGGCACAATACCGCTGCAGTGCCTATTCCGGCGAAAGAGCTGGATGTACTCACCAATAGCTCGCTGCTGTGGGACAACAATCCCAAATTATTACAGGTTTTGAATGAAATTGATTTCAGGCCCGCTTTTGCAAAAGAGGAAGAGCTGACAACCGCCTTTGATGCCATTTTGAAAAAATATGAATCCCCCGCAATCCGGCCTGGCCTTTCTTCCAATGCCCAAAAAAATGAAGACTTCTTTGCCGAAGTATTTGCCTTGTGTACCGACGGAGCGCTGATTGATTTGTTTAAAGATGCCGCACACTGGTTAAATAATGGAGAGATTTATTTTATCATCGAAAGTTGGCAGAGAAAAGAAGACCGAATATTCAAGTTAAAGGCCGAAAGAGATGCTGCGAAAAGAACTGCCAAGCGGGCACTGGCCAATACCCTTGCATTTCAGGCACAATTGACCCCCGACCGCCGCGCTACTTTCCGCCTGGCAGAAATAGCTTCGGAAATTGACCCTTCCAACGTGAAGGCACTCGACCTTTTATTAAAATCCTTTTATAATGATCGAGAGCCCGTTCATTATTCACTGTTGCCTTCTGCCTTCCCCTGTTTCACTAATGACTCTTCTGAAATAATAACCTCCTATTTAAATTTCATTATTTTCAGGAATGCCACAACCGGCTGGATGACCCGTTTTTGGAAAACCGATTCAACACATCCCATCGATGCAATGGCCATTTCAGAAAGTGGAAAACACCTCGCTACCTGCACACGAAATAGTATTACCGTTTGGGAACGCCCCGCCAATAATTCCAAGTCCGCAAAATGGAAAAAAATAAATACCTGGACTCATTCGGTCAACGAGCAGGAAAGACCCACCATCAATTTATTCAGGGAAAAAAAAATAAACTTTTTCCATACGCATATAAAATCGATTTATTTTACAAATAATGACCAAAATATATTTTACAGCTGTATCAGGCCACTGGTCAAAAAAGAAGAATTAATTATTCTTGGAAATTGGAATAAAAAATCTCCAAAAATTATTTATAAAAAAGAATTGTCATTTTCTGCTAAGCAAAAATACCAACCTGACTTTTTGATTTCTTCTGACGGGAATTTAATTTATGACCAGGCAAAAGCTATTGTTTTAGAGGCGAAAGAAAAAGGCAACACCATTGAACCCAGCAACGAATCATCAGAACCGGGTGCAAGGAAAAAATTTGCCGTTCGTGGTTTTTTCTCAAAAAACAGCCCCTCTATTTTAGCCATCAACCAGAACAAACAACTAATAAAATGGCACATTAAAAATGGCTCACATAAGATCATTGCATCGCTGCCGACAACTATTGAAAGCAAGTTAACATCTATTGCCTTTTCCGAAAACCGGTCTTTGTTTGCATTTGGCACAGCGGACGGGAACATCCATATTTACAAATACAATGAAAAGCTAAAAAAACCTGCAAAAAAAATATACGAAGGCATTGGACATCATCAAGAAACAATCAATATCGGATTTTCTCCCAACGGCTCGCAGATGGTCAGTCAGCAACAGGATGGCAGTGTAAAAATCTGGGATTTAGGAGAAAAATTTAAAAAGAATTTAAAATTTGACTACCCAATTAATAGCTCAAAAATTTCATTTTTGAATAGCTCGGACAACGGCCACACCATACCATTCCACACAGAAGCAAGCAGAGACTTTAAATATTTTGTACAATTAAAACAAATCATGAAAAGCATTACCTCATTTAATTCTGTGTGCGAAATTTACGAATCTTCGACAAAGGCAATTATAAAAAAAATTAATTTAGGTGATGTAAGCACCGGGGTCTTTACTGATTTTTCGACCGACAATAAATTGCTTGCACTCGCATATAAAAACACTGTTAAGATTTTGGCCGAAGATCAAAATTGGGAGACAATTACCAACCATTCTTTTCAACTCGACGTTTCAGGTATTTCCTTTTTGGGAAAACCTCCTAAACATTTTTCTGGAATTAATTTTATCAACGAAAAAGAATTTATTTTAACTGAAAAAACAAATATCAACCAGCAAGAAACAATTAATTATTATTTGGTAAAAACAGAAGAAAACAACAACGAAACTAAATTAAATTTTCAGCATTTAGCCAACGATGACCACCGCATTATTTATCGTCGTGAAGGAGATCATTTATATATTAAAAGCCAGGATCAAAAATATTTAGCCAAGCTGTTTTCCAAAGATATTAAAACAACAGTTGCAGCGAACGCCATTGATATATTTGAAATTTCGGAAACGGAAGAATCTGAACCCAGAAAAAAATGGAGCTTCATACATCCGGGAATAAAATGGGAAAATAAAAATTCCATTATTTTTTATGCTGACAGCTCCAAAATGATTTCTATTGGAAATGGTATCATAAAGTTATGGAACCTGAAAACGGGCCGGCAGGAATTGGAACTGGCTCAATTTCCAGACGTAAAAGCAGGTTTTTTATCAGTCGATGATTCCAGGCTTTTGGTATTTAATGCCCAGGAAGCATACATTTTATTATTGGACAAAAATAAAATCAAACAAAAAGTAGACATTGATGGCAAAATGGGCATCCTTGAATTTGGGGACATGATCCGTTTTGACCTGGACCAATATTTTATCGAAGCCGGTATCTTTAATGAAAAAGGGCGACCAAAACCGATCATCGAAAAAAGAAAAGAACGGCTATTATTCAACCTTGGCCTGTACTATTTAATCGCTCACAGCGGGGAAATAACAAAATTGCGCGAACGCCACAATGTAGTCGCCGCGGAATGTTTAGAAGCAGCCGCTGTGCTGGGACAGTTTTATCCGGCAGAAGTCTATGTGTATTTTTTGGAAAACGAGGCGGAGCTGAAATCTGCTTATCGGCACCTTATATTGGAACAAGGCAATTGACACCAAATAAAGCGAATGAGGGGCGATACCAAAATCAGTCAATAGGTTTTTTAAAGGAGGGCTCCCCCAATTTTTCTCGGAGAAAAAAATTGGGGGAGCCCTCCTTTAAAACCGCTTTTTACAACTGGGGGAGGTTCGATGCTTCTTAAATTTGGTGCAGGTCAAGTATTACTTTCCCTTCACTACTCTTACCACCGATACTTCCCCATCGCCAGTGGTTACTTTCAATAAATAAACACCTGGTTCAAGACCTCCTACATCCATTTTAGTAAACGACTGCCCATTCGCTACCTGCAATGACCTTAGCTGTTGGCCAGCAATACTCATTAGTTCCACCCGGGAATCCATTTCACCAACCGACTGCCAACCGATGTTAAGAACATCGCCGAAAGGATTGGGAAATACCTCGACCTGAGTGGTTTTTCCAGTGTAAAACATATTTCCGTTTGCCTGGGCATTGATCGGCTGATCCTGAGCGATCATCCCCGTTCCACAGTAGGTTGGGTTATCCGAAACGGCAATGAGCTGAACCGCTTTCGAGACGCAATCGTTGTCGGTCACTTCCAACGTGATGGAAATGTACCCTGCTTGTGACCAAACTACAGTTGGCGATAATTCACTGGAAAACATAGGGTCTGCGTGTTGCCCAAAATACCAATGATAGGAGGCATTCGGCCCGTTTGGCGCAGCCGTAAAAGTAATCGGATCTCCGACGCAGATCGCGCCCGGCTCGTTGATGAGCGCAACGGCATGGTCTTCAACGGTAACTTTTACCGAATTGGTTTCCAGCCAGTTAGAACAGCCGACAGCACGGGTGCAACGAGCAAAGTAAGTCGTTTCTGAAATGGGCCCCGGATCATAATCAGCGGTCATCACAGGATTGCCAAAGGCATCCAAAACGGGATGCCAGGCGGGATTGCCAAAGGCAGCCGGTGATTGTGAATGTGAATAAATCCACATATACTCAATCGGATTGGCTCCGGTAGCAGGTGAAGCAGAAACAATGGGTGCCGGATCATTACCGGGCCCACAGAGTACCTGATCGCAACAGAGCGTTCCGGGATCGGTTACGTTGAGGCATTCATCATACAACCCACCGTCAACGATCAGGCAACAGTGCCCTTCCGTCAACTCTACCACATAGCTGGTACCTGTATTGTCAAAATCACTATCGGTGAAATCATCTGCACACGCATCGGGAACCGTAAGCGTATAACCCGTTGGCACATTGATGTGTATTTGATAATCACCGGGAGGAAGATCTTCAAAAATGTACTCGCCATTGATGGCCGAAGTAGTCGTATCAGCAATAGAATTTCCGAAAATATCCACCCCTGAAAGGGTCAGCTCCACATCTGGAATGCCGATTTCACCGCCATCCTGACAACCGTTCCGGTTGATATCGTTCCAAATTTTTCCACCGGTACAAGCTACCAGGAATAACTGGGCGGAATCAATGGCAATACAGCCGTTGGCGTCCGTCACGGTCACGAGGTAGTTGCCGGAAGGAAGACTATCAATGGTAGCCATCGTTGCGCCATTGCTCCAGTTGTAAGTGAAAGGAGCCGTACCGCCTGAAACATTCGCCGTTAGTTGACCGCTGTTTGGTTCATTTTCAACAATCATTTGATCAATCATGACACTGACTTCCGGCCCTAATGCTCCCGCAATTCCAACCGAGTCAGAAGCTGTACAACCATTGACATCAGTTACGGTCACAGAATACATTCCAGCAGTTAAATCGGTAATCGTGGCGGTAGTTTCTCCATTGCTCCACGAAAAGGTCAAGTCGCCGGTTCCCCCAAAAGCGGTTGCGCTGGCGGAACCAAGATCAACGCAGGTTGCATCAATGCCTTCAACCATCAATTCAATTGCGCTGGGCTGGGAAACGGAAACAGAAGCTTCAGCTGTACAGCCACTGTTGTCGGTAACCGTACAGGAATAGTCGCCAGCGATGAGTCCGGTACGCCCCGGATTGGTGGTACCATCATCCCAAAGGAAAGTGAAACCACCGCTGCCACCGGTCGCAGTTGCAGTGATGCTGCCGTCGTTGCCACCAAAGCAACTCACTCCAGATGGTTGCAAGTTCAAGGTAATGGCAGGATTCACCTCCAGCGTGATGGAATGGACAGAATCACAGCCATTGGCCCCCACAAATGTCATTTCATAAGTTCCGGCCGTGCTCGTCGGAGTTCCAAAAACATCCGCAGTTTCACCAAAACAAATAAAGAGGGATGCTTCCGTGGCCGCTGTTTCTAACATCTCGACATTGATGGTGTGGATGGAATCGCAGCCGTCCTGGGTAGAAAAAGTTTCTGAGAAAGTCCCGCTTTCAAAAACAGGCATTCCAAAAACCAAAATAGTATCGCCCTCACAAAACACGGTATCTTCAATAGATTCAAATGCCGGTAAAACGGTCACGATAATGGTCTGCGTGGAGTCGCAGCCATTGGCAGTGGTGAAGTTTTCTGTGAAAACACCCGCGGTATCAACGGGCATTCCAAAAACAGTAATCGTTTCACCCTCGCAAATCTCGATCGAATCCGTTTCTTCAAATGCAGGCAGGATGATTATTTCGACCGAATCGACGCTGACGCAGCCAACCACACTGGAAGCGACCAGGGTGTAAGTGATATTCATTTCCGGCGTTGTCGTAGGATTGGGGCAGTCCGTGCAGCTGAGATAGTCAGCAGGTGTCCATTCATAGGTGTCAAAACCACTGACATTGAAAGTATAACTGCCTCCCTGGCAAACCTCAATTGGACCACCGAGATTCAACACCGTCGCGGGGTCGAGGGAAATGGTTATCGAATCCGTTTGCTCATTGCCACAACTGTCTACCGCGGTCACTGAATAAGTGCCGGGGTTCCAGGCCGTCAGGGTTTGTTCCATACTGCCATCCTGCCAGAGATAGGAGGCAAAACCAGGCCCTGCATCCAGCTCGACCACACCGAACTCACAGATGGTGGTGTCCGGGCCAAGGTCAAGAACCGGGAAATCAAAGTTGATCAAAATGCTCGCTGGATTATTGACATACACACATTCGATCACGTTGGAGGTTGGGAAGTCGTTGCCGAAATTAAAAGGTGTATTGGCTGATCCGTTATCGTTTACGACGACAAAAAGATTGGTTCCGTTTACCTCCGGAATGCTTATTTCAAAAACGAAACAATCATCGTCCGGCACATTTTCCGGCAGCAATCCCACAAAGTGCAGGATCGCCGAGGTAGTGGTTGGGTTGCTTAAATAAAAAGCGATCGGTGTCCCATCCGGCAGTGGTGCCGAGCCTTCGTTACAGACCTCCAGGGTGAGGCGGACCGAATCAGGCGCACATTCGGCTGAGAGCGCACTGACGGTCGCATCGGGCACCGGCAAATAGGGCTGGAAGTTATTGTCCAACAAAGAAACCTGAGAAACAAATTTATTGAACGGCCGGTAATTGCTGCCCAGGGTCGGAAACTCTAATTGGTGCAATTGCTGTTGCGTCGGCAGCCCCAGGTCATCGTCAATATTGACGACAAAATAATTGAACTGGTTCCAGACCGGACGGGCCGACAACCACGGATCGCCAGCGACCAGGTCAGCTTCAAAAACTCGTAAACGACCGCGGTAATCTGCTGGCGGGTTATTGGTGCCGGCAAAGGTATAACTCGTTAAAATTATATTAGCTTGCCCGTCATTATCGACATCGGCAATGACGGGATGTTCGTCGAAAGTACCACTGCCCGAAACGAACGTCTCCCAGTTTCGCTCTGCATCGACACCTGCCGGAAACGGGGTAGCACCGCCATACATGATCCGCAGGTTTTCTTCGTCCCGATAAACAATTTCTTCAATGCCATCTCCATTAAAATCAAAAACCGTGGCGCCGGTAGCTCCCGACTGATCCGTGGTTGGTAAACTCCACCAGGCGTTGTTCGGCATGTTCATCGCAGCGGCATTGAGGTTGTAGCAATTAATTCTGAGTTCGCTGGAAATGATGATTTCCGGCATATCGATCGCTGCGCCGTTTTGTGTATCATCATAAACATTGGCGATCGTCGGCAACCCACCTGATCTCCTTGGAACAGCAGAAGATGGATGCGGGAACCAATCCACCAGGCCATTTCGATTCCAGACATAAATGCCCACCGTCGTGTTGCGGGCAGAAGAGACAACAATATCGAGAATACCGTCCAGGTCAACATCGGCAACGGAAGTATAACCATCCCTGAAGTTCGCCTGGTTCTGCATAATGTTCAGATCGCGTTGCCTTCTGATTTCCAAGCCATCCCCATCTCCGATATCCAGGTCGACGGAATAAACCACGTTGCCGGCCACCAGTTCGAGGCCATCACAATCGGGGTCTCCGTTGCAATGGATCGGTTGCAGGATATCGACAGCCACGGGGCTACAATTGCCCTCCTGATAATTTTGGTAATAAAACAAGCCCGCACTACTGCCCCCATCCAATGCTTTGGTCAACGTTGTAAATGCTGGATCAAATTGGAATACATCATCCCCTACGTATATTTCCGACATACCATCGCCATTGAAATCAGCGAGATAAGGTTTTCGGTTTCGATTATCTGCAAAGTCAGAGGAAACGATGATTTCCTGCATCGGCGGATCGGCATTTTCATTATAAAAACTATACACCCGGACCCGCCGGTCCCCCGATACCATGACCACTTCGGGAATGCCGTTCCCGTCCAAATCACCGATGGCCGGGTTCACGGCAGAATAGCCGTCGTAGCCACCCGTGATGGGCAACTTAAGTGGATTGGCAGCATTGCTTCCATCTCCTTTGAAAATCAGCAGGTCTGTTCCGAGCTGAGTGGTGATGGAGGCTTTGGACTCGATAACGACAATTTCAGGAATGGAATCCACTTGCGGATTGAGGTTGGCCACCAGGGGCGTTCCGTCCACCGCTACTTCATTGACCACGCTCTGCCATGCCAGTTGGGTTTTAAAATTTTGGTCTAAATCAGCCGGATTGGCCACACACTCTGGGAAGTTGCATGGGCAGTCTGCATCATAGCAATCCACATAGCCGTCGCCGTCGTCATCAAAGCCATTGTCACATATTTCGACACAAGGAGCCCCACAAGCGATGTTGGATTGAACGGAAGTTTCATTCATGATTTCCGTACCCAGAAATTGGCCCCATGTAGATGGAATGGCGTTTAGGTCATGTTGTTCATCATACGCATTGGGGATATCGGTCACCTCCAAAACCAAATCGTCGAACAGGTCGCAATTGTCCGAAGAGGTAGGTTCTCCATCTGGAGTCAGGTTGGCAAGGAACAGATCATCACTACCACTGCTTCCGATTCCATTGGATTTTCCGGTAAAATAAATCAGGCCATTGTCCCACAACATATCAAAACCATCCTCAAGGCCCGGACTGCCATACGATTTTGACCATACGACATTTCCCTGTTTATCCGTTTTAAAGACAAACACGTCTTGGTCGCTTTCGGTAAAATAACCAAGGCAGAGGTAGCCATCCGGCAGGGAGATCAGCCGGGTGGAGCGTTCCAGGATCGCCCCTGGAATATCGTATTCTTTGGCCCATTCCAAGTTTCCATCATAATCGGTTCGGAACAAGAACAGGCTGACATTGGAAGTACTTACGCCGGTCAGGTCCCCATGACCAAACACAACGAGGCCATTATCAGACACCAAATCGGTGGAAAACAACCGGGCGTTGCCCGCAGCACCTGTGACCGGCCGGAGATAGAGCCTCGACCATTGTTGTGTGCCGTCAAGACTGATCCGACTAAGGCCTGGCCTGATCCGGCTTAATGTATTGTCAAAAGAATAGCCCCCGGTCGCATAGATGTCGCCATTGGCGATGATGGACCGGCGGAAAGTTTCAAAGGCCCCCAGATCAAAATTTTGTTGCCACACATTTACACCGGAAGAGCGGTCAAGTTCTATGAGATAGGCATTTCGCCCGGAAGGAACAAAGCCCAATTGGTCGGTATGGCCGGAAACGATATAATTCAGCCCCGGTGCTTTTTCATAAATAGAATAATAGACCTCTTGCGCCGGATCAAAAATGTCCAGTTCGTTGATCCACACAATGGTATTCAAAACCATATTGTATTTAAACGCAAAACATTCCACATTATCGGCTGGCTCATCTCGTGTATTGCCCACCCCGATCACATTGTTGTCACTGTCAAAACTGATGTCCCAAATGAAATCAGCTGCATCGGGTGTTGCATCAAACGACCTCGTCCAGACGATGTCCCCTGCATCATCAAGATAAGTCAGCATGGCAGCCTGGCCTTGTCCTCCTCCAATCAGGAACCCGCCACCGAGGGCATCGGGCACCAGTGCAAGTGCATGCCCCAATTCATCCTCTTGTGCCGTTCCGTAAATTTTCAGAAAGGTAGAATCACACTCCCCGGGAAGAACCGGAGGTGCAGCCACAAAAACTGACTGGCAGTGCTCCTGGCTGCAAAAACCGTTGCCACCAACCAGACAAATAGAATAGGCACCCACCGCAGGAAAATTAAAAGTAAAATCAGTTGTGAAGGACTGTACGACTCCATTCACCGACCATTGTGATTGTACGGTGGTATTGCTGGTATTGACAAAAGAGGCTTGCTCGCCTGGCAATAAATAAAAATTATCAGAGAAAAAACTGGACTCTACGGGGCAGGTAACTGTTATTTCACGGCAAAACCGATCACCACAATTCGGATCGGCATTCCCAGCTTCAAGGCATATTTCAAAAGTTCCCACCTGAGTAAAAGTATAGGAAGTGTTGGTAATCGTAGAGAACTGGACACCATCAATGGTCCAAACAGCCGAGGTGGCATTGGTAGATAAATTGATAAAAGTAACCACTCCTCCCGCATCTACAGAATTGGTGCTGTTGGCGAAGGAAGCAGCAATGCTTGAATTACAGGGGTCGCTGCAGCCCTGCGATTGCAACAGGCTGGAACGCACATTTTCAATATGCCAGTGCATGCGGTCAGTTTGCCCCTGCGTAAAGACAGACCAGCAGTCAAAATCACCATAGTCCATATAGTCCTCAAAAAGGTCGTTCTGATCGGTTGAAAAACCACTGTTGGCATCAGTGGAGCAAGAGTTCACCGAACCGCCACAAGGGACGGGTGCCGTACTCTGATCAGGTGGTGTATCGCATACCCGGTCACCATCGGCCAGGCAATCATTATTGGCACAACCTCCTTGGAAAGTATGGTACAATCCGAGGTAGTGTCCCATTTCATGCACCTGCACCCCTGATCCGCCAGGTGTGCTGCCAAAGAACTCTGCCTCCATCATGATCCCGTCTTCAGGCGCACCATGTGAGGAAGGGAAATAGGCATAACCAGCCACACCACAACCATATGCGCTGCTGCAAATCTCCCGCACCAACCAAATATTAATGTAAAGGGTAGGGTCCCAACGACTCAGGTCCTTTACAGGAATATCATCTGTTTCGAGGGTCATTTCAGTCAGAGGAGTCTGCACCCGGTTGATACCGTCGGTCGCATTTCCCTGTGGGTCCCGCTTGGCAAGGCAGAACTGAATCCGGGTGTCCACTCCCGTGGCCGGGTTATAATAACCGACGTTGGCGAAGGCATCGTTCAAATCCTGAATGCCCTGCAAGACTACGTCATCCGGAATATTCTCTGGGCCGTTGTCGTGAATAACGTGGACCACAACGGGCAAGGTAAAATCAGCCAGCGACTGTTTTTCAAAGGCATATTTTTGCAAATGAAAATCGCGATAGGCAGACTCCTCCAATAACTCGTGTTTTTCCAACAGCTCCGGAGAACGCTTGGTCGCTATCTGAAAGACGTGATCCTGTGCGCAAAAACCGCCCTCGTGAGGGTGGGCATGCACGGATGCTATATTTTGAGCATGGGTATTCAACAAAAAAAGAAAGGAAAAAAGAAAGGTGGTGATAAGACATGGGAATGTCGAGCGTCGCCTCATTTGAAATGGGTTTTAAAGTCTGGTTATAGAATTCAATTTATCTTCTCTACCTGTACATGCCGATGGAAGGTTTGATAATCTGGCCAAAAGTAGAGAAACATAGTCCTGCCAAAAGTAATAATTAGTACCAAAATGCTACCAAAGAACCGAATGCGATTGTAGGTGTGTCAGAAATAAGGCAGAAAAGCTTTCCATCAATTATTTGATGGGACGAACATATCCGCTCATGCGATTGCGGAAATCTTGGGTCAAGAACAGTGCGTTTTTTACAAGCTTATTTATTGAATTTAATTTTATTGTAAATATCCGCCATGTTCAAAATACCATCAGATAATATCGGCACTTCCTGAGCAGGGTCAGTAAATTCTCTTAACAACCATTCATCTTGGCCATTATAGCGGGTATATGTCAGGACTGACATTTCCGTACTGTCTATGTAAATGACCTGCTGTAAGGAAGGGATTTTTTTATAGTTTCGAAACTTACCTCCCAGGTCAAAATCATAACTGGAGGCTGATAAAACTTCGATGATTAAAACCGGATTGGCAATGGCTTTCATGGTACCTCTTAACGTAACTTCTTCATCTTCTCCTTTTACGACTACGCAATCCGCATTGTAATATCTTTTTCCGAATCCGGGTACGTGCAAAGCAAGGTTACTTCCAAAGACAGAGTAAAGTTCTAAATCAATCAAGTTGCCTATTAGTCTAATTAAATGGGCAACAATGATTTCGTGGTTTCTCGTAGCGTATCCCATAAATGAAATGATTTGGCCTTCGTCGTATTCGATGCGGTATTCACATTTTTCCAACAAATCGAGAAAATCTTCAAATGAGGCGGGCACCCGGAGTTCTTCCTCTAACTCCATGCGTTCCTTCAGCGTTTTTGGTATCTGCGTTTTGACCAACATCGGCAAAATTTTTCCTAAAGATAACAGGATTGGCAGCAAATAAAAAACGAGACCAAATCCAATGATATCTGGTCTCGTTTTTTATTTGCCATACTAACGGTGAAATCACGTTTTCCGCTTTTTCTTCTTCGCTGCCGGAAACAGCACATTATTTAAAATCAACCGGTATCCAGGCGATTGCGGGTGCAGGTTCAAATCCGTATCCGGATCATGCACGTAGTGGCGGTAGTCTTCAGGATCGTGACCTCCGTAAAATGTAAAGAAACCTTGCCCGACCGGGCTGTGGATGTAGCGCGCTTCATCCATCGGCTTATTTTCTCCCAAAATCAGAATATTGGATTTGACATGCTCCTTGCGGAAAGCGGTTGCCTGTCCCATAAACCCTTTCACCGTACGGGTATGGCATTGGGTAAGCATGGTTGGAACGGGGTCCCATTTTGCTGAAAAATCAAATAAAGTGAAATAGTCCTGCTCCGGGTCGATATTTCGGCCATAGTGGTTATCGATGGACGAATGCTCGTACTCAAGCGGGTTTTTCACCAGGCTGAAATTTTCAAAGGCAAAGGTGCGGGAGAAATCGAGTTTGGATTGTGCTGTCGGGTCCGGGGCATCTCCGTCATAATATTTATCGACAATATCCAGGCCGTCGGCAGCCAGGGCGATATCGTAGGTATCCGTTGCAGAACACATGGCAAACATAAAGCCCCCCCCGATCACATATTCCTTGATCTTTTTCACAACCGCCAATTTAAGCTGGGATACTTTCTGGAAACCATGCTTACGGGCAATTTGCTCAGACAGTTCCTGATTTTCCTTGTACCAAGGCTGAGAATGATAACCGGAATAAAACTTCCCATACTGCCCCGTGAAGTCTTCATGGTGCAGGTGCAGCCAGTCGTACTCGACCAGCTTGTCCGCCATTACTTCATTGTCATATATTTTGTCAAATGGAATTTCAGCGTAAGTCAGCACCAGGGTAACTGCATCGTCCCAAGGTTGGATGGCCTCACCTTTGCTGGTTTTAAAGCCTTCCGACGGCGTATAAACGGCAATCTTTGGTGCTTTCTCCAGCTTCATCACATCTTTGTTCACTTCCGGCTGGTTAATTTCATCGACAATCCGGTTGAATGCCGCATCAGGAATGACTTCATAACTGACATCGCGGGTCTTTAATTCTTTTTCAAAAACATTGGAATGTGGAAAAGCAAAACTGCCGCCCCGGTAATTGAGCAACCACCAGGCTTCAATATCAAGCGACAAGACCCAATAGGTAACACCATAAGCTTTCAGGTGGTTTTTTTGTTCCAGATCCATGGGAAGCAGGATCATCGAAGCCTGCATTTGGAGGCCGAAGCAAAAGAGAAGTAAAGATACGATCAGTGATTTCTTAAGCATATTTTTTGGTTTTTGGTTTTTGGTTTTTGGTTCCTGGTTCCAGCTGGAGAATTCCAACCAAGAACCAGGAACCTAAAACCAAAAACCTCTAAAACAGACAACGAAATTAAGTCAAAGTAGATTGTCCAGGTTGCTTTTAACGGTATTCTAACATTATGATGCAAAAAGTTTGCAAAAAAAGCAACGAGGTTCGCTCTACACCGTTCTTTTGGTTTCTGGTTTTTGGTTTCTGGTTTTTGGTTTTTAAGATAGAAGGGGTGACTTGTTTTGGAGCGATAAATCAACAATCAGAGAATATCTATTGTTTTCAGACTTTTGCAACATCCTCAACCAAAAACCAAAAACCAAAAACCAAAAACCAGAAACCAGAAACCAGCAACCTAAAACCAGAAACTCCAAAATAACCCGCAACCAGAAATATGGAAAATCTCAGTTTTCAATACCCGGCCTGGTACGTGTTGCTTTGTGTGGCGTTGGGCCTTGTGTATGCGCTAAGCCTGTATTATAAAGACCGAACTTTCGTGGAGCAATACCCCAATCTGCACAAGATCCTGGGGGTGATCCGCTTTCTGTCGGTCACCCTGCTGGCATTCTTGCTCTTGAAGCCTTTACTGAAGTCGTTGTTTACTGAAACCAAGAAGCCAGTCGTGGTACTGGCACAGGATCAATCAGAGTCGGTCGGTGCGGTGTTGGGAGAGGAAGCAATAGCTGCCTATCAAACCAACTGGAATGACCTGAAGAGCAAACTGGATGAAAAATTTGAATTAAAAGAATATGCATTCGGTAGTGAGGTACGGGAAGGGATTGATTTTGGGATGAACGACAAGGTGTCGAATATTTCAAGTGCTATTGCCAACATTGGCGATGTCTATGGCAACCAAAACCTCGGTGCGGTCATTCTGGCCACCGATGGAATTTACAACGAAGGCAGTAATCCATTGTACGCCGGCTCCAATTTGAATGTCCCCATCTACACCATGGCGCTGGGAGATACAACCCGTAGAAAAGACCTCCTGATCAAACGGGTTTTCCACAACAAAATAGCCTACCTCGGCGATAAATTCAGTGTACAGGTGGACATTGCAGCCCGTAACGCAGGCGGCTCAAGTACAACGATGACCGTGTCAAAAGTGGTGGGCAATGAAACCCGGAAACTACAGGAAGTGCCGATCAATATACCTCAAAACGATTTTTTCACCACCGAAGAAATCATTTTGGATGCCAACGAAAGTGGCGTACAGCGGTATCGGATTTCCCTCCGGACCATTGACGGCGAGGCCTCCCGTGGCAATAATGTGAAAGAATTTTTTGTCGATGTGCTGGACGCCCGTCAAAAATTATTGCTCTTGGCCAATTCGCCGCACCCGGATATCTCCGCCCTCAAACAGGTGCTGGAAGGAAATAAAAATTACCAGGTGACCGTCAATTACATTCAAAAAATGACGGTCAAACTGGAAGATTTTGATTTCGTGGTCTTGCACAACCTGCCGAGCGACCAAAGCGATTTGTCTTCTGTGCTGAATGTACTCAACAGTCGCAAGATTCCTCGCATGTTCATTGTGGGTACTCAGACCAATCTTTCCCGGTTCAACCAGGTGCAGCCGTTGTTGACAATCCAGGGAAATGTCTCCAACCCGAACCCCGTCCAGGGCATTTTGAACAGTGATTTCAATTTGTTTACCATTGATGATTACCTGCGAAACAATCTGCCTACTTTCAATCCGCTCATTGCGCCCTTTGGTGAATTCACGGCACGCGGCGATGCGCAAGTACTTCTCTATCAGCGCATTGGAAAAGTCGACACCAAATATCCATTGTTGCTTTTTGGTGAACAAAATGAATCAAAGGTTGCTATCCTTGCCGCTCAAGGCCTTTGGCGCTGGCGCTTGTTTGATTACCTCCAACACCAAAACCACGACATCTTTGAAGAACTGATCGGGAAGAATTTTCAATATGCCACTTTGAAAACCGACAAACGCAGGTTCCGCGTGTCGACCGCTAAAAATATCTTCGATGAAAACGAGCCGATACTGCTGGATGCAGAATTGTACAACCAGACCTACCAATTGGTCAACGGCCCAGATGTGAGCCTCGTGATTACCAACGCCGATGGCCGCGATTTTCAATATACATTTAACCGAACCACCAATGCATATACACTTTCGGCCGGAATAATGCCAGTCGGCAGTTACCGCTACCGGGCCAATGTCAACCTAAATGGGCAAAACCTGGAATACAACGGCCAGTTTAGTGTTCAACCGATCCAACTCGAATTGTACGAGACCACGGCCGACCACAGCATGCTGCGCAACCTCAGCGCAGAATATGGTGGGGCACTGTTTTATCAAAATCAATTCAACGAACTTGGCGACGCTATTCTGGCCAAAGACATCAAGCCAGTTATCTATTCGTCTACCCGCACCCGCTCGATCATCAATGTCAAATGGATTTTCTTTTTGCTGATGGGGCTGCTGTCGTTGGAATGGTTTCTCCGGCGGTATTACGGCGGGTATTAATGAAAGAAAGATAGCCCATTGAGAAAAAACAAATGGAGAAAACATCAAAACGCATTCATTTGTAAGAAACGATGAAAAACCGGCGTTAATGTTTCAAACAATGCCGTTAATGCAAACCATGATTCAATCCATCTTGCCTTTATTTTTCTTTTTTATTGGGTTCAGTTTCCCGATTCCAAAACAAGCGCATTCCTCTTCCGTAAAACATGCACCAGAAATCTGGCAAAAAGAAATGTTGCAGCGTGTCAATAGTCTGCGTGCTCAAGGTTGTCGGTGCGGCCGTAAAAAGATGCCGCCGCAAAAAGCCGTGAAATGGAATGAGACCCTTGCCCAAGCAGCTCACGGGCATGCTTCTGATATGCATCGGAATGATTTTATCGGGCACAGGGGCTCAAGTGGAAGCCGCATCGGTGAGCGAGTCGACCGGGCCGGGTACAACTGGCAGACAGTTGCTGAAAATGTCGCCTGGAACGTGCAAACCGTACAGGGAGCCGTGCTGGGCTGGAAAGACAGTCCCGCGCACTGCCAGACCATGATGGGAAAATACCAGGAAATGGGGGCAGCCAAAGTCGGTGCCTATTGGGTCCAGGTTTTTGCCTCACCAATGAAGTGATTGTTGATTGATAAATGACTGGTCAAAAAAAATGACACTTTTCCTTTGTCTGAAAAAGATTTTTGAGGCTATGAAATCGAACATTTGTCAAAATAAAAAGTGTCATTTTTAACACTCCATATTTTGATCGCCTGCTTACTTGTACACAATCTTGTCCTTTCATTTATTTGTTTAAAAAAATAAATACAATTGACAATTAATACATTTGCCGTCAATTTAATAACAGCAAAATGCAAAAGCGTCATTCGACTAAAAAACAATATTTTACCGAACAGGGTATCACTACAAAAAAGCACGTTATACCTTACGTGGAGCCTTTTGTAACCATCGATGAAAATACAAGGGTATTGGAGATCGGCTGCGGTGAAGCAGGGAACCTCGTCCCGTTTATCGAAAGAGGGTGCGAGTGCGTCGGAGTAGATTTAAATGGAAAAAAGCTTGAGCTTGGCCAATCATATATTGAGGAGATTTTACCCGGAAAAAAAATAGCTCTATTAAAAGCAAATATTTACGACGTAACGGAAAAAGAAATCGGAACATTTGATTTTATTTTTATGCGGGATGTCATTGAACATATTATTGACCAGAAAAAATTCCTTGCTTATGTCAAAAGGTTCCTGAGTCCCGGTGGCCGTATCTTTTTTGGCTTTCCGCCGTGGTACATGCCTTTCGGAGGGCATCAGCAAGTCTGTAAAAATAAAATAGCCGCAAAATTACCGTACTACCACCTTTTACCTAAACCTCTTTATGTAGGGCTGTTAAAAATGTTTGGTGAAAATGAAGCGACGATAAAAGCTTTATTGGAAGTAAAAGAAACTGGTATTTCCATCGAACGTTTTAACAGGATCATTAAAGAGAATAATTTCAAGGTAGATCGTCGCACCTATTTTTTATTTAATCCAAATTATGAAATTAAATTCGGTGTTCGTCCCCGCAAACAATTTAGTATTATTTCCGTCCTGCCTTTTTTCCGTAATTTTTTTACGACCTGCTGTTACTGTTTAATTCACGATAAATAAGAAGCAGTTAATCACAGGTATTTAATAATCGATACTACATAAAATAAAAATAGACCGGGCAATTAATTGCCCGGTCATTTTATATGCTAACCTTTCAGTTATTTAAATTATTTTTTTGATTCTATTTTACATCCCTTAATTTTCAATTGTATGCATGACCATATTGGTATCGGATTTACTTTTTGCCGTGAAAATTTCATACTCCTCATTTTCAACCACCTGATAGATGTCGTAACAGTTCCAGCCATCAATGGCATTTTTATTACACAGTGACCCCGGGCGATCGGAAGTAAAATAGGCTGTATTGGACACTTCATGAGTCATATAATACAAGTCGTCATAAGCACTGTTGTAAGGGCGTCCCATATTGGCAGGCCTGTTCCACATATCACCTTTTTTCTCTGATTTAAAAATATCAAAACGACCAGAACCTCCCATACCATTAGAACTGAAATAAAGTATTTGAGAGTTACGATCAAAGTATGGAGTGACGTCGTCCTGTGGGGTATTTATCGGTAGCGCATAGGGCGTTTCGAACTTACCGTCCCAGGTAATGTGGCTTACCCAGATGTCTTTTCCTCCCCGTCCACCAGCGCGGTCGGACACAAAAAACAGGGCGAATTTTTTCTGTTCTTCATCCCAGCCAACCGAGGGCATGGTCGTAGTTGTACCCCGCAAATTGATATAGTCAGGTAATATTTTAGCAGCTCCCCAGCCTCCTTCGAATTCGCGGTCGCGGTACCAAATCTTACATTTCGTCTGATCATCGTCCTGGCATATGGTAAAATACATGCGGCTGGCATCCGGCATGAAAGCCATGTGGGCAATATGTGCCGATTTGCGTTTCATGTTAAGGTCTGGTTCTACCCTTGGCTGGTATCCGTCTACAAAAGAATAAATCCGGGTAACCATTTCTCCTCCGTTGGGTTTTTGATACATCGAAGTAAAATAAATGCGATCACCATACCGGGTTGGCGCAAAATCAGAAGCGACCGTATTGATAGCATCATCAAGTCTCTGAACTTTGACCTTTGCAGGGGTGGGCTTGGTGTTGATTTGGCGTTGAGCCTGGGCATAAAAAAAGGTAAGCGAAAAAATTAAGCTAAGTAAAACTTTGTTCAACATGACGTTTGTAAGATTTGGTTGCGAAAAAATTGTAAGAATTGGTCATAGTGTTTTTTCTGCGCCTTCGTGATCTAATAAAAACAGGTGTATAAGTAAGTAGTATTGGTAAAGCTGAAATTTTCAAATTCCGTATTTCAATCGGAAAGGGCAAAAAAACAATGGATGAGAAGGAAAAAAGGAAGGGAATATAGTGTTGTAGAAAGTGTTTGTTTTTTGTTTGTGATGACAAAATTAGGGTACTTCCGCTCTCAAAGCAATAGTGCCTGAATTTTTGAAGCAATAAATAATATAATGACGGACATTAATATGTGGTGAAACCCAATACTCAAACTGCCTGAAAAAGAACCGTTTATAAAAAAGAAAAAATCACCACCTTTGATAAACTGCCTATTTTAGCATGTCACAATAAATATCGTTCAGAACTTGACTCTTTAATTTTGAATAAAAACGAAGTAAAATAATTGCTTTTTCCAAGCAAAAGAACTGGTTAAAAGCTAACCTCCCAATTTTTTACTTCCCGAATAAAATGCGGGATTCCGATTCACTACATTTACCTTTTTATTTTTGAAGTTTTTTTAGAATCCTTTAATTAAATCAAATGGCAGCACAGAAAAACAATTCGAAAATTGAATGGAAAAAATACCTGTTCGAAATACTCGTAATCATAACGGGCATTTCGATTTCTTTTATGGTGCAGAATTGGAGAGAAGGGCAAAAAAATAATGAAACAGAAAAAAGGGTTTTACAGCACATGATCGCAGATCTGTCTGCCGACAGCCTGGCCATCGGCAAAGAGATCATATTTATGGACAAAATTATTCTTGGTTTTAGGGCCATGTTGTCCGAAGATGATGTTCAGGTAAAAACCGATAGCATCAGACAATTTATAACGAATGGTTTGTTGAGTTATTCCTACGTAAAAAAAGAGACCATCGGGTTCCAGTCATTGTTACAATATGAAGTTTTCAAAAACATGGAAAATGAAGATTTAGTCAATGATATTCTGCATTTATATTCCGACACCTATGAATTACTGAATGAGCTTTCGAGCATCGACAAACAAAACATTTTAGAAGAATGCATTCCATATTATATTAACAACTATTCATTGATTCAGCCGCTTGGCGAAGCACAGTTAAAAGATAAATCACTACTTAACTACGCCGCATTCTCGATCAGCATCAAAGGGCAATTGTTAAAAGCATACCGGGAAGCGTTGGTGGAATTGAATACATTAAAAGACAACCTGGAGCTGGAAGTAGAAAGATAACAGCAGTTTTTAGCTGCACCCATTAATTTTATTTGTGGAATATACACTTCCTCTTTCTCTATAATATGTATTGACCATTTCCAACAATTGTGAACGTTGACATAATTCAAAAAACCATCGAACCGGGCGGGCGACCAACACGCATTTCGTTGAGCAACGGCCCGAGTCGCAACCCCTATACGAAAGCAATTTTTGATGAGAGACGGCCTCCGGGCCGTCTTTTTTTTTGCAAAATAATAAATGACAGATTTTCATGTCCCTCCTACCGTCATTAACTAACCTATTACCGTTCACCACTCACCATCAATCAATCAAATTGATCAGCGTTCGGTAATCGTCCCATTTGGCGTCTTCGCCTTTCATCTCCAAGATTTCCATCATTAGTTCACCTTGCCCCTCTTCCGCGTACTTTTCTTCTATTTCTTGCAGGGTTTGCCGGGTGCGGACTTCGATTTCCCCCTTAGCCAGCTGGGCCATACGCCAGCGCCAGGTCGCTTCCATGCGCTGTAAAATCCGTTCATTGATTTCCACGGCATCTTTTTCGGGGGCCAGTGGAACATTATTTTTGAATGCAAGATTGTTGCGGCTGATCAATTTACCATTTTCAATAATAAAATAGGCAGTATGTGCCCACGGACCATCCTGGGCCAGCAACTTTGAGTACAAGACCAACTGCAGGTCTTCCTCATTTTTCAGCACATTGGCCCGGTAGGTGGCACCGCGCCATTTAAGATCTACGACTGCCAGCTCGCCCGATCTTTCCAGCACCAGGTCGGCAATGCCTTTTACCGGAACGGAGTGTTGACCAGTTTCAGGTTGCAGGTCAATGGGGAAACCACCATGCAGGTCCAGCTCGGTAGCGACGACTTTCCAACCGTTGTCCCGAATGTGGGAGACCAGGCTCCAGGCGGCGTATTTTAGCTTATTGATAAAAGCAATGCGCTCTGGTTCGCGGCCGTACATGAGCAGGACGGCACCTTCCCTTCGCAACAATTTCTGTGTTTCAGCCGTGATCCATTCATCGAGGGCAATTTTGTCAAAATCAAAAATTTCTTCCTTCTTAAAAAGCCTTTCAAAAACACGATGAGCGAGGTTGCCCAGCAACGCCTGGTCTTTAACAACACTGAGGATGGCCGATTTAGTCAATTTGATTTTATATCTGAAAAACCATTGGTACGGAAAATAAAACAAAGACTCCAGACTGGTCAGGGATTCAGATTCCCGTTCCATGGAATCGGTATCTTTGACTTGAATAAATGGCTTGGGCGCCCCGAGCTGACGATGGCTGATTTTTTCCCAAACGGGGAGTTTTAGAAATTGACCGAGCAAGTCCGAGCGGCCTGAAGAAATGTTTATGGTAATCTTTTCCAGGTTATCAAAAGCTGCTTCCAGGTCACCCAGCAAGGGATGGGAAAGCGTTTCTACGCCGTCCACCACTTCAGGAATCAGCAACATCAACCTTTCGCCCGTCATTAAAACAGGACGGTTTCGCTGCCAAAGTTGGCGGCTGTTTTCCAGTTCAGGTGTATCGAGGTACAGGTTCTGCTGCTGAAAAAACTGCCGCTCAGACGGATACCAACGGGAAAAAAAATGGGTTGGCTCATGCTGTACAAAATCCCACCAGACCGTTTCTTTCACCGGGCCAATGAAAGCGCTGGGATGCATGGTAAAGGCCAAATGGCCAACCTCGCGCTCTTGAAAAGTAACCGGAGATGGCTCGTAGATGGTACGCACAATGCGTTCTAATTGCAGGTAGCCCAGCTCCGATTCCGGTAGTGCCTGCAATAATTCCACGATGCGTTTGGCCTGCTCGCTCAATACCAATAATGAATGGCCTTTGCTGTTCTGTTCTTCAAAAAGCTGGTAGGCCCATTCACGAATATAATCGTATACCTGTATTACTTCCCTTTTAGGAACCGTCCGGTCGATGGTGTAGCGTTGGCGTTCAAACCAAAATTCATACTGCCTGCGCTGCTCCTCAACTACTTTGACGGGTTCTTTTTGTTCCAGTTCGGAAAAGTAGCGTTTCGTCATGGCGTACCACCCTTCGCCGTGCAGGCCGGGCGAACGGGCCACCTGGCGGGCGATTTCAGTGGCCAGTTCATCGGGAAGCGGCTTGATGGCCAATGATACAAATTCAAGAATCTTAAATGGGTCGATGGGTTGCCAGAGAAAAGTAGGGGCCAGCTTCAAAATTTGCAACGCCGGGCGGGCCAGGGAGGCAGATAAGATGCCAAGGCTCGGCAACCCTGCCTTGACCAGGGCTATGTCCAGGGTTCTGTTTTTTTCAGGAATCAGGCAGGCAGGCCGAAAATGTTCATTTAACCGGAGTACCTGAGCAAGATAGGCCGCCGCTTCGTTGGAGCGTTTTGCTTTTAGTACCAACAAACTGCCATCGGCGGTCAAGGTCTGTTTTTTGAGGCTCTTCCCGGCAATCCGGCTTTTAAATTTTTCCAGGTCAGATTCGGCCATATCCGAGGAGGGAGGTTGTGAAAAAAGGTCCAGCGGCTGGCCACCTGAACGCTCAACTTGATCGACTCCTGCTCCGGTTACAATAGCAGGCACCTGACCGATGGTTGGACGAGATCCGGAATTTTCCATCAAACGGAATAACCGTTGGAAATGACAAGGCAATAACTCCAATGGCTCATTCAGAACGATAGATGTGAAGGGGTGTCCTTGTTCAGGTATTTTTTCTAAAATCTGACAGAAGCGATCGGCAAAACCGACCGTCAACTCCAATGGCTCTTCTTCCCGATCAGGCTGGTTGTGAAAGACGGCCTCTATTTCAGCGAGTGTGCCGATTCTGGGCGGCATATCTGCTTTTGCATTAAAATCCCAGCCTGCCAGCTTCAGTTCATCTCTTCTGGAAAGCAGCTCTGCTGCGGTTGCAAAAGGATCGGCGGCAAATGATTTGGCGAAGAACAATGCGCCTTCATTGGCGGATATCCGTAGGATCAGCGCCTGGCGAAACTGTTCAATCCTTAAATAGTCAATGTTCTCAGGGTGTCCGGTCAAACCAAGGTGGCTTTCTAAAAATGCGAGCAAACGACGTGGCCCTCCTACCAGAGAACCGCCGGTGGGTGTATCCTTTCGAGGCAGTGTTTGATCATCTAAATGCAGTCCAAAAGTTAGTTGCATGAGCGTCGAAGTGTGAGTTGAAAAAGGTGGCTTGTCAAAAAGCCTTTTCCCAGTCGTTTTATTTGAGTTTTTGAAAGTTAAAATAAACGGGTAAAACTAATCAAACAAACATTAAAAAAGGATAGCTACCGATGGGCAGCTATCCTGTTGTTTTATGTTAAATTCATCGTGATTATAGTTAACCAAGCCCGGTGGCTTTGCGGAGCGCATCAATTTGCGCAGCCCAGAGTTCTTTGTGTTCGTCTACTTCGTCGTCGTCACAATAATCCGTGATTACCAATACCGTTTCGTTGGTAACGCCCGATTTAGTAATTTTAAATTCCAGATACTCGCCTGCCCGATCCTCATCCAACCAATCAAACCGCACATGTTCGTTTTCAATGTTTTCCGTCAATCTGGCTTCTTCACCAGCACCGCTCCAGGTAAAAGTGTAAACGCCCCTCAGCACATCCACCCCGTCACAGAACCACCTCATAATGTCACCAGGAGTTGTAAAATAGCGATAAAGCAAAGAAGGGGAAGCCCTCATGAGGAAATCTATAGTAATTTTAACTCTTTCCATTTTTTATGATTTTAACTGGCAGGTTAGTGTATTGAAAAAATCTTACGTTTTTTAAATACAAAATTGTGATCAGAGGTCCTTAATGCGAATGCCGCAATAAAAAATAAAATCTGAATTTATCAAAGAAAATTACCTTTTTTTGAATTGAGAGAGAACAAATAAATAGAGAACACACCTATTTCCAAATAAAATAAGCTAAAAAAAGAAATCGAATTGTGAGTTGAAGTGTTTAAGGGTCAGCCTTTTTTAAATAATCATTATAGAGATATAAACGCCGGGCCGCCACTACTATTGACTTAAAAAAAGATAAATCTTATTTTTGTCTGTCTTTTTTTATCTAACATCCCTTAGACCTCAGAACATAATATTTCCCACAGTTTCGCTCTCCCCATTTCATGTCCTTCACCATTGTTTTCAATTTCCGATACTGGGCTTCATCATCACTACCCGTTTACACATAGCGATTTTTTTTTTAATGTTGCAACAACAAAAACTATTTTTTAACAGAAATAAACAGCATCGGCTTAATGAGACAGCTAAAAATAACAAAATCAATCACGAACAGGGAAAGCCAATCCCTTGAAAAGTACCTCCAAGAAATTGGCAAAGTCGACCTCCTGACCCCCGAAGAAGAAGTGGAATTGGCCAAGGCAATCAAGTCAGGTGATCAGACCGCACTTGAAAAGCTGACCAAGGCCAACCTGCGATTCGTCGTTTCGGTAGCCAAACAATACCAAAACCAGGGACTTTCACTCAGTGACCTGATCAATGAAGGAAACCTGGGCCTCATCAAAGCAGCCCAACGCTTCGATGAAACGAGGGGCTTCAAATTTATTTCCTATGCTGTTTGGTGGATCCGTCAGTCTATCTTGCAGGCACTGGCCGAACAGTCCCGTATCGTGCGTTTGCCACTGAACAAGGTGGGGTCGCTCAATAAAATCAATAAAGCATTCTCGGAACTGGAACAAAGTTATGAGCGCGAGCCCTCTGCCGAAGAGCTGGCTTCGCTGCTCGAAATACCTACCGAAGAAGTAGAGACAACGCTGGGAGTTGCTGCTCGCCACGTATCTATGGATGCCCCCTTTGTCGATGGTGAAGACAATTCGCTGCTTGATGTCCTGGAAAACAGCCACTCGGACAATACGGATAAAGGATTGGCCTACACAGAATCGCTGCGCCTTGAAATCGAACGCTCACTCAGTACCTTGACCGATCGACAATGCGATGTGATCAAGCTTTATTTTGGTATTGGGATCGAGCATCCGATGTCACTCGAAGATATTGGGGACAAATTTGGCCTGACCCGTGAAAGGGTTCGACAAATAAAAGACAAAGCCATAAACAAATTGCGTACAGCTAACCGCAGTAAGTTGCTGAAGCATTACCTCGGCTCGTAATAAGTACACAGAGCTGAGCGATGAATATTAAAAATGGCTTCTTTCGAAAGGTCGAAAGAAGCCATTTTTAATATTCATCTATTGCTCTATCCGCTGCCCTCTTATCTTAAAACAATTCCCTGGCTGTTATTTTTCCGGTCACATTCACTGGCAAACTGGTGGCTCTCCAGGTTGAGGATCAGGCTTTTCATATACCTGGTTTTTTTACGGATGTCCACTTTTATTTGTGCAGTCAGGCTTTCCCCCCTGAGCAATTCATTTTTTTGTCGCAATTCCTCCGTGATCGCTTTGCCCCCAATCGGCAACGCCCCCCTGGTCATGGTGGTTACACCGGACAGGTAGGCCCTGACAAACAGATTGTCATGCTCACTTTTACTTTTTCCAAAAAGGTGAAAGGCTCCTTCCCCCTGATTGGTGATGGTATATTGGATGATCGCCCATTTTTCCTCCTGTTTGATAATCTTCAGATCGGAAATAAAAATATCAGGACAAGCGGCTTCTTTTCTTTCTTCTGTTTTCACGGGAATGACCTCCTGGCCAGATCCCTTTTCAGCAAACTCCGAACCGGGAAGGGTCGGTGATTCGGGTGCATTCCAGGCAAAGCGCTGAGCAGTGTTCTGATCGCCGTTATTTTTGGAATGTCGGTTATCGGAAGTGGCGAGGGGTTCTTTTTTTATTTTTGGTGGCGCAGGCAGTACATTGGGAATTTTCAGCTCCACTTTGCCTATTGTTTTCCCGGCTTCCAGTTTGAAGCCTTCCTTAATGAGTTGGCGCCTGATGTTATTGCGATAGCCGCCCAGTTTGGCCCTGAAAATGGAAGGGTCAAAATTGAACACAACCCAATGCTCTGTCCCTTTCCGGCTCAGGTCTACATTCATCCGGCCCGAATTGACGACCGTAAAACTGATCTTCAACCAATCCGTCTTCTCCTTGATTTTTTGAAAATTGGTCAGCTCCAAGCGATAGCCCCGGTATTTCACAGAATCTGTCTGGGAAACGGGAATACCTGTCGCCGCTACCATGAAAGGCAACCCCAAAAAGCAACTCAATAAAAGTAATTTAGCAGGCATCATATCACTTCGTGCATTTGAAATTCTCTACAGTCTTTAAGAGCGGGAAGCGTTTGATATTTCACAGATCAAACAGAGTGTATGCCTTGTTTTGATTAAAGAACAGCTCGAACCGAGCCACCGATCATTTTTCCCGTAATTGAAGGATATCGACCGGCCGGTTGATACTTTCCTCCAGTGCGATCATCGTTTCGGTCCGCTGTATGCCCGGAATCTTTTGGATTTTGTCATGCAGGACATTTTTCAGATGATTGGTATCCCGGCAATAGATTTTGATGAAAATATTGTAAAGTCCGGTTGTATAAAATGCCTCTACCACTTCCGGTATTTTTTTCAAATCTTCGGCGACATCGTCAAACATCGAACCTTTGTCAAGGTAAATGCCGAGGAAGGCGCAAATATCATACCCCAGCTTGTCGTGATCGACTGTTAGGGTGGCTCCTTTGACGAGGCCCAAGTCCCTCAATTTTTTCATGCGGACATGTACGGTTCCGCCTGAAACAAATAATTTTTTGGCTAATTCTGTATAAGCCTGCTCGGCATCATGCATTAATTCTGAAAGTATCTGCCTGTCCAGTCTGTCTATTGAGCTCATGTGAAAATGATTGGTTAGGTCAGTTGTCGTTTCATTCGCTGAAACGGCAGCTTAGTTTTGTTTAGCTTATTAAATGTAGTTACGGGTCAGCTTTTAGCTGATCTGATTTTTAAACTTTGCGTCATACTGTTCGATTGGCCGGCTGCACCCGTTGAGCAAACGGGTCTGTCCACAAGTTAGTATGTCAATATTTTGGGCTTTTAAAATAACTTAACAAATGTCTCAATTAGTTTTATTATTTTTAAAAAACACCATCTATTTTTATAAATGGCTGAATGAATTGTAATTTTTTAGCAAATACAATTAAAACCATATAAGGAAAATAGGCAAGCTGCAACGAAAATTGTTTTTTGTTGTTGATAGTGCAGCCAAATGAAGAGGACAGAAAAAGAACGGAGTGAGTTGTTCTTCCTATGTTATCTTCCAGTACAAAAGATTTAAATGTTAAACCTATTTGGCATTTTTGCAATCACAGTAATTTATTTCATTTTGTTACTTTGGCGAAAATCTTGTTTTACAAGTTGAAAGTGAAATGACCATCAGATGAGAAGCTACCCGACTTTCTGATTCCCGGCATTCAACATCTTGCTTCCTTCTTTTTACTTTTTACTTGTTTCAATGTTAGTGCAGGCTATCCTTAATCGGTTGTTATCTATCGTTTTTCACCTGATTACCGAGACCGCCCCGCTGTTAAATATCCCGTATGATGGACAATGAGATGAAAACCACACCACAGCGTAAATTAAATATCTGGCTGCCATTCCTGTTTTCAGTGGTACTGGTCGTTGGTATGCTTATCGGGACCAAAATGCAAAGCAACCCTCCCACTGTTGCTGCCATTGAGATACCTAAAAAAGAGAGCCTGCCACCAAGTATGATGGGCCAGGGCAAATTAGAGGAGCTTATCCGTTACATCGAAGCTCGCTATGTCGATGATGTCAACAAAGATGAGCTCGTCAAAGAAGCCATTGATAATATCCTTTATCAACTTGATCCTCACTCCAGTTATATTTCAGCATCTCACCTGAAAGAAGTGAACGACCAGCTCGAAGGTCATTTCGATGGCATTGGAATTGAGTTTATTGTGGTAGACGATACAGTCATGATCGTCAAGACTTTACAAGACGGACCCGCATTTTTGGCTGGTATTGAAGCAGGGGATAAAATTGTGGAAATCGAAGATTCACTCACTGTAGGCGACAACATTGATTACGAAGGAATCCTGGGAAAACTCAAAGGAACAAAAGGAAGCAAAGTAAAAGTCGGCGTCAAAAGAAACAATAAAAAAGAACTGCATTACTTCACAATCACGCGGGACAAAATACCGGTCAAAAGTGTAGAAGTCGCCTACATGTTGAACGATAAAACCGGTCTGATCAAAATCAACCGGTTTACTGCCAACACCTACCAGGAATTTATGGAAGCCATTGAAGACCTGGTAGAAAACCATGGAATGGAACACGTTGTCATTGACCTGCGCGACAACCCCGGAGGCTATCTCCAGGAAGCTACCAACATTTTAAGCCAGCTTTTTAAAGAAAAGGAAAAGCTCCTCGTTTATACAGAAGGCATCAACGTGACCCGCAGCGAATACAAAACCACCGGGCGCAATTTTTATGATGTCAAAAATATAGCGGTGCTGGTCGATGAAGGTTCTGCCTCCGCTTCTGAAATATTGGCCGGGGCCATTCAGGATTGGGACCGGGGCGTCATCGTTGGGCGAAGAACATTCGGCAAGGGGTTGGTGCAAGAGCAATACAGGCTGCGCGATGGTTCGGCCATCCGTCTTACCGTGGCCCGCTATTTCACGCCGTCCGGACGCTGCATCCAGAAACCTTACGATAGCAAGGACACCTATGATGACGATCTTGCTGACCGAACGATCAATGGTGAATTATATGGCAACCAGGAATTCGAAATCGTGGACACTACCAAGTATTTTACCGGTGCTGGCCGGACTGTCTACGGTGGCGGGGGTATCATACCCGATGTCTTTGTGCCTTTGGACAGCAACCTGTTGCGTGCAGATTTCATTACCCTGCGGCAGTTTGTCCAGTCATTTGCTTTTCGTTTCCTGGAAAAGCACCGGTCCGACTGGGCGGATAAGCAACTAACCACATTCGCCGAGGAATTTTCAATTGACGACAACCTGATGATCGAATTTTACAATTACGCAGATGTGCAGGCCAAAGCCAAACAGGCCCGCCTCAATCGAAAAATGGACCTGACCATGCGGAAATATATCAAGGCTACAATCGCTCACCAATTGTGGTCAGAAAACGGCTATTTCAAAATCATGAACGAGGAGGACCCCGTGGTGACCAAAGCATTGAACATGATGTCGGAAGAAGATCCGCTTTCAGCATTGAATATGAGCGACCGAAATTGATTTTCGCTTCCAACAAACATGAATCATCCCAAATTTTACGGAAAGGACAAATGAAGCTGGCGTCGAGCCAGCTTCATTTGTAAAATAGGGGTTTTTAGGG
>JBCBRY010000068.1:0-45000 GCA_039819485.1 Bacteroidota bacterium | reverse complement strand
ACTTATATACTGAACATTTGGAAAACAATATTTGACCATAAAAATAAAAAAACCTTTGATGGTTAAATATTGTTTTCCAAATGTTCAGTATATAAGTGGCATTTAGATAGACTTTGTAATAATGCTCATTGTTAAGAATATTGATGACGCTCGAAATATCCTTTTTTTCAATCAGTAATTTGTTATGTATAAAATCCCAAAGCCATTGTTCGCCGCTGATGGTGAACTCGAAGGTCATTAATTCAGGAATAAAATAAGAACAGACGTATTCGTTTGTTTCGAAATTTTGATCAAACAGGCATTTGACTAAAAATTTTCTGTCGTATGGATATTGGAATGTGTTGTCTACCTTGTCGAAAAGAGCGACGAGGTTAAGGAGATGTTCTTCATATTCGTCGGCCCCTTCAGTGAAATCGGATAAATGGTTTTCATTTTTTTTAATGATTTTGGCAAGGATTTCAAACAGCTCATTTTTGTATTTATATGTCAGGACTTTACCTAAGTCGGTTGCGTAAAATATAGTCAGTAACTTATTGAAAAGTTCAATCGTATTTTCTGACGATTGGACTATTTTTATTTGGTCCTCAATATATTCAATGAATAAATCAGGATTTCTCATGTTGTCCGTGATTATTAATTCATATTCCGTTGCTATTTTAAATATTTCATCGTAATAATCTGGAATGTCAATGGCCACCAGTGCATCTGTGTATTCAGAAAAAATAGTGGTGACCTTGTCTTCCTCAAAGAACATAGAATCGCGGTAGGCTTCTATGAGCAATCTGATTTTTTCAATGAGCACTATTACTGGCCTTTTTGCATTTTGTGGTTTGTCGCGATAATTGGCAGCGAGCTTGACCAGTAGCCGGACAAGTATTTCTATTTCAGGGTCTGGCCAATATTCTTCATTCGGTTTGGACAAGTTGCTTTGAAAGACATTCAATGATTCTTCGTATTTCTGCCTGGTGATATCCAAAAGAGATTGATGGTCCAGTGTTTTTGCAAGTAACATCAGGGTCAGTTCTTTGTAGGACTCGGGATGCTCCTGCAAAATATATTTGATCTTTTTTTTGTATTTCTTTAATTGATCATTGCTCGTTTTTTCCAGTAGCCCATAGATTGATTTCATGGAGAGGTTATAGGAATTGACCAATTCTGCTTCTGCCGAATTCTCGAACTCATAATCAGGGTTGTCCCATTGTACTGATTTTTCAAATACTTCGTCCGTCTTTTTGTGGTATTTGATCAACCAATCAAAAAAACAGTCCAGAATGGTTGGGTCGTTGTACAGGGACAATCGTTCCACAATAGTCAAGATAGAATCAGGGAATTCGATGTATTGGTTCTCCGTTTTGTTTAAGTCAAGAAAATAGGACAAATAGTGAGGGATAAAGCCGATGAAGTAAGCTTGTTGTTCATCGGACATCTTCTGGAAAATAGGCGTGATAGCATCAAAAAAAGGTTCTCCCCTCAGGTCATCAAATTTTGCCCAGTAAGCAAATTCGATTATTCCCGCAATTTCTTTTTTGTCTATTCTTTTTTGAATAATAGCAGGAGAGAGTTCACTGATAATGACAATCTTCAGTCTTGCATAATACATTAATTTGGTCTCACTGAACTTTGATTCCATTCGGTCGATGATGCCCAATAATAGTTTTTCATTTTCGTGGAGAGCTGCATACCCTAACAACATTTTTCCAAAGTTCCAGTAAAAAGTATCTCCCAGTAAGTATATAAATGCATCGATGGTCATTGAATGGCCGAAATGTTCAGCGGCCAGGAATTCTTGAAAAGTGATGGAATTAAAATAAAACTGCCATTTGCCTGCCACCCCCGTTTCTTCATACCTTCCCAACCCCAGTTCGCTCAACAGCAAGGCTGATGTTTGATGTGGGTCCCGGCTATAATTGTTTTTATAGACGAATTCCTTGTTCAGTTCAAGCTTGCCTGAAATCGCCTTGCTCAATTCCAGTTTTTCGATATAATGAAGGGATGGAATTTTTTTGTCGCGAGCGTGGTACTCGATCAAAATGTCCAATATCCGATTTTGCAATTGGAACGGACTGTCTATTTGTTGGAATATAAAATCTTTTTTATGACGGTCGGTTATATACATTAGCACCAAGTAAGAAAGCATTAGTGGGTTGAATGAAATGTCTTTTAAGACAGGGCTTTCATCAACTAATTCCAGAAAATGATTGGTGGTTACCGTATTGTTGTAGTTATTTTTATATTTTGATAAAAACCGTTTCGCGTATGTAACTCGCTGTGTTTCATTAAAACCAAGAATTTCGGAGACGTGCCTTGTAGATTGAAAATAAGTGTTCCTCAGTCCATAAGGTCTGGTGAGCAACATATATGGAGGGTATTCAGTGTCTCCTCCAAGTTGTTGAAGGGCCTTCTCAAGTCGGAATTTGTTGGTTTGTTCAATTTCGTCCAATCCATCCAAGATATATTTTAGCCCTTGTGAAAAAGACCTGAGTTTAGTTTTTGTTTTTTTTTTGTTTAATAAACTCTCGGATAAGTATTCTTCTTTAACATATTCGAGGACGGGGTTTTTAGAACTGAAATTGAGTTCCCTTAAATTAATGTAGATTAAAGCAGAATCAACTTTGATAGTTTCGTTTGCCCATTGATAGCACAGCCATCTGGCATAGGTTGATTTTCCAACTCCGGGATTACCGACAATGACGTTTTGCTCATAATTTGATAAAATACTTTCGGACGCAATATGTGTACTTAAATAATTAGTGAATATTTCGTTGCGCGACTTCTTCTTCCGTTTCGTCAGCGTACCCTCTTTTTCAATGATAAAAAGGCTGTTGTTATTGTCGATTTTGTTTCTGCTCAACGAGGAAAGCTCAACAAAATATTTATCCATTGGCAGGCTTTCTAAAAACTTGAATTGATTGCCCACGACGTCGATTTTTGCAAACAGTCTTTTGGTCCGATAGGTATTTTTGAGTGACCGTTTCAATATTTCGAGTAGGTCATTCTCGTCTTGGTTTTTTGAGACAACTTCATGTATTGTTATATTTCTTTCATTTAGGTAATGTTCTGTAGATCTGTATCCCAGATAAATGGCGAACTGCTGTCTGGTTTTGACTTTCCCCTGGCTGTCTCCATAAACAAAGATTTTCCTAAAGCTTGAAGGGACAATCGTTGCCCATTGCTCATGGGCATATCTTCCTTTAATAAATGGCACGCCTATCTGTTCGGCGATAGTATGGTCCGCCCCGCTTTTTGCCAGAAGCTTGTCTTCCAGGTCGGCCAGAAAGGCTTTTATAGTTTGCTGCTTCCAATTGGATGGGTGCCCCTGGTCATAAGCAGTTTCGATATCTTTTGCAATACTTTGCCAAAAAGGGGAAAGCTTTTTCATTAATTAATGAATAAAATATTACGGTGTAAAAAGTTTATGAATTTATAGAAGCCTAATTTAATATCTTAATTACTGAAGGTCGACCATCAATTTATACAGATAAATGAAACCTTCCATTGCTGCCCAGGCCAGTTAATTAATATCACATTGCCGGCTCCAAATTTACGAATGTGTTGCAGTCCAGTTGCCGGGCGTCTTACTGTCTTCCAAACCGTTGTCGCAAAGCCTTCGAAAACTTTCGCAGGAAATTGCCCACCCATTTTTCTTCTGATAAAATATATAATCTAAATAATTGATATACAATGATTTGTGGCCATTTGTGGCAGAACGGAAGCCAAGGTTTCCAGGCTCGAATATTTGCGAAACTCGTTCGAAAAGGTTTCGCATTCACTTCCATCCATATTCCCAACACCTTTGTCTCGTCGATTGATCAACAACCATTTCTTAACCACAGTTTGAAGATGACGTCATTCAAAACTAACAAAATTTTTCAAGATGAAAAATTCATGTTTTTTTGGATTCCTTATTTTGTTGTTCTCTCTATTTGCAATCACCGCTCAAGCACAGCCAGGGCCACTCGACAGCCTGGAATTAAGCGGCCAGATTGACGAAAATGCAGTAGCTTATTCCATTAAAAATACTGCTACAAGCACCGTGACCCTGGATATCATTATTTATCAGGACAATGTATTGGAACTGCATAACCAAAGCCACACAATTGTGCCCGGACAGACTTTGGTCATTACGAAAACAGTCACTTCGGCCAATAATTATTGTTTTGAGCTTTTGGTGTCAGATGCCAATGACAGCAGCAGTGGACAAAGGAGTCTGGGACTGGAGGGCTCCAACTGTAAACCCTGATTGTTGCCCTAACGGCGTTTAAGTAGTTTTTTGCTGGGCCCTTTTTGACGATGTCAGAAGGGCTCAGCTATTTTATTGACTTGACCTTTTGTAAAAACCATTTTTTATAGGAGTACTTGGTGTTTTCAATTTCCGACAACAATTGGTTTTTTTCTTTTTCGAATAAGCTGTTCTTTTTTTTGTAAGCCAAAGTGTACCTATTGAAAAACTTGTATAGCTTCTTGTACAGGTCCGCAAAATCAGTATAAAATTTCAATTGATACGATAGCTGTTTTTTTCTGGATGCTTCATCCCTGAGCAGGCTGCGCAGTGTGTCGAATGTCTTTTCAATATCAATTTCATCGTACTCCAGGATTTGGGGTTTTGTGATATATATTTCGAAGAGTATTCTTAAAAACAAAGTTTTTATATCCAAATTGATAAAAACGCCCCGGGTGCCTTTTCGCTTTTCATATAATGTCCGGTAAGCTTTTATGTAGTTGCCGCGTTTGAATTCCAACAAGGCCGAGCAATACGGATAATAATTGTCAAAACCTTTTTTGTCAAGGTTTTTCTTGAAGGAGTCAATAAACTTTTCAACCCATTCGTAAGCATCCGAAAAACCGGATGGATTGTCGGGGATGATGCCAACGGTCTCGATGGTTGAGAAATCCAGTTCGTCAGCTATTTTTAAAGCAGTGACAACCATGTTCTTAAAAACATTTGGAGGTATTTTAATGCTCTTGCCAGTTTTAGTATTAAACCGTATGTTCAATAATAAATTACTGATCAGGAAATACCTGTTTAAATATTCTTTTTTATTCTCGTTCAGTTTTCGAACACAAAAATTGGCCAAGAATGATAATAGCTCTTCTGCATCTTCAATTGAAAGCCGCAGTGAATAATTTTTGATTCCACTTAATAGTTTATCAAATTTAATTAACTCATGATCGTCATTTTCGTCAATGTTTTCATAAAGCTTTCGAATTTCATTGTAAAAATAAATTACTGGATTGGAGAATTCAAAAATGTCAATTACGTGGAGAATACTGTTGATGAGTCTAAAGTCGATCATTTTATATTTAATTGCCTTCTTGTTGATGATTTTGGTATAGCTCAAGTGGGCACAATACGTTTTAAGTTTTTCTGTGAAATAATATTCGTCCAATGCATCCGAGATGGCTTTTAAGTTTTCCTCCAGGCCACTTGTGCCGACTATTTCCAATTCTTTCCTTTTCTTCTTTTTCTGCTCAATTTTCTTCAGCAATTTTTTGTCTTGATTCATCATAAGGCCAACTGTTTTGCATGGTCAGGTTTTTTCCTCAATTGGTTCGCTGATTTTTTCTTGAATTTTCTCCAGGTTTTAATTGGTTGATTGTCAGTATTTTATTTAGAAAAAAGAGCTTTTTAAATAACTGATTCAATTAAAAAAATATCGATTTTTTCTCAAAATTAAATTTTCAGAAGTCTTTTTATTTGGGCTTAATAAAATGATGGGCACTAACTATTGACAGCAATAAAAGCACCTCATTTTTTGCGCTCTCGTCCTCTTCCGGCGCTACCTAATTGCCGGGAGCTTTAGCAATCATTTTTGTCGATCCCTCAACAGGTTTCTTCGGGAACAGCCCTTAGCAATCCTTGGGATTCCTATGCCCTTTGGTATGCCTACATCGCTTTGCAGTAACTGCAGGTGCTGGAATGTGATGCCCCATACATAACAATTAATTAATAAAAATTACTTTATCATGAAAACCAATCTAAATGATTCTGGCACAAAAAAAATCGATACTTTTCAAGATGCGCGAGTTGATGAAAAACGGCAGAACCAAATAAAAGGAGGAGAAGATGTTATTGTCGTTACAGAAATACTGACAATTTAAAATAGCCATTTTAAAACCAGCTGCTCAGGTGTTCAAAATACTAAAGTAGCTGGTTTTAATTTTTCCTTTTATTGATAATTTCCATGAGCCAGGACTTAAATTGCAATAGCTCAAATTTATTTAAATAGGCCAACAGGTCTTCTTTGTTTTTGTCAGCCTGCATTTTTGTTATGGTTGCAAGGAAGTTCAAATAGCTTATTTTAATTTTTTCGCTAAGGAATTTATTTCTTTTTAATTGTTCTTTGAAAGCTCGGGTAAAATCCAGGATTAGGTTGGTCGGTTTTTCCTCGGCAACGTAGCTTCTCAGGATTAATGATTTTCCTCGCAACAAAAAATAGATGTTCTCAAACTTTACGTCATTGAGGATGCCGAGTACGTTGTCGTATTCATTCCTCTCGAATGCAATCTGAGCATCGGATAGTTTCAAGATATTATCCCTGCTTTCATTGCTCAGGTTTTTATTGTATTCGGTGACAAAAATATTCAGCCATTCATATTTTCCCAGGAAAGAGGAAAGGTTCACGATGTTCTGGAACCGTGACGAAGAAATAAAGCCGTCGATGATCAGGATTTGGTTTTCCAGGCCAAAGGCATATAGTTCAAACAATTGTTCGGTATCCGTTAATTTGCCTCTTTTAATTGAACTGACTGCATGGTTGGTGAGGTAATTCAAAATAATAGCCTGTTCGGATTTATGCACGATGTCCTTTGCCTTCTTTAAAAGATCGAATACTTTGAAAAAATCGGTATCATCTCTTTGTTTGATCAACTTTAAGGTGTTGGTATAAAGGTCTTTTAAAATTTCATTTTCTTTGTTTTTTTTCGCATCATCTGTAACGGCCGTGTTTTCTTTCAGCATGTGGTGCCGGTTGTGCAATTCGCACTCATATTTCAAATGGGCAATTTCTGAGGCGTTGTCCAGACTGTTTTTCAGGTGCGCCAATTCTTCCGCACCATTGACCAGAAGAAACTGATCAGAGTGAGAATGAAAATAATTGGCGTAATGGAGGATCATTTTTTTGTACAAAAAACCAATGCCGATTCCCGTCTCGTTTTTTGTTTCTTCCAGTTGGCTTTTGCTTTCTTCTATTTTTTGCAAAAACAACTCACTGGCATTCCTTTTTTTTAAAACCTGTAAAAACAGATAGTTCCTCGCAAACGAATTCTTGTCAATTTCCTTCAACAGCAGAAACTCTTCCAGCGCAGTCATTAATTGGTGATAAATATTAGATAAACTTTTTACGGTGATTTTGTTCCTTTTAAATATTTTTTTGATGATCTGCGTTTTTTCCAGCACCGGCGAATCATAAACCGGATGGAACTTTTTGAGGTAGCTAAATACTTGTTGCAGGCGGTTGTTCTTAGCATACCTTTTTCTCAGGAACTTCTCAAAATCATTCAACTCGGCAGTGGTAAGCAGGCAGAGTAGGCTGAATATTTTATCTTTTTGCATAGAGGCTAAATTTTACTGTTTCGATCTTGCCGTTCGCAATTATTTTCTTGGCGGCACACCAAATTTTTATCTCTGGTCAAGAGGAAAGAATATCCTTGACGAAAATTATTTAATGAATTCAGTAAGTGAAATTAAAATGTTGGTAATCAGCTGTTTAACGTTTTTTGGTAACTGATCCTGTATTTCATAAAAACAACAACATGAAGAGGAAAAGGGCAGAAAATATGTTTTAGAAAATAAGAATTTAAATAAATCTTTGAACCATTGAGAACATGTAGATCATGAACTGCAGCAACCATGAATGCCGGCAAATATAATGGTTGTGAAATAGAATTAGGGCTTTCTTAAATAACTTCTTTTGGATTCAACTCACACAATTAAAAATACATGACTTATGGAAGCCAATCAAATGTTTTTGTTCCGGCAATTCGAGAAAAAAATACAACAGTCTTGGGATCAATATTGTAAGGCTCACTCGGTCGAAAACCGAACGGAAGAGTTCATCGCCTGGTTGATCGACCAACAATTGATCAGCGATACTTCCATTCGGCGGTATACAATCATCAGCGATTATAACAATTTGTACCCGGACGGAAAGACAAAGAAAACCGAAGTGGTCAGATCGCTTTCTTTAAAGTACAACCTTTCAGAAAGAAGCATCTGGACCATTATTCGAAAGATAGTAAGATCATAAGCGGGAAAGGCACTGAGATTTTAATCACAATAAATAAACATCGGGATTCAACCTTATTACGTTAATATTTATTCAATGACATTTCAATGTATAAGGTGCCTTCTCCCTTTTGATCTGTGAATGTTTGAAACCCTGGTGGTTGCACGAGCCATAAAATGGCCTACATGAAAAAACGATTTTAATGTTGGAAAAGATTTTACAAAAGAGGACAGAAGTGCTGCTTATAAGGCTCACTTATCGCAAAATACTTCGTTGGCAATAAAATAAAAAATGCGAAAGAGCGTACCGTAAAACTTGCCTACTCAAATTGGCCAGCACCAGTCCGAAATGATAACTGCAATTGCCGAAACCGGGGAAGACGTGCCGGGATATGTAAAAGATAAATTCAAGAATTTCTCCCCGCATTTTCTCCCCGGTTATTTTAAAATGTGACGACTGGAAAGGTAGGGTTATTTTGAGACGGTATCTTTTGTCCATTTCAGAAAAGCAATTTGCCCTGGGAAAAGATAACCTGATCAGGACATTATTCATCAAATCATAAAGCAATGCATACTTCCAATGCTGGCGAGTTGCCATATTTCATCAAACGATCTGTCAACATGGACAAGGCCGAGAAGAATGTGTCCTACCTGAAGGCCATTCAGCAAATCGATTCTGTGCTTTCAGAAGAGCCAGCGGATTTGATCGTTAAAATGGTTACGATCAATTGCCTGTTAAAAACGCACATGCCCTACTTTTTCTGGACAGGGTTTTATTTAGTGACGGGGGACCGTCTGAGCATTGGGCCGTACCAGGGGACATTGGGCTGCTTGTACATTGAGTTCGGCCAGGGAGTCTGTGGAACAGTTGCGGTTGTGGGGGAAACGGCAATCGTTGAGGATGTGAGCAAAATTGAAAACCATGTTATATGTGATGCCAATTCTCAATCTGAAATTGTGGTGCCGGTCTTTGATGCAGCGGGCAAATTGATCGGTGTGTTCGATGTAGACAGCACAGAAAAGGGGTCTTTTGATGAAGTCGACCAACAATTTTTAGAGCACATAATGAAGAAACATTTTGGGACCACAAAAAGTAGGAAAATAAATGGAAATAAGAGTGGTCTTTAAAGCCACCACATTCGTTCCAGTGTGCCCGCAGAGGAATTTGATGCAAAAGACTTATTGTCCCTCTACCCTTTACCAACATGAATCGGAACTTGCATTAAATAACAAGCACGGCGGGCAAATTTACATTTGCCTTTCACCCTCTACCAAAAAGAACAGGGCCGGTTGAAGTACCGGCCCTGTCTGGTTTTTGTGTATAATATCACGTAGGATGGGTTAGGCAGCTTTCTTCTTACGCTTGTTTGATTTCACGTTTTTCTTGCCTTTGATAGCTTTGAGCTTTTTGGCAGGCTTCAGCTGGGCTTTCAGTTTTTTGATCTCAGCTTTGTGCTTTTTCGTCATTTTAGCCTCCTTCTTAGCCGCTTTTTTAGCTGCACTCTTTAGAGCTTGAATCTTTCCCTGCATTTTCTTGATGCTCTTTTTAGCCTTGGTCTGTTTACTCATGTTAAAAAAAATTTGATTGTTGTTTTTGAAATGAAAAACTGACCGGTCTCTAAAATATTGATATTCAGTTATTTGTGAGTCGGTTCTAATGGTGGGTTTTCCAATGCAAAAAACAAATTAATATTTGATTAAATTAAAATTTACACAAAATTAACATGGAGCGTAAAAAAGGGCCCGGTTCCAATGTTAAGTTTCCAATTTTCAATGTTAACTTTTTCAAAGTGTCACTAACCTGACAAAGTCGCGCAAGGTTATATACGGAAGTTGTTTCAAACAATTTCATGTCAATAAAAAGGACACATTCCGTTAAACATAACAAAACACTGCGTTCAGTCAGCCGCTTCAATCTTTACCGGAACTTAATAAATATCTAAGTTGCCGCTAATATTGCCTATCTACTTTCATGGTTTGTTTACACCGACTTTTTGCACCTAAAAGTCACAGGTAAAGTATTGTCATTCAGTAATTTATGTTTTGTAAAAAACTGGAATATGATGTTTGCCTAAATCTAAATTTCACCATGAAAAATCTTTTCTCACTATTTTGTTTGATGCTTTGTTTTGGCCTGAATGCACAGACCGGTATTCTGAGTGGGCGGGTCATTGATGAGTCCAAGCTCCCGTTGGTCGGGGCCACCATCACGATTGACGAGGTCAGGGGAACGACCGCCAACGAAGATGGTTTTTACTCCATCCTCAACCTTACGGCCGGTACTTATCCCGTTAGAGTTTCATTTATCGGGTTCGAGGACCAGGAAATGGAAGTTACCATCACCAATGGGGGCAACACTAAAATTGATTTCGAAATGAAGCCCGGAATCAATCTCAAGGAAATCGTGGTTACGTCACAACTGAGAGGGCAGGCTCGTGCGTTGAGCAACCAACTTTCCAATTATAACGTCACCAATATTATTGCTGCCGACCAGATCGGCCGTTTCCCCGATGCGAACATCGGGGATGCCCTGAAGCGGATTCCGGGCATCAACGTGCAGTACGATCAGGGGGAGGCCCGCTTTGGCAATATCCGGGGTACGGCCCCGCAGTTAAATGCCGTTACCATCAATGGCGAAAGGATTCCTTCGGCAGAAGCCGAAATCCGCTCCATCCAATTGGACCTGATCCCTTCGGACATGATCCAGACCGTGGAAGTGAGCAAAGCCGTTACCCCCGATATGGATGCCGACGCGATCGGGGGCTCCGTTAACCTGGTGACCCGGGCGGCTCCTTATGAGCAGCGCATTTCCGGAACGATCGGAGGTGGTTACAATATCCTGGCGGAGGAGCCAACCTTCAACGGCTCGCTGATTTTCGGCGATCGGTTTGCCAACAATAAACTCGGCGTGATCCTGAGTGCTTCCTATTTTGACAATAACCTCGGTTCGGACAACGTAGAGGCGGAGTGGACCTATGACGACGCAAATGATAACGACATGTTTGATGAAGGTGAGGAATTTTGGCCGGAAGAAATTCAAATCCGGCAGTACTACCTGCAACGCATCCGCCAGAGCTATTCACTCTCCCTCGATTACCAACTGGACCCGAACCACACCTTGTTTTTTAAAGGAATTTATAACAAACGCAAAGATTGGGAAAACCGTTACCGGTCCGTTTTCACGGACATCGAAAATGACGGTGGCCAGTGGGTCGCCGGGTTGGAACGCCAGACAAAGGCAGGAACGGATGACATTAAACATGCCCGGTTGGAAGACCAGGAAATGATGAATTTTTCTCTCTCAGGCCAGCACCTGTTTGGGAAACTGAGCGTGAACTGGTCGGCCAATTATGCAAAGGCATCTGAAGATCGCCCGAACGAAAGGTATTTTGAAATTGCCACGGATGGCACTGTTCCGGTCAACGTTGATTTTTCCAATCCGGAAGAGCCTTTGATCGATGCCGCGGACGCTGCTTTTCAAAACCCAAGCAGCTCTTGGGAGCTGAGTGAAATAACCGAGGAATTTCAGTACACAGAAGACGAGGACATGAATGGCCGGGTCGATTTTGAACTGCCGCTGATGAATGGGTTTTATCAGAACAACCTGAAATTTGGGGCGCGCATCCGCACCAAGTCAAAACTCCGGGACAACGATTTCTTTGAGTACGAACCTGTTGACGACGGTGTTTTCCAACAAGGCGTTTCGACCACTTCAGATTTGTCAAAAGACAATTTTTTGGCCGGTGACTATTCCATCGGCTCTTTTACCACCAGGGAGTATGTGGGTGACCTGGATTTGACCGGGCCTCAATTTGAAGGAGAACGGGACCTGAGTGAACTGGCCGGCAATTTCACCGCCAGCGAAGATATTTACGCGGCCTATGCGATGTTGCAGCAAAATATTGGAGAGAAATTTCTGGTCGTGGCCGGACTCCGGTTAGAGCAGACAAACCTCGAATATGAAGGCTTCAGGTTCGATGACGAAGAAGGAACACTGGACGCCACCGAAAAATCGGAAAGCGATTACATCAACGTCTTGCCTGGCCTGCATTTGAAATACAACCTCGCACCTCGCTCTGTCCTGCGCTTCGCCTATACGAACACCCTGGCCCGACCTAATTACTTCGACCTGGTTCCATTCCGGCAAATCGAGGACGGGGAAGAGTTGTCCATTGGAAACCCTGACCTTGAAGCGACGACTTCTACCAATTTTGACCTGATGGCAGAACATTATTTTGGCAACATCGGCATTGTCTCTGGAGGCTTCTTTTATAAAGACATAAACGATTTTATCGTCAACCAATCTTTTAACAGTTTTACATTTGAAGGCACCGAGTGGGACTTGTTCACCCAGCCGATCAATGGCGGGAACGCCACTTTGTTTGGTTTTGAAGTGGCTTTCCAGCGGCAGTTGGATTTTATTTCGCCGGCCCTTGCAGGACTTGGTGTCTATTTCAACTATACGTTTACCCAGTCTGAAGTGACCGATTTCAACTTCGAAGGCAGAGAAGACGAAGACCTGGACCTGCCCGGTTCTCCTCAACATACACTGAACGCCTCCATCGCATTTGAAGGAAAGCGTTTCACTTCAAGGCTCTCTTTCAATTATGCCAGTGATTTTATCGATGAAGTGGGAAGTGAAGCATTCAGCGACCGGTATTATGATCAGGTGACTTACCTGGATGCCAACGTGAGCTACAGTATTTCTGACAAATTGGTGGTCTATGCCAATGCAAATAACTTGTTGAACCAGCCACTCAGGTATTTCCAGGGCGTATCCGACCGGACGATGCAGGCGGAATACTATAATGTACGGTTTGATTTAGGATTAAAATTCGATTTGGTCAGATAGATGATAACTTGAAGAAAATCAACGATGATTCATCTCAAGTTCTGATTTGGAAGGCATCGAGTCCCTCCAAATCAATGTGAGGGGTTTAAGGGGAAGGCAAGTGTGATTTTTTTTGCAAAGAAAAAATCACACTTGCCTTCCCCTTAGAATCCCTCTTTTCAAATCAATTGGGCTCGATGCCCATTTGGTTTGACGATCCCAGGCATGAAAAACAGTTTTTGTTGAAAATCAAAGTTTTGGGATGATTTACGTTTTTAAACAAACAAAACAATGCGCAATACCATTTTATTCATTTTAATTTCTCTCCTGCTTCTTTCCTGCCAGTCTTCCAATGAAAAAAAACCAGTTTCCGAAACAGTTGCAGACGAGCAAAAAGCAGAGGCCAGAGAAGATTCCATTGAGTTGGCGATGGCGTATGCCGGGCAGAAGAAAATCACCCTGGCCGTTACGCCCGACGTAGAAACACGCATGATCCGCGCCCAGTCGGACGAAGATGCCGCCGATGATCCGGCTATTTGGGTACATCCGGACAATCCAGGAAAAAGCCTCGTTTTTGGTTCCAATAAAAAAGGTGGCCTGGCCGCTTATGATTTGAGCGGGACGGAGGTCGCCTATTACCCCATCGGGAATATCAACAATGTAGATGTCCTGTACCGTTTTCCGATGAGGGACAGCACCATAACAGTTTTGGGTTGTAGCAACCGAAGTAGCCAGGGCGTCAATCTTTTTGCCATCCATCCCACCAATGGGAGACTGAAAAACATTGCGGCCGATTCTTTACTGGTCGATAGCAAACTGATCGATGATATTTATGGGTTTTGTTTTGCGACGGATAAAGCGACCGGGAAAAATTACGCCGTTATCAATGGAAAAAACGGCTTGCTCCAACAGTTCGAAATGCAGGCCAGAGAAAGTGGGGTCATCCTGAAACTGGCCCGTTCCGTTCAATTTGATTCGCAGACCGAAGGCATGGTGGCCGACAACGACCTGGGTTTCCTGTACGTCGGAGAGGAAGCAAAAGGCATCTGGAAACTGCCCATTTCGCCGGGCCAGGGACCGGAGAAAACCTTCGTGAACATGAGCGGTGATGAAAACCCAAACATCCGGTACGACGTTGAAGGATTGACGATCTATAAAAAAGACGGATCGGGTTTCTTAATTGCCAGCAGCCAGGGCAATTTTTCCTACGCCGTTTTTGAGCTGGCAGGTGAAAACCGGTACATCAACAATTTTAAAATTTTGGATGAACAACAAATTGACGGCGTGGAGGAAACTGACGGCCTGGATGTCGTTGCCGATTCACTCAGTGTAGATTTTCCCAACGGCTTATTGGTATTACAGGATGGATTTAATTTTGAACACGGACAGCAGGTTCCACAGAATTTTAAATATGTGGACTGGGGCAAGGTGCTCGGGCTTTTGCAGTGATATTTTTATTTGAAGTTGTTTGAAAATAGGCCGCACGGTTTTTTAATTGGTTTCCTCGCTGCGATGCCATTTTAAATAGCTATGGTTATGGTTAAAGTTGTAAAGCAAGGAAAGCATTTAAAAAATATTCTTTTGATTATAAAAATAAAATCAATCCTACCGGGCAAAGCACTTTGTCTGTTCTCATTAATCTTATTGTTGCTGAGTAGTTGCGTGGAAAAAAATTACAAGGGAATAAAAAACCAGGAGTTTGAAACTTATGTAGGTTCGCGCGATCTTCTTTGGGGGCATAAGTTAAAATTTGAGAAGGCGAATTTTGCATTTAAAAGCAGAACGATTTTTTTTGATGAAACTCAAAATCAAACAATAGTAGGACGATCAGGAAAATATCTTGTCGAACATGAAAACTTATTTTTGTTTACAGAAAAAAGGAGGTGTTGTAAGATGTGGATTGACAGTTTAGAAAAATATAAAGGTGTAGAAGAAAAACCAAGATCGTTGATGAGAGGAGGTTTAATTAATTTTGAGGATTGTGAATATGTAGATTATGATGTTGATTATTTAATTGAGTTCGGAATTGGCACTGACTACATAGATACATTGAAGATTGACAGGTCAGATAAACAAATCAGGCTCATTACTCAGAATGGCAAAGAATATTCAAAAATGAAAAAACACAACCGCTGATAAAGGTGCAGGTCGCCGATAGTCCCGACCGGGGCGGCACATCAACTTTAAGCAGTTAAACAACTTCTAAATTATAAACTAAACATAAAAAATGACAAAAAGAATTTTTATCACCGGGGCATCTTCAGGCCTGGGAAAAGCCGCTGCAAAGCTTTTTGCCAACAAAGGCTGGCATGTACTGGCAACTATGCGCAAACCCGAAAAAGAAACGGAATTGAACAATCTTGAAAATATTGAATTGCTTCCGTTAGATGTTACCGTCACTGATCAAATTAAATCAACTGTGGAAAAAGCCATCTCCATCGGCGACATTGACGTGGTTTTCAATAATGCAGGATATGGTTTGGCCGGGCCTTTTGAAGGAGCTTCAGATGAGCAAATCGTTCGGCAGCTCAACACCAACCTATTGGGAGTAATGAGAGTGACTCAAGCTTTTATCCCCCATTTCAGAGAAAGAAAAAATGGGCTTTTCATCACAACAACCTCAATTGGAGGATTGGTAACCCTGCCATTCAATTCTGTTTACCACGCCACAAAATGGGCCTTGGAAGGATGGAGCGAAAGCTTGGCATTTGAACTAAATCCGCACGGCATCGATGTGAAAACGGTATCGCCGGGAGGTATCGCCACTGATTTTGCAGGACGGTCCCTCGATATGACTGCACACCAGGCCTATGATGAACAAATGCAAAAAGTATTGGCCGTTTTTATGGATCCCGAACGGCAAAAAAATTATTCTACTGCCGGGCAAATTGCGGAGGTCGTATTTGAAGCAGCTACCGACGGAAAACAACAATTGAGATATCCAGCCGGTGAAGATGCCAAAGAATGGTACGAACAAAGAAAATTAGTGGGGGACGAAGCATTTAGAAAAAGTATCAAGGAAATGTTTTCTTTGTAAAATAAAGAGAATGGTGACTAAATTGTCAATAGCTTTTATAAAATGACAAGTGGGGCTTCACGCCCCACTTGTGTTTAGACGAGACGCCTGTTGAAAAATGCAAATGAAAAAAATAGAAATAAAAAAAGGCCAGATTTTGCAAAGGAAAGGTGACCTGAACAGCAAAGTTTATCAGGTCAAATCTGGCTTGTTGCGAAGCTATTCCATTGATGAAAAAGGGAAGGAACATATTTTTATGTTTGCTTCGGAAGGTTGGATTGTAGCGGATAATGTTCCTCCCGACTCACCATGTGAATTATTTATTGACGCTATTGAAAACTCAATTGTTGTAGAAAGAGAAAAGGATTTTAGCAAGGAACGTGAGGTGCAAAAATTTATCAAGCGACTTGGTGTACTTCAAAAACGGGTCATTATGCTGATGAGTGCTTCCGCGATCGAACGCTACGAGCACTTTGTCGACACCTATCCAGACATAACCCAACGAGTTTCTCAGCGGATGATTGCTTCTTACCTCGGCATCACGCCCGAAGCTTTGAGCAAAGTAAAAGGGGATCGGAAACAAAGACAAAAATAGTTTGGGGCATCAAAATCTTAATCTACATTAATGCCTGTGGCCTTTTAGGCCTATAATTTTGCGCTTTATTATTTTTAAATGCAAAATTAAAACGATGAAAAACTTTTCAATCCTATTTAAAATCGCAGCCGTTCTTTGGATTATTTGGGGAGCTGTTCACATATTCGCAGGGGCGATCACTATGTATTTCATTAATACCGGGGACATTGCCTCCGCCGTAGGCGGCATTGCCGATGCCGTGGATCCCACTACACTGCAAATGGATTATCCGGCAGCGTCGGGTGCCATTCTTGGACAGCATGGCTTTAATCTCTTTTGGATCGGCATCGTCACACTTATCAGCGCATTCTATATCTGGAAAAAAAATAAGCATGCTGTTTTCCTGGCCGCTATTACAGGAGGCTTGGCGGATTTGGGTTATTTCCTTTTTATGGATTTGGGAGGGTACGTGAATTTTGCTCCGGGAACAGTTATGACACTGGTCTCTTCTGCTGCCATCATACTGAGCTTTTATGCTTATTTTAAAAGCAGGTAATCAGTTGGTCAAATTAAAGGAGCGCTAAAAATGACACTTTTATTTAGGCGAGTGTTTGATTGCATGGCCTCACAACTCTTTTTCAGGCAAAGAAAAAGTGTCATTTTTTTTGAACAGCCACTTACAGTAAATAAAACATAAATTAACTTCTCAGGTAATTTCAGAAAATTATGAAAAATTACAAATGGATCTATCGCATAAGTACCGGGCTCATCTCTTTGTTGATGTTGATGTCAGCCGGTATGTATTTTTTTAACCATGCAGAGGTCAGTCAGACCTTTACCAATTTAGGGTATCCAACCTACATTATTTATCCATTGGCAGTTGCCAAGGTTTTGGGTTTGATTGCGATTTGGACTGACCGGTCCAAGTCCTTAAAAGAATGGGCATACGCAGGGTTTTTCTTTGATTTTGTGTTGGCGTTTTCCGCACATCTTGCAATTGGCGATGGCCAGTTTGCACCTGCACTTGTGGCAATCGTTTTATTATTTGTTTCTTATTTTTCCTGGAAGAAATTAAGTGCTTAAAGACCAATGTGAATAAAGGGTTAAATGCATCGGCATATAAAAGTGTGGTATACATACCTCTGCGAACATTGCGGCCTCTGCGCGGAATTATATCAGAGGGATCGCGCAGCGTCCGTAAAGTTCGCAGAAGGGGGATAAAACAGGTTTTGCAGCTCCTTGATTAAATAAAAAAAAGTTAACATTCACCGCATACAGTTTACTGCTGGACTAAATAATTTTGATGTTTAAAAAATCCAAAATTTAAATTGTATGAAATTGTTCCTAACTGCAACTGCATGGTTGTTCTTTCTCCATCATTCAACAAGCCAGTCCGTGCAGACCGCTGTTTCCAGCAAAATTGAAGATTTATTGTCCCAGGAAAATTTAATTTCCCAAAAAAGGAAAAACGAACTGAAGGACCTGGCCAATGACATTTACAACCAGCACAAAGAGGTTGGTTTTTCGAAAGTAAATTTTGTCTGTACCCATAATTCAAGAAGGAGCCAATTGTCTCAAATCTGGTTTTGGAGGGCATTGGAACATTTCAATCTGAATGGATTCAGTTCTTATTCCGGAGGAACGGAAGCAACTGCATTTAACCACCGAATGGTCAGTGCCTTGCAGCGGTACGGGTTCAATATCCTGCAATTGGACGAGGCGATAAATCCTAAATACGTGGTTCGTTCAGGAGCCGCAGGTGAGAGGGAAATGGTACTTTTTTCCAAAAAATATGCGGATGGATTCAACCCTCAAAAAGATTTCATTGCAGTAATGGTCTGTGGCCAGGCCGATGCTGCGTGCCCGATTGTACCGGGTGCTTATGCGAGGGTGTCCTTGCCCTATGAAGATCCGAAAGTTGCGGACGGTACGCCTCGGGAGCAAAAATCCTACGACGATAAAGTCGTGGAAATCGGCAGGGAGATTTTGTATATGGTCGGTCAGTTAAAAGAGCTGATCTGATGTGAATCCCCGGGTTTGCAGCCTATTATGAACGAAGCCGGAGGTCCGCACAGCTATTGGAAAATGCTATAAAAGAAGGCTGCCTGCATCAATTGCAGCCAGCCTTTTTTAAGTTATTTCCTTGTGGAGCAGTTAGCTCCAAATTCCGCATGCAATTAATCCAGTTCAAAACGGACGGCCAAGCTAAATACCTTCGTTTTGCCAGCAGTGCCTGGCATCCAGTCCGGCATCTCGGCAACGACTTTGGCTGCTGCTTCGTCGCATCCATTACCAATGCCTTTGGTCACTTTTAATACCTCTACTTTCCCTTCCGGTGAAACGGTAAAACGGACTTTGACCGTTCCTTCAATGGCCAGTTTGCGAGCCTCCAGCGGATATTCCAGGTTGTCCTGCAGGTATTCGGAGAGGGCGGCAATGCCACCGGGAAAGGTTGGGGTTTCGGAAGTCGGGATTGGTTCGTTGATAGCGAAAGCGGAAGTACTAAAGACAGTTACTAACAAAAGTAGGGTCGAAAAAAAATTAACGGTTTTCATGATTGGTTGATTTTAAGGTTATTTAAAAATGATGGGACAAAGATGGGAGATACCGCTCAACCTAAAAACCGGTCTGTAGTGAAATGAGATATTCGGGCAGTGAAATGGAGTATTGTTGTGGTGGGCCTTTTATTTACTTCCAACGAACATGAAGTACTCCCACAGGCCACCATAAGCGGATTTGACGAAGGACGCATCCGTTTTAAATACTTTTTTTAGTTTTGGCAGGATGTGCCCGTCCATCTTTACATGATGATTAGACATGTGGTTCTTAAAAAAACTGAATTGGGAATTAAAAAAATCGACCACCATTATTTTACCGCCTATTTTTAAATCGGTATATGCTTTATCTATTAAATCAGGCCATTGCGGGTTGATCATGGAAAGGGAATAGGAGCATAAGATGATGTCTTGTGGCGGGGCGATAAAATGGGCGTGAGGCCCATAAGGCTCATTAAAAAAGTGACACTTCACATTTGTTTTATCCAGCTTCTTTTGGGCAATGCCGATCATTTCTTTTGATACGTCGACCCCCGTCAGTTCGGACTGGGGAAACTTTTTGGCCAGGGTTGTTAAATTGGCTCCCGTTCCGCAGCCAATTTCCATTAGCTGAAAATTAGATTGGGGCGTAAATGAAATATGATGGAGTATTTCCGATCGCCCGAACAAGAAGGCCCAGCGGGTCAGGTCATATATTTTCGACTGGAACTCGTAGTAGGACTGCATTTTGTCCTGTTGTTCCAATCTTTCTCTGGATAATGTATTTGTAGATTTCATTTTATTTTACTGTTCCGATATAAGTGCTGGCATACGTGCCTACCCGGTCCTGCAGGTGTACGCGGCTGGCCAATTCTCTGTTAAAATCGATTTTGGCCGTAACAAATGGTGGAAAATAATTAATTTCATCAGCGGCTGAACGGAGTAATATTTTAGTGCCCGGCCTGCTGTTCTTCAGGATCAGTTGCCATTCTTCCACCAGTGCTTCTTTATTGTTTTCCGCCAGCCAATCCTGGTGGTCGAGTAGTACGAAGTGAGAATATTCTTTTGGGTTTTTTTTCAAAAAATCGCTGACGGTAGTCGTGTATGTCCGTATTTTATTAATGTTGTCAGAAATGGTAGAAAAATTATTTTCTTTTAAATAAGCGGGGCAACAGTCTTGCGTGTAGCTGCCTTTAAAATATACATACCAAAAATAATTTTCGTTGACCGGCAAATTGACAAAAACGTTGTTCATGCAGTTTTTTATAAAATCGACGGCCCCGTTTTCGTATTTTGTAATAAACAACTGTTGCTGACTTTTGGGCACACCTGCCATACTCATAACGAGGTGGCTGTTAAAAAACCAACCCATTTTTTCTGACCAAAGTTTGTTTTCTATTTGTTGGTAAATAAATGCCTGTTGTTCCAGGTTGGCAGCTTGAAAAAAGGAGTCAAGGTTTTTGTAAAGGCTTTTTTTGATTTTTAAATATTTTCCAAACGACCAGGCCAATATGCCAGAGGTTCCGTGATAATAAAAAGATTTTCTAATGCCTTTGCCATTAAAGAATTTAATTTTTTTATCCCAATAATTTTTAGTGAAATCCGGCAAAGTATCCCGTAGTTTTTTTTCGTACAAGTCCTGTACGTCCGGGCAGCTACCATCCCCAAAACACTGGAATAAATGATTATAATCATTAGTCTTATAAAAAGCTTTTTTTAATTCCAGTAAAGCGTTTTGCCGGGCGTTCATGTCCACACAATGTATTTGGTCCGGCTTGTCCAATAAATAGGCTAACGCATTGCATCCGGCGCTGGTAATCATGACCACCTCGCTTTTTTTGTCCAGTTCCAGCAAAGTCCGGTCGCAGCGAGGGTCTTCCCAGCAAGTATTATATACGAGGCTGTTCCCGTGTATTTTTTTGAATACCCAATTTTGTATTTTTTTCATTTTCGTAAGCCAGTTTAAAAAAGCAATATTATCCTGAAAATTTTAAGGAGCTCATTTATTTGTTTTATTAAAGGGTTATTTTATCGTTAATAAGAAATAAATGGAAGCGATCATTGTAAATTGAAAATGAAGATGGAACTTGCCTGATGGATGTGGTAAGGAAAAATTAACTTTGTGTAAACAGATAAGATAAAAGCAGGTGGATTTATCGGTAATTATTCCAGCATATAATGAAGAGGATTATCTTCCGAAAACCATTCAGAAGATAAATGATGCTTTGGCCAATCAAAGACTGTCCGGGTGGCAATGGGAAATAATTGTATGCGACAATAATTCTTCGGACAATACCTCGGCCATAGCAGAACAGTTGGGGGCAAAGGTGGTATTCGAACCGGAAAACCAAATTTCCAAAGCCCGGAATAAAGGTGCCGCATTCTCCACTGGCAGGTGGCTGCTTTTTGTCGATGCAGATACTTATCCGACGGCAGAATTGATTTCGGAAATTTTTGAAATAATAGCTGAAGACTTGCTGATCGGGTGCGGGGTGACCGTCTTGGTAAAAGATGGGAGCCTGTTCAACCAACTCAGGATGGAAAGACTGAACCCGGTTTTTAGGATATTAAAATTGTCGGGAGGGGCATTTCTGCTTTGCAAAAGAGAAGGGTTTGAAGCTATCAAAGGCTTTAGCGAGAGACTCTATGCATATGAAGAAATTGATTTTATATTTAGGTTGAGGAGGTACGGAAATTCAATTAAAAAAAGATTTGTTGTATTACATAAAAACCCTGTCATTACTTCCGGAAGAAAAGGGGGCGCTAATGTAAAATCGATCCTTAAAACTATTTTTTCAAACTTTTTTGCGCTGATCCTTTTTTTGCTTCACTATATTTTACCGATAAAAACAGTTCATAAGATAGGAAAGGGATTATTAGGTTATTGGTACTCGGAAAGAAAAGGGTTGAAATAAGAATACACTTTTGTTTTTCTGAAAATGAACAAAGCCAAGCGTTGGTGTTGAGCCCTGGACAAAAGTGAAATTTGTCGATTGCATGGAACAGGCACCGTTACGTGTAGCGCTAATAAAAAATCAATTTTTAAATACCTCTTTAATGACCTTCCCCACTTCTTCATAGTCATTCGTGTAATCCAGCCCCAAGAAAGCTGCGCCCGTTTTGGCTACCTGATTTTGCCAGAGCTGCATGTCGGTTTTTACTTCTCCCAAAGCGGGGGTGTCCGGTCCGATAGCTGCCATCCAGATGGCATTGGAACCCTTGAATATTTTACCGTGGCTTTTCCATTCTTTTTTGGGACTGTTGCCCCGGCCATGGTCAGTGGTTATCAGGAAGGTGGTTTTATTTTGGTAAACGGGGTCATTTTGCACAAAATCCCAAAGGGCTTCGATCCATAGGTCGGTCTGGTGGGCAGATTTGAGGTAGTGGTCGTAGCGGCCGTCGTGTGCGAAGTCGTCCGTTTCGCCATAAGAGATGTACAGGACCCGTGGGTGGTATTTTTTTAAATATTCAAGGGCATAACCATGGGTGAAAGCATCCAGCCGGACTGTAGACCAAGGGCTTGGAACAGTAGGCTGAAGCTCGTTGAGCAACTCTTCTTTAGGAGACAGGTTTTCATCAACGGCCAGCCGGAAGCCCGCATTGACGGGGATGCCGCTCCGCTCTTCGTTGATGATGTATGGAAATACATCCCACGAGCCAAAGGCCGCCACTCTGCCTTCGAACCCTGGCTGTCCATTGATCCATTCCAGTACCGTTTCGTTGGGGTTGGGTATTTTGTCGTTGGACTTGATTCGGGGGTCGCTGTAACCCGTCAGTATTTCATTGTAACCGGGGTAAGAAAACCAAAAGATATTGCTGCAGTTGACTTTGTTGCCCTCCCAACGATTGCCGTACAACTGGCCTTCTTCAGCGATGGTGTTCCAGAAAAAGGGCATCAGTTTTTTGCGCCTTTCTTCGCCCGTACCGGCAGCAAATAGTTGTTGTAGTTCAGCGGTATCTTTCACAAATTCAGTTTCGTTCATCATACTGTCCACCGCACCTCCAAAAAGCTCCTCCCAGCGCAGGCCGTCCAGGGTAATGATGAAAAGGTTTTCCGTTTTACCGCCTTGCTGACCAAACATAACACTGGAAAAGAGCAATAAAATAAAGGAGATTATGAGTTGATTTTTCATTTTTTTGATTTATCGGTTCGGAGACGGGTCGTCCGGTTTATAAAACAGTTCGAACAGCGTTCTCCAAAGTAGCTATGATGAAATCCACCTCGCTTTTTTCAATGATCAAAGATGGCCTGAAAGTGAGTACATTGCCATCAATTACTTTAAAGGAAAGCCCGTTTTTCAGGCAATGGTACATGATTTTACTCGCTTTTCCGGGGGCTCTTTGTTTCGTCGTTTTATCTTCAACGATATCTGCACAGAGCAAAAGTCCCCTGCCTTCCACATGACCGATGACAGGGTAGCGCCCCTTTAAGTCGTTCAGTTCGTTTTTAAAATAATCACCAAGTTCCCCGGCGTGTTGAACGATACTGTTTTGCTCGATGAATTCCAAAGCTGCCAATCCGGCGGCACAACAAAGCGGATTTTTCTCATGGGTAAAATGGCCGATGGACCGGTGTTGGAGGACGTTGTGTTTTTCGTGGGTCAAAATGCCTGCAAACGGCATGATGCCCCCTCCCAATGATTTGCCCAAAACGACCACATCGGGTGTAACGTAATATTCGCAGGCAAATAGTTTCCCCGTCCGGCCGAGGCCACAAACGATTTCATCGAATATCAAAAAGATACCGTGGTGGTCGCAGAGATGACGGATGCGCTGCCAGAAGTAGGAGGTCGGTACGTTGGGCGTGGAGGTAATGGTTGTTCCAACGATCGCGGCAACATCGGGATGTCGTTTTAGGATCACTTCGATGGAGCGGATGTAAAGGTCATCGATTTTTTCTTTTTCATCGGGAGAGAGGCCAAAAGGATTGCGGTAATAATTGGGAAATTCAACATGGAATGCACCCGGTACCATCGGACCGTTGCCCGTGGTGAAATGCTCCGTGCCGCCGACCGTTGCTGCCTGAAAAGTGGTCCCATGATAATTGTCCCAAAAGGAGATCGTCTTCCATTTGCCGGTCACCTGTTTGGCCAGTAAAATAGCCATCTCGACGGCTTCCGATCCACCCGGACAGAAAAGTACGCGGTCCAATCCCGCCGGAGCCACGGCCGTCAGTTGCTCCGCAAAAGCAACGGCTGGTTCGTTCGTATATCGGCGCGGGACAAAAGACAGCCCCGCCTTCAGTTGTTGACTCACGGCGTCGATCACCTCCTGGTTATTGAACCCGATATTATGGACACCATTGCCATGAAGGTCGAGGTACTTGTTGCCCTCGTAGTCGTGGAGGTAAGCCCCTTCCGTTTTGGCAATGACGTTCATGACCGGTGTGGACAGCGCTTGGTGGAGGTACACCGCTGCATCTTTATTGATTAAATGACGGGTGGCCGGGCTCCTGGAAATGCGGTATTCCCCATGCAAAGTGGTTTCGTTGGAGTCTCCTTGTTGGATGTATGATTGGTTCATATTAGATATAATGTGGCTGGTACAGATTGTACCAGCCCGAAACACTTCAATAATTGAAGGCCTACGAAAATTACTTTATTTATCTTTCAAATCTTAATCTGGAGCTGTACCAAAAGTCTTAAGCAACTGCCACTTTGGTAAATCATTATGGTTTAAAAAATTGAAAATCAGTTGTTTAAATATTTATTAAATTTTTAAAGCATAGTAAATCGAGACTTTTGGTACATCCTCCAGATTTGCCTTTGCAACTGTCTAAAACCCTACTGCAGCAGCCACATCTTCGTGGTATTTTCATCGGGCCCCTGGCTACCGATCACAGCATCGTAACTGGCACCGTTCAAGACCTGCTCGGTACTTGGGTATTGGATGCGTACGGGCAGATCAGGCAGCGTTGCGTTGGGGCCAGGTGTCAGTTCAGGCAGTCCGGTGCGACGGTAGTCAAACCAAGCCTCGTTGCCGACCAGGAAAAGGGACAGCCACTTTTGCGTAGCGATCCTCGATAGAACATCGGTCGTCAAGGCTACGTCGGGATTGGCCAGGTAGTCGCTCACATCGGTCAGGCCGAGATAATTCATGTTGGCTTCGATGCCGAGGTTGTAGAAATCGGCCGGGTTGCCACTGACATATCCTTTTTCAGCGGCTTCTGCCAGAATGAACATCAGCTCGGAGTAATGCATGATGATCATTTCTACTGCCGCAGGTTCTTCCCGGAAGCGGGTACCCAGACGGGACTGGTTGTTGGCTCCGCCGTTGAAATTGGAGGCTGCGTCCTCAGAAAGGCCATTTGGCACACCCACAAATTCATCGCTATCCGGATTGTCCACCGGGCGGAAGAGAATTTCCATACGGGGGTCGTTCAGGTCTTTCAGTACCCCCTCAATACGCTGGCTCATTCTTTTTTCGTCAAAGGAACCAACACGGGCGGTATTCAGGGGCCAACGGTTGGTAGCGGCGAGGTAGGGCACTGCTCCGTTGTCGTCGTTGCCGGTGAAATGGACACCGCTGTTCACGATCGCCTGCATCTCGGCGGGGCCGTCGATGCCCAGCTCAGCCCATTTGTTTTCCAGGCGCATCAAGTACCGCATGCGAAGGGAGTTGGCGAGTCTGGCCCATTTATCGGTATCGCCCTCGTAGAGGATGTCGCCACTCATGCTGCCGCCTTTGGCAGCAGCTGCGACGGCTGCTTCCAGGTCCTGCAAAATGTTTCGGTAAATGTCTGCCTGTGCATCATAGGCTGGTAGAAACTCGTCTTCCTTTCCTTTCAATGCCTGGGAGTAAGGCACGTCGCCGTACATCTCGGTCAGTTGGGCCAGCATCCAGGCCCGGAGGGTGAGCGCAGCAGCCTGGTAACCTCCATTGCCGGAAGTTTCCGCCAGGGCCAACAGGTTGTTGGCATCCCTTAAATTTTGGTAAAGCAAGTTCCAGGTGCCTTCGTAAGTGCCTAAGAGGTAGCGGTCAACGCCGGTGAAGTTGTTGGTGGCCACCAACTGGGCGAGAATGTTGCCGGTGCCCCAGGCAATGTCGGCCGTCATTTCATTGCCTGCTTCGAAAAGGATTTTTGGCAATATCAATGCAGGGTTGGCTTCGTCTACCGTTGGGAAGTTGGGGTTGTCGTTGATTTCTTCGAAATCTTTTGTACAAGCCTGCGCCATGAACAACAGCGCGAAAAGGATGAAAAATTTATATTTTGAAAAATTCATTGTTGTATTGTTTGAAAGAGCTGACAGCTGTTGGTTGTATTGACATACCAATAGCCGTCAGCTAAAAGCTGTTTAAAAAGTAACACCCAGGTGAAAACCTAAACTACGAGTACTCGGAGTGGCCATATCTTCTACACCGGGAACGATGGTGTTGCCGTCGTAAGAGAAGGTTTCCGGATCGAAGTGGGGGTTCTCGGTGAAGAGCAGCAAGTTGCGGCCGATGATGGTGAAAGTCAGCTTTTGTGCCCCGAGGTAAGAGGCGACTTTTTGATTGAACGTATAGCCGATGCGTAATTCCCGTAGCTTCAGGAATGAAGCATCATAAATACCCACCTCTTCGTTGCCGCGGTTGAAGTGTGACCAGTAGAAGTCCCGGGCAGAAACGGCCACATCGTTCGGTACGTAATTGCCGTTTTCATCTTCTTTGAAACCAGGCCGGTCCAGGGTGCTCACGCCATCGACCGTTGTCTGACCGCCGATGTAAGTATGGGTTTCACGGTCGTATTCAGCCGTTTCTTCCATCAGTCCGGAGGTGCCGCCGATCAGCAAAGTACGGGACAAGACCACTCCACCGTGGCGCCAATCAAACAAGAAACCAAGGTTGAACCCTTTCCAAGAAAAGCTATTGTTCATACCCAGCATGAAATCAGGGTTGTAGTTGCCCAATTTGCGGAGGTTGGGGTCTCTGACCGGGAACCCTCCGCTGTACAGGTGGCCCCAGCCATCCTGGATGTCCTCCACATCATCAACGGTCACGGTCTGGTTGTTGGACGGATCGACCAGCACGAACCCGGTTCCATAGACATCGCCCATCCGGCCACCTTCCGTGGCCTGCACGCTGAGGTAGTTGTTTGAGATTTGATAAGTCTTCAGGTCGTCGGTCAGTTTCACGACTTCACTTCTGGCACGGGTAAAGTTGAAACTCATGTTCCATTCGAAATTGGGTGTGCGGACAGGCACTATATTCACCAGGGCTTCGATACCGGTACTCTCGATTTCGCCGGCGTTGATGAATTTTGAGCCAAAACCAGAAGTTTGTGAGACGGGAATCTGAATGATCTGGTCGGAAGCGTTGTTCCGGTAGTAGGTCAGGTCGAGGCCGAGGCGGTTTTTGAACAGGCGGACGTCAGCCCCGACTTCAAAGGTGGTGAGGCTCTCCGGTTTGAGGTCGGGGTTGGGCAGTACATTTCCTTCCGTCCCCAGCAACTGGTTGCCGTAAGGAGTGGAAAGGAACTGGAAGTAAGGCTGCAAGGAGTACGGATCGGTGTCGTTCCCCACCTGGCCATAGCCCAGGCGCAGTTTGGCAAAATCGACCGTGCGGGGCAGCTCCAGCAACTCGCTGGCCACGAAAGAAACAGAAGCGGAAGGGTAGAAGTAGCTGTTGTTCGCTTCTGGCAGGGTAGAAGCCCAGTCGTTCCGGCCGGTGATGTCGAGATAAATGGCATTTTTAAAACCAAAAGAAGCGCTGGCGTAAAGGGAATTGATGGCCCGCTCTGTATTAAACGTGTTTTGCAACAGCGGAATGTTCGAGTTGTTGAAGCTGTAAACACCGGGCACTGCCAGTTCATTGGCCGCTACCTGGTTGAAGCGGTTTTCCTGCGTCATCCGGTTGCCTCCGGCAGAGACGTTGAAATTAAAATCCCTGGAGAAATCTTTTTTATAGTTCAGCAAAAAGTCAGAGTTTCTTTCCTGGAAAAACAGTTTGTCTTCCCGGTACTGTCCGAACGGGAAACGCTGAGAGCTCCATGCCCGTCGTCCTTCGCGCAGTTCGTTGTAAACATCGGTGCCGGTACGCAGCATGAGGCTCAGCTCAGGGGTGATGTTGTAGGTAATATTGATGTTGCCCAACACCCGGTCCTTGTTGAATCCGTTGGTATTTTCGAACATGGTGAAATAAGGGTTGTCGTGCCAGTTGTAGTTATAGTTGAACTGCTGGATGCCTTCCAGGCCGGGCTGCCAGTAATCGCGCAGAGATTCCATTGGGATTTGGCGGCCAAACCATACCCACAGGTACATGATGTTTTCCGTACCGTACGAATTGTTCGGGCGGTTTTTAGAACCGGAGTTGATGTAGTTGATGTTGGCATTGACCTTTAGTTTGCCATCCAGCATGTTGTGGCCCAGGTCGAGGTTGACACCATTCCGGTTTAAATTGGTATTTGGCAAGATACCCTTGGAATGCTGGTTGTTGTAAGACAGGCGAAAATTGCTGGTTTCGTTGGCACCGGAAATAGAAATGTTGTTGTTGGTTGAAACACCGGTTTCAAAAAAGTCTTCGATGTTGTCGGGCTGAGGTGACCAGGGCAAGAGTTCATAGGTGCTCTGGTCGGAGTAGTCGGTTGGCCGGAGCACAAAATCACCCGCCCGCAGACCTTGTGAGTTTTTACTGTGGTGCATGACCATCATGCGGCCATCCAGGGCAGGGCCCCAGCTTTCGTCAATGTTGTCGTTGGTGCCCGAACCGAACCCGTCTACAAATTCAAAATTAAATCCGGCTCCCTGGCCATACCTGTTCTGGTACTGAGGTACCCGCAGCGGCCTTTCGAAAGTAGTCGAAGAACTGACGCTGACACCGATGCCCTGTGACCCAGCCCCCGACTTGGTGGTGATCAGCACCACGCCGTTCGCAGCCCTTGAGCCATAAAGTGCCGTTGCGTTGGCACCTCGCAGCACGGTAATGGTTTCGATATCATCCGGGCTGATTTCCGCTGCTCCGTTTCCATAATCCGCTTCGAGGTTGCCCTGTGCCCTCCCGTTGCTGCCGTTGGCATTGCTGATCGGCATACCGTTCACGACAAACAGTGGTTGATTGTCACCTGAAAGGGATGACTCCCCACGGATGACGATGCGAGAAGAAGAACCGACACCCGAACCGCCCTGGGTGATGTTGACACCCGCCAACTTACCTGTTAAGTTGTCCAGGAGGTTGGGGGTTTTTACGACGGAAATTTCACTCCCGTCCACCGTTTGGGCAGCATATCCAAGTGCTTTTGTTTCTCTTTCGATACCGAGGGCGGTCACGGTTATTTCATCGAGGACCGTCTGACTGGTAATCATCAGGACATTGACCAGGTTCGTTCCATTAACGGGGATTTCTTTTTCCTCATAACCGATGTAAGAAGCAACCAATGTATCGGTCGGTTGAATTTCCAGTTGGAAATTGCCGCCCACATCGGTGATCGTACCCATGTTTTTTCCCTTTACACCGATGGTCACACCGATTAGGGGTTCATTGGTTTTGGCATCTTTGATCTGCCCTTCTACTTTTTCTTGTGAAAATCCAATTAGTGGGAGTAACAAAAAAAACAATAGTGAGATCTGTTTAAAATTAGGGCAAACAGCAACCCTGCAACTTTGGCGTAATCGTCCAAGTTTCATAATTTTGTTTGTTTTATTATTTAAATAAAATACACATTTAGTCGGCCTTGCTTGTGCGGTGGCCGACTTTTTTTTCAGAACAAAATTGAAAAAAGGGAATTGGTGGAAGGAATTAATTAATTTAAGTTTGAATTAATATTTTGTAAAATATGAGGTGTGGCCAACCTGAAAAAATAATATAAATATTAGTTTGAAAAATATTTTCAGGTAGCTGGCCAAAAAAAACAGCACTTTTTATTTTTCTGGTAAAAAGTTTTGAATTTTGAAAATCATGTATTTGCCAAAATAAAGGCGCCAGTTCCAAAGACACTCATTTTGTTTAATAATTTAATTGGGCACTTGCTCCATATTTTTTTAAACAAATTCAAATTGATCATTTTACGTTTATTATATTTTTATCCTGAATTAATAGTTGAATTGTTTTTTTGCAATTAATTGTAGTACCGATCTTTTTTCATACTTAGTTTAGTGAGAGTAAATGTATCAGAAGCCGCAGTCAGAAGATGCGGCTTTTTTTGTTCCAAAATTATTGAGCAGATGGTCGAATTAAAGGATATAAAAAGGATTATTAAGTACAGGACAAAACTCAACATTGATAATTTATGCCTGAAAATCCTCCCCCTAACCCCCTCCGAAGGGGGAAAAACGGATTTAATTTCCCCCTTCGGAGGGGGTTAGGGGGAGGACGTACTCGTAAAATTTGTCAAAACAAAGTTTTGTCCCAGACTTAGAAATTTCCGTTTAAAAAACAAACCTCATTGCGAGTGTTTTTTTCAAAAATAAATTGAGCAGAGGTTTTGGAAAACCGTACTTTCAAATTGTACCGTTTTTATTTGTCATTTAATTTGGTCACCTGTTTGAGAAGTAGGTTTGGTGCTTTGTAATATAATTTGGTTGGTATTCGGCCTCGCCGCCCCGCAAGCGAACTTGTCAAGTTTTTTTACAGAGTAATTACTGACCGTTGATAATGTTTTCGGCAAGGCCAAACGATAAAGTCATTCCTGCTCCGCTCAATCCGGTTATAATGGTAACCCCTTCTTCGGGCTTGTTTATAAAGGCAGGTTGTTCTGGCATTTTTGAATAAATGCCATGCCATGTTTCGGCAATATCCAGTTTGGGAAAATTTGCAAATTTATTTAAGTACTTAAGGATCAGCGCGTTGATTTTATTTTTATCAAATGGGTCTATTTCGTCTCCATATTCATGGCTGTCCCCGATTGTAACTTCACCAAAACTTGTTTGAGAAACCAGTACGTGAATGCCAAATTTATTGTATTCCGGATATTCATTTGAATACCTGTTTTTTAATGCTTCGAGTGAATTGCAATGGGCAAACGAACCGTAATGTTGCAAGGTGAGGCCCGCCGCCAAGGTTGGGCCCAACGTCCAGCCGTTGGGTTGGTGGGTGGTTCGCATCATCTGCAATTTGCATTTAATCAATTCGCTTTTTGAAAAAATATCGGGGTACAAGGTTTCAAAGTCAACGCCGGAGCAAATGTAGATTTGTTCGGCTCGCCACATGTCGATGCCATTGGAAAGCCAGGGGAAGTCAATTTGGGTGATGGAGGTGTTGTATTTGATTTCAACCCCCATGACTGTTTTTAAATAATCCAATATTTGGGAAGTCGCTTCTTTTGGGTCGATGTTTATTTCCGTTTTACTGTGCAAGGCACCTTTCAGGCCGAGGGGGTTTGCTACGGAGCTTTTTTTTATTGTCTTTTCCGTGTTGATCAGCTGCATGTCGTACCCGTCGTTTTTCCTGGTTTCGTAAAACTCGTTTAACACTGCGAGTTCGTCATCTTCATAAGCCAGCAACATGGCCCCGGTGTTGGCTGCCCAGAAGCCTGCTTTTTCGGAAAGTTGGTTCCAGGTTTCCCGGGAGCGCATCGCCATGTCCAGGTTTTCGAGTGGCTGGCCGATCGGCCATATCATTCCGAAATTGCGGACAGTCGCACCCATTGGCCGCGGGCTCCGCTCAAATAATATTACCTTTTGGCCTTTTTTGGCAGCAGTGTAAGCCATCGCCAACCCAATTATTCCTGCACCAACAATAGCTACGTCAAATTCTGTTTTTTGCATTATTTAATTTTGAATCCTTAAACAGGTGGTCAAAAAAAATGACACTTTGTCTTTGCTTGAAAATGAGTCTTGAAGCTTGGAAATCAAACATTGGCCCAAATAAAAGTGTCATTTTTAGCGCCCCTTATTTTTGTCCAAACACTTATCTGATAATTTGTCCAAAACTAATGTGCTATATGTAAATAGGGTTTTAATTTTTTATGAATTAAACTGGTCCACCCATTTCCTTTTGGAACTGCTGTTATATTTGTGATGCAAATTTTGGGAAATCCGCAATTAAAAACTGCTTCCTACATTCCCGGATTGCCAAGAAGCCTTATCACATTGGCAGACAACACTAAATCGAAACTAAATTATGGATCAAATCAAATTGGTAATTTTTGACATGGCTGGTACTACCGTAAAAGACGACCAGGTAGTGGTAAACTGTTTTTATGAAGCGGCTAATTCAACCGGGCTGGCAGCCACTCGTCATCGTATCAATTCTATGCATGGCCTGCCCAAGAAAAAAGTGATCCAGACATTGTGGGAGGAGATGAATGGTGAGGGACATCCGGACAATGAAAAAAATATTGAAAATACCTTCCGGGCCTTCAAAGAAATACTGGAAAACCATTACCGGACAAATCCGGTCGTTCCTACGCCCGGCACGCTGGAAACTTTTAACTGGTTGAAATCCGAAGGCGTCAAAATTGCCCTCAATACGGGGTTTTACCGGGAAGTCGTGGATATTATTTTAAATAAGCTGGGCTGGGATATTGGACTGGATGAAAATTATCTGGGCAGTGAAAATTCCTTGATTGATCTTTCCGTTACGCCTTCCGAAACCAACGGCATTGGCCGGCCCCATCCGGATATGATTTTCAGGGCGATGGATTTATTAAATATAAAAGACCCTAAAAACGTAGTGAAAATAGGGGACACCCCATCCGATCTGCGGGAAGGGATAGCCGCTGGGTGTTTATTGTCGTTGGCGGTTACCAACGGGTCACATGACAAAGAAGAATTGGAATTGTTTTATAACGACGGCCTGATACCATCCATGGAAAAATTTAAAGGCTATATTCTGCAAAAGGTAAATTATTTACAATTGATTAATTAAAAGTTAAAGCCTTTTCTGCGCCTACATTTGATTGGGTTTAAAATAGAAGTTGTTTAAAAACTCCTTGCTGGCCGCAAATCCAGTCTTTTGAGGGGAGGTGGCTGAAATTTTTTCAGCGATAGCGCTGCTATCCCTTCTAAAATTTCAGCCACCTCCCCTCAAAATCCTAACATTTTCGACTCAACAGGAATTTTCAAACAACTTCATATTGTGATCCTGATTTTAATTCGGGATGATCAAAAAATATTTGCAAAATTCTGGCAGTTTTATTTTTATCTGCTATGCAGTGTTCGCTGCTTTCGGTACCTATTTCTGCATGTATGCTTTTCGGAAACCATTTTCAGTAGGTACTTATGAATCCGTATTTTTCTGGGGGAATATATTGACTTATAAAAGCGCCATTATTATTAGTCAGGTAATTGGTTATGCCCTTTCTAAATTTATCGGGATAAAAGTAATTTCCGAATTAAAGAATAATTATCGGGCTTACTTATTGATCGGGTTGATTTTGCTGGCGGAAACGGCACTGGTATTGTTTGGGTTTATACCTGCTCCTTGGAATATTGTGGCGTTGTTTTTAAACGGGCTTCCACTGGGCATGATTTGGGGCATCGTATTTTCCTATCTGGAGGGCCGGCGTTTTTCCGAAATATTGGGTGCCGGGTTGGCTGCCAGTTTTATTGTTGCTTCGGGCGCCGTAAAATCAGTGGGCAAATGGTTGATGCTGGAATTCGGCGTGCCTGAATTTTGGATGCCCGCCGCAACGGGGGCTTTATTTATTTTCCCCCTTTTTATTTTTGCTTATTTACTGGAACAAATTCCCCCGCCAACGGGAGAAGACCAACGGTTGAGGACGGAGCGGCTTCCCATGGACGGGAAACAGCGCAAAAAACTTTTTCTGCAATATGCTCCCGGCATTATTGCACTGGTTTTATTTTATACACTGCTAACGGCCTACCGTGATTTCAGGGACAATTTTGCTGCGGAAATATGGACAGCTCTCGGTTTTGGGGATGCGCCTGCCATTTTTACCATTGCTGAAATACCCATAGCGGTGCTTGTACTGATCATGATGGGAGCGACAATGCTGGTAAGAAATAACATTAAGGCATTGCAACTTTATTTTTGGATTGTTTTTTCAGGAGCATTAATCGTTGGTTTGTCTACCTTGTTTTTTACGAATAATATTTTAAATGGAGCCGTCTGGATGATGCTGGTTGGACTGGGGCTGTATATTGCCTATGTTCCTTTTAACTGTATCTTGTTCGACCGCATGATTGCGGCTTTTCAGCAAAAAGGAAATGCCGGTTTTTTAATTTATGTAGCCGATGCATTTGGTTATTTGGGTTCTGTGCTGGTCTTGCTCTACAAGGATTTTGTAGCGCCCGAATTGAGCTGGCTGGAATTTTTTACGAATGCCAGTTATTTGTTGACCATCGGTTGTTCGGTGACCGTCTTATTTGCGATTTTTTATTTTAGGAAATTACTCAATTAAATAAGTGGCTGTTCAAAAAAATGACACTTTTTCTTTGCCTGAAAAAAAGTTTGGAGGCTAGGAAATCAAACATTGGCCCAAATAAAAGTGTCATTTTTTAGGTTCATCCGTGTTAATGATATCTGCGCCGTTTTCCAGTAATTTTTGCCAAATAAATTCGTCTTCAGGGCTGGCCCACATCCTGACCAACTTTCCCTCTTTGTGTACTTCTTCCGTATATCGCCGGAACCTTCTCCAACTGGCCTCTGAAGGGACTACATTCCAGAAAAGGAATCCAAACATCTCTGAATATCGCTTGCTCACAACGGGCATCAGTCGATGATCAAAACTTTTTCCAATGTCGGAGGAACGGCCATCCAAAAAGAGAAAGAGTTCGTCTTCATAAGGTAGGGTCTTGAGTGGGCGCTCGCCCGATAAAAATATAGTGATGGCATTTTCACAATATGATTGGTGGTCATAAGTCAACAGAAAGCGCCTGTAAGGTGCCAGGTGTTTTTTCAGGAATTCATGCAACGTAGAAGCGTTGGTTTTTACGTCGATCATTAAAAAAAGGGAATGCCTTTCCGGGTAAAGCTGACCGCCCTGCTGCTCGATGAGGGCGGCCAACGGTTGCAGGTACATCTCCCGGAGCGTCTTTTTTTATCCGGAAAAAGCGGGTAAAAATGGGAGACATACAATTCGTTCCCAATCTTGAACACATCGACTTCAATGTACTTGAACCCTAAACTCAGCGCGTGCAAAAGTGGTTGGCCCTGCTCATAGTCGTTGTGAGAATGGGCTTTTTCTAAAACAGGCGTTCCCCGAAGGCTGACGAAATGCTGGTTCGAAATAAAAAGGATGTTGGCCGGGTTGGCCATTGGCAGCCCGGTATTGTTTTTTGACGAATACACATGCAGTTGCCAACATACAATAAAGATACAGGTGGCTAGCAGAAAATAGCTGACTGGATATTCTCTAAAGTGTTCCATTTGGGTTACAATATGCAGCTACTTTACTGATCAAAAAAGTAAGTGGTTTTAAGGGTTTTGCAAATTTTTGTCAACGTAAAGTTAAGGCATAAAGAAATCGTTAAGCTATTGAAAATCAATTGTTTCCTTAAGCTGATTGCTGTTTTCGGATGCTTGATGGGCAGGTTTTATGTCGGGTTGGTCTTTCATCTTTTTTCCAGTTTTGTATTTCTGATTGTTCGTTAATAGAACAAACAGGACAACTGCAACCACCAGCATAAAATAGTAAGTGACCAGTCGCCATGTAGCCATTGCCACGGATCCTTTTCCGGCTGGTATCATTCCATTGTACACAAAAAGAAAAGCCGCCTCGGCACCGCCGGTTGCACCCGGGGTCGGCACTAACAAAATGGCAAAATAGACCATCCATTGCAGCAGCATGATTTGTATGAAATCAACCTCAATACCAAGGGCCAAAAACACGGCAACAAGTACCGAAAATTTGCTCAGCCATTGCCCGAAGAGCGCCACCATACTCAGGGTCAGCGGTTTCCATCCCGATTTTTTGACCAACTTTGCAGCCTCGGCAAAATCTTTTTTCAGACGGAGCAATCTCATCTTCCATCCTTTTCGGGTAAAGCGCTTTGTATTGTTCAACCATCTTTTCAAAAATAGGAAAACCAACGTGATACCGGCCAGGGCCCAAAGGATCAATGTTATGTTTTCCAGGAGGAGGCTGCCTGCTTTTGATAAAAGCGGGTTTTCCCAACCATCTGTCAGCCAGATAGAGATGGGAATTGCAAAAACAAAGAACAGGGCATCTTCCAGGTTCCCGATCAAAGTGAGTAAGGTCGCTTGCCCAGGGCGCATCCCATACCGGGTCAGCATGGCCAATTTTAACGGAGCGCCCCCCACGGCAGTGGGGCTGACCGCACTCCCGACATCGGTCGATACAACGATGGTCAGTAGCTGTCGCCAACTGATGGCGGTATCAAAAAAATGGGTCCAGATGCGTAAGCGTACACAGTGCCATGCCCACGGCAACAAGGAAAGCCCCAGGGCGATCAGGAACCATCCGGGAGATAATTGCCGCCAATGGTTGAATTGGTTCTGATCAGTGGTGAAATAGCTAAAAGCAAGATTGCCAAGCACCCCTAAGCTGATGAATGGAACCAACCGGCGGACTATCTTTTCCCCCCGGGAACCAAAGGTACTTGCTGCATTCATTTGAATTGTTTGGCGACCAGCTGAAAGGCTTTGGACGGCAACCACGCCCCTTCGATTTTTTGACTGTTCAATGTTTCGTCGGAGTAGAGGTTGGCCGATTCCAATTGTTGCCGCAGTACGGGATGCAGGGATGAATATCCGAGGTCGTGACGGAGGTGGCGGTAATAATTGTAGTGGTTCCTGAAGTGACGGTTTTCAACACCGTATGCCAAAAAGAAAGAATATTTGGTGCGTTTGAATTCACTGCCGGTATGGTAGGTGCGAGGACAGAAGATAATGCAATCACCCGGTGCGGTGGCTATCCAATGGGCTTTTTCTGATAAGTAGTCTTTAGCCCCCAGCATGGACTTTACTTTTGACAAAGTGTTGGCACCCTGCTCGATTTTCCGAATCTCTTCTTCCGACAAATGGTAGTCGGGCCGTTGTGTGCCAGGTATCATGCCCAATCGGAACCCGGCTTTTTTTTCTTGCAAATACACACCTACCCTCACCAATTTATAGGGAGCCTCGGACTCATCCCAGTCAGGGCCATGACCAAACGTACGGCAGACACTATCGCGGTGCCAGCCAAATGAAGAAAAACCAACATGCAGGTCGTTGTGCTGTAAAAACTTTATTTCGCTGTCCAGCACTCCCCGCACATTGGCCAATATCTTTTGGTTAAAAATAGCTGTCCAGAATTGAGCATGCTGACAAACACCATCGGGTTGTGTCCATTTGGCTTTTCTTCCCACAGACAACTGATCCAATGCTGCTAGGTAACCTGCAATCTCCTCTCTTGAAAAAACATCACGGACGACCACGTAGCCGTCTTCTTTGAATTTACGTTGAATACTGTTCATCTCTTTAAAAATTTATCTGTTGATCATAGTATTTTATAATGAATATGGTAAAATGGCTTCTTATGGTCTTTGCTTTTTCACTCCCCCTGCCTCAACGGGGACATGGCCTAACTTATGTTTTTCACATTGGCCACGGACGGAAGGTCACTGATTAAAAGCTGCTCGAATATTGTTTTTTGGGCTGTGTTGGCCTTACCAAATCCAGTCCTCCGTTTTTCAAAACGTACTCAGCAAATGCCCACTGCTGCAAGTTGTCAAGGTCAATTGCATATTCGTGCGGTACCTCCACGGGTACGATTACGTCACCCGTCATGCTTCGCTTTTCAATGATGGTCCGGTATCGGATGACTTCCACATGGCCGGTCTGCCAATAGGTGGCCGGCAACTTTTGACGGGGCATATTGTAAGGCTCATTGAAGTCGGTCTTTATTAAAGTATGCAGGGTTCCGTCTTTTATTTGCCACATCTTAAATGGATTTTCCCCACTTGGAGTAACTGCCCGGACACTGTCTGCATCGGGTCGTTCTTTCAAATAGCTAATGGCCTTGTCGACCAGGCCTTTGGGCCGGAAAGGGGAGGTCGGACGCAGCTGTACGATCAGGTCGGGCCGGTCATGGTCTGCCAGTTCCAACCAATGAACGGCGTGTTCAAAGACCGGAAAATCAGTGACCATATCCCCAGCCAGGTTTGCAGGTCGGATAAAAGGGACTTCGGCTCCGAAACGGCGGGCAACACTGGCAATTTCCTCATCGTCCGTCGAAACGATGACCCGGTCGACGAGCGATGATTCCAGTCCGGCCTGGATGGCGTAAGCTATCAGGGGAAGGCCACCCATCGGACGGATATTTTTTCTTGGGATGCTCTTGGAGCCACCTCTGGCAGGTACGACGACTGTTGTGCTCATGATGTTTCTAAAACTGGTTGTGCGTAAATGGAAACCATAGGTTTGGAGGATACCTGGTGCTTTGCCATCAGGGCTATCCGGAGTGCTTTGATACCATCTTCCAGCGTGCAGCCCGGTGTTTTGCCACTATGGATACATTGTAGGAAATCAGCCATTTCAGCCAAGAACATTTCGTTTCTTTCAATAAAATTATTCGGCTGGATTACGGTGAATTTCCGTCCGCCTCCATAGTAGATTTTGGCTTCTCCAAATGTACCGTCCCATTCGATCCTCCCATCTGTTCCGATTATTTCTACTCGGTGTTTGGGTGGGCGGGAAACATAATCCAGGTATACGGACCCGACTGCACCACTTTCATACTTGAGTGACACCAGGGCGATGTCTTCGGTATCGATTTCCAAATCTGACAGCTGGCCACCAATGGCACTCACCTGCTCCACTTCGCCTACCAAAAAGCGCATATAATCAAACGGGTGGCAAAGAGTTAATAAGACCCCCCCTCCTAAATCTTTACGTGCACTGTAACCATTTCGGTAGTCCTCCCACGGGTGCCAATCAGGCAGGTATTCTCCCCAGTGAGCCTGGGCTCCGACCACCCTCCCGATTTGCCCTTGTTCAATGGCTTTTTTCATTTGCTGAAAAACCAGGTGATAGCGGAACTGAAAACCAACCTGTACCACCAGACCCAATTCACCGACGATATCCTTTAGCTCCCCAACTCCTTCCAACGTATGGGAAATGGGTTTTTCCAAAAAGATATGACAGCCCCGTCTGGCAGCGGCCATTGCCGTTTCGAGGTGCATGGAAGTAGGGTTGCAGATAATAATTGCGGTTGGCTGTTCTGCCAGGCCCGCTTCCAGTGAAGAAACCTTCCTGAAATTAGGAAGATCGGTATTCGGTAAAGGGCAATGTCCCTTTGTCAGTACAATGAAGTCAGTGACCCCTAAGGTGAAAAGGTTTTTTAAATGGCGACGGCCAATAGAACCGAGGCCGATGATGAAGATTTTCATATTCTTCTGGCTTGTAAATATTTGATCCTTTTTACGATCCATGTTGAATGCGTTGAAATAGGTTTGATGACGCGTTGATAAAAGGATGATTTGCTCCGGTTTTCCCTAATCTTATCAACCTTCTTTCAACTTCCTTTCAATCCCCTGCAAACCTGAACGACCTACATAAATGTGCGGCACAGCTCCGCAATATGTTCTCCAGAGCGGCCACCATTCTGTACCGGTCGGAGGGTTTCTGCTACTTCTGGTTTTAAATCACTGATGATGGGTTTGTCCAGACCAAGGGCCACCAGGAGTACAGATGAATATTTGGTAACCATTGAATGACAGTTGGCGATCATCGGAACAATATCTCCTTTTTCAAAAATCAAGGCATGGGGAGCATAGCGTTTGATCTCCCTTTTGGCGCGTTCGTGGTCCTCGTTGGGATGAAGTTTGAAAATAACCTGTCGTCCACCCGCTTCATCCAGGGTTTTGAAAATAAACGCCTTGCGGTCTTCGTATTGCCATGCTTCCCGGAGGCAGGAGGTGGCACCCAGCACAAAATCCTCGAAAGGGAAATCATTGTTGAAGTGGGTGGAAAGGTTGTCAAAGTTGGGAATGCCCGTTACTTCGATACATTCGGGCCTTACCCCTTTCCGGATAAATAATTCCTTGAAACCTTCACTGGCGACACAGAATTTTTGATAACGATGAGATAACCCAGTCATGCTGGTATTTCCCATGTAGCGTGGAAGACGCAGAGCCCTCACTAGGTGATAAACCCAGTTTTCGGGTGTTACCATGCCTTCCTGGACCAGAACGATGGGTTTGCTCCTGATGTTTTTGGGGATGATTGAATCAGAACAGGTGACCACCAGGTCATAGTCATTCCTTTCGCCCCGGTAATCAACCTGCAATTCTTGATTTTGGAAAAAAGTTTCAGTGGCCCAGTTGGCATGGCCGCCGAGGATAGTAAAATCAAGCAGCCCCCCTTCTGCCATCTTTCGGATCAGCCCATCTGCATAATAACTCGTAAACCAGAGGTCGTGCTCAGGAAGGTGTTGAGCTATCCGGTACATCATTGTGGTCTGGTTGAGTGACCCACCGATAAAGAGTATTTTCTTGCGTTTCATTTTTGCAAATGATTAGTAGAAAAGCAAAAGCGCTATTGGTGCCCCTTTGTCTTTTGCCCTCGGTTCTACTTTTTTACAGGTCTCAGTTCAATGATTTTGTCATCATCAGCTTTCACTACTTTCTTCCCGTTTCCGCTGATTTCCTTATTGGATGTGCACATGAAAACCCGCCCATCCGGGGCAAACAGGACATCCCGCAGGCGTCCATAGGTATTGGTGAAATAATCAGTTTGATTGTTGATCTGACGGCCGGATTCACCTAACTGGAAAACGGTTAGGCGTTGCCCCTTTTTACCTTTGCCTTTTTTCAAAAAAACCTGGAACAGGCAATTCTGCCATTCGGGTATGGCCGGATGGTTGTAGTACTCCAGTGCGCAGGGAGCGACAGTTGGCGTCCAGGCAATGATGGGTTGAACCACTTTTTGCTCGATACAAAAACGCTCCTCCGACCGCAGATCGCAAAACCCCTGTACTTTGGGCCATCCATAGTTTTGTCCCTTATAAATAATGTTCAGTTCATCGTCATTATTGGCTCCGTGTTCGCTGCTCCACAAGGTGCCGTTCGGCAATAAGGCCAGTCCTTGAGGGTTGCGATGGCCATAGCTCCAGATCAGTGAACCGGGAAAAGGGTTATCGTCGGGTACACTTCCATCGAGGTTGAGCCGCAATATTTTTCCATTCAGACTGGATAGGTCTTGTGCCAATTCAGGCGTGTAGGCTTCCCCCATGGCAAAGAACATTTTGTCGTCGGGGGTGAAAACAATCCGGCTGCCATTGTGGCTCTCATTGGCAGTGATGGCCGGTAGAATGGCAATACTGTCGGTCAGCGCATCATTGTCAAAATCATATCGCCAGCGGGTGAGTTTGGAATTGGTAGCAGAATTGGTGTAGTGCAAATAGAGATAAGGCTCTTTTGGGAAATGTGGATGAAATGCCAGTGAATATATACCCGGGTTGCCCCAGGAAAAATGGCAGTCCTGCAGGTGCAGCATGGTGTCAATCTTTCCATCGACGGGGTTAAGCCGCTTCACATATCCACCATTTTCCGTAAACCAGATGTGCCCGTCGAAGCCCCAGGTCATGTCCCAGGGATGCAGCAAATGATCGGTCAGGATGCGGATTTCCAGCATGGTAGAGTCCAGTTGCAAGGTGTCGTCTGCCACGGCTGATGACAATAGGTTTAATGGAGGAGGCACCTTACGGGGGGGCTCTTGGTTGAACTTTATCTCAAAGATGCCATCACTTCCTGCGTGGGCCGCTCCATAAGCATCTGCATTGGAAGTGGCGACGAAGACCCGTCCGTCGGACGTGGTTAAAACATCGCGCAGCCGGCCAATTTCTTCTGAGATCAGAGGGGACTGCTCCTTAACAGAACGAAGTTTTTTATCAAGTTTTAAGACGTGCAGGGTTTCATCAAACAGTTCAGCAACGAGCAATGAGTTTTTCAAGGCAGGATACCGATCATGGTTATAATAGGCCAGCCCCGCGGGTGCGACGGTGGGTGTCCAGGCCACTATCGGCTCTTGGTGCTTGATGTTTTCACAAACGGATTTTGACTCCTGGTCGCAATGTCCGGCAACCAGTTGCCACCCATAATTGCCCCCTTTAACGAGCAGGTTCAGCTCATCATCTGACATGGTGCCATGCTCGGTGAAAAAGATCATACCGTTTGCCTCGGTCAACCCCTGCGAGTTGCGGATGCCCATAGCCCAGACCGGACTATTGGGAAATGGGTTGTCAGCTGGAATGCTGCCGTCCAGGTTGTAACGCAGTATTTTTCCATTGAGCGATGCAAGGTTCTGAGCCGTTTCGCTGTTTTCATTGTCACCTACAGAGATGTAGATCTTTTGATCAGAAGTAATCAAAAAACGGCCTCCGACGTCAGTTGCTGCAGCGGGTATATTTTGTACAATGTCTTTTGAAAAAATCAATTGGCCACCTTCAAAAGTCAACTCAGATAGTTTCAAAACCAGTTGGTCTCCCTGATAAACCGTGTAAGCAATGTAGACCAGCGGAGATTGCGGATACTGGGGATGAAGTTGCAGCCCAAGTAAACCCGATTGCAGCTCAACGGCCACATCGGCGACTTTGTAGAGGGTAGCGGTTGTTCCTTTCTTTAGATCAACCTGGCCGATCCTTCCATCCTTTTCGGTAAAAATGATTTTTTCGTTTCCCAGCCATTCGATGTCCCACGGTACAGTAAGATTGTCGGCAACGGGAATTAACGATGGGTGTAAACGAGCCTGGGCAGAACATATCATTGAACCTGTCAGAGAGAGCCCCAACAAAAGCCATGCATAGAAACTTTTGTTTTTCACCGTAATCCTTCCGGAACTGGCAAAAAAACGGTTGAGCAGTATCCTTTTGACCAGATTTAAATTCAGTATTGTTTTTTGCAAGATAAAATTCATCACACCAAAAAGAAGAATCGCTTTCAACTCTTTCAGGAAGCCACCATTGTCGCTTCACGGTAAGTCGTTGATTTGACCCGACGTAATTTTTTCAATGCTTTTTGTTCACTTTCATATACTTTTTTCACTCCATCTCCCAAAGCTGTCTCAACGGCCCTGATGTCCTTTACCAGGCGCCGCATGCCAGTAGGTTCTACGGAAGCGGCCTGGTCACTTCCCCACATGGCCCGGTCAAGTGTGAAGTGCCGCTCAATGAAGCGGGCACCCAAGGCAACCGCAGCCAGGGTGGTAGCCAGGCCGGTTTCATGGCCGGAGTAACCGATGGGCGTGTTGGGGAAAAGCTTTTGCAGGCTGGTTATCATACAGAGGTTGAGTTCTTCCAGCGGACAGGGGTAAGCCGAGGTAGAATGTGCGATCAAAAGGTTGTCCAGACCAATGTTTGCTACGGCTTCGAGAATCTCTTCTTGTGTAGACATGCCGCTAGAGATAATGAGTGGTTTGCCGGTGGCTTTCATTTTATTGAGCAATGAGTGGTCCGTTAATGAGGCAGAGGCGGCCTTGTATAGATCAGGTTCAAACTGTTCGATGAAATCCACACTCGGTTCGTCCCAACAAGAGGCAAACCAGGCAATGCCCAGCTCTTTGCAGTAGCGGTCAATTGCTGCAAACTCCTCTTCTCCAAACTCGACTCTGTAGCGGTATTCAATGTAAGTCATGCGCCCCCATGGTGTGTCCCTTTCAATGTTCCATTGATCGACCGGCACGCATATTTCAGGAGTGCGTTTTTGAAATTTTACGGCATCACAACCGGCTGCCCTGGCTTCAGCAATCATTTTTTTTGCGAGGTCAAGAGAGCCGTTGTGGTTAATGCCAATTTCCGCAATGATAAAAACAGGTGTTCTATTTCCGAACATTCCATTCGGTACAATTATATCCATAGTGAAAAATTTCTATTCGATTATTCATTTTCCGGGGAAGTGCCCAGTTCTTCTACTGCCTGCTCTTTGCACCGGATGATCAGTTCTGCAAATTCCCGAAAGGCGCCATGGCCTCCTTTTTCCTTGCATTGAAAGTTCACGATCTCGCTTACTAAATCCAAGGCATCTGCAGGACAAGCGCTCAAGCCAACCGCCTGTAATATTTCCAAGTCGTTTACATCATCCCCAATAAATGCTACTTCGTTTTGAGAAATCCCTTTTCTGGACACAATACCATGTAACGTATTTAATTTGTTATGGCAGCCAAGGTGAAGCTCCTTTATTTTGAGTTTGGCGGCCCTTTGAGCTACTGCAGGTGAATTTTCACCAGTTAAAATGCCCACTTCAACTTCGGCCAGTTTGCGCAGCCTTTCCACGCCCATTCCGTCTCGGATCGAAAATCGTTTCAGCTCCTCTCCGGCAGCAGAATAGTAGACTCCGGCATCGGTCAATACGCCATCACAGTCAGTCAATAACAATTTTATGCTTTTTGCTCTCAGGCGAAAAGTTTGGGTTTCATTCTTCATTTTACAATAACATTACAGGCCATGACCTGTGAAGACATAGCAGCGGTATCAATCATTCGTTCCAACGGACTGTGCAGGATTATTAACTTATAAGTGAATTGACACATTAACATAAGGACACATTGGAGACACGACAAAAGTGTTGTTGTCTGGCCCTTTGTAAAGGAATATCCATATCTAATCCTTGATGGGGTCTTTGCCTGTTGTAATACATTTCCCAGAGTCGAAGCTCATATCGTCTATGTTCTTCACAGGTAAATGTTTTATGGCTAAAGAGCGCCTCATTATCTGTTCGATTGCTTCTTTCAATAAAACCATTTCGCCAAGGTTTCCCTTTGGCAATCAGTGCATGAATAATATTCATGTCTTCGGCTTTCAAGGTAAAAGCAGTCTTGCGTTTGGGATGATAGGTATATTTCATGGTGAACGACATATGATTATCCGTAAACACGACGTAAAAAGGAGGTAACCTTTTTACTGCTCCCTCCAGAAATGCAGCAAGTGTCTGCGTAGAATGGTCATGGTGTATTTCACTATACTTGACTCGGGTACTTAAGTGAATAATGCTGATTTTATAAGCAAAA
>JBCBRY010000067.1:0-45286 GCA_039819485.1 Bacteroidota bacterium | reverse complement strand
GGGGATTCCAGCGGAATCCCCTATTTACGTTTACCTGAAGCCTCCTTTTATTACAAATGTGACTGACAGTCTACCTCGAATTTAATTTGGGGCCGCCATTATTTAAAAATTTTGGGATCGACCTTTTTACTTACTTATTCGACCCATTCTTCTTCTTTGCCAATTCTGCTTCGAGTGCTTTAATCTCAGATTCCAACTTAATGCGTTGAGCATTGAGGTCGGCGGTCTTTTGTTCTTCGTCTTTTTGCATTTGTTTTTGCTCAGCGATTTGCTTGGCCACTTCTTCTTTCACCTTAGTGATTTGGGCAGTGGCCTGCTGGCGAGCTTCATAGATGTCGTTGGTCGACTCTTCTTTCACCTTGATTATTTCTTCTCTCGATTCCTTACGGGCTGCTTCTGATTCAGCTGCATACTCCGCTTTTTTATCAGCAGTTTCTTTACGGATTTTAGAAAGCTCATCTTGTGCAGCTTTCCGTTCTGTAGTGATTTCATCCCTCGATTTGGCCTCCTCTTCTGCTACTTGTTTGGAATACTGTAAAATCATGGCGTTGGCCTGCTCCTGGGCTTGTTTTACCTGGCTTTTGGAAAGTGATTCCGCTTCGGCTACTTCCGATGCCAGTTCACCCAATTTGGTTTCTTTTTCCTCCGTGGCAGTTGCGATAGCTTCCTGGGCCTGTTTCTGGGTAGCTGCTACTTCTTTTGCAGCAGTTTCTTTAGCAGTTGCAATTTTTTCGGCTGATTCCTGACGGGCATTCAGCACTTCCAGGGCAATCGCTTCTTTTTGTTTTGCTGCTTCTTCCCTTGCACGTTTAACCTCATTAGCCGACTGTTCACGGGCAGTAGAGATTTCTTTAGCTGCTTTTTCCCTGGCTGCTGCGACTTCCTCCGCCATTTTTTGTTTTTCATTGGCGGAATTTTCCCTGGCAATTTTGATGGCTTCCGCTTCTTCCTGACGGATCTTGGAAATATTTTCAGAAGCATTCTTTTTTGCTTCAGCGACCTGGTTGGCTGACTCCTGAGCCGCCAAGGCAGCTTTTTCTTTTGCTGCCGCAATTTCTTTGGCGGCATTTTCACGTGCGTCAGCAATTTCTTTAGCTGCTTTTTCTTTGGCCGTAACTACCTCGCCGGCCGAAGCTTCTTTGGTGGCTGTTTCTTTTGCGCGGGCATCGGCAATTGCTCTGGCGGCTTCCTCCTGAATTTGATTGATGCGGTCCTGGGCAGTTGTTTGAGCATTTGCTACTTCTGATGCATATTCTTTCTGTGCCGATTCTGATTTACTGACGGCATTTTTCACCTTTTCTGCGGCTTCTTGTTGGGCTTTGCTGATCTCGTTCGCCGCTCTTTTCTTAGCTTCAGCAACTTCTTCTGCCGATTGATCCTTGATTGTTTTTTCATTGGCCCGGGCAGCTTCGATGGATTTGGCTACCTCTTCCTGAATGCGGGCAATTTCTGCTTTGGCCTTCTCCCTGGCTGCCGCTATTTCTTCCGCAATCTTTTGCTTTTCTCTTTCAGCATTACTTCTGGCAGAGGCGACCGCATCTGCTTCTTGCTGGGAAATTTCACTGATTTTACTGGCTGCATTTTCTTTTGCCTGACGCACCAGTTCGGCAGATTTTGCACGCTCGGCATCGGCTGCTTCACGAGCTGCCGCAACCTCTTTGGCGGCTTCTTCTTTCGTTTTTGCTATTTCCTCTTTAGCCCTTGCTTTTTCCTGTGCCACCTGTTGTTGAATTAGACTGATCTCTTCGGCGGCCTGTTTTTTAGCTGATGAGACCTCCAAAGCGGCTACTTCTTTTTCTCTTGCTTTATTTTCCTGCATGTTCGCAATTTCAGAGGCATTTTTTTCTTTCATATTTGCCAGTTCCTCAGCAGCCTTTCTTTTCGCAGCAGAAACTTCTTCTGCCGCTTTCTCTTTTTCTATAACGGCCCGCTCCCGAATGCGTGCAATTTCATTGGCGGATTCTTCCTTGGTTTGCAGGATTTGTTCGGCGGCAGTCTTCTTGGTTGAGACTACTTCTTCTGAGGTTCGGTTCTTTTCAGTTTTGGCTTGTGACCTGGCCTCCTCGATCATTTTTGAGCTTTCATCCCGAATGCGCTGGATTTCCGAGCTTGAGTTTTCACGGGCACTGGCAATTTCGTCGGCATATTGGAGTTTTGCCATTTCAGCATTTTCCCTGATTTTCTTGATTTCATTTTCGGCCCGTTTGCGTGCTGCGGCTACTTCCTCGGCTGATTCCACTTTGGCCTTCTGGATGGCTTCATTGGCTCGTCTGCGTGCATCTGCGACATCCGTCTGAATGCTTTCCATTTCTCCGGAAGCTCGTTGCTTCGCTGCAGCTACAGCTTCCGCACTTTCTTTCTGAGCAGCTTCTATTTGGATCTGTGCTTTTTTTCTTGCTTCCAATACTTCTTGAGCGAACTTGGTCTTTTCAGCCTGACCTTGCTCGCGGGCAAAATTGATTTCTTCCTGAATCTGGGCTTTGTACTGGTCCAGTCGTTTGTTTTCGGCTTTTATTTCATCTCTGACCCGTTCTTTGGTCCTGCGAAGTTCATCGTACAGTTCAGCCAGCTCAGCATCATTCAGTTCACTAATGTTGGCTGTTTTCTTTACTTCACCGCTATTGCTGTTAGCAGCGGGTTTGCCCGAATTGACGGCGGAAGAGGAGGTTCGGCTGAGGGCACCGCCAGAAGAAAGGATAGCTCCTGCCAAAGGGATATCATTGAGATTGTCTCTGTCCAGTTTGCCACTAAAGCAAGTGGCCATGTCTTTAAACTTGGTTTGACGGCTTAAATTCAGGGTGAAAGGGAGATATTGGTTCTTAACATTGTTTTTGATGTAGACCTTTTCGATCAGGCTCTGGGAAAACCAGTCGAGTGCCGCTATATCAATGTCGAGGGTATTCTGATGTACCGGAGTTCCTCCATCCCTGACCATTTCCCCCATTTCAATAAAGCGGTAACTACGCCGGTTTTTGTTTTTATCAATAAAGACCAATTCATCATTTTGATTAAACAATTCACCTCCTTTTGACAAGACCTTGGAGACCAGACTGTTATTTTCAATCCTAAAATCAATGCTGTAGGTATAGGTTCCCCTGACCACTATGGTCTGCGGATGGGTTTCAAGAACCTGGACTCCACCGATGACCTTATTCTCTTTGATCATGTCGTTGCACTGTGCAAAGACAGGAGCATTTGTTAGCGAAAGCAGAAGGATAAGGCAAGGATATAGGAATTGTTTCATGCGTTGAGTAATTTGAATCTAAGGTAACAGTTTTCCAGATGTTAGCAAACTTAAGAGGTGTTTTGGCAGTGAACTGTTCATTTTCTGGCAGCCAGCAAATAAAGGATGGCCATCCTTACTGCGACCCCGTTTTCTACTTGTTGTAAAATGATAGAATGTTCGGAATCGGCCACGTCGCTGGTCAGTTCAACACCCCGATTGATGGGGCCCGGGTGCATGATGATCACTTTTTTGTCGAGCTGGTCCAGCAACTCTTTGTTGATGCCAAAGTATTGGGAGTATTCGCGGAGTGAGGGGAAATATTTGATATCCTGGCGTTCTAACTGAATGCGGAGAACATTGGCAACATCGCACCAATTCAACGTTTCTCTAACATCGTGCGCTACTTCAACGCCCAGTGCCGGTAAATATTTCGGTATTAACGTAGGCGGGCCACATACCCTGACCTTTGCACCCAGCTTTTTCAGGCAAAAAATATTGCTCAGGGCTACCCTTGAATGGGTAATATCGCCGAATATAGCAATTTTTTTTCCCCGAAAATCCCCCAACTGTTCTCTTATGGAAAACGCATCCAAAAGTGCTTGCGTTGGGTGTTCATGCGTGCCGTCGCCGGCGTTGATAATATTTGCATCGATATGTCTGGCTAAAAAATGGTGGGCACCGGGGGCAGGATGTCGCATGACGACCATATCTACCTTCATGGAAAGTACGTTGTTGACGGTATCGAGCAGGGTCTCGCCTTTTTTGACGGAAGAGGCAGATGCCGAGAAGTTTACAATGTCGGCAGAGAGGCGTTTTTCAGCCAATTCAAAGGAAATTCGAGTGCGGGTTGAGTTTTCAAAAAACATGTTCGCTACGGTGATGTCCCGCAAGGAAGGTACTTTTTTGATCGGTCGGTTGATGACTTCCTTAAATTCATCAGCGGTTTCAAAAATGAGATGGATATCTGCCTCTGTGAGGTATTTGATCCCCAATAAGTGTTTCGTGCTGAGTTGAGTTGCTGACATTATCAAGACGGTTGACGGCTGACGGTGGACGGTGGACGGAGGAAAAAGACGGCTGCCCACCGTCTACCGTTAATCGTCGGCCGTTTTTTTATGTGGAAAAATCAAAACCCGGTCCTTTCCTTCCGTTTCTCTCCATTCCACTTTGACGTAGGCTTCGTCCAGGGCGTCTACCTGCATACCAACGTAATCAGCCTTGATGGGCAGGTCCCGGTTGAACTGCCGGTCTATCAATGAGAGCAGTTCTACCTTTTTGGCACGTCCATAATGCTGGATGGCGGTAAGGGCTGCCTGGACCGTTCTGCCAGTGTACAGCACGTCATCAATGAGGATTACATTACTGTCTTCAACGATGAATTCCATTTCAGTGGTACTGGCCCGCAGCGGTTTTACCCTTTGCCGAAAATCGTCCCGGTAGAAGGTGATGTCCAATTTACCGTAGCGAATCAAAGGCGCCCCAGTAATTTCGAGCAAACGTTGGTGGATTCGGCTGGCGAGCATTACGCCTCTTGGCTGAATGCCGATTATACTTGTATTTTGGAAGGAATCGTAGTTTTCAATCAATTGATGGCAAAGGCGGTCCATTGTCATGGCAAACCGTTTGGGCTTCATTATTACTCTTCCTTTGCTCATGGCGCAAAGGTAGCAGAGTGGAGGTGATGAAAGTAAGTAGCCCGCCGATTTTTTTACGAAACCGAGAATTTGTTGGGTTTTGATTTGGTGAGGCTGCCTCGGATGGTTAGAGTTGAAAGAATACCTGGATGTTTTTTTGTACGCGGACGGGTTCACCCCGCTGCAGGCCAGGTATCCAGGGAGGCATGAGTCTGACGATCCGCAGTGCTTCTTCACCGCAATCATAGCCGATATCCCGAATTATTTCTTCATTTGAAATACTTCCGTCTGTGTTGACGATGAACTTTAACGTGACTGTCCCTTCAATTCCGGCCAGTTTTGCGGCTAGAGGATATTTAAGGTTTTCATAAATGAAGGCGTTTAATTTCTCAACAGAACACGCTTGTTTTTCTGCCTTTATGGAAATGTTTTCACAGCCAGGAAAAGCAGGGTTGTCTTCGACAATTACAAAGATGGAAGACGGAGCGATTTCTACCGGCAGGTTTTCTTGTTGGCACGACAACAAAACGGAGAAGCAAAGCAAGAGGAGCAGTGATTTCATAATACTTTATGTTTTTAAATAAAATGTTTATCGAACTGAAAAAGTTTGTGTTTTGCGGAGATATATACCTCACCAAAAAAGGCATTTTGATAAATGTCGACGCTGCAATAGATTTCAGTTAAACGCTGTATTTTTTCACGAAAGCTTTCATCTCGTCGACCATTTCCGGTGAGCCGATGGCGATGGTTTCCCGTTGGTGCAGATCGGTTGGCTCGATGTCGAGAATGCGTTCCAAGGCACAATTGATGGCTTTGCCACCTGCCTGCTCGACAATGAACCCGAGCGGGTTGCACTCATAGAGTAAACGCAGTTTGCCTTTTGGGTATTTTCGGGTATTCGGATAAAGAAAAATCCCTCCTTTGAAAAGGATGCGGTGTATGTCCGACACCATTGATCCAATATAACGCAGGCCGAAATTGGAATCGGAACACTGATCGATATAGCGGCGCATCTCTACGTCAAATTTTAGATAATATCCTTGATTTACAGAATAGGAAGACCCATTTGCAGGGATTTTTACGTCTTGGTGGGAAAGGCAAAATTCCCCGATAGTCGGATCGAGTGTAAAGCCATTTACGCCACGCCCCGTCGAGTATACCAAAATGGTGGAAGTGCCATAGAGGACGTAACCTGCCGCAACCAAGTCTTTTCCTTTTTGCAGAAAATCTTCCTGATTGCAAGGGCCTGCCGGGTCGCTTTTCCGACGATAGATGCCAAAAATGGTTCCTACCGAAACGTTTACATCGATGTTGGACGATCCGTCCAACGGATCCATAACGACCAGGTACTTGCTTTCCTTTCCATCAACGGGCGGGATAGGGATAAACTCTTCGTTCTCTTCGGATGCAATACCGGCACATTCTCCGCTATTTCGTAGCATTTCGATGAGTTTATCATTCGCATAGAGGTCCAGTTTCTGCACCTGCTCTCCCTGTACGTTTTCAGAGCCAGCCGCACCGAGAATGTTAAGCAGTCCAGCTTTGTTGACTTCCCGGTTGACAATTTTGGCCGCGACGCCAATATCACGAAGCAGTCCGGTGAGTTCACCGGTGGCAAATGGATGTTCTTTTTGACGGTGGATGATGAATTCGTCCAGCGTCACAATTCGGTTTTGCATGGTTGGTTTAAATGAAGAATGAAAAATGAAGAATGAAGAATGAAAAATGAAGAATGAAACACATGATTAATCTCATTTTTCATTCTTCATTGTATTAAAATCTCGTTTTTAAATAGTAGGGCAGCATGGCGCGCCAGGTTGGCCAGTCATGGCGCATGTCGTGGCCCCAGATATCCAATTCATGTGGGATGCCCTTGCCGTTTAGTACCTCTGAAAATCGCCTGGATGCATCCGGGCTTTCATAGGCACCCGATCCAGCCAGTATATGGATGTGGTTGGCTCGTCGCAGGGTGGGCAAATAGTAGTCGTCGTTCAAATTGGGTATGTATGAAATTGGGGAATTGAAATAAACATCTTCGTCATAGTAGCCTTTGGTATATTCCTGCAAGTCGTACACTCCGCTCATCGCAATGACTCCGTCAAGAAGGTCGGGCCTCTTGAAGTATAGGTTAGCGGAGTGCAAGGCCCCCAGTGAAGCACCAGATACGTAGATCGGAGTTTCGTTGCTAGACTTGCTTTTTATGAAAGGGACAACCTCCCGGTATACATATTCATTGAACTGTTGGTGGCGAATACTCTTATGACGGGGATGCATGTTGTTGTTGAGCCAACTTTCAGAGTTGATGCTGTTTATCGAGAAAACCTTACATTTTCCGGCATTGATGTGCTCGCTGATCGCATCAATCATCTGAAAACGTTCATACTCAAGGTAATCTGCTGCGGCCGTGGGCAACAAAAGAAGAGAAAATCCATAGTGGCCGTACATGACCAGCTCCATGTGTTTGTTCAAAGATGGGCTGTGCCAGTGGTGAATTTCGCGGTGCATGTATATTGGTTTTTGAGTCTTGGTTTTTGGTTTTTGGTTTTTAGTTTTTGGTGTGGTAACCAAGAACCAAGAAGCAAAAACCCGAAACCAATAACCCTTTATCAAGGCGCAAAGTTATTTTTATAATTGCGCTTACCAAATTTTATTTGGCATGTATTTTTTCAAGTTTATGAGTGAGTTTAATCAGTGCATGAAGTTTTTTTACAATCAGGTAGTCTTTCTCGGTAACTAAACTCCAACTTATCTGTTACTTTGTATTTGCAATTCACAATTAAACGCTTGTCTGACAGAGAAATACCGAAATACTGACAGACGAATTATTAGATGCGCCACCTTTATTATCTCAACAAGTTTTTCTACAAGTACCGCTTCCGCTTTGGATTGGGTATATTATTCATTTTCATTTCCAATTATTTTTTATCCCTTCAGCCACAGGTCATCCGGCAGGCCCTCGATATGGTGATAGACAACATCGCTATGTACCGCATGTATGAAGGTTTTGACCTGCAAAAAGAAGTGTTTGCCTATTTTGGAAAAGTTTTATTGTTTTTTGGGCTCCTGGTGGTCGGGTTGGCGCTCCTCATGGGAAGCTTTTTGTTTATGGTTCGGCAGACGGTCATTGTAATGTCCCGTTTGATTGAATATGATCTGAAAAAGGAAATATTTGACCATTATGAAAAGCTGCATTTATCATTTTACAAAACAAACAGCACCGGTGATTTAATGGCCAGAATTGTTGAGGATGTTTCAAAAGTCAGAATGTACTTGGGGCCAGCCTTGTTATACGGAATCAATTTGGTGGCCCTGTTCAGCTTGGTTATCTATTCAATGTTGCGGGTGAGCCCCGAACTGACACTGTACTGTTTGGCGCCGTTGCCGGTTTTGTCCCTTTCCATTTATTATGTCAGTTATTTGATTCATCAAAGGAGTGAAAAAATACAACGGCAGTTATCACATCTGACCAGCATTACACAAGAGGTTTATTCGGGGATTCGCGTGGTGAAATCTTACGTGCAGGAAAAACCCATGAATGAATATTTCAAAGAAGAAACACAGGTGTACATGGATCGCTCTTTGTCGCTGGCGCGGGTGAATGCATTTTTTCACCCTACGATGTTGGTATTGATTGGCCTAAGTACCATTATCACCGTTTACTTTGGGGGGATCCAGGTCGCTAAAGGCAACATTACGACGGGCAACATTGCTGAGTTTATCATATATGTCAATATGCTCACGTGGCCTGTCACGGCATTGGGTTGGATCAGTTCGATCATTCAGCAGGCATCCGCTTCTCAAAAAAGAATCAATGAGTTCTTGAATATTGAACCGCAGATCATCAATCCAGTACAAGAGGAACAAAAGCATTTAGGTTTAAAAGGCAGTATAGAATTTAAGGATGTAAGTTTTACTTATCCCCATACCGGTACGAAAGCCCTGAAAAATCTTAGTTTCTCCCTACGGCCTGGGCAAAAGATGGCCATCATCGGCCGAACGGGAAGCGGAAAATCAACAGTCGGTGATTTGTTGGTACGGATGTATGATGCAAATGAAGGCCAGGTACTCATTGACGGAAGGGAGATAAGGGAACATGATTTGTCCAATCTTAGGACTTCTATCGGTTATGTGCCCCAGGATGTATTCCTGTTTTCTGACACCATTTCAAATAATGTCCGGTTTGGAAAACCAGATGCTTCCCAGGATGAAATAGAACAGTTCACAAAATATGCCGCTATCCATAATGAACTGGCTGAATTGCCAGAAGGGTACGACACCATGGTAGGGGAGCGGGGCGTTACCCTGTCAGGTGGTCAAAAACAAAGGGTTTCTATTGCAAGGGCACTGATCAAAGAACCGGATATTGTTATCCTGGATGATTGTTTGAGTGCAGTTGATACCAACACGGAAAAACAGATTCTGGGATACCTGCGTGAAAACCTGGCGGACAAAACGGCCATCATCATCACGCACAGGATCTATTCTTTATTGAATTTTGATAAAATCATCATTCTGGACGACGGCCAAATAGTGCAGGAAGGCACTCATGAGCAACTACTGCAAAAGGACGGCTATTACCGCGAGCAGTTTGAAAAGCAAATTGCAGAAGAAACCACGATAGAGTAGGGTATATGTTTTTTAATTAAATCATTCTCGAAAAAGGCCGTAAAAGCGTTTATTTCTATACATCCCGAACAAATTAACTACAAAAACACGTCACAATTTTGATATTTAATCCAAAATACTACTTTTGTTCTGCCTAAATAGAAAATCTTATAATAAGAACTTAGGCAAGCTCTATTATTATTCACCAAATATTCTTTAAACAAGTGGAAAAAGACAGAAGATTTGAGAGCGTATATTCAAAGAAGGTCAGAGCAGGAAAACGTAGGACCTACTTTTTTGATGTGCGCAGGACGAAAGGCGACGACTATTATTTGACGCTAACTGAAAGTACCAAGAAGTTTCACGGTAATGGTTATGAAAGGCACAAAATCTTTTTATACAAAGAAGATTTCAACCGATTCAAGGATAGCCTTGAAGAAGTTATCAATTACGTCAAAACTGAATTGATGCCGGACTATGACTACGAGGAGTTTGATCGCCGTCAAGCAGAATGGGAGGCAAGAAGGGCCGCTGAGGATGCAGAAGCAACTGCGGGCGACGGCAATACCTCAAGCTCCGATGATACCTCCGATGGTGGTAGCGGCGAGATCGAGGAAGAGGATGACATGAGTTGGTAATTTTAGTTGATTTAAAATCTTATTTCAAATAATTCTTTAAGGTAAAGGCTTTACTCACTACCTCTCGGTAATGCATTTGCCAAATATTCCAAACGGAATCAACCCGACGGGGCTGATTCCGTTTGTTGTTGTACCAAATCGCAGTTTTCGGCCGGGTGTGGCTCCAATTACTATTTATGCTTCAAACGTCCCCGTAGCCCTAATTCGATTACTTCCAATTGCTGGATTCGACCTTCTTCGATTTCAAAACGCATGGCCGTGCGCATTTTATGAAACCCTTCCTTGCCACACGCACCTGGGTTTAAATGGATCAAGTTGAGTTTTTTGTCCGGAATAGCTTTTAAGATGTGTGAGTGCCCACAAATGAATAATCCTGGCGGATTGGCTCTTATCTCTTCCCGGACCCTCACATTGTACTTTTCCGGGTAACCACCAATATGAGTTATCCATACATCCAGCCCCTCGATTTCAAAGCGAAGGTGTTCTGGGTAGCGGCGGCGGATGGCAGCTCCATCGATATTACCAAAGACAGCCCTGAAAGGTTTGAAATTTTCCAGTTGGTCGGCTACGGACGGTGCACCGATATCACCGGCATGCCATATTTCATCGCACTCGGCGAAATGAGTGAGAAGCGTTTTATCCAGATAACTATGGGTATCCGAGAGAAGCCCGATTTTTTTCATATTCAATTGGCTAATAGTCGACTGCTACCGGAGATGATTTAAACTTGCGGCCCAGTTCTTTGATCAGTTCATCAATTTCATTGGCTCGGGTTTCTGGTACTTCAACTCCAACCCTTTTCAGTCCGCCCCTTTCTTTGGTGGTAGGCGTATAGCCTGCATTTTCCAGCTCCCTTGCAAATTTTCGGGCATTATTTGCACTTCCAAAGCTGTGGATGACAACAAAAATATTTTTCACTTCATTTTGGGAGCTAGGTGGAATGGAATTTATGCTTTCATCAGGAGTAGTACTATTCGACGGTCGACCAGGAGTGTCTTCCTCCGTATCGTTTTGATGCGAACCTGCCTGATCCTGGTTGGTATTAGTTGTTTCATCCTCAGTCATTATATTGTCTGTATTGGTATCTGAACCTGATTCTGAAGCTGTATTTTCCTGAGTTGGTTTAACATTGACTCTGGCTTGGGGTACATCTGCTTGCTGCTCACTCGTGGAGTCATTCAGCCACATAAATAGAGAAAAGGCCAATAGCACGGCCGCCACTGCAATTAACCAGGGCAAGGCTTTTTCTGCCCATCCCTTATCTTCAACCACAATTGGACTGACCGGAAGTGGATCTGATGGACGAGCCTTACGGACCGGGGTAGTTTCTGCGTTTCCCTGATTTTTTTGACGAACTATTGGATTAAACTGCACAGGTGGCAAGCCGAATGAACCGATTTCAAAATTGGTATTATCAGGCATGAAACGGACTTTCTGTTCATAGTCCTTGTAAAGTCTTCCTACTTCAGGGATATCGACAATTTCCCGCTGTTCCAGTGATTCTTTGATTCCGGCAACATAATTGTCGATGGCCACAGTAGCTTCCTGTGCAGTGATGACCTCGCTACTTTGAATATGATTTACCAGGATACCGTCGTTAATAACCAGGTTAGGGTTGAATTCAAGTTTTTTGGAAGGGGGCTGAACGGATCCCTGGACATAATCCACCACGGCGGATACAGGACTGCTCGTAAATCCTCCAAGGCCCGGCAAGATGACAGCATCGTTGGTGAATAATAGTTCCTTTATTGCTTTTGCGACGTCAATATTCATGACTGTATTATTAAATCCATTACCATAAATTTTTGAAAATTTGATTTTCAGGTCTGAAAAAATCAAGTGATACCAGGCGGTTGAGTTCAATCTGCCCAAAATCGAAAAAATCAAAACGAATATGGTAGAGAATTATTCAAATGGGTATTTCAAAACTTTATGAATTCATCGGTTAATTTTCATCAATATTAGGGTGCTCGTAGTGAAAGGCATCAGGACAACATTGATTCGATGAATAAATTAAGCAGTCAAAAATGTTTAATTTTCCCCGCTTTGTGAATATCGCACAAATTTAGTTAAAAATATTTCTTACTGTAAATGATTGTAAATCAGTTTTTTAATATGAAAAAATTGCTTTTGGGAGTTTTTGTACTTCTTTTCTTAGCAAATGGGTTGACCGGGCAAAATGACTATTTCAAGAAGTTTAATTTTACCAAAGCCGATACCCTAAGAGGCAGTCTCTCCAAAGAGCGCACCTGCTATGATGTGACTTATTACGACCTGAATATCGCAGTTGATATTCAAAAACAGTTCATCAAAGGATATGTGGATATTCATTTTGATGTCATTGAAGATTTTGATGTGATGCAGGTGGATCTGTATAAAAACATGGAAATCAGTGAAATTTCGGTTTTCAGTATGCCGGTTACCTACAACCGTTTGTTTGATGCGGTCTTTATTCGGTTTCCCATACCGTTTAAAAAAGGCGAAAGTTCCACCATCCGCGTCTATTACGAAGGTTTTCCGACGGCCGCCAATAACCCTCCCTGGGATGGTGGATTTGTCTGGGAAAAAGATAACCAGGTTCGTCCGTGGGTCGGTGTGGCCTGCGAAGGGGACGGGGCAAGCCTGTGGTGGCCCAATAAAGACCATCTTTCAGACGAACCAGACAGTATGTCCATAAGAGTAGCCGTGCCAGATGATCTCATGTGTATTGCCAACGGCAACCTCCGTAAAAAAGAACCCTATTACCCCGGCTATACTTTGTGGGATTGGTTTGTTTCGTATCCGATCAATAATTATAACGTATCCATTAATATTGGGCATTATGCCCATTTCTCTGATACTTATATCGCCAAAGATGGTGAATCACTGGACCTTGATTTTTACGTGCTGGACTATAATCTGGATAAAGCCAAAGTACATTTTGAACAAGTGAAACCGATGCTTTCCTGTTTTGAAAAATACTTTGGAAAATACCCTTTTTGGAATGATGGTTATGCTTTGATCGAAACACCATACCTGGGCATGGAGCACCAGAGTGGGATTGCTTATGGCAACAATTATATGCGTGGATATTTAGGTGGCATGATTCCAAGGGACATGGATTGGGACTTTCTAATCATTCATGAGAGTGGCCATGAATATTTTGGCAATGCGGTCAGCACCAGGGATCATTGCGATATGTGGATTCACGAATCCTTTACGACTTATATGGAGGCACTGTACGTTGAATGTATTTACAGTTATAAAGATGCGCTTCGGTACCTCGATGGGCAAAAAGGATTTATCCGCAACATAGAGCCAATGGTTGGGCCGCGGGATGTCAACTGGGACGATTGGACGGGCAGCGACCATTATTTTAAAGGCTCCTGGATGTTGCACACTTTTCGCCATGTTGTGGATGACGATGAAAAATGGTTTAAATTTCTCAGGAGCTATTATGATAAATTTAAATTTACCACAACGACTACGGATGAATTTTTAACTTTTGTAAGTGATTTTTTTGAAAAAGATTATTCAAAGTTTTTTGAACAATATCTTTTTCACGCCGCACTTCCCAGGCTGGCATATAAATTAAAACAAAAGGGAAAAGATCTCGTCGTTCAATATACCTGGTTTGCCAATGTTGACGGTTTTGATATGCCGGTTAAAGTTGGGGCGGATGGTAATTTCAAAACTATTTATCCGGTAGCAGGAAAACAAGGTGAAGTGAAATTTGAAAATATGGAGAAAGCCGATTTTAGAATCGCAACTGAATTTTATTACGTAAAAAAAGCTAACCTGTAATAAGTGATTTTTCGGATAATAAAAAAAGGAAGCACTTTTAGTGCTTCCTTTTTTTATTTTAAACAACTTCTTTATTAAAATTAATGATAGATAGACCTTGGTCAATTATCGAAAAAAGATTTTAGTTAAAAATTCTAATTGCTTTGCTCTCCAACTTTTTTAAGAATTTCTTTCCAATTACTTTTTCTAAAAGCGGTCAATATCCAAATGATCACTACGACCAATGCACTGGTTCCCAATGATTTGATGACGTATGAAATACCCTGGACAATGCTGCCTCCAGTATCGCTCAAAGAGTAAATGTCCAGACCTGAACGATTAAAAAGGTCAGCAAGAAAAATATAGATTTTAAATACAGTATAGCCATAAAATAAAATCGACCCAGTCAATATGGCCAATAATTTTTGCTTCCAGTTAATCGGTGTAATAATTATTAAACTTATTAAAAATAAAAAAAAGCTGGTAAATAACCGATGTAAATAAAGATCGTATTCCTGCGCTTTTAAATCTACTTTTTTACTGCCCTGCTGGCGGGCTGCCTGTTGAGCCTCTTCAATTAAAGCTTTGCTGGTAAACACAGCTCTGATAGTATATATGTCTGATTCTGGTGGTGAATCTTTTTCCAGTTTTAAATAAGCTTTTGGGAAAATGCTTTCCAGTACAGGTGTTGTGACAGACCGGTAAGTGTTGTTGATTACTGAAGCCACGGGGGTTGTTGAAAATAAAAAGAACAGCAATAAATACAACAGCATAAAAAAGCCGAAATATTTTAGGAGGGAAGAATATTTTTTCATGATTCAGTTGGGCTGGTTTGCGGAATAGAATTTTCGACATTTTTATTGAGGGCCCAGTTGGCCCAGATGATCCAAAGAAAAACACCAAGCACGGTAAATATGACAAACCCTCCCTGCTCATGTAAAATGTCGAAAACATTTTGTGAAAAGTTTTTACCAACAAAAAATAACGCTACGATACGGAAAAAATTAAGGACCATCAGGGCAATTGTTCCGTATAATAGTCCGGGCCATTTTAACCGGAAAGAAATCGGAAAGACAACAATTCCACTTAGCATGATAGCCAGTGTTTCCAACCCATCACAACCATTTTTAATGCTGATGGTGTATTCGGAACTGCTGATGATGTCTTTGCTCGCAGTAGTATCTTGCCCAAAAATATTTAAAATAAAACTACTGATCTTTGCTTGCCCTGTGAGGATTGGTTTTCCAATATTTTCAACAAAAAAAGGTGATAAATAAATCAAATAAAAAATAATCATGCAGGTGGCAAAACCGATCAAGAATTTAAGCACCGGCGATTTCTGATTCCAATAATCTTTAATCGATGTCAAGGACTTTTCCACAAAGCCAGGACCTTTCGCAGCCTTCGTTGTTTCCTTTTTTTTTGGAGTCTGTATTTTTTGTTTTTTCTTTTTGGCCATGATTGTATTCGATGTTTAGGCAAAAATAAGTAAAGGGTATACGGTTGAAAAAGGAATGGGTTTGCAGATTGCTGTTGATCTTTCAAAAAAAATCCCGTTAAAAGCATTTGCCTTTAACGGGATAGTTGTGTTGGTCAAAGAACCAACCTTTTATTTTTGACCGAATAGTTTTACCATATGGATCAAATAAGCAACCACTGGGATCGTCAATGCCATACCGATCAGGTCCGCAGGAACGATTTCGCCCCATACGAGGAAAATGAAACCAAAGCCAACAACAGCTAAGCCGGCCGCGTGCTTCATGGAAGATTTGAAAACTTCTTTATCCAAGGGGAACCGACGGAAATTAGTAGAAGCACTGTAAGTGCCTGTACCACTCATTGCCAGTTTGCGTTGAGCATTGAAAAGGAAGACAACTCCAAAAGAAATCATGATCAGGGCGAAGAGGAACATGCCCCACTCGCTCATAGTTGGAACGGCCGATCCAGCAGAGAGGCCATTGATGCAAATGTTATCCCAGGCTATTGCTTCGGTTCCACCGTTGCCCATACCTTCGACTCGCAGCGTCAATATGCTACCAGCACCATTTATAGTAGCATTGAATTTGGTCAGGTTATTCGTGAGGATGGTTCCGTCAACTGTCATTGGGTCATTTAATGCTACAGTATCTCCGTCAGCCATGATGTATTCAAAATCATCTATGCTCTCATTGGCGAACAAAGTGAAGATAGTGGTGAAAGGGCTGCCATCAATTGAGTATGACCAGGTAAATATATCGTCAGACTCAAAGTCACCCATTGCACCCATGAAAATATCGACGGAGGTCAGATTGATAGCACTGGACACATCAAATTCCCATTCCGCGGATACGGGGCCCATGTTGTCATTGTTCTCGGTGTCAACCATACCAAAGAACCTGTTTCCATAATCACACGGGATAACTCCGCTAACATCATTTGCAAAAAAGTTGGCACAATTCAATTTAGAGTCATCAATAATTGCGAAAGGAGCATTTATAGGATCATCAGTAAATGAACTGGATATGCCCCATAAATCACCCAATGTCATGAATGGCTGATCTACAGTGATGGTTCTGCCAAGAAGATTGGTCGGGGTATCGAAATCGTCCGAAGCAATACAAAGAGAGGTGCCAGTCGGTGGTGGTGGCGGCGGTGGTGGAACAATACCTCCTGCGGCACAGAAAGTAATGTTATCGATACCGTATTCGTCACGACTTCCTCCCCCACTCACATCATCTCCACTCCAGCGGAAGAAAATACACATTCCGTTAGGAATATTGACGCCTGCAAGGGTAGTCATACGAGGCTCTGTTTGAATGCCAAGTGCATCTGAAGCTTCAGGTGTGATAAAATCCAGTGCAGGAACGGGAACATAAGTAACATCGTCCAGGGAGTAGGCAAAATTCAGGGAATTTGCTCTTGGTTGATCATTGAGGTAGACGATGTCGTAGCTAATGTCTACATCTGCAACATCACTGCCGGAGGTGTTACAGGATTTTAGCTTAATGTCTCCTGGCGTGAAATCAGAACCCGCCGATTGAATCCAAAGAGCTGCATCACCTCCGTTATTTAGTGAATAAACTCCTCCGGTGGTGACTCCACCAGTGGTAGTGCCACGGGCTGGATCACCGGAAGTACCAGTACCTCCAAAAGGTACATTGTCACCAAATCCGGAAGTAGACCAGGTATCGGAATCCAGTTGTCCTGCTCCGGGAGTGGGAGTAAAGCCAGTTCCTGCAAAACCGCTGAAGTCAACTGTGGTCGAACCACAATTATTAGGAAGGTCAATCTGAGCATCAGCGGTCAATGGGCTCAAAGCCACCAATGCCAGAATCATTAAAGTGTAAATTTTCATGAGATCTTTCATAATTTGTTATATCAGGTTTTCGAAAAGAAAAAGGTTATTTGTGTTTCGTGGTAGAGACCAAGAAGCAATCCAGGATTGCAAAGATGTACTTTAGGTAATCGGTAAGCGGGAGAGGTATGAGTATGTCCAGAAGGAATTCCCTGTTACATTGTTTCAAAAAAAGAATGAAAAATGCTGAAATAGCTAAGGTGAGTTAGTTCAAGGGAATTACAACTTTACAATATCATAATGTTTGCCAAAGGTAGAAAGATTGCGGAGCATTTGACAAATAATTAATATTAATTTTAGGTGAATTGGTTGAATGGCAGCGCTTCATGTAAGGAAATGCGAGCGGTTGTGGAAAAAACCAATTGAGCATTCAACCAATCAACCATCAATATTCCTATTTTTACCCAATAAAATAGCTGATGGGAATTGCAACCCAGTGCTTTATGGAACGTACACACACGGTAAAATTCGGGTCTCCTATTTCCAGCTAAAGAAAACCGATTACATATCCCGAAACATTTTAACATGACTAAAAAATTGTTCGCAGGCATTATTCTGCTGATCTGCCTGTTAAAAACCGATTTAATCCAATCCCAGGACGTAGAAGTTAATGCTCCTTTCCATGGCCTTGCGGCCAAAGTCCTTTTCCTAGATTACAGCACTCCTAACTCTGTCGACGGATTCAAAGCCTCTAATGGCCTTGAGCTGGCCTATTTGCGGGAGCTAAAAGGCAATTGGGCCGTTGGCATTCCTGCAAAGATTGGAGTGGCCGACCTGCCCGGCGATGAAGAAAAAAGCACTTTCGTAAGTTTGGATGCGATAGGGCAGTACCGTTTTACAAGCCATTCTTCTCCTATTGTACCTTATGCCTTTGCTGGTTTGGGGATCGTGTTTGACGAATTTCAAAACCATGCGGCAGTGCCAGTGGGGCTGGGCTGTAATTTTAAAGTCGGCAACAACTCCTATGTTACTGGTCAGCTTGAATATCGAAAAGCTTTTGAAACAGATAGAGATAACCTGCAATTGGGGATAGGATGGTACTATCGCCTCCAGGCCCAACCCCGTCCTCCAGGCCCTTTGGATGCTGACAACGATGGTATTCCTGATGAGCAGGACCGCTGTCCGGATGAAAAGGGGTTGGCTTTGGCGTTTGGATGCCCGGATACTGATGAAGACGGAGTCCCGAACGGAGAAGATGATTGCCCGACGGTCAAAGGCTCTGCTGCCAATAAAGGTTGTCCTTCACCTGGAGACCGCGATGCGGATGGTGTTGCAGACGTTGATGACAAATGCCCTGATGTGCCAGGCATTCTTTCCAATGCTGGCTGTCCCGGTGAAAATGCAAACACCATTGATACAGATGGGGATGGCGTAACTGACGACAAAGACCAGTGCCCAAAAATTTCAGGGGAAATTACCTTGTTTGGTTGCCCCGATGCCGATGGCGATCTCGTTGCCGACAAGGACGATAAGTGCCCCTTGGAGGCTGGCCTCCCAACCAATAATGGCTGTCCCCCAAAAGACACAGATGGTGACGGCATACAGGATGCCGTTGATGATTGCCCGACAATCGCCGGTAAAGCAGCTACCAATGGCTGCCCTGACAAAGACGGGGATGGTATTGGCGATGCAAAAGATGAATGCCCGGATACACCCGGTTTTGCCAGTGCTAAAGGCTGCCCCGATGTGGATGGAGATGGCGTACCCGACCGGAGTGATAAATGCCCTAATATGGCTGGTGACCCAAACCGGGACGGTTGTCCGTTCATTGATACCGACGGGGATGGTGTTGAAGACAGTGAAGACGAATGTCCCAATAGTAAAGGTAGCGTTGAACTGCTCGGCTGCCCAGACCGAGACAACGATGGTATTCCCGACCGCCTTGACCGTTGCCCCGATGAGTCTGGATTGGCCGACAGAAATGGCTGTCCTATCAGAGACCGTGACAACGACGGCGTGGAAGATGCCGACGACCTCTGTCCGGATGAGGCAGGTGTAGCTGCTGCGAAGGGCTGCCCTGATGAAGACGGAGATGGCTTTGGCGATCCTTTTGATAAGTGCCCAGGTGAAAAAGGCACACGGGAAGGTTGCCCTGATCTGACGGAAGAGGAAAAGGAGTTTTTACGTATTGCAACCAAGGACATCAATTTTGAAACCGGCAAGGCGACGCTGAAAGCTTCCTCTTATCGAAACCTGAGCAAGATCGCCCAGATTATGATGAAATACCCTCGTTATAACTTGCAAATCGGTGGGCATACTGATAATGTAGGCAACAATGAAAGCAATCGGATCCTTTCCGAGGAGCGGGCCAAATCATGTTACGAATACATGCTGGCACAGGGGATCGATGAAAAAAAGATGACCTATAAAGGTTATGGCGAGACACAGCCGATAGCCGATAACAACACAGAAAAAGGCAAGTTGGAGAATCGGAGGGTGGAGTTTGTGGTATTTTTGCCTTGATTTTAATTGCATAAGAAATCATGAGCGGCACCGGACCATTCCGGTGCCGCTTTTCTTATTTTGCAGGGGTTGCAAAATTCCATTTTGTGCGTTCATATTCGCTCAAAATTTATGTTGTATAACCTATTTAGTGACCCCTCACTTTATTTTCAAAAAAAATATTAAAAACTTTTATGTTTGGAGAGAAATTTGCCATTTTTGCAGTGCGAAAGATTCTTCCCCATTTTTTATCCTTAGCGAAATTTTAACAGTAGTGGCCGAACATACACATAAGAAACGACCTTAATGTGTCGTTTACCATCTACCTTAAGCGCCCTTCACCCATTACGGGTAACTGTTAATTTCAAAATTCCCTATAAGACTAATTTTCTGACATTTTTATTTTTTTGAAATCCATTAGCTGCTGGCTGATGATGGTTGGTTTATGTCCCTGTATCCTAATAGCCAACCAAAGTCTGAATTTGCCAACAGCCTTTTAGAAACCGACGTTTAAAAATCTTAATCATGAGAGTTATCATCAGCTTACTGATGACAGGCTTCGTGGCTCTGTCATGCACTTTGAATGCCCAGACAAAAGGACAATTGATCGTTTTTGTTCAGGATGGCCGTTCTGTTTCCCAAGACTTCAAAAGACATGCACTGCCGGAGATCAAAGAGATCGCCCAGCACAACGATTTAAATCTAAAAATTGTAGACGCCAGCGATGGCGCACCGATCGAGGTTGCCTACACACCAGCAATTTTTTACCGGGAAGGAAATGAAAATATCCTTTTTAATGGAAGGTACAACGATGTAAACAGTCTGTCCTCCTTTGTGGAAAGCAAAGGAGCCGTGCAGCCGAACACTATGGAACAAAACGGGCCGACAGCATTAACCTGGAATATTGGCAGGGCTACCATGAAAACAACTATGCACATTAACCCTCTCTCCGGGAAACCTCCCAAAGCGAAAAAATTCAATGCCCAACAATTTGAAAAAGAGGCGATGGAGGCATTAGCCAGGGGCATGGAATTTTTCCGTCCGGCTTCGGCCGGGAAAGTTGACCACGTTAAATCCTACCACATGGAGTTTTACCCGGAAGTTCATGCCAGGGAAGGCGTTCTGCTGATCCAGATGGAACTCTACTCTGAATTCGATCCAGCTACTCCTGTTTTCAAAACGAGTATGCCTTCTGGCAGTGAGTGGAAAGAGTATGAGCAGGCATTTCAAAAAGCTTCCAACCGCCTTGAAAGGGCACTCATTGCACAGATCAGTAATTGGGCAAACGGCGATGGCTTCGATACGTTGAACGCTCCGGTAGAAAAATGGGGCGCTTTATTGGACAACGGCCGGGAACCTTCATCAACAACAACCGAAAAGGGGTTTGGCGTATTGGTCAGCGATAAAGAGTAGAGGGTTTGGTTTTGTTGCTTGCAGATTTTTCAAAACGAACATAAAAAATGGCGGAGACAAAAACTTGTCTCCGCCATTTTTTACAAAGAATCTGTCTGAAAAAAATCCTTGCTCGTTCAGCCATTTAATTTTTTTTCTTGCCAAAAATGTCTTTTTTACTGCCTCCATTTAATACGGGCTCCGGCCTGGGGGCTTCTTCCGATACCTGGTCGAATACTTTTTCTACATAATACCAAAGCCCATCATTCGCCAGCTGGTAGCCTTCGTAAGAGCCATCCGGAACACTGGTAGGGCCCTGGCCATAACTTCCGGCCACCGTGATGAGATGATCGTAAATAATGAGTTCAAAGGTTTCATCGTAGTTCATACGGATAGAAGTTTCAGCAGAATATTCTTTTACGATACGGTTACGAACCGTCCTCCTGCCTGAAATCGTATCCTCCTCGATGAATACCGGCGCACCAAAAGATGCCTTTCCGTTTTTGAAAGAAAGGACGTCGATGAATTTCTTTTTATGAAAGAAACTGTCCCCATTGAAGCCGAACATTAAGTATTGACGGCCGGTGGGTGAATCAAATTGATGAATGTTATAGTACAGCGCACCAAACCATTTGTCATGAGTCAGGATATCTTGTTCCTCCGATTGGACTTCTTTCGTGCGGTCAATGAGTGGAATTAATTGCAGCTCAGGTGTATTCATCTGAATGGCCCCATAGTAGCGGTAGTCTTCAGCATCCACATAAAGCTGCCAGGTGAACACCCGGAAAGTACTGTCTGCGGGGTACTGGATCGAAACAGCCCTGAGCTGTTCAAATGGATAGGAAAATGAATGCTTGATTTTCAGTGCTTTCACCAAAGTGGGGATCATTTTTTTGGTAGCGGCAAAGCGATTTTCCGGAGTGGAGTCGTTGACGATCAAAAAAGAAACCAAGCCAAGTGTATCTTCCAAAGATTCCATAAGAGCCAGGTCTTCGGCAGCCACTTTATTGGTTTGTGCTTGTGGGCAGTAAGCAGTTCCGATTAAAAGTAAAGCCAGGATTAGTTGTTTCATAAAGATGTTAGGTGGATAAGGGGGAATTTGAAAATCAAAAATTGAATTTGTTTGTAAATAGAGATCGCAATCAAGGAATTTCTTAAATTATGTCGACCGACAATAGGTTCAGTTCGCGATTTCTGAATTTCCAATTTCTAATTCACATTTTCCAACGCTCGAAGAGCTGAATTATAGAGCCATTTGAACGCCCAATTCCATGTGGATATTTTCAATAGTCATCAGAGTATCAAAATTTAGCGAATTTTCGCTAAAAGCTGAACCATACTTCCTTTACAGTGTCCTATATTTGCCGCCAAAATTGAACCCTCTGGTATTTGTCGGCTTTTTTCGATGAGTATCAGCCACTAAATAAAATCGCAACTATATGAAATTACTTGTTTGTGTAAGTAAAACACCCGATACCACTGCGAAGATATCTTTTTCCGCTGATGGTACTGAGTTCAATTCAGCTGGTGTTTCCTATATCATGAACCCTTATGATGAATGGTACGCACTGGTACGTGCTGTGGAATTGATGGAAAAGAATGGAGGTACGGTCACTATTATCAACGTTGGCGACCCTTCCAATGACCAGACCATCCGTAAAGGATTGGCCATTGGCGCCACTGATGCAGTAAGGGTGAATACCAATCCAAAAAGTTCTCTTTACATCGCCAAACAAATTGCAGAATATGCAAAAGCGGAAAATTATGACATAGTTTTCTGTGGAAAAGAAAGCATCGATTACAATGGTTCAGAAGTCGGGGCCATGGTCGCTGAATTTCTCGACCTGCCTTATATTTCCTTTGCCAGCAAACTGGAGATAGAAGGCAGTTCTGCCACTGTTGAAAGGGACGTGGAAGGAGGAATTGAAATTTCACAAGTCGAAACTCCTTTTGTCGTGAGTGCTGCCAAAGGTATGGCCGAACAACGCATTCCTAATATGATGGGCATCATGCGGGCAAAATCCAAACCGTTCAAGGTAGTTGAACCGGTCGACTTTCCTGATTTGAGTACGCCGGTCAATTTTTCATTGCCTGGCGAAAAAACGGGTGTAAAACTGGTCGATCCGGAAAACATGGAGGAGCTGGTACGGTTGCTCCACGAGGAGGCCAAAGTGATTTAATTGTTTAATCATTAATGGTTGAATGGATGAAAAGCCATTCAACCATTAAACCACATAATTATCAACATGATATTAGTTTTTGCAGAAGCAATAAAAGGTCAGTTTAAAAAAGCTGCTTTCGAAGCGGTAACCTACGGGTATAAAACAGCTCAGGTTTTGGGTACCGAATGCGCTGCCCTGACAATCGGCACGGTGGAGGATGCCGGCCAACTGGGGGTTTATGGTGCGACCAAAGTTTACAATATCAACAACGGTCACGTGGCCACTTTCGACAGCCAGGTGTATGCAGCGGCCATCGGTAATACGGCTGAAAAACTCGGCGTCAAAGTGATCATTCTGAGTCATACTTCAACGGGGAAATCATTGCTTGGCCGACTGGCGGCCCGCCTGGAGGCAGGTTCTGTGGCTGGCGCCAAATCAGTACCGGTAGCCGAAGGGAATACGTTGAAGGTGACCAAAGGGGTTTTCTCAGGAAAAGCTACCGCTGAGTATGCCATTACTTCTGATGTGAAAGTTATTTCACTGGCCGGAAACGAAGTACCGCCCGAAGAGACAGGTGCAGCCGTTGGAGTGGACAGCATGGATGTGGACACTCCTGCTCCAAGGATAAAAGTAGTGGAAACCAAATTGCAGGAAAGTGATACGGCTCCACTGCCTGAGGCAGAATTGGTCGTTTCGGCCGGACGTGGCATGAAGGGGCCTGATAACTGGGGCATCATTGAAGAGTTGGCGGGTTCTTTAGGAGCAACGACAGCTTGTTCACGCCCGGTGGCCGATACCGGGTGGCGCCCTCACCACGAACATGTCGGTCAGACAGGAGTTGCCATCAAGCCGAATTTATATATCGCCATTGGTATCTCAGGAGCGATCCAGCATTTGGCAGGGGTCAATCAATCAAAGACCATAGTGGTCATCAATAAAGATCCCGAAGCGCCATTTTTCAAAGCAGCGGATTATGGCGTAGTGGGAGATTTGTTTGATGTGGTGCCCAGGCTGACGGAGGCCATCAAGAAATATAAAGCTTCTTAAATATAGCATTTATAGCCTTTTAAAAAGCCTTTGACTACAAATTGGTCAGAGGCTTTTTTATTGGATTGGCCCCTCAGACCCCAGACTGCGCCGAGTGGCCGATAGGCCGACTGCGGCGCCAACTTAGCGAACGTTTGACCCTAAGTAGATCAATCAGTGCACCTGATTCTTATATTTGAACTTGTTAAAACATGCTCCTTTTATTTAAATCAAAAATTATTTTCAGTGAAAAAACAAACCGCCTTATTGATTGCCCTGCTTTCCGTATTTTATTTTTCTTGTCTACATTTTTGCATTTATTAATGATGGTAGATTTGGTATGGTAGAATTTTCACTGGCCGATGGGGAGATTCTTTCCAGCCGAAACTTTAAGCCGGCGAATGTCAAAAGGGCCATTGGATTGGGAAATGACCGGTTTTTAGTGATCGGAAGGGATTTTCCGGACGATGAAAGAATAGTGGTGAGGATCATCGAATAAAGATATTCCATGCTCACTCTTCTCGATACTTCAACTGCAAACCATAGATGAAATTCCGTAGGTACTGATCATGGCAAACCCGGTATTGACGCTGTCCGGGCTTGCGGAAAAATGCACTGATTTCATGTTTGCTGACTTTCATGTCCGCCAGTGCCAATATGTCCACAATTTCCTCCACTTTAATATTGAGGGCAATTTTAAGTTTTCTGAAAACAATGTTGTTGTTCAGGCTTTTTTCTGGTTTGGGTGGGCCACCCTCCCGCTCGCCTCGTTCATGGATGATCATCCCGTTCAGCAGGATAGAGAGGTTTTTATCGTACAACGGTTTGAACGCTGGGTCGTCCTCTTTTTTCATCCAGTCACTAATTTCCGCGCGAGTGGCCTGGTAGCCACCCAAGGCGAACAGTTCCATTACTTTGTCATCGTTGAGTTCGAAGGCGTAGCGGAGTCGGCGGAGAATGTCATTGTTTTTCATAAAAGAAATATTCGATGCTCTCAAGCGGCGTCGGAAATGTTTTTATCAAAAAACACTTCCGACGCCGCTTGAAAAGCAAATTTACTGCCGCTCCACTTTCGGTGCCCCGGCTGCTTCCAACGCTCCCTCCAAATCATCCAATTCCCTGAGAATCGAATCCAGTTCACTTTTCCTCAAATCCACTTCGTTTCTTGCAATCTCCAGGCTTTGCTGATGGGCAGGAGTAGGACCATACGTGGAGCGGCTGGTCGTTACGTGACCGAGCCGTTCACCGATGGACGGTTTTCTTTTTTCGCCCACGGGGCTCTTGGCCGGACTACCATAAAGTTGAAATTCAAGCTTGTGCAACGTGCCGTGAATGCCGGCGGCATTTTCAACAAAGTTATTTCCGTTGGCGGAACGAGTGACCCGGTTGGCAGCCGTGGTCAGGGCAGTGGCTCTTTTCCGGGCGTTACGAACTTTCAATGTCAGGTCAGAAAAATCCCTTTGCACTTTCTCGATGTTCCGCCAAAACCCAGCGACTTGATCGGGGGACACTCCTACAAGCGCACCTTGCCGGAGAGGTACCACTTCAAACTGGTCGGGGCCCCACAGTTTTGTTTCTTGTCCGTTCTCTTCTTTGCTAAGGGTGACTGTATAAGTACCGGGAGGTGCCATGAAGCCATTATTATTGTCTCTGGCCCCGCTTCTGTTTTGTCCACCCGGTTGTTCTAGTTTAATGACTTGCGGGCTGGGGTATCTCAAGTTCCAGGAAATGCGATGGAACCCCTTGGAGGTTTTTCCCGGAAGGCGACGGATCGTATTTCCATCCAAGTCTTTAACGGTCAACCATATTTTCGGCTTAGGTTGATTGACCTCCTGATCAAGTACATCCCAACCCGGGAATGCAATATTGCCCGTCATGTCTTTTTCTTTTTGCTTACGTGCTTCGGCCTGCGTAGTCAGGCCTTCTTTTAAATAATAAGTGAACGTAGCCCCAAAATCAGGATTGGGAGCTGTGTAGTAGGAAGCTCCCTGGTTGCCTTTGCCACCAAAGCTGACACCCGGACGAGGGATGTACCACCACGCCTTGCGAGTACTGAACAACCGCCCTTCGGTGTCCAGTGTTTCATCAGAAACTTCCCGTAAAACAGAATAATCATCAAATACATAAAAGCTACGGCCAAAACTCGCACCCACCAGATCGTTTTCCCGGCGTTGAATGGCCAGGTCGCGAAAAGAAATCGTTGGCACCCCGCCCGTCAGCTTCGTCCATTTTTCACCGGCAACATGACTGAAATAGATGCCGAATTCGGTAGCACAGAACAGCAGGTCCGGATTCACGTGGTCCTGCACAATCCGCCACACCAGGGTGCGGTCAGGCAGGTTGGAACGAATGGACTGCCAGGTTTTTCCCTTGTCCCTGCTTCGGTACAAATAGGGCTGCAAGTCGCCGAATTTGTGATTGTCCAACGCAATATAAACGGTATTTGGATCGAACAAATCCGCTTTGATGTCATTTACGAACGCCCCGTCAGGAACGCCCCGCAGGCCGCTAACTTCTATTCTGCGCCAATTTTCACCACCATCTTCAGTTACTTGCACCAGACCGTCGTCCGTACCGACGTAAATCAAACCTTCTTGTAACGGCGACTCTGCCAACGAGGTGATCGTATTGTATTCAGACATAGCGAGTACGTCCCAGGGGTTGTCCCAGCTTTGTTTTTTGCCCATGATTGGCAGATCGAACCGTTCCTCGTTACGGGTCAGGTCTTCGGAGATAGCCGTCCACGAATCGCCCCGGTTATCGGAACGCCATACGCGATAGGACGCAAAGTACAAGCGGGTAGGGGAGTGCGGGCTGACCAGGATCGGTGCGTCCCAATTATACCGTTCATGCGGATCCTCGGGGCCAGGCTGTGGTTTGATGTAAACGATTTCCCCCGTTGTCTGATCGATGCGGCAAAGGTTTCCCTGCTGCCATTCGGAGTAAATAATATTTGGGTTGCCCGGCTCGGTCGCTGGCTGATGGCCATCGCCAAAAAGAGTGATGTACCAATCGCCATTGCGGATGCCGTGTACGTTATCGGTGCGGGAAGGGCCGCCATGGGTGTTGACATCCTGAGTGCCACCAAAAATATTGTAAAACGGTTCGGCGTCGTCTACCGCTACTTTATAGTATTGCGTAAGGGGAAGGTTGTTCATGAAACGCCAGTTTTCTGCCAGGTCAAAACTTTCATAAATCCCTCCATCTGTACCGATCAGCAGATAGTCGGGGTCGTCGGCCCTAAATGCAATGGCATGGTTGTCGGAATGCTTGTGCTCCTCCTTCAAACGGCGGACTGTTTTGCCGCCATCGTCTGATACCTGAATGCGTACATCCACTAAATAAATGCGGTCGAACTCATGTGGACACGCATAAAGTTCCTGGTAGTAATGTGGCCCGGTCGCACCTGCAACTGCGTCACTTTGTTTCGTCCAGGACGAACCTCGGTCGGTGGATTTATAAATGCCTCCGGACCGCCGATCCAATTCAATGGCTGCATATAGAACGTCAGGTTTTTGTGGGGAAATGGCGAGCCCGATCTTGGCCATGTTCGATTTGGGCAGTCCTTTTTTCAATTGCTCCCAGGTTTCCCCGCCATCGGTACTCCGGTGAAGACCTGAGCCAGGGCCGCCGCCCATATAAGCGGCCACCGTCCGGTGCCGGTCCCAGGTGGCTGCATAGAGCCGGTCCGGGTTGCGGGGATCAATGGCAATATCGGTTACGCCGGTCCATTCATCGTTGCCAAGTGTCTTTTGCCAGGTGGTGCCGCCATCGGTGGATTTAAACAGACCTCTCTCTCCACCTTTATTCCAGAGTGGCCCTTGTGCTGCGACCCAGACGACATCGGAGTTGTCCGGATGGACGATGATTTTTGAAATATGCTGACTTTCTTTCAACCCCATGTTTTTCCATGACTTTCCGCCGTCATCACTTCGGTAAATGCCGTCGCCATAGGAGACGTGCCGCCCGCCGACATTCTCGCCTGTTCCGACCCAAATGACATGCGGGTTGTTGGCGTCGATCGTCACGCAGCCAATCGAATAACAACTTTGATCGTCAAAAATGGGTGTCCAGGTTACCCCTGCATTCTTCGTTTTCCAAACCCCTCCTGAACCGACCGCTACGTACCACACATTGTCGTCTTCCGGGTGGATGGCAATATCGGCAATGCGGCCAGAGGCAAAGGCTGGGCCGATGCTCCGGAATTTTAGGCCGCTGAAATTTTCGGCAGTGAATGGAGTGGTGGGCGATTCGCCTTTTTGCGCCGGCAAAGTGACTGCGAAAAGGAAGGAAAGCAGGAAGGTAAGGATTCTCATTGTTTTGTTTTTTATGAAAAATTGAAGGGATGAAGGTAGGGAAAAGGGAAGGAATTCTGAAAAGTACGATTTTCGAATTCTGTATCGCACAGGTCTATGGATCAGGGGGTTCTGGCAGTTCATGGCGAAAGTGACAGGTGGAAATTTTGCTTTCAAAATTGTAAAAATGAAAGGTTTCCGAAAACGTCCTTGCCGGGCATAAGGGTTGAATTAACGGTTGGCTTTTCAGCTTGTGGGCATTTTTCGGAAATCGGGACTTACTGACGGACTTATTCGGAACAGTGCATGCATGGGCCGGAGAATGACTTTCATCAGTTTACATAAACTAAACCCTGACTTAGAACTGAGTTAATACAATGGCCCTAATTTCAACATTAGATCTTGCATTTGAATGAGAAGAATTTCAATAAATCATGCCTGAATATTTTTTGGTAATAGTCGTTTTATTATTTGTACTGGCCATATCCGATCTCATCGTAGGTGTCAGTAACGACGCTGTTAATTTCCTCAATTCTGCCATTGGTTCGAAGGTTGCCTCCCATAAAACGATCATGATCGTGGCGAGTCTTGGTATTTTCATCGGCGCAACATTTTCCAGTGGAATGATGGAAGTGGCAAGAAAAGGGATTTTCAATCCTGAGTTTTTTCTCTTTTCTGAAGTCATGGTCATTTTTTTGGCAGTCATGATGACGGATATTTTCCTGCTTGATCTTTTCAACACGTATGGCATGCCGACTTCCACGACGGTGTCCATCGTTTTTGAACTGCTGGGCGCTGCGGTGGCGGTGGCATTGCTGAAAGTGATGGGTGGAGGGGAAGGATTGGGCGCGTTGGGCAATTACATCAATTCTTCCAGTGCGCTGACCATCATTATTGGCATTTTTGCTTCGGTGGCGATTGCTTTTTTTATTGGTGCGCTCGTGCAGTATCTGTCCCGTTTGCTGTTTAGTTTTCAATACCAAAAAAGAATTAGATGGGTGGGCGGCATCTGGTCGGGCATTGCCCTTACCTTCTTGACTTATTTTTTGATTTTTAAAGGGCTGAAAGGAGCGTCCTTTGTTTCGAGCGAAGTGGTAAACTGGATCAGCAACAACATCGTTTTTCTCCTGTTGGGCGCACTGGCTTTTTGGAGTATTTTAATGCAATCCTTGTACGTATTTTTCAAAGTGAACATTCTGCGGGTGATTGTTTTGTTTGGGACTTTTTCCTTGGCGATGGCCTTTGCCGGTAATGACCTGGTCAATTTCATCGGTGTGCCGATTGCCGGGTTTGAATCATTCAGGACTTGGTCGGGAAGTGGAATTGCACCAGATGGACTTACCATGGAATCGCTCGGGCAGCCGGTACAGACCGAAACCTATCTGCTCCTTTTGGCCGGCGGCATCATGATCGTGACTTTGTGGCTGTCCAGCAAAGCGAAATCGGTAACTGAAACGGAAGTCAACCTGGGCCGGCAGGACGAAGGGATGGAAAATTTTTCCCCCAATATATTGGCCCAGGTCATTGTCCGATACAGCCGGAAAGTGGGCAAAGGCATGCAGAGCATGGTCCCTGCGGCATGGCTGAACAAGGCGGAACAAAGTTTTCAGCCGCTCGATATCAATAAAGAAAACCCGGCCGACAAACCGGCCTTTGACCTGGTCAGGGCATCCGTCAACCTGACTGCGGCGAGCATGCTGATTTCGCTGGCAACTTCCCTGAAACTGCCGCTTTCCACGACCTATGTTTCGTTTATGGTGGCCATGGGGACCTCACTGGCAGACCGGGCCTGGGGCCGCGACAGTGCCGTATACCGCGTAGCAGGCGTACTCAACGTAGTTGGTGGCTGGTTTTCTACGGCAATCATCGCTTTTGTGGTAGCGGGCATTGCAGCGTTTTTGATTTCTGTTTTCCAGGGCTATGCAATTGCGGTTCTCCTGGGTATGCTGGTGTTTTTGATTGTTCGAAGTTTCAGGCTGCATAAAAAGAGAGAGGAGGTGAAAAATCGCCTGAAAACTTTTGAAAACCAAAGTGACGAAATTCTTTCTGAACAACTGATTGTCGATACCGCTGAAAAAGTGGGAAACAATTTGGAGTTAATTGCAAAAATATATCAGGATGCCATGATGGGGCTGCTCGAAGAAGATTTGGAAAAACTGAAACAAACCAAAAAAGACCTCAAAGAATTAAAAGCACAAAACGAAGAACTAAAAAACAAACTTTTCCGGTCTATCAAAAGATTGGAAGGAGAAGGCACGGAGGCCGGACGAATTTATTTATTGGTTTACGATTTGGAACAGGATATTTTGCAATCTACTTCCCTGATTGTGAGGGCTTGCCGTACTCATGTGGAAAACAGTTTGAGGCCGGTTTCAAAAAATCAATCCGAAAAACTGCAACAGCTCGTTTTTCAGGTATACGATTATTTAATGCTCGTAGCCGGAAAAATGCACCAGCAACAATTTAATTTCATCCAAGACATCCTCGACCAAAAACAACGGCTGTTTATAGAATTGGAACAACAAATTTCCGAACAAATCAAAGGCATTCAAAATAATGGCTACGGACGGAGAAACAGTATGCTGATCTTTAGTTTGAAACTGGAGACTAAAGATTTATTGGCGGTGGCGGCTCGCTTCGTGAAATTGTACCACCGCGCTGCGGCTTCAAAACATAAAAAGGACCTGATGTTGGTGGGAGAGGGAGCGCCGAAGCAAATCAATTAAAGCATATTATGTACCAGCGCTGCGAAATACAGCGTAATCATTCCCATTGGTTGGCAAGTGGACTTTCAATCCAGCGTATGTTCTGCTACTAATTTTGCGAAATCCAGTGAACTGACCATCCCGACGATCTTCCCGTCATCCATGACCACCAAATGGTGGACCTGCTTTTTTAACATCATTTTGGCAGCCGCCTGGGCACTGGAATGTTTGTGAATAATGTGTACTTTGGGCGTCATGATATCTTTCACGAACAGCCAGTCATTGGTATGTTCGCATAAATCCGTCGCAGTAATGATTCCTTTAAGATGGATTTCTACCTCTGGTAATGTTTTGGTGTATTGCACAACGGGAAAGGCATGTATTCCGGTCGCTATCATAATCCTCCTTAAGTCACCTAACCTCTTTTCTTCAATTGTAGTTTTTACGGGAGTAGACATAAAGTCTTTTACCTGGATTCGCATGGTTTGAATTTTAGTTAGTCAATAGAGGTGTTCAGAAATAAATGCTCCCTCCCCCCAGTCCCCTCCAAAAGGGGACATATGCACGTTCCTGGGGCTGGAAAAATGGGTTACGAATTACAATTCTTCCTTCTTAAAGACCCCTGTAAAAAAAGAATTTTCATTTATGAGAACCCTGCCTGCCTTTCCCCTTTGCGAACGATTTTCTTGCTTTCTTTCCCTTTCACTGCACCCAGTTTATCATCCAGCCAGACAATCGCCCCGGTTGGACAGCGCTCGATCGGTTTGCGGGTATGATGATTTGCAGCATAATTAATGACTGGCAGGTTGTGCACCATCTTGATCAGGTTGCCCGGGGCATCCAAAACACATTTTCCACAGGCAGTGCAGCCAACCTGGCATTCATCCACGATGTCGTTCCCAAATTCCAGGTTTTTACAGTTGACCCAAAGTCGGTGACTGATGGGCTGAATCGAAAACAAATCTTTAGGACAGGCTTCTACACAGTCGCCACACGCTGTGCATTTTTCAATATCCACAACCGGAAGCCCAACTTCATTCATGGTTATGGCATCAAAATCACAAACGACTTTGCAGTCTCCGTGGCCCAGGCATCCCCAGAAACAACCTTTTCCACCACCGGAAACCAACGCCGCCGCCCGACATGATTTGATGCCCTCGTACCTCGCCCGGTTGATGGCTACGTTGGAGCCGCCAGCACAGGCCAGGCGAGCCACCTGTTTTTCTTCTGCGCCCAGCGCAACCCCCAGAAAATGAGCAATTTGGGCCCTGCCTTCATCTGAACTGACGGTACACTTACCGGGCAAAGCCTCTCCTGCTACCAATGCCTCGGCAAAGGGCCGACAGCCCGGATAGCCACAGGCTCCACAATTGGCATGCGGTAACATGTCCTCCACCGTGTCAATACGGGGGTCTTCATAAACATACAGTTTCTGATTGGCCAGGATCAACATCAAAGCCAGTAAAAGGGTCAAACTGCCCAGTGCTATGAGTGCGGTTAGGATGGTCATTTTTTTTAGGTGTCAGGGGTCAGGGGTCAGGGGTCAGGGGGCAGACCGCTTTGCTGTCAGAAGTCAGACTGCTTTGCTGTCAGAGGTCAGATCGCTTCGCTGTCAGAAGTCAGATATTTTTTGTCTGATCTCTGACAGCGAAGCGATCTGACCTCTGACAGCGAAGCGATCTAACCCCCAACCCTTCAATAAATTATTTCCGCCCATTTCTTCCCCGCGATCAATTCAGCTTTGCGGGTTTCCCATTTTTCCTTTGAGCCGAGTATTTTGGAAAATGCCTTGTCCAGCATGTCCCTTATTTTTTCGTAACCGGCTACGTAGATATGGGTGTTGGTCTGTCCCAGCATTTCAAGGATTTCGGCAGCCCTTTCTTCGATAGCCACGTCCAGCGCAATCGGATCGGCCATGTGCGGACGCGGACTGAGGGCATGAAAAGCTTCGAAGGTTTCCTCGTCGTAATAGTTGGTCAGGTCCCCGTCTTTATCGTTCAGGTACAACAATTCCAGTCCACTGCGGGCACCATAAAAAAGACGGACTTTTCCTTTCCAGTTTTTTACATTTTTATAAATGTTTTTAATGAAAGCCCGGAAAGGGGCGATGCCGGTTCCCATTCCAATGAGAATGAGATTGGATTTTTTATCCTCCGGAATGACAAACGGCAATTCATGGGGGCCGGTCAACGTAATTTGGTCACCTACTTTTCGGTCGCACAGATAATTCGAGGCTACGCCATTGTACAATTCACCATTAAACTCATCGACATAAGAGCAGCGTTTTACCAAGAGGGAGATCTGTGGTTTGCCACCTTCTTCTGTAGGAAGATCTGCCACACTATAAAGTCGGTGATGGTAGGTATTTCCAAATTCACCTGAAGATTTTACCAAAACACCAAAACTCTGGTCCACCTGGCATTCAAATTCGGGTTGTACTTCCAGCAGGATTTCCCGAATTTCTTCCGTGCTTGCGGGCGTCAGGCGTTCGGTTTTTTTTACGATGGCCTGGTATTTTTTTTCGGTATTAAAATCAGTTATTCGTGCCATTGATTATTTTATTTTTTATTGAAATATTGTTGGTTTAAAATGGGAATAAATAAAACTGTTAATTCCTTGTTTTTTTGGCAAATAATTTGACAAAAACAGGCAGCGCTAAAAATGACATTTTTATTTTTACGATTGACTCTTTTTCAAGGCCAGACAACGATTTTTTAACTGAAGAAAAATGTCATTTTTTTTGTCCTTTAATTATTTCCGTTTTTTTATTTAATTAAAATCTGTTTTTTCTTTTTTTGACAAATTGTTGAACAACCACAATTTCCACAACTCCTCCGCTCAGCCAAAACATCATCGTCCGAGATATATTCAGAAAAAATCTTTTTCCAAAAATATTGTACCACCACCCAAAAAAACATGAGTGCTATTATTCCACTTATTGCTATGGCTAAAGATTTTATCATTTCTATTTAATGAAGAATGAAGAATGAAGAATGAAGAATGAAAAATTCTTTTCATAACTCATAACTCACTGCCCCAATCCTGCAAAGCCCATAAAGCACAAAGACAAAATGCCGGCGATCATTAAGGTCAGCGCGGTTCCTTTTACGGAATTAGGTACTTCGGCAAATTCCAATTGTTCCCGCAAGCCTGCAATCAATACCAACGCGATGGTGAATCCAACACCTGCACCAAGTGCATAAATAAAACTTTCTAAAAACCCATAGCCTTTATTCGTTTGAAATAAAGCCACACCCAAAATGGCGCAATTGGTCGTAATTAAAGGCAGGAAAATGCCCAGTGCCCGAAACAACGCCGGACTCATTTTTTTGACAAACATTTCTACCAACTGCACCGTGGATGCGATGACTACGATATAGCTGATCAATTGTAAAAACGGTGCGTTGACCGCAACCAAAACAGCATGGATGCCATAGGCACACACCGAAGCAATGATCATCACAAAAGTGACGGCGCCACCCATTTTTGTAGCGGTGTCCATTTTTCCTGAAACGCCCAGAAATGGGCAGATTCCAAGGAAATAGGCCAGTACAAAATTGTTGACCAAACTGGCGTTGATAAATATTTGCCAAAGTGTTTCGTCGGTCATTATTAAATGTATTGATGAAGTCCCTTCGACTTGCTGAAGGTGCTTCGGCATTACTTTTTAAAAACATTAAAAACAAGCAACCAAATGGCCAGTGTGAAAAAACCACCAGCCGGTAAAATCATGACAATCCATTCCTGGAAGTTGTCGGGAAAAATGGCAATATTAAAAATACTGCCATTGCCCAATAATTCCCGGACAGCACCCAGGCACAGCAGGGCGAAGGTAAATCCGACCCCCATGCCAAGTGCATCTAAAATGGATTTTCCAATGGTATTTTTTGACGCAAATGCTTCCGCCCTGCTTAAGATTAAACAGTTGACCACAATGAGGGAAATAAATGCCCCAAGAGCTTTGTGCAACTCCACACTGATCGCTTGAATTGCGTAATCGGTGATCGTAACAAAAGTGGCGATGATCAAAATATAGGAAGCAATGCGCACCTGTTTTGGAATAAAATTTCGCAGCGAGGAAACCAAAATATTCGACATCAATAAAACAAAAGCCGTGGCCAATCCCATGGCCAATGCATTTTCCGCCGTATTGGAAACGGCCAGCACCGGGCACATACCCAGTACCTGTACAAAGACCGGATTGTCTTTCCATAAACCTTTGATAAATTCATCGGTGGAAGGGCTTTTTTCCAACGCAGCTATAAAGCCTGTTTTATTTTTTTGATTATTCATATTGTTTTTACTGATTTGCTAAATTTTAGAATTTTAGCAGATCAGGGCGCATTAAATGCTTCTTTATTTTTAAAAATAACCGGCACCCATTCTTCCGTACTTTCTCCGATTATTTCACCAATCGTTCTGGAAGAAATTGTTGCTCCAGTAATACAATCCACTTCCCATTTATTTTTTTTGGCGCCGCTTTTTACGGGAATTATTTTATTTTTTAAATTAGTTAAATCGTCGTTTAAAGATGCGTCCAGGGCAATAAAATTAGACAAGAAATTTTCGTCTTTTTCAATTTTGTCGCCCAGCCCTGGTGTCTCCTTACTTTCCAAAACATAAAACCCGACGACTGCCTGCCTGGTAAAATCATAACCGTATAAAATGCGAATGACATCTGCGTACCCCATTCCACTGGCTTCGATGGCTACACCTGTTAATTGTTCATTTTTATCATATCCTGCATAAATGATTTTTCCGGTCTTTTCACCATCTCCTACCGCACTGAAACCATTGTTTTCCTCGTACCTAAAAGCGCTCGTTTTTTCCGTTCCGGGAATTACTTTAAAAATGGCTCGTTCCAATGCCTCCGCTTTCAATCGAGTTACCCGCGGCAAGGTGCCTTCGTAAGTCAAAACAATCATCAGCGCACATAAAATACCAATGCCTACCATGGCACGTAGCATTTTGCCACTGCTTGCCGAATTACTTTGATATGTGGTATTTACTTCCGTCATAATTATTTTTGAGAGATGTCATTTTTTCAAAAAATGACATCTCTGATCATCTATCCGTTCCGTAAACGCGGGGTCGAATTGCATTGTCAATATGCGGCGAAATGGCATTGGCCAGTAAAATAGCGTACATCACGCCTTCCGGCAATCCGCCCCAAACCCGAATCACCACCACCAGCAATCCGATGATGGTGCCATACAACCAAACCCCTGCGGGGGTGAGAGGAGAGGCTACCATATCCGTTGCCATGAAAACTGCACCGAGCATCAAGCCACCGGAAAAAAGCATGAAAAGAGGGCTTGGATAAATTTCAGGATCAATAAAAAACAGGATGCTGCTCAATGCGAAAACAGTCAAAAGGATGGAGATGGGAATTCGCCAGTTCATCATGTTGCGGGCGACCAGGTACATGCCTCCAACGATGATCAACATGGCGCAGGTCTCACCTGTGGAACCGGTAATCAGTCCCAAGGCCAAATCCGCTGGATCGGCAGTGACGCCATCAAATTTGAATGCGGCAAGTGGGGTAGCCCCGGTCACGGCGTCCAAATTCTCTGTCCGCGGCTCCATGAATGGAAAAGTGAATGTTGCCGCCGCAAAACCCGAAAACCGATCCGGCAAAAATGCCGGGTACCACGTCGTAATGGCCACCGGGAAAGCAGCCTGTAAAACAGCCCTTCCAACCAGCGCCGGATTGAACACATTATAGCCCAATCCACCAAAGATGAACTTGCCCAGCGCGATGGCGATCACGCCACCCACAAAGGCCATCCAAATTGGAAAACTTGGCGGCAAAGTCATACCGAGCAATAACCCTGTAATGACTGCCGACCAGTCGCCCACGGTACTTTCCTTACCCGACCACTTGCATAGATAATGCTCCGTCAGTACACACGCGGCCGTCGAGGTGACCAACACCATGAGTGCGCTAAGACCGAAAGTGAAAACGGCAAAACCGGCGACCGGTAGCAGTGCGTACACTACGTTACGCATGATATCGTCCGTACCAACGCCTTTGACGAGGTGTGGAGAAGTGCGGATATTTAGCGTTTTATTGAGCATTTTCAGACAGTTGATCAAATTAAATGTCAACTAAAATGTCTCTGCGGAACGCTGCGTTTTCTCCGTTTAGGCCCTGCGTAACCCTTTGAAATAATTGGGTTACGCTGAGTTTCGCAAAGAAGGCGCCGCGTTTGACGAGAGCAAATTGTTTATTTTTAAGTCAGGTCATTTTAATTTTTATTTGCAGCGGTTTTTCGCTTTCTGACAACCCCTTTCGACAACCGGAAATATTGCACCAACGGAATATTGGAAGGGCAGACATATGAGCAGGAGCCACACTCGAAGCAATCCATTAAATGGAAATTTTCCGCCATTTCATCATAGGCTTCAAACTTGGCAAGAATGCCTAATCTCGATGGGTTCAGGGAAAGCGGACAGGCATCCACGCAAGCACCACATTTGATGCAGGGGTAAACCTTTCTGTTCTTTTTGATTTCATTTTCCGTGTAAACAAGAATACCGGAGGTGCCTTTTGTAATGGAAATATCCAGGTTGGAAACCGCTACGCCCATCATGGGGCCACCCATGTAAACCTCACTGATGTTGTCCGCCACACCTACTTGTTCCAGGACAAATCGCAGGGGAGTACCGATTGGGATTAAATAGTTCCCTTTCTTTTTTACACCCGGCCCGGTGATGGTAATCACTCGTTCCTGTATGCCCCTTCCATACGGCAACAACCGGCCGATTTCAGCTGCCGTAGCTACGTTGACGGTAACTACATTTACATCAATCGGTAAACCTCCGGATGGGACCTCGCGACCCAGCACCGCCGTGATCAGCATTTTTTCTGATCCCTGCGGGTATTTTACCGGGACTACATGAACCGAGACAGGGGCCCAGGCTGGTATATTATTTTTCAAATGCTCGGCTGCGTCCCTTTTGTTGGCTTCGATTCCGATGATGGTTCTCTCGGCTCCGGTCGCTTTCATCAAATATTTGATGCCCGTAAAAATATCGTCTGACTGTTCGAGCATTACCCGGTGATCGGTGGTTAGATAAGGCTCGCACTCAATGCCGTTGAGCATCAAAATTTCGCAGTTTTTTCCTTCCGGTATCTTCAGTTTGACGTGCGTCGGGAAAGCTGCACCGCCCAGGCCGACGATGCCGGCATGCTGAATGCCCCGTAAAATTTCTTCTGGAGTGGCTGTTTCTACATCAATGGGTTTTCCTTGCATCACTTCCTGACTGGAGGAAGGAAATGCTTCCAGAAAAATACCGGTTGACATTTTACCGGAAATGGTCGGTACGTTCCCAATTTTCCGCACAGTACCGGAAACAGGTGCATGCAGTGGTACCGATACATACCCTCCTGCTTTCGCCAGCAACTGCCCGCGCACGACCTCCTGCTTTTCCCTGACTACAATTTCCGATGGTGCGCCAATATGCTGGGCCGTTGGCAAAATGATCATCGGAGCAAACGGGAACTGACGAATGGGCAGACCATTCGTTTCGTCTTTGAACTCCGGCGGGTGAATGCCGTGCTTGAAAGTATTTTTATGGAAATTGAATAATCCCATTGGAATTTTAAGTTATTGGGGTATTGGGGTATTGGGGTATTGAGTTATTGGGATATTGGGATATTAGGATATTGAGGTATCGGGATAATATCTCAATATCCCAATATCTCAATATCCCAATGCCCTAACTAAACCTCTCTCCCCGTTTGATCCACTTTTCGATGTCTTTTTCCGAGCGGTCTTTTGGAAGGCCCGGATGGATGACCCTTGCCGTACATTTTTCCGCCGCTTTTACAATGTCTGAGTAAGGGCCACCGTCGGCGTTTTTGATAAAAGCTTTGCCGTCGGCGTTGTAAGCGAAGATGTTTGAATTGAGTTTTATGCATTCATCGCAGGAAGTACACTCGTCCGTCTCAATCCAAGGTTCCATCTGCTCTCCGTTACTGACTACGCTTTTTTTTTGAGCAGGGGCAGCTTTAGCTGTCGCTTTCGGTTTGCTCACGGCCAAATCCATGATGCCTTCTCCGTTGCCACCTGCCATTTTCATCAAGCCGGCCGCAATTTTTCCAACTACCTCTTTGCGGATTTTCTCTTCGATGTTTTCCGCTTTTTTGGCCGCTGGTGGTTTCACACCGGCAATCGCTTTCAGCATGGTCCAGAAATCTCTTCGTTCCTCGCATGATTCCACGATCGGTTTGGCGACCATGACCCGGCTCAGCCGTTGTTTGCGGTCCACTGCCCAGATGTACGGGAATTTATTTTTACGCCTGTTTTCAGGCAATTCGAGGAAATCAGCCAGCGGCACCATGTTTTCGTTCCAGGCGTCTCTTGGCACCTTGCGGAAATGTTTGCGGAAGCGGCCTTCTGTGATCGCAAAGTCGGCGAAGGTCATTGGCAGGTCCATGGTTTTTTCACGGCCGTTTTCGATGTATTTCAGGGTGTAGGTCGGCCATACTTTGTACAGGTCCGGGTTGCCGCCAAGGTCAAAAGCCTCTTCAGGGGTCACCCCTTCATCCGGATTGTATTTGAAAATCGGATAGGCCCGGGATTCAACCGCCAACTTCGCCTGGTGAACACCCAGGTCGTCACCAATTCCATGTTCCGGCTGACAGGCGGTGTAAAGGTTGAAAAGCGCAGGCCGTTTGGTCATCAATCCATCAATGAACCCTTCTATCATCTGGCTGGTATTGGCCAGCGTACCTTGCAGCACGTAAGTGTTGCGGTGGGCCATGGCGATGAGTCCAATTTCTTTTCGAGGTTCTGCTTTGCCTTTCCAGACCTTGCCATACTGTGCCATGTCGGAAACCTGTCCGATGAAGCCAGAAGTACAAGCCTGGCCGCCGGTATTGGAGTACACCTGTGTATCGACCACGATCACTTTGATCGGCTTGCCGGATGCCATCATTCTCGACAGGTTTTGGAAACCAATATCATACATCGCACCATCACCTCCCAACGCAACAACGGGCGGACAGAGCAACCATTCTTCGTCGTTAAATTGCTGCCAGTTGAAATAAGTGAAAAATTCATCGTGTTCAGCAGGACGGTATTTATTGCGCAGGATCAATTCTGCCTTGCGGATGTTTTTGAAACCTTCGGCCATTTTGGCCATGTGCCCTTCAAAAATTCCCATCGCCATTGAGACCGAGTCTTGGAACAAGTGGTTGGCCCACGGAAATGGATATGGGTTGTACGGCCAGGTACTGCCCCATACAGATGTACAACCGGTAGCGTTGCACATGCCCATATTGGAGCGTCCTTTTCCGGTGGTACCGTTGGTATATTTCCACTTCAGTTTTTTCAGCTTCGCAATTAATTGAGTGACATCCCGCAGCCATTCCTGATCGACTGGTTCGCTGCCTTTTTCCGATTCCAGTTTGCTGGTGATTTCAGCGACGGTCAAATCTGAAGATTTTGCTTCTTCCAAAATCTTCGACATGGTGGCTGAATCGGTGAAATCAACATTGCCCATCAATTTTTTCTGGATGTGGTTCTCCAATCTTTTGATCAAATCTTCCAAGTCTGCCACGTGCTTTTTGATGCGGGGTTGCATCAAGGATTCGACTGTGGCGGTAAACAAATGCACGACTGATTTTTCAGAGCAGCCCAGGCAAGCACCGTCCCCGCTGGCCAAATTTTGGTAAGCATCCTTATTTAACAAGATTGTTTCGAGCGGCCCGATCTTTTCTTCCAGGTCGTCTATGCGATTGTATTTGTCTGGGGTGTTTGGCAGGTCCACCCACAACTCCCAGTCTTTACGAAGGTTGGCGATGGAGTCTTCGGTTTGGGTGACCACCCGCAATGCGTCGTCGTCACAAACTTCTATACATTCCATACAGCCTTTACAAGTAGTGGGGTTGATGGTAATGCTGAAAAGGCCACCACTGCCAGGGCTGTCTTTTTCCATCAAATCATAATACGGGCGGGTGAGGGCAAATTTGAAATCACCCAGTTCTTCTTTGAACCATTCAAACTCCTGGGCAAGCCCGTTGGTATTGTTGCTGGCCTGAACCGAGGCATCTACCACTTCGTGGATGACGTCGTTCACGGTGATATGCTCGTTGTCTTTGATTTCCTTGAAACTACTGCGGACTTTGCTTTGCAGCTTACGAACTTCTTTCGGCAGATAATTTAATTTGCCGTGCTTCTTCTTTACCCGGTCTACGACTGTATTCAAAACACTCGGCAGGCTGCTGACCAGTCCCGGAATTGCCGTGTCTGGACAGGCGGTGTAACAATTTCCGCAGGCTGTACAGTTATTTGGCACCCATTCAGGATGATTAAAGCGAATGCCGGTCATATCCCTGAACAAGGACGAAACGGCGGGCATGACGCTAAGTCCGATAAATGGATCGGTGATGTTATCATTGCCAACACCCTTAGCGTAGAAGTTCCCCGTTTGTTCCCAGAATCGGTGGATGTCGCTGGCATTGGCCTCACTTTTTGGTGACTGTTTCAAAATGGCCGGAAGTGGCATTGGCATTTGACCATTGGTCTTTTCATGCTGTCCGGCACCGAGGACCTTGTTTTTGATTTCATGAACTTCGTCAAAACCACGGCGTACCACGCGCATGTTGTCGTCCACGACCCGCTGGCCTTTGGAGCCAAATTTTTTCTGCAACTGATCCTCAATGGCTTTTAGCAACTTCTCTTCGGTCAGACCTGCTTTGTCCTTCAGCGGCGAGGCTGCAAAAAATGCCCCCTGGAAGGCAATCCCCTGCATCCGCAACTGGAGTTCGGGGTCGGTCGCTTCCTCCCTGGCAATTTTAAAACCATCAATAAAAAATACATGGATGCCCTGGTCGATAATGACTTTTTGGTAAGGCTCCGGTATGTCGGCCCAGACTTCTTCGGGTTTTGTTTTTTCACTTTGAATAATGAAAACGCCTCCTTTTTTCAGGCCCGCCAGTGCATTGGTATGTTTAAATACATTGGGGTCGGGGGAGAGGACCACGTCCACAAAGAAATACTCACAATTGATGCGAATAGGTTCGGGGGCTGCCGCCAGGTAATAGGTCGTGGGCTGCCCCTTCTTCTCAGAGCCATATTTCGGGTTCGCTTTGATATCGTAGCCCAACAAATCGTACAAGGTCATTGCGAGGTTCTTCCCTGTGGTCACTGCGCCCCACCCACCGACAGAGTGGAAACGGACGGTTACGGCGTTTTCAGGCATCAGGTTTGGATTTTCTGATCCCCTGACAGACAGCTCTTTGACATGTGGGTAAGCCTCTGCAATGGTTTCCTGATATTCTCTTTGTTTGGGCGTGTAAGGCACGTCCCGCAAAAAGTCAATGGAGAGGTAAAACTGTTTTTTACGCTTGCCGTCCGGCAACATGTTTTCGACTGCACCGATGATGCCTTCTGGCTGTAAGTCGCGGCTACCCATACCAAAGGAGCCAGCGTAGAGTGAGGGCAGGTCAGTTGCCTGGAAACTTTCGAGGTTTGGATATGGCTTTTCCTTTTTATTAGCCCCGTTCTCCATGCACTTATTCAAAGTAGAACGGACTTCCCGCATGATCGGTGAGTCGACTGCCAATGGCTGGTCAAGTCTTTCTAGTACAGTGACGCCTTTTTTGCCTTTCAAGACCTTGCTTAATAAATCGGATGGGAATGGTCGAAACATGACCAGGTCAACTACTCCGACTTTGATTTTTCTGGTTTTCCGAAGGTAGTCCGCCACAGCGTGGGCGCTTGGAATAACACTGCCCTGCCCAAGAATGAGATAGTCAGCGTCTTCGGTTTTATAATTCATCACCCGGGCATATTTGCGGCCGGTGAGTTCGTAGTATTCGTCGAATGCCTGATCGGTCAATTCCCGGATATGGTCAAAAAAGAAGGGGCGCTGTGCGGCCACACTTTGCATATAGGAATCCTGGTTCTGTACAATACCGGCCATTACCGGATTGTCCACATCCCAGAGTTCGGGGATGCGCCGGCGCGTTTCACCATAAATGATCTTTTGCGCCGGGGTAGGTGTATCAATGATGTCATCTGGCCGGCCGAGGTACTCCCTGATCAATTCCCGTTCGGGCAGCAGCAAGGTTTCGATGAGATGCGTCGTGAGGAAGCCATCCTGAGCTACCACGCCGGGTGTTAATGCCAGTTCGGCAACCCGGTGGGCGATGATGTTCAGATCAGCTACATGTTGTGCTTTGTTCGCAAAAAACTGGAAGAAACCAGTATCGTCGATGGCGTGATAGTCGTCGTGGCCGGCATGCACATTGAGTGTGGACTTGGTCATTGCCCGCGCACCGATATTCAATACGTAGGTGAGCCTTTTTCCCACTGCCGCATAGAGCGATTCGTGCATGTATGCGATGCCCTGACCAGATGAAAAATTGGCTGCCCGCAAACCCGTCATGGAAAGTCCAGCGGTAACGGCAGCAGCGGCGTGTTCCCCTTCTGGTTCTATGAAAATGAGAGGGCGGTCGGATATGTTCAGGTGCCCCTTGGCGGCGGCATCGGCCCAATATTCACCCATTTGTGTAGAAGGGGTGATGGGGTAGGCACCGGCCGCGTCAGTGGATTCCCGTTCGCACATAATGGCAGCTGTGTTGCCGTCCATGGCCACTCGTTTGCCAGGATATTTGATTTTTTTTACTTCCTTTTTTAGCTTGAACATTTGAAGATAGGTTTGCGGTAAGCTGTTGGCTGTGATGATTTACCGACTCAAGGGCAGCCCCAGCGCTAACACCGTTCTAAAACGCTGTTAGCGCTAAGCCGAGCCTTGGTTCAAGTTTGTGAATCATTACAGCTAAAGGTTAACAGCTATTGACTCAATTCTTGACTAATTCCTGAGTTTGCCGGGCAATTTGGTAGCATTCGTCCACGGTTTTGTGGTCGAGGCAATATTCCTGATCATCGGATTTGAACCGGCAATGGATTTTTGATAAATCAATTTGGTTGAATTTGGTATCGCTCGTCCGGCATTTTTCCAGTAGGCTGTCGAGCGTTGTAGGGTAGGGGAGATGCTGCCCATTTGCCAGTAGATACCCCATGAGATAATTGGCAATAGACTGTCGGGAGTTATGGCAAATGAGATGGGTGACGGAGTCCTCTGCTGCCTTGTTTATTTCTGCATCAGCAGTCAACAGGAGCAGATCGGCGTCATGAATCAATGTTTGAGGATCAGGTTTTAACATGGCTGATTTTTTTTTATTAAAATATCAGCCGCAAGCTATCTTCCTTCAATAAAATGAACATTGATTTTCCACAGGTGGGTGCATGACTTTTGTCAATGGAAGGGATTTTCAAAACCGCCCTCAAAGAAGTCCATTCTACGATCTCAGCTAAATTCATAAAAATTGAAATTGCAGATTTAAAAGAAGTGAATTAAGTATTTAAATTAAACTAATGCAGAATGGAGTTACCGCTGCAAACGGTAACACCACTGTATTCCAAATATTTAAACCATTCTGAGCTTTTAAAAAATGACTGATTTATTATTAGGACACGCGAATCTTTATAAATGGTTTCCTTGGTTAAAATTTAATAAAAAACAATTATTTTTACCGAAATAATTTAATGGTAACATGGAAAAAGATTTAAGAAAAAAAGCTGAAAAAAATTACAAAGCAAAACGAGGGTTTTATGTGGTGGCTTCGACTTTCACTGCTGTCTCAATTATTTTATTTGTGATCAGTACACAGATACATAGTCATCGGGCGAAATTCTGGATCTTGTTTCCTATTATGGTTTTGGCATTGGTGTTGGGCATTATTTATGTTGCCACGTTTGGTTTTTCATTGAAAGCATTTTCTAATGTTGTGGATTATGAAGAGGAACAGATTGAAAAAGAAATTCGGCGTTTGTCGAATCAACGAAAAAATGAACTGCCGCCCGGAGAAGAGTTGTCAGATGACGACCGGTTGGAATTAAAAGAACTGGAAAGATTGCAGAAGAAATGGTATGATTATGATGAGTTTGTTTGAGTTATGAGTTATGTGGAGTACTAAAAATGATACTTTTATTTGGGCAAATGTTTGATTTCCAAACCTTAAAACTGTTTTTCAGGCAAAGGAAAAATG
>JBCBRY010000066.1:30255-45735 GCA_039819485.1 Bacteroidota bacterium | reverse complement strand
GTAAGTGTTTGGACAAAATAAAGAGCGCTAAAAATGACACTTTTATTTTGACAAATGTTTGATTTCCAAGTCTTAAAAATCTTTTTCAGGCAAAGGAAAAGTGTCATTTTTTTGATCACCCGTTTAAGATTTGCAATAAAATAAAAAAACACATTTCATATTTTATCGCAGTCAGCTTTCTTTAGTTTTTTGATCAAGAATTCTCAACAGGTCAGGCATCCTGTATTTTCCAAACATATTCTTAATTTTAGCTGCCGATTCATGCAAGTCAATTCCAACAGAAGTTATATAAAGTGGGTTTTTACTTTTACCTCTATGTACTTCTACGACGTACTTCATGTTGCCCTTAAACCCTCTTTTGGCCACTCCGATTACTGGAATTTCCTGATTCAGTGATTCATACAAATATTTCCCCAACCCTGCTTTTCCGTTATCATTTAATTGAACATAACCGTCGACAATTATCACGTCCAAATTTGACTGGTCTGTTTTTTTCAGAATCTCAAGAATGCACGGAAGTTCTCTTTTATAAAATTCTCCAGAAATATATTCTTCCACATTTTCTACAATCTCCTCAGATATTCTTGCAGGTATACGATCTGTCCATTTATTAAACTCGACAGCAACGACTTTAGCAAATTCTTTTCTGTAATGTACATCTACCGCTAAGATCATGATGCTTTATTCAATTAATTATTTGGGAATCATGGTATCACTTTTACTGAGTGTATATCCGATCCAAGGATATGTAAAATCCAAGCTTTTATTTTCCTGTCCCCTCAACCTATAGAATTCCCGTTGTTGGTCTTCATCGGCTAATTTTAATGCTTCGCCATTTTTAAACCAGGGCTGATTGCCTTTAAACCGAACAAATGTCTTTGACTTACGGAACGTTACACCCAACCACCTATTATCCTCCAACAAATCCTTTTTATTTGAAGAAGCATCTAAAACGATCTTATGCTGATATTTTGAATTTGTCGGCAATGAAAATAAAACAACGGAATTATTTTCCAATGAATACTCATGTTCTTCATTTGTTACTTTATTCCTTATTTTCAGTTTTCTTACCAGAGGTTCAGCTATTCCTTCTGGCCGTTCGTAACAAGAAAACAAAGCTATGCAGGAATTATTTTCCAGGTCAAGAGCCTGATCCGAATGATATTTCATTTTGAAATAATACTTATCATAAATTTCAATCAAGGCATGATTAAACGAGATTGGAGTATTTCTTAAATCCTCATTATTTTTAGCAAAATCCAATATACGGCTAACTATAAAATCATGAGTTCCTGAAAACCCGTGAGCAGGTTTTTCAAATTTAGAAGTTGTTCTTACCAAAGGGATATCCTCGTCTTCAATTTTCACCAAATGATTTCCTTTCCGGCCTTTTCCTACATCTTCAAAATCAACTTCGGAGGACAATTCTCTAAACAAGTTTTTTTGTGAAGGAAGTACCCATTTGTAGAAACCAAGTATTTTATTTTGCTTCGACATATTAGTAAATTGGCTTTTGATAATCTCCCATATTCATGCTAAAATGCACCTTGCCATATTCAACGATATTTTCTGTTTTATTCTCTTCATAATAAGCGTTTTTCAGACTGGCCATTGAGCCTTCACTCATATCCTCTAATTTGACCAACCCGCCTCCTTCTTTTAGATAGGTTTGATGATCCATGAACAGCGCTTCCGCTTTTGAGCTTCTGACCACATAGCCCATCCTTATCGGAATCATATCAATATCCAACATGGAAGGCCTGGTTTCATGTGTGTAAAGCCTGTTGGTAGAAAGTGGAATCAGGAAGACGGAATTAGGATATAAAACGATGGTAAACTCCTTCGCCAATGTATCGTCTTCAACAGATTTTTTCAGCTTAAAATGAAGTCTTGTCAAACCTGATGTCTTTTTATAGACCTTATCAAACCGATCAGCACCTGACGGTTTTAGTTTTTCAAAATTAGAAGAGTCATAAAATGTACAAAAAGCAATTAATCCTTCGTCCAGCATGTCTTTGGTTTTATCAGAATGTGCCTTAATTTTTGCTTTTGTTTCCTTTATTTTCTCTCCTACCTCTCTTTTATTCAGATAGATTTGAGCCAGGACATGATTCAGCTTTGGCTCTTTTTCAAAAACAAGGTTAGCAGCTTCATTAATTCTCGCATTTATTTCCCTGTCTGTTTCACGAAAATTATCGGTCGGCCCGGTTAAATTGCTTGAACACCGAAGCAAGCGAAAATGAAGGATTTCCTTTTGTTCTACCGTTATTTCTTTCTCAACATTAGTTAAATAAATACCTTTTCTCAGGGCTTTTCCGGGCTTGTTGGATTCGGTTAAATGTTGAAATTTATGCTCGTTTTCTATTTTGCCAAAATAATTGTTTTCCTTGAACAGGCACCTAAAATAAACACCTGCGTTTTCAATTATTATTGGTACTTCCCCAAGTTCAACAAACCTGATTTTTTCAGCATTGCATTTTTCATAATTGAAAGAAAATTCCTTGATAATGAAAAGCGTTTGGTTGCCATTTTTCATCCTCTCAACATCTCCGCAAACGTATATTCTTTTTTCACGCGGCAGTACGTTTACCTTTTCGAAGCCATGCACTACTTCTCCACAAAAATTATTTATTAAATATTGAAGTTCCTCCGGCAGCGTGTTCTCATTTTCATAAAGAACGTAAAGAATATTTTTTGATTTGGTAATTTTATTTTCAGTACTCATTTTTTTCTTTTTATTTGATAGATGGCCTCCATACTCACCCAATAGATATCCTGTTGGCTCGTGTAGAATAAATACTTTCCATCTTTAGTTACAAACGGGCAATATTCATAATGCGGCGTATTTATTTCTTTGCCTACGTTTACAGCATTTGTCCACGTGCTGTCCGTATTTTTAAAACTGACGTATAGATCACCCCTTCCAAATCCTCCTTTGCGTGATGAGCAAAAAATTATATACGACTCATCCGGCGCAACAAAAACATCTGCCTCATAATCTTCTGTGTTAATGGTGGGGGGAAGTGCTTTCGGTTTTTGAAACACCCCATCAATTTGTTCGGAATAATATATATCGTAATCCGTTCCCTTTCTATCTTCTGGAGCATTGCCATTTGAAGAAAAATACATGGTACCATCATTTGTAAAAGAGATGTAATATTCATTTCCGTCAGAATTGATATTAAGTCCGGCGTTTATCGGTTCCGACCAACCATCACCATCTTTTTCAACATACCATATATCCACGTCTTTTAGTTCTCCAACTCCGTCCAAAGCTCTTTTAGAAATAAAATATAACCTGTTTTCGTCGTTTGATAAAAACGGATCATTGTATCCGTAACGTTCATGTGATAAAATAATTTCAGGTTGACTCCATTGACCATTTACTATTCTTGAATAACGGATTTCATTTCTGCCACCTAAATCCACGGCAAAGTAAAACTCTGTTCCCGCGGCATTGAAGATACAGCCAAACTCAGACTCTTCAGTGGAAATGAAATTGGGTGCAAACAATTTCGGTTCAAGCCGAGGAGGGTCTTGCCCCATATATGCTCCTTTCAAAATAATTTTTCGAACCTTGGTTGTATCGGCCCCTAATACAATCAGGGCTTCATAAATTCCGCCTGCACCTGTTCGTTTTGCAATTTCCAAAGGAGTGCTTCCTCTGTTATTTATACTGTTTATATCTACCCCTTTTAAAATTAATTTTTTCACCAACCTTTCATTCTTATTTAAAATCGCTTTCTCCAAAAGAGTCGTTCCGTATTTACGTACCCAAGAACTGTCTTTTTGTTGTTCAAGCAATAATTCAAAAAATTCCATATTGTCAAACAGGACAGCGGTATACATGGCAGTCCGGCCTTCGTTATCTTCCTTATTTAATTCAATGCCGTTCCTGATAAGATAATGAAATACTTCTTTTTTCTTGCAGGCCACTGCCCAATGAAGCAATGACCGCCCTCTGTCATCCTGGACATTGACACTTTCTTTTTGTAGCAGGCTGTCCAGTCTTTCTAAATTCCCTTGGCAGGCCGTTCGGAAGATATTTTGGGATTTTGCATTAAACCCAATGAGAAAAAGTAAAACAACGATAAGTATTCTTTTATTCATTTTTATTTCAATTGCGGACTAGGGGCTTGGCAGGTAGCGCATGACCGTTTCAGCCACATGAATGCCACAGTTTTTGTTGCTTTTTATTTTTTCAATTCGTTATAAAATTCGTCTTTATCAGCATTATCTGGCAGTCCTGCCACTTGTCCGTCACCCAATTCTACGATGATCCAATTACCGTCTTTTTTCTTTGCTATATCCATGGTAAAAAAATTGCTTTTTATTTTTGGTATTACCTCTTCAAACTCATCAACAACTGGGTCGGCATCTTGATAGTCGCCTTCATCCCAATATTTGAAAACCGTCATTATTTGTCCATTTTTGACAAAAATCCTAAATTCCTTGGTTAACGGCATCCCGCTTTCAGAATGATTGGAAAGTTCTTCCAATTCAATGAATTCCCTAAAGACCAAGCCCTCATTTAAATCATTGTCCTGCAATTCAAGAAACTTATTGACCACTAAATTTACCTTTTCTTTTTTTGCCGCATTTGGGATAAAACAGGCTTCCTCCCAATAATGCTTTTGAGATTTTACGTAATCCTTGACCACGATTGGTTTGTCTCCAAACGCTCCGATTTCGTTTTGAAAATCGTCCATCCTAAATTCGGCATTCAATTCTTTAAATGTGGTTTTTGGCGTGTAATCCTTGATTGTCTCGTAACTCTCTGGCAGGTAATGGCAAAATTTATATTCAACCGGATCATTAATTAGCTGAATATTTTTTTCGAGCAAAGAATTGTAAAGCATTTCGTATTGGCTGGGCTTCAACATCCACCCTCTGTAAATGCCAATTTCTTTTTCCTCATTTTTTCTAACCCTTTTCAATGCATGTTCAACATTTCCTCTTTTCAATTCCTCAAAACTCATGAGCGATGTTTGGATGAATTTACTTTTTGCAGCTTCATACTCTTCTGCATACATATAGTCAATTTCTTCAGGACTGAAACCACTATCGCAGTATATTATTCTCATCGTTTGATTTTTTTCATTTTGTTGGTACAAAACAGTCTGTACAATCAGAGTAGTGACCTACAAGCACTAAATACCGAAAATTCAAACATGCTACAACGTAAGAATTCACCTAAAAATTCATTTTACGCAGAGTAGATTTCATTTGAAAACAGTAGCGGTGTTACCGCTTGCCCTCAATAAAATACCAAATGGCTGAACAGACAAAACCATTATCCATTATCCATTAACCGTTATCCGTTAACCATTATCCCCTACTCACTCCGCAGCGACTTCACCGGGTTCGCCAAAGCCGCTTTCACACTCTGAAAACCAACCGTCAAAGAAGCAATAACCGAAGCCACCATACCAGCCAATACAAATGTTCCCCATGAAATTTCAATGCGGTAGGCAAATGCCGTCAGCCAGTTTTCCATAGAATAATAGGCCAGTGGAGAGGCGATGACAAAAGCGACAACCACCAGTTTCAAAAAGTCTTTCGAAAGCAGCCCGACCAGCCCGGCCGTCGTGGCGCCGAGTACTTTGCGGATGCCGATTTCCTTTCGCCGTTGTTCAACCGAATAAGTGGTCAACCCAAAGATACCCAGCAAAGCGACGAAAATGGAAAGACCGGAACACCAAAGAAATGCAGTGCTCAGGCGCCGTTCGAATTCGTATATCTGGTTAAGGTCATCGTCGAGAAACCTATAATCCATGGGTACCCCAGCATGTACTTTTTGCCAAGCTTGCCTGATGGCCTGTATCCCTTGGTCAAGATGGCCTGCGGTTAGTTTTATGGCCAGGAAGTCAAAACGGCCTTGCCAGGGCGAGGAAGTAACGATCAGTGGCTCAATAGGTTGGTGCAGCGTAGCATAGTGGAAATCTTTCACCAGCCCGACTACTGTGTGATCGTCATTACGAGTAATTATTTTTCCTATGGGCTGCTCCCAGCCAAGCCGATTGGCCAGCGTTTCATTGATCAGGTAAGCTTGCTGGTCACCGGGTTTATTGTTAGATAGGAACCTTCCCTCCTTTAGCTCCAGCCCAAAAAGGTCAAAATAATCCTCATCGACATCCACTACTTTTATAAGCAGCGGTTCATCCATGCCCTCTGGTCGATACCCGTTTTGGGTGAAGCCACGGCCAGGCACTTCGGAGCAGGCAGCCGCCCCGGCTACCTGCGGAGATTGCTGCAATTCCTGTTTCAGGGCGCTGACTTTGCTTTGCACATCGGCCCCGACAAGAGGAACAACAACTACATTTTCTTTATCAAAGCCCAGTGTTTTTGTTTTGATAAAATTCAGTTGCTCGCCGATGATCAGTGTACTAATGATTAAAGCTATTGAAAAAGCAAACTGAAACACCACCAAGCCCTGCCGAAATTGCGGGCGGCCAGTGCTGCGGCGCGCGCCTTTCAGTGTTTTCACTGCGTCGAAAGAGGCTAAGTACCAGGAAGGATAACTGCCCGCACCAATCCCCACAATGACGAGTAGCAACAACAGCCCACCTGCTGTGGAAAGCTGGAAAAAGGCCGGTACGTTTAGCGGTTTGCCGATCAGGTTGGGCATGAAGGGCAACGCCGCTTCTACCAACAGTAAAGACATCAGGAAGGCAATGCCGATCAATAAAAACGCTTCTCCCAAAAACAACCTGCCCAAAGAAGCACGGGAAGCCCCCAGCACCTTTCTCACCCCGACCTCCATTGCCCTTTGGCCGGCCAAAGCGGTTGTGATGTTGATGAAATTGATACATGCGACAATCAATATCAAAAAGGCCATCGCCCCGATTACGTAAAGATTCGTCCGCAGGCTTAATGAATAAGGATTGTACGCTAAATGGATTTCAGACAAAGGTTGCAAGCTCCCTTCAATGCGAAGGTTATGGGCGGCATAGTCTTCATTGATATGGCGCCACATGAAAGGAACCAACTGCTCTTCGATATCTTCAGGGGTTGCGTTTTCACCAAGCTGAACAAATGTGATGTACTGTTCGCCTCCATTCCAGTCCATATAATTGCCGGGGTCTTGATACAACGTGGAAAAGGAGATCAGCGCTTCAAATTGGATGTGCGAATTAATAGGCGGATCAGCGGCGACAGCGGCGACGTGTAGTTCGTCCCCATTGTTCAACTGGACCGTCCTGCCCACAATTTCAGTTTCTCCAAATAATCGCATGGCCATGCTTTCTGCCAACACCAGGCTATTAGGCTTGGCCAATGCACTCCCCGCGTGCCCTTCCAACAGGGGGAACGAGAACAGTGAAAAGAAGGTGCTATCTGCATAACTCACCTTCTCTACTTTCAGTGATTTATCTCCCGTGGAAAAATAAGCATCCCGTATCGTACTGTACCGGGTATAATTTTTTATACCGGCAAGTTCGTCACGCATGGCCGGGCCTATGGGAGGAGTGAACACGTGGCCGTCGGTCAGTAAAGTGCCCTCGCGAAATGCTTTTATCCCGACGCGGTACAGTTGATCACTTTGCACATGAAAACGATCAAATGACCATTCATTTTGCAAGTAGATAGCAATACACATCACCGCCGCTAACCCAACTGAAAGGCCGACGATATTGATGGCACTGTGCAATTTGTTCCTTCTTAAATTTCGGATGGCTGTTTTTAAATTGTTGTAAATCATATGCCTTGATTGTTGACCAAGGTGAAAGGTGTAAGGTTGAACAGTATAATGACCAATTTCGCATCATGCGAATCAGGGACAAATACCTATTTTAAAACAGACTGCAAGCAATGGGTGGCCCATCAAGTAGCTTTTCATTCACTCCGCAGCGACTGAACAGGATTGGCAAGGGCTGCCTTGATGCTCTGGAAACTTACGGTCAGAAAGGCTACTCCGATGGCAACTGCACTGGCGACCAAAAACACCTGCCATGAAATATTGATCCGGTAAGCAAAATCCTGTAGCCAGTTGTCCATAAAATAATAGGCCAGCGGGGTGGCAATGAGCAGGGATAGGCCCACCATTTTCAAAAAATCCCTGGATAACAGTCCGACCAACCCGAAGGTAGTTGCCCCGAGCACTTTTCGGATACCGATTTCTTTGACGCGCTGCTCACATAGCATGGCCGCGAGGGCGAGCATCCCCAGGCAGGCAATCAGCAAAGCCAACCCGGTAAACCAACTGAACAGGGTGCCCAGGCGGCTTTCCCGCTGGTACAGTCGATCAAATGTTTCGTCGAGGAAAAAATATTCGAAAGGACGGTCAGGTGCTGCGGCGGCCCATTGTTCTGAGAGGCCGGTGATTGTTTTTTTCAACTGGTCAGAACTGCCCGGTTGGAGACGCAGCACAAAGTTATCGAGGAAATAGGTTCTGGGCGAAATGGTCATCACCAATGGCACCGCAGCCTGGTGCAGCGATTGCAAGTTAAAATCCCGCACGATGCCAATGACCTCGCCTTCATTCGCACTGCCATCGGCCACACCTGTCATTTTGAGCCGCCAACCTTCGGGCCTCTCAATGCCAAATCTTTCACCCGCCAACTGATTCAGCAAAAAGACCATATTGCTGTCGCTGGCCGAGGTTTCAGCGAGTGAACGGCCTGCTGCTATCTCCATGCCCATTGTTTCAATGAAATCCCGCTCCACCAGCAAGGTGGGCAAATTGGACTCGATGGCCTTGCCACCACCACTGAGAGTGGAAGGAAAATCATAAAAGCCACTTTCCCAGGGAAAATTGGAAATGGCCGAAATGGCTTCCACACCGGGCACTTTGCGGAACGCCTGCTTGATCGCAGTAAAATTGGCTTGCATTGCCTCGTCCCTGATGGGTACCACTATGACCTGTTCAGTTGCCAGTCCAATGTCCTTGTTTTTGATAAAATCCAATTGCTGCAAAATGACCATGGTCACCATTAACAGGGCCGCGGCGCTGGCAAATTGGAAAACCACAAAGGCATCTTTGAATGAAATCGACCCTACCTGCCGACCGGTGGCCTTGGCAATTTTGTTCTTCAGCATTTCGGGCAACTGTGTCCGCAAGGTGGTGAGGTATGGCAGCAGTGACACCAGCAACCCGAGCAATAACAACAGGCCGACCACACCTATCCAGAACGGCAGCGAGGTGTTCAGCAAAGAGAGATTTTTCCCCACCAAATTATTGAAAGCGGGTAAATTGATTTGTACAACCCCTACTGCCAGCAACAATGCCAGGCCTAGGTAAAGCATCGTTTCCACCACCATTTGTTGCAGTACCTGCCAGCGGACAGCACCGAGTACCCGCCGCACCCCGATTTCACGCACACGTCTGAGCAGAACGGACATACTGATGTTGATATAATTGGCACAAGCTATTCCGAGTATCAGCAATGCTACCCCCAAAAGCACCTGTAGCAAGGAACGTTTCATTGCCGGTTGCAAATCACCTTCAAGGGAAGTGAAATGCATTTCCGCCAGGGGCTGCAATTGGAAATCATACCGATCATGTAACCGCTCCGGTAAATGTTTTTGAACAAAACCAGCCATGCCGTCTGCCATATTTTGCATGGCCTGCAGATCGGGGAACCTGATAAAAGTAAATACTGGCGGATAGTACCAGCCCCCACGTCGAGGGTCATCAAAAGCATAACCAAAAACTTTTCTGGCACTGCCATAATTGGCGACCATATCGAACTGCAGCGATGACTGTCCGGGCACTGTGGTCACAACCCCCGTAACGGTCATTTCCGTTTCGCCCTCTACAATCAGTGATTGGCCGAGTGGATTACCGTCACCAAAATAGCGCCGGGCAGCCCCTTCAGTCAGGACGATGGAATTGGGCAGTTGCAATACCTCCGAGGGCTCTCCGTCAATTAATTGAAAGTCAAACACCTCAAAAAACAAGCTGTCAGCAAAGTAAAAACCAGCCTCCTGAAAGAGGGTATTGTTCTGAGGGTTCTTCACCGCAGCATTGAAAGGGAGATAGCGCACAATTTGTTTTGCTCCGGGAAAACCGGTGTTTAACCTTTCTGCCAACGGCGCATAAGCATGAGCGAAATGGCGGAGCTGGCCGTCTTCGGTCTGTTTGGTCGTCACCCGGAATATGCGTTGGTAGTCAGAGTGGAAGCGGTCAAAGGACTTTTCGTCCTGAATGTACAAAAAAATAAAGAGGCAGGCAGCCATGCCTGTGGCCAGGCCCAGTAAATTAATGATGGAGTGCCCCCGATGCCCGTTCATTCGGCGCCATGCTAATTTTAGGTGGTTGAAAATCATGGTAAGAAAGATTGGGTGGCTGAATGGTTGGATGGCTAAATGGATAAAAAGCCCGCTAACCCTTGAGCCATTCATTATTATTCACTCCGCAGCGACTCCACCGGATTGGCCAAAGCCGCCTTCACACTCTGAAAACCGACGGTCAAAAAAGCAATGACCGCAGCCAGTGCGCCGGCCAGCGCAAACATCAGCCACGAAATATCGATGTGGTAAGCAAACGCCATCAGCCAGTTTTTCATAAAATAATAGGCCAGCGGCGAAGCGATGACAAAGGCAATAAACACCAGTTTCAAAAAGTCTTTCGACAGCAGTCCGACCAGTCCTGCCGTCGTGGCGCCGAGTACTTTGCGGATGCCGATTTCCTTGGTGCGCTGCTCTGCGGTAAAGGTGGCCAGGCCGAACAGGCCCAGGCAGGAAATGAAAATAGAAATAAGGGCAAAATAATTGGCAAGGGTACCCGTCAGTTCCTCACTTTCGTAAAGCCGCTGGAACCTTTCATCGACAAAATCATAGTGCAACGGCACCTCCGGAATGACTTTTTTAAATGCCGCTTCGACACTGCTGATGGCTTCCGACACCTGCCCTGCTTCCGATTTCACAAACAACCAGCCGGCGTTGTCGGCTTCAAGGAAAAAGAACGCAGGTTCAATTTCCTCGTACAAGGAGCGGTTGTGAAAATCCTGCAGTACGCCAATGATCTGCCAGGGCTGATCCCATAGCTGAATGGATTTTCCGATGGGGTCTTCGATCCCCATGATCTCAATGGCTTTTTCATTTAAAACAAGGTGCGTGGAATCGTAACCTGCATCACCGCGGTAGAACTCGCCCGCTGCCATTTCCAAATTAAATACGTCGGGAAAATTATTGGCGGACCAAAGCAACTGGAACTCTATGTTCTCCTGGTCGGGCCGCTTGCCCGGCCACGAAACACCTGTGGTGGATGCCTGCATATCGAACGGTGACGGCCCGGCAACGGTGACGTCTGCGATGCCTTCCGAATTGATCAGTTCATTGCGGAGCACCTCGTAGTGCTCGGTTATTTTTTCGTCCTGATGGATGGTCAATAAATTTTCCTTGTCAATTCCGAGGTTTTTATTCTTGATAAAATGCACTTGCTTTTGCACCACCATGGCACCGACGATCAACAATAATGACATGCCAAATTGCAGCACCACGAGCATTTTCCTGAACGAGATGGTCCCCTGCTGCTCCCTGCTTTTTCCTTTCAACACATTGATGGGGCGAAATGAAGAAAGCACAAAAGACGGATAGGCCCCCGACAATAAAGTGGTGATTAAAAAGATCGCCAGCACCCCCGTCCAAATGGCGGGTTGGAACATATCAAAAACAAGGGTCTTGTTCGTCATTAAATTGACCTGGGGCAAAAGCACCTGGGTGAGGACCATCGCCACGACCACCGAAACAAAAGTGATGGACCCGGCCTCTACCATGAACTGCCCGATCAGCGACTGCTGCCCGGCACCAATGACTTTTTTTACGCCGACTTCTTTGGCCCGTTTGGAAGCATAGGCCGTGGCCAGGTTCACAAAATTGATACAGGAAATGATTAACAACAAAATGGCTGCAATCATAAATATCCGGACGTATTCAACGCGCCCGCCCGACACCTGTGCCTTTTCATCAAACTGCCCGTATAAATAATGGTCGGCATATTTTTGCAAAAAACAACCCTCCTTGCGCTCGCCCTCGATATTGGCCCGAAATATTTTCTGCAATTTCCCTCCCACTATTTTTGGATCGGCATTTTCGCTCAACAACAAAACTCCCTGCATGCCGCGATTGCCCCATTCGAGCAACCAGTCGTTTTGCTTTAAATGGTTTTGCAATGGAAAATAAAAATCATTTTTAATCGAAGAATTTTCAGGAAAATCAGCGTACACCGCTTCCACTATAAAATCGCCATTATCAAAAATATGGATCATTTCCCCCAGCGCAGTGGACTCCCACACATTCCCAAAAAACCTCTTGGCCAAACTTTCGGAAATGGCCAGGGCATTTATTTTTTTGTCCAGTTGCGTAATGTCCCCAATTAACACCGGATAGGAAAAAGCTTCGAAATATGCCGTATTGGCAAAGGTCCCGTTCGCTCGCAGCGTTTGGGCGCCCCGTTGCAAATTTTCTTCAAAGCTGAACCCAATGGGCATGTATTTTTCCACCTCTGGAATTTCCTTCACCGCTGCCTCCATCATCGGATAGGAAATGCCGTTGAACACATCCAGCCTTTGTCCTTCCAATGGAATGGTTCTTTTTATCCGAAAAATACGGTCTCCATTTGCGTGGAATTTATCCGTGTTCCACTCATCCTGCACCCACAGCAACATTAAAAACGTAACCGCCAGCGAGATGGACAGCCCGGCAATATTTATGATCGAATAACTTTTCTTGCGAAGCAAGACACGGAAGGCAACTTTTAAATAATTTCTAAACATAATTTAATGGTGAACGGTGAACGGTGAGTAGTTAACAACTAACCATTCACCGTTCACCGTTAAATTATTCATCTCTTAAAATATGCACCGGATTGGTGCGCGCAGCAGAATTGGTTTGGGTAAAAACCGTAACGACGGCAAGCATTAAAATAATACCGACACCGGCCAGGATCATCCACGGGGCAATGGCAATGCGCAGGGAAAAATTTTGCAGCCACATATTCCCAACAAATAGAACAAGCGGGACGGCAATGAAAATGGCGATGCCCAACAAAAGGAAAAACCCTTTTGACAAATGCCAATTAAGATTAGCTGTACTTGCGCCCAATACTTTCCGCACACCGACTTCTTTTAATTTTCCTTCAATTGTATAGACCACCATCCCGAGCAGCCCCATACAGGAAATAATAATCGTTAAAATGCCCACGAAACCTATGATCATGGAACCCATGCGGAAAAATTTACTCATGTAATAAACACGCGTGTCGGTAAAATATCCATTAATGGATTTGTTGGGCGAGAGCTCGTCCCATATTTGGTGAATGGAATTAACCGTGGTGGAAAGCTCAACGCCGTTCAGCCGGATGTTAGCACTGCGGGCAATATTTTTTCCCTCCATAAAACCAAACGGCTGAATGTCGGAAAACCAAATATTATCGTGGCGAAAATCGTCTGTGACACCGATGACGGTCAACGCCTGTGTGTCCATTTTTATGGTTTCACCGATCGCTGCCGCAGGGCTTTCGAACCCCATGCTTTCAGTGGCTTTTTTATTTAAAATAATAAACTGGTCATTTTCAGGCAGGCTGTTGTCGGGAAAATCAGTGCCGGCGACCAGCTCGATTTCCATATTTTTAATATAGTTTTTACTTACCCGGTTAAAGTACAGTTCCATGGAATCCTGGCGTTCCAAAAAATTAACGGTTGCCACATTTCCACCGCCCAGTAAAATGGCATAACGCGAAGCCGACACATCTTCCACTCCTTTCAATTGTTTGACTTTTTGCGCAAATACCTCATAGTCGACCTGTTCGTTCATCCAGACGTTGAATAAATTATCGGTGTTTACTCCAATATCTGCATCGAGAATGTGTTTTTGCTGTTGTAAAACAATAATGACCGTTAAAATAAAAATGAGCGATAAAATAAATTGTACCGTAACCAAAGCCTTGCGGACACCGACCCGGGAAAACAATTTGACATTGGCCAATTGCTGGATCGCCTGGATGGGTTGAAATTTTGCAATATTGACGGCGGGGAAAAAACCGGCAAATAACCCAACCAATAAACTGAATACAAAAAACATTAAATAAACGCCCGGCGTCCTCGGCAAATTAAATATTTCCCCGACGAATGGATCGAGGTTATAAAATGCAGGAATTAAAAACTCCAATAAACCAATGGCAACTAAAAATGAAAATACCGCTATCAAAACTGCTTCTCCTAAAAATTGAAATATTACATCCCTTTTTCTTGCCCCGATCACTTTTCTGATACCGATCTCCTTCGACCTTTTTAAAGAGCGGGCCACCGATAAATTCATGTAATTGAAACAAGCGGCCAGTATAATGATGATCCCCAACGCGGTCAAAAAATGCATGACCATTGCCGGTGTTCCAATGCCGATTTCATTCCCCAGATCACGACTTGGCATTACGTCGCTCAATGCTTGTGATTCAAACAGATAATAATTGTTTTGATCCCTCTCGGAATATTCGGCCGCCAATTCCGTCAGGGCCTGGTCCAATTGATTTAAATCACTTTTATTGTTCAACAAAACATACACCAGGCCCCGCCAGATATTATCGTAACCGTATATACTGTTTGCCCCCCTTTCTTCTTCGGTCATGGCCGTGATGGTCGCGTAAGAAATTAAATACTCGAAATAAATGTGGGAACGAATCGGCGGATCGGCCATCAGACCGGTGACCTTAAATTCACCCAAATCACCAAACTCAACCGTGCGGCCGATAGGATTGGTTTTTGGGAAAAATTTATCTGCCAGTTCTTTGGTCAGCACGATGGTGCGGGGTTCTGCCAAGGCGTTGCCCTGCTCCCCTTCCATCCACTCGAAAGTAAAGACATCAAAAAACGACTGGTCGACTGCGTAGCCTGTTCCCTCAAATTCTATTTTCTCACCATTCACCTTAAAATCTGCCCCCATCCCCACAATACGGGCCGTCTTTTCCACAAAAGGGTAATTCGCATTCAGCTCGTCCGCCAACTGCAACGAGGTGGTCGCCAACCCTGGTTCGGTAGGCACCTGGTGTTCCGATTTGGCAGAAATAACCCGATGGATCCGGTCCTTATTTTCATGGAATTCATCATAGCCGTACTGATCCAGCAAGATCATGATGACCAACAGGCAAACGGACATGGCAGTAGCCAACCCAAAAATATTGAGGGCAGAGAAGAGCTTGTGCTTCCGCAGCTGTCGAAGGGCAATCTTGAAATAGTTATGTAGCATGGCTTTCGCTTTTCAAGAATGGGTTCAAGGGGCGTGCCATGCCGTTATTTCATTGTTTTTCAATTATTTATAAAAATAAATTTTACACAACCAACAGTAAATGTGTTCAGATTTGGACGGTGGGTGTACGGATTAAAAATCAAATGCGGGTGATGAACATGCGTCACCCTCCATCGAAAGTACCCATGAGTTGTTGCGAGTGGCGGTTCGTCCCCTCACCTTGACACTTGCAACCAGCACCGCACATTTTCCAACATCCATTGTTTATCCCATTTTTTCACGGCCGATCGTGGTGAT
>JBCBRY010000066.1:0-30158 GCA_039819485.1 Bacteroidota bacterium | reverse complement strand
ACCTAATTAATTCAAGTTGCGAACAACTTGTACGGCCCCAGCGGTAACACCGTTTTAGAACGGTGTTACCGCTAAACCCTCCGTTATTGTCCATCTTTTTTCTACATCGCAATTTGAATTAATTACAAAATTCCCATCGCCATTTCCCACAGTGCCTCAAACGGTACAATCTCCACCTCCCGCACATCGGCACCGATCCGTGGGGCTGTTTCCTTTAATCCGTGCAAGTACTTTTTCGCTTTTTTGAGTACCTCTTCTTTTTGAAAACCGCCCCTTACGATGCACTGCAACAGGCGAAGGAAATGGACATAGCGGTCGAGCTTTTTGCCTTTAAGGTGTTGGTCGATGTAAGGGTCGAGGCGTTCGCACCGGTAGGTGTATTTTTCAAATTCGCGGCGCTTCAACAGGTGCATCAGTTCTGCAATCTTAATTGCCACGAAATTGCCGGCTTTGTCGGCGCTGGACATTTGCACACTGTTGAGGAAACGGGACAAACGCCACGGGCCGGGCACATCCACCTCGTACAATTCCAAGTAAGCGCGGATGATCTGCCATTGTTCGCCGATCTGGGTAGTGCGCTTCTTTTTGGGAACCTTGAGGGCTTTCAGGTAGGCATCCAACGTAATGGCTGTTTTTCCGGAATGGAAACCCAGCAAGGCCCGCTGGAGCATGATGATCTGCCAGTTGTGCTCGCCGTAGACGGGGCCGTCGAGGCTTTTGTTGATGAGCGTTTCGGCGAGGGAATATTCACGCCTTGCGATGTGGACAGCAATGGCTCGAAAGTAGAAAGAGAAATAAATAAAATAAGGTAAGTCACTTCTGCTTTCAAAATACTTCAATGCTTTGTAACATGTTGCAAGTACTTCGTTTTCTTTTCGACTTACCTGCTGCCAAGAAGCTTTACAAATAAAGATCATATAATGAAACCAATAACTACTTGATTCCTTTTTTTCCAGGTTCTGAAGTCGATCTTCAATCCCTTCCAGCAACAAGCCCTTTCTTATATTAAATGAAAACTCAAACATTATATCTTCAGCTTCAAGCTCCAGGTCAAGTTCTCTTTTGTACTTTTTTTGTTTTTCTGTATAATATTTATAATGTTTTGTATTTGTATCAAGCATACTGTAATAAGTACGGAGCTTGCGGCTGAGATCTAAAGCGACTTGAAACAAGCCATACTTTTCTGCCTTTCTCATGGTTGCCCTGGCCAACGGAATACCAGCATCTTTTTTCTCTAAAAGCAAAAGAAGGATGGCTGACTCATACTGTTTACGGATGCTATATCGGATGCGTTGAAAACGGTTTAAACCTTTAAGAGAGTTGTTCAATACCCCCTGGATCATGTGTTCTTTAAATCGTTTACAAACCACACTAAAATGATTGTCACTGATTTGAAACGCTTCCTTGGCTTCATTACGATCATAACCAGCCATTATCATTTTGTACAGTCTCAGCAAGTCCCCATTCTCTGGAGTCCATGCCGAGACTTGCGCATATTGTTTGAGTGCTTTCATATTTAACTATATTAAAAAAATAATTGGGGCTGAAAATCAGCCAAATACATATTTTATTTTTTAAAAAAACATTTCATTTTTAATCACAGAATAAGAGAAGGGAAAAATTTTTTAATATTTTTTTTTGCATGGTCAACTAATTATATAATCAAACCATGCAATAACATGAAAAACTTTGCCAACGTAAGAACCAACTTAGAGACATTCGTCAACTATCAAATCGAAAAAACAGAAGAAGTTAAAGGCGGAGGCGAGATAATCATCCTTGAAGATATTACAATGGGTTAAACAAACAAAGATGGGAGCAGCTCAAGCTCCCATCTTTTTTAGTTTACTGATTATCAGTATCTTTTGAGGCCAGTAGCCGCTCCAAAACGGAGAGCAGGCCGATAACATATTTAGAGGCAAGTAAGAGTTTTTGTTTATCCAGGGGTTCTTCCCGGGAGTCTTTGTCACTTGCCATAAGCCAAAAATTTAGAGGTAATTCAATTAACTTAACGTGTACAAGTTACTATTTTTTGGCTCTTTCCCTGTCTTTTCAATTTTTCCGGCCGGTGGCATTCCACCGGGCCCTGCTGTCGTTTTTTGAGTTTGTGCCATATGGCCCTGGTCAGTGGTGGCGCAATATTGCTATTCGAGCAATTTGCGCAGCCCTTCTTCCATTTTTTCTTTCAGATGTCTCCATTCTTCTTGGTTGGTCTGCATGACCGGCAATCCCTCAATGATCCGGGCCAGCTCCACCAGCGATTGGTAGACCTCGTCGATCTGCCGTTGATTTCCAATGAGCTTTACATCTTTTTCTCCGATGATGGCCATGAGGTTTTGCCGCTCTGCTGCCGACATATTTTTGGAATTCTCCATCTCGGTCTCTGACATATATTTCTGTCCCTGGCCCAAGAAAAGCCAACGGAGGTTCACATCGGGAAAATACTGGGCAAAGGCAACAAAAAAATCGGGGCTCGTATTCTTTACCTTCCCGGTCAGCAGGTTGGAAAGGTTTTTCTCACTGAAACCAGTCCCCTTACAGAAATCTATTTGACGAACCTTTTTCTCACGAAATATCTCTGCAACCCTTTGATTGACAGGTGATTCTTCATTTTTACCCATAGCGTCATTGAATTTTTAGAAGAATAAATTATCTAATTTTTACGATAAATCCAAAGTATTTCCATACCTTGGCAGCACAATATACAATTATAGGGAATATGACTTAATATCCAATAAAGATTTTATGGTGTGCTGGAGCCTCATTGAGCTGTGCAAAGGCAGGAGTCTGTCTTTTCGGTGGGCGGGCATTATATATCAGGAATCGCAATTATTGGATATCACAAATAAAAATTGAGGCAATATTAGTTGACGTAAAATCCGGGAAGGACCACTATTTTTCTTACATGGCAAAAAAAAGTCCTGATTCCAAAACAAGGGTCCATCACGCCAAAACGACGCTGCTACAGCAAGCAAGCGTAGCAGCCATTTGGAAGAGGCCCTTGTTTTATTTACACCCTGGAACCAGTGCCAGAGAAACAAACAATAAACACTCAAAACCAGCTGGGGAGCTTCTTTTAAGCCAGCTCCCCAGCTATATACATTCACGTTCTGCTAACGCTTGACCAACATCTGCTCTACCACCGCATAAGCCGTCTCGGCGGCTCCATGTACCGTTGCCTGCGATTCCGAAGAATAGGCTTCCCCGGCAAAGTACACTTTCTCCCCAATCGGCTGCGACAGTACATCCATGGCACCGTGATCATCATAATGAGAGTACGACCCCTGGATATAAGGCTCCCTGCTCCAGTTTTGGACGACGTGCCCGACATAGGTTTGAGTCGCTTTGCCATCAAACATTTCATCCAGTTCCCCCAACACTTTATTCATAATGGCTGCATCCGTTTGCAGGTCTGTGTATCGTGAAGCAGGTTCGCCGACGGTGAAAAGCCCAAGAATGTTTTTTTGACTGTCCTTTCCGAAAGCAGCATCATAGTAAAGGTGATTACCGTCCAACATAGCACTAATCAGACCGTCGAAAGCAATGACATCGGGATAAAACCTTTCCGAAAACTCGATAAACACTTTTAGGCCATCGGGCATTTCCACCTGCGTCAAGGCCTCCGTTTTTTCGGCAGGGAGACCAGGGTTAAAATTGATCATATTATTTTGCAAAATTTTCAATGGAACGGTCACCAATATTTTATCCGCATCATAAATTTCGTTGTTAGTGGTTTTCACGATTACTTTTTCCCCCGAATAATCAATATCCGAAACCGGACTGTTGTAAACAATTTTATCACTGATACCCGGCACTATGTATTGGTCAAAAAAATCAAACCAGGTTGAATTTTTAAATTTATATTCGCTATAAAAATTACTCGCGAAATTGCGCCTTTTCAATTCTCCGTTTTTCCAAACCGAATAAGTTTGCGGGTTGTAATTGATAATTTCAATTTCGGCGTTCGTTTGGCGGTCATTTAATAAGGTAGCCAAAATCGAAGGATCAGTATGGATCCACTCTGCACCCAGATCAATTGGAAAATCTGCAAAATTCCCGATTTTTTTCACCCGCCCACCATGCACCGGGGAAGCTTCTATTATTTGAAAATCAATTTGATATTTATTTAAAATATGACCCGCCGTCAAACCAGCTGCGCCGGCACCGATGATCAATATTTTGCCATTGAAATCGACATTTATATCTTCGTAAAAATCAACGGCCTCTTTATTACACGAAGCTAAAAGCGTCGACAAAAAAGGCGCTCCAATACTCAACGCCATTAAGTTCTTCATAAAATCTTTCCTTTTCATTGTTACTTTTTTTTAAAAGCCAGACCGCTTCGCCATCAGAAGTCAGACACCAAAAAATCACCAAAGTTCAAAAAGCCCATCTCTTGCCCCCTGACTCCTGACCCCTGACTTAATTTATAATTCATTGATATTTATTTTAACACCTAATTCTGTAAAGACCGACATCGACCCTTCCCGTTCCGTCGACAACTTCATTCCCAGAGAACTTTTACCGTACCAACTTAGCACTGGGTTTATTTGTCTGCCAAATTCGTAATTGATGGTTGGCAAAAAGTAATTTCTCCATTCCCTTTCTTTATTGTTGACACCTCCATCACTTAAATCAATCACCATTGAAAGGACCCTGGATTCGGCCAGATACCCCAGCCCAATCGAGAATGCCGAATATTTATTTTTCGGACTTTTTATCCGCTTATAGCCAAGATCGGCACTAATTAAAAAACTGGTGTGATTACCGGGAAACGAAAAAAAACCTAATTGCGGACCAATAAAAAAGCTTTTATACTTGGTAATTGTTTTTCCTTTTTTGTCGCCGGCAGTTTTCCATTCTTTTAAGTTGAACTGTGTGCCAACTTTCAATCCCGGCTGGATGGCATAATGGCCAAAATACCCCAGGGAAATGGGAATGTTTTTTGGAGACGTCTGTGCCGTCAATAGGCCGCAGCTAAATAAAAATGCCATTGAAATTATTGTCTTCTTCATTTTCTGAAATCTTTTTTAACAGGTTGACAAATAGCCGATAAAAGGATTTAAAAGTGGCGCCATTCAGTCAAACCAATGTTCATTACAAATCATCATACTACTGATCAGCCCTCGTTCTATCTGGTACAATGATAGGTGCTTCATCAACAAGAAACACGAAATATCCACGAGTACAGGCCCCCGTCTTACCAGCGGCACCAATTACCGGTTAAGCGGGAAAACCTCGTAAAGATTCCCGTTCGCCGGAGAACCATGGCCGCTCATAAGGCATTGCTGGCAAGCCGTGGGATTTACTTTTTAATTTACTTTTTTATTCTCATCTTTCCCCATCATGAAAGAATCCAAATTCATACGGTACAGCATTCTCGGCCAGCTTGGGGCGTGGCTAACCTTATTCGTGATTAACCTCACCTCAGAATTACCGTATGAGGAACCGCTCAACTCCTGCCTTTTCGCACTGAGCAATACCCTGTTTTTGGCTGCGGCTGTTTACACCCACCATTTTTTCCTGCTCCCGTTATTTCACAAAGGAAAACGCTGGATTTACCTGACCACAACTGCCTTGACCATCATCGTCTATTTATTGCTTTATTATACTTTCGATTCTTTCATTCCATCCAATTACCCCTATCTCGAATACAGTTTCTGGGATTCATATGCGTATGATTATCTAATTGCGGTTTTGATCGTAGCTGTTTCAAGTTTGTACTTTTTTGTGGAGGCATGGTATAATAATATTAAAAAGGAGGGTCAGTTGAAAAATGAAAAATTGCAGGCCGAACTCAATTTTTTAAAATCACAAATCAATCCCCATTTTTTATTTAATACCCTGAACAACATTTATTCATTTGCACAAACCGGTAATAAAAAAACGGCACCTATGTTGGAGCGGCTGTCTTCCATTTTGCGTTTCATGGTATACGACTGCAAAGAAGACCGGGTCAGCTTGTCGAAGGAATTAACGGCCGTGGAAGATTTACTGGAAATACACAAGATGAAAAATTCGGAGCAACGCAATATTAAATTAGAAACAAGCGGCGTAAAAAGGTTTCATTTAACCGCTCCGTTAATCATTGTCAATTTTGTCGAAAATGCCTGCAAACACAGCGACGCAGTGAGTAATCCAAAAGGCTTTATCCATGTCCATATTTCCGTCGATGAAAAAGACCAATGCCGTTGTAATATTTCTAATTCGGTTAAAAAGAAAAGCACTGTTAAATCAAATTACCAGGGCGTTGGCCTACAGAACATTAAAAAGCGTTTGGAACTCCAATATGGAAATACCTACCAACTGACTGAAGAATTGAACAATGGCACTTATTTTTTAAAATTGCAAATACCGCTGGAGCGGAAATAATTATTGATTGATGATTTATTAATTTTAATTTATAAATCATCAATCATCAATTTCAAAAATCATGAAATATAAAGTCATCATAGTCGACGATGAAGAACCCGCCCGGGATTTATTGTTCAACTATGCCCAGAAAATTGATGAGCTTGACATTGTGGGCGTTTTTAGCAATGCCCTTGATGCTAAAAGAAAAATCAATGAAGAAGTAATTGATATTTTGCTGACCGATATTCAGATGGATGATTTAACGGGAATTGATTTGATCAAAACTTTAAAACACCCACCGGTCACCATTTTCACGACCGCTTATTCGGAATATGCATTGGAAGGATTCGAACTGGACATTGCCGATTATTTAGTAAAACCTATTTCTTTTCAGCGTTTCTGCAAAGCCATTGATAAAGTAATCGAATTAATTCAATTTAAAAAAAACACAGTAAACACTCCCGTAACCTCCTCTGAAAATAACCCTGCCCAAAACACGCCTGATTATTTTTTCGTAAAAACCAACCGCAAAATGGTCAAAGTGGAATATGGCCATATTTTATTCGTGGAGAGTTATGGCGAATATGTAAAAATATACACAAAAGACGATACTATTTTAGCACTGCAAACAACCACCTTCATGGAAAGCATGCTTCCCTCCGACCGTTTTATCCGCATTCACCGGTCACACATTATAAATATCAACCACATCAGGGAAATAGCAGGCAATGAAGTATTCATCGATGAGTACCGGCTGAATGTAAGCAAGCGGATGAAGGAAAGTTTTAATCTCGCAATCAATAAAAAAGGAGTCATTTAACTTACAACAACAGAACGCCGTTTCAGGTAAAGCCTCTCTACAAAATACCACCTCTTTTTCATACCAACTGACACAAAGAATTTGTTGGGCAGAGTTTGAACCGAGAAGGCCACCGGCCATCACGTCCTACCTTTTTCCAAATATGATTTTCATCGTACGAAAATTGTCAGTCGATTCTGTGATACGGAGGTAAGTGCTTGGACAAAAATAAGGAGCGCCAAAAATGACACTTTTATTTGGGCAAATGTTTGATTTCCAAGTCTCAAAACTCTTTTTCAGGCAAAGGAAAAGTGTCATTTTTTTTGACCACCTGCTTATATGGCAAGAAGAACTTTAATAAAATAGACCAATGCACGGGACAAAGCAGCGTAATTAAAACTTGGCTGTAATTAAACTCCCCCCACCCCTGCCTCCAAAAGGGGAGAAAAGAATGGATACATCTCCCCCACCGGAGGGGGCCGGGGGGAGGCAATCCAGGCACAAAAAGAAATAATTATTTTGTCCTGTACAGTGAAAATAGAGTTTGCTCAAAATGAAAAAACTGGAAATTCAAAAATTGCTGTTCAAAGTGAATTTTCCAATTCCCAATTTCTAAAAACCCGGTCATATCACTGCCACCAAGTGATTTTTAACGCCGTCCGGCAAAACGGTGCTGCCAGCTGTTTCTTTTTTGGTTTCATCGAAATGTAGCATGGCGCCTACTTGCATCTCTCCCCCTTTTCCTTTAAATTGAAAGATCGCTTTCCGAAAAGATCCCATCCTGTCAATCCTTCATTCATCATAAAATACTTCCCTATGAAAAATGTCAACCCTCCTGTTCGATTTAGCTTTTATTCTATTTCACTTTTAATCCTTCTGGCTGCTTTCATGGTAATGGCCGGCTGCAAATCCGCCGATAAAAAAGCCGAGCATCTCACATTTGCTTTTGGCCCGGACGACGCCGGCACCGTACAAGAGTTAATCGATGTTTTCAACAACCAATATAAAGGTGAAATCAAAGTGGACTGGGTCGTCGCACCCCGCTCCACCGATGAGTTCTACCAACAGGTAAAAAACGATTTTGCCGCCGACGAGCCCGGCATGGACGTCATCGCAACCGACGTCATCTGGACGTCAGCCCTGGCCTCGCAGGGTTGGGCAGCTGATATCTCCAAAGAATTCTTTGCAGCCTATTCTCCTGAGGAATTTGTGCCGGCCACTATGAACTCGGTCTCGTACCAGTTCCGCATTTGGGGCGTGCCCTGGTACACCGATGCAGGCATTCTTTTTTACCGAAAAGATTTACTGAAAAAACATGGATATGAGTATCCACCAACGACCTGGGAAGAATTGACGACAGTCTCCAAGGACATCATGAAAAAAGAAGCGATGCCCTACGGCTATGTTTTCCAGGGGGCCGACTATGAGGGCGGCGTCACCAATGCCTGCGAATTTATCTGGGCAGCGGGCGGCTCCATCTTGATGGGCGATTTATCGGTGACGGGCACGGTCCAAGGGCTGGAACCTGAAATCATCACCATCAATAGCCCCGAAGCTATGACCGGCCTCGAAACGGTCAACAGAATCATCAACCAGGGGATCGTACCCGAAAATATCCATGAATACAAAGAGCTGGAAGCGCTGGATGCATTCATGAGCGGCCAGTCGGTTTTCATGCGAAGCTGGACGAGCGCCCACGGTAACTTCCTACAGGAAAACTCCAAGCTGTCAGCCGATCAGGTCGGATTGACACCTCTCCCATCCCTGACCAACGACCTCCCTTCTTACAGTTGTCTTGGAGGCTGGAATTTTGTGGTCAACGCCCGGATCAGCGAGGAGAAAAAAGCTGCGGCCATGCAGTTCATCCAGTTTATGACCAGTGAAAAATCCCAACAGTACCGGTTGGTCAAAGGAGGTGCCCTGCCGACCCGGCAGGCTTTCTACGCTGATAAAAACTTGATGGCGGAAGCGCCGGTCCTGGAACTGGCCACCCAGGTTCTTCCCATCTGCCGCGAACGGCCTAAGTCGCCCAAGTACATGGAATTTTCTCCGGTGATTGCCACCGCGTTCAACCGCTTGTTGAAAAAAGAATACAATCCCGGAGAAGTCATGCTGGCAGTATCGGATGAACTGCAAGTGATTATGGACAAGTAACACGGACGAGGGAGTCCGTAAATTAATTAATTCAAGTTGCGAACAACTTGAATTAATTATACAAATGGCCAGTCTGTGCATGGCTGCACGGACTGGCCGTCCGTTTTTTTACTCCGTTTTTAAACTATCCACCGGGTTGGCGAGCGCCGCTTTGAAGCTTTGAACGCTCACGGTGAAAAACGCCACCAATATGGCAGCAACTCCCGCTAAAGCAAAAATCCACCAGGCGATATCGATGCGATAGGCAAAATCTTCCAGCCACGCATTCATACCAAACCAGGACAAAGGAACGGCAATGAATATAGCTACCGAAACGGGCTTCAAAAAATCCCTGGCGAGGATACCGACCAGCCCAGGAACAGTCGCCCCCAAAACTTTCCGGATGCCGATTTCCTTGGTGCGTCGTTCGGCAGTAAAGGCCGCCAGCCCAAACAGCCCAAGACAGCTAATGAAAATAGTGAGCAAGGTAAACACCAATACTACTTTCGACAGCTTTTTTTCGCCGCTGTAAAGACGACCAAGGTGGTCATCGAGAAACGTGTACTCAAACGCAGAAGTAGGTACGTGTTTGCTAAAGACCGATTCCAGTTGCTGCATGGTATTTTTTAAATCGTTCGTTTCCAGCCGCACAAGCGAATAAGTATTCCATGACATATCGTTGCCATTTGTGAAAACGTAGGGCATGATCGGACTGTGAAGACTCTCAAAATGAAAATCCTCTACCACCCCGACAATGGTGGTTAATCGGTCGCCGTACAATTGCGGAGGGCTTTTCCCGATGGCTTCTTCCGGGGTATAACCAAGAAATGCCACACCTGCTTCGTTCATGACAACCTGCACTGTAGTGTCCTCTTTGGTTTTCGCTGGAAGGGTTTTACCCGCCAGAAAGTTCAGGTTCAATACTTCCTCGAAGCCAGGCTCCACCCAATTGGAGGACACACCAACAACCCGGTCGCTATTCCCCGGCTGAACCATGGAGTAACCACTTGCCTCCATTCCCGGAAAAGCCTGCATCCGGGCTACCTTCTGTACCGCAGGCAAACTGGCCAATTCATTATTGAGCGCATTGATCTGCGCGGCATTTTCAGCTCCGGCAGTCGTTATCGCCAACACCTGTTCTGCTTGAAAGCCCAGGTTTTTATTCCCAATAAAATGTAACTGCTGATTGAACACCAGCGCTCCAATGATGAGCGCTACACAAACCGTAAACTGGCTGATGACGAGTGTTTTCCGAAAGAACTTGGAACTGGTGATACCCGTCTGTACAGGTGCCAATAATTTTTTGGGCGTAAAAGATGAAAGAAAAAGTGCCGGGTACATTCCGGCCCCAAGCGTCGTGACCAACCAGATAGCTGGGAGGGCCCATACCCACTTGGTGTTGAGCAGGTCAAAAACACTCATTTCTTTGCCGGCAATGCTTTCGAATAACGGCAGGCTGACTTCCACCAAAAACACACCGACCAATAAAGACAGCCCCACCAATACGCCCGTTTCAACATAAAACCGACGGATCATCTGAGCAGTGCTGGCCCCGAGCGTTTTATTGATACCGACCTCGCGAAAGCGCTGTTGTGAGCGGGCCGTGGTCATATTTACGTAGTTAAAACAAGCAAGCAACAAAACAGCCAGGGCCAAAATGCTCAACAACTTTACTTGCCGCACATCTCCAATCCTTGAGCTGTAGCCACTCGAAATGCCCTGCGAATGAAGGTGGACATCCGTGAGCGGCTGCCCCCAAAACGAGAACCATTGCTCTTCTTTTTTAACATTCCGGTCCAGCACTGCCGCCATCTCGGCTTCCACTTCTTTTAATTCCGCAGTCGGATGAAGTAGCACGTACGTTTCAAAGCTGCAATTGCTCCAGAATAAATTCTTGGAAGCCCATTCCTGGGTCATGAAGGAAGCCATGATCTTACAATCGAGCGTCGAGTTGTCGGGAAATTCGGCAAAGACACCTGTGACCAGCATTTCACGGTTATTGTCCAGTTTGATGGTCTGGCCCATTGGGTTCAGGTTGCCAAATATTTTAAAAGCGGTTTCCTCACTGAGCACTACTTTATTGGGCCCTGCCAGTGCCGTTGCCGGATCTCCCGCCAGCAGTGGCACATCAAATACACTGAAGACAGTACTGTCCACCCAGTAAAAATCCTTTTCCAGAAAGTTCTGACCGTCCACGTTAAGAAAAGCCGATTGGCCAAACCGGTGTCGCAAAAAGCGGACGTAGCTCTGTACTTCCGCTATTTCATCGGTGAAAGCAGGACCGGCAATGTTGGGAACCGATGCCCATTTTTCATCCGTATCTTCATACTCGACATCAATGCCGAGCCGGTAAATATCAGCTGCTTTCTCATGGTACCGGTCAAATGACAATTCTTCTTTGACAAACAACATCAAGGCCAGCGAAACGGCCAGCCCGACCGATAGCCCCAGGATATTGAGCGAAGAAAAAAAACGGTTCTTTATTAAGTTGCGAAAGGCTATTCTCAAGTGGTTTTTAAACATGATCTGAAATTTTAAAGTAACACGGACGGCCAGTCCGTGAACAAAAATATTAGTAGGTGAACTGAACTTAGCTGCACGGACTGGCCGTCCGTGTTATTCGGTTTTTAAACTATCCACCGGATTGGCGAGTGCCGCTTTGACGCTCTGGAAACTCACGGTGAAAAATGCTACTATCACGACGGCGGCCGCCGCCAAGGCAAATACGGACCAACTAATGTTTATCCGATACGCAAATTCGGCCAACCACTGATTCATCAAATACCAGGCGATCGGAGCTGCCATCAACAGTCCCAGTCCCACCAAAAAAACAAACTCCCTGGTCAGCAAACCTACCACACTACTTACGGATGCTCCCAGCACTTTACGGATGCCGATCTCTTTGGTCCGCTGCGCCGTCATGAACGATGCAAGTCCCAACAATCCCAGGCAGGCAATAAAAATGGCCACAAAGGCAAAGACAGAAAAAATAGATGACATCCTTTTTTCACTGTCGTACAATTGCTGGATTTGATCGTCAAGAAAAGTAAATTCGAAAGGTACCTCCGGGGCAAGCGCCTTCCATTCGCCCTGAACAAAGGCCACTTGTTCATTTAAATTGCCGGACTGCAAACGCAGGAAAATATTCCGCGATTTATTGCGCGACATCCGCAATACCAGTGGTTCAATTTCTTCGTGCAAGGAAGTAAAATTAAAATCCTTCACCACACCGACCACTTTGCTGTCAATATACCCTCCATAAGACAGGTTTTTACCAATTGGATCATCCCAGCCCAGGCGCTTGGCAGCCGTCTCATTGATGATGCACGCGGTGCTGTCGGTGGAAAAAGAAAGATCGAAATTGCGCCCGGCCACCAATTGTAATTTCATCGCTTTCACAAAATGTTCATCCACATGGCAATAGGAAAGGGAAGTCTGTTCGTAATTGGCCGGCTGCTCCGGCACAAAAATAGTGCTGTCAAAACCATCGCCCGGTAAGTACTGTGCAGTGGATACCCTTTCGACCGTGGGGTTGGCCCTCAATTTTTGTAAAAAAGGATCAAAATTCTCGCGCAGGCCATAGGCTGTCCTGACGATCAACACCTGCTCTTTGTCGAAACCCATATTTTTATTCTGCAAAAAATGCAATTGGTCTTTCACCACCAGTGTTCCGATAATCAATACACAGGAAATGCAAAATTGAAAGATGACCAGCCCTTGACGCAAACGGTCTTTCCCGCTCGATTTAATCAATGCCCCTTTTAAAACTTTGACCGGCATAAAAGAAGACAAAGCCAAGGCCGGAAAAACGCCGGTCAACAAGGCAATGCCAATTATTAATGACAATAATAAACCCCACACAAATGGCGCACCCTGCAAATCAATCATTAAATTTTTATCGGTGAAAGCGTTAAAATAAGGCAAGGCAATTTCGGCCAACAAAACCGCCAATACGACGGCCAACAAAACATAGATGGTGGATTCTGTAAAAAACTGCTGTACTAACTGCCAACGCTTCGACCCCAGTACTTTCCGTACCCCTACTTCCCTGGCCCGCGTCATGGCCCGGGCAGTCGTAAGATTTATAAAATTAATACAAGCCAATATTAAAATGAACATGGCAATAACACCGAACATCCAGATGTAGGACAGGTTCGGTTTTACGTGAATTTCTGTAATTGATTCAAAAGGAAACCTGGTGTAATTTCCACTCTCCAGAAATTCCTTGTCAGTCAGGTTTTCATCCACAAATGCCTGCAGCTTTTCAGACAATATATTCGGGTCTCCATTTTTATCTAATAAAAAATATGTGAGCACGGAAGCAGAACTCCACTGTGTTTTCCTCCTCTCCAAATTACTCAATTGATTGATCGAAGCAAGAAAATCAAACTGCAAATGCGACTGTACGGGAAAGCTTTTTACGACGCCCAATATTTGTAGTTCCTGGCCATCGTTTCGGGAAATATTTTTACCAATGATATTTTCATAGTTATTTTTTTCAACAAAATATCTTTCCGCTGTTTTTTCGGTAATTATAATCGCATTGGGGTTGTTAATCGATTTTTTTAATTCGCCCGCCAACAGCTCAATGGAAAAAACATCAAAGAATTTTTCATCGATAAACAGCACATTATTTTCCCGCACGAATGCCCCATCTTTTTTTACGGTAAATCGGCCTTCATAAACTTGGGTGGCCAATTCCACCTCAGGGAATTCCCGTTCCAACGCCCCTGCCAGGGGCATCGGTACCTGTGGTATTTTCCAACTGTTGTCACCATATTTCGCCTCCCATAAAGAACGATAAATACGGTCGGCGTTTTTATGAAATTGATCGTAACTCAATTCATCCTTAATCCATAAAAACAATAGAAAACATACAACAACTCCTATTGTCAACCCCGCAATATTGATGAAACTATAGCCCTTTGCCTTGACCATGTTTCGAAAGGCAATCTTTAAATAATTCGTAAACATAGTTTTAAATTTTGCACTACGGACGGCCAGTCCGTACAATCATTTTCGGACTGGCTGTCCGTATTACTCGGTTTTTAAACTATCCACTGGATTGGCGAGTGCCGCTTTGACGCTCTGGAAACTCACGGTGAAAAATGCCACCAAAATGGCGACGGCCCCCGCCAGGGCAAACACCCACCAGGCGATATCAATGCGGTAGGCAAATTCCTGCAACCATATTTGCATAACGTACCAGGCGAGCGGTGCAGCAATCACCAAAGAGACAAACACCAGTTTTAAAAAGTCTTTGGAAAGCAGGGCAACGATGCTCGCCGAGCTGGCACCCAGCACTTTCCGGACGCCGATTTCTTTTGTGCGCAAAAAGGTGGTATAAGAAGCCAGCCCGAACAGTCCGAGGCAAGCCACCAGAATGGTCAGCAGGGTAAAAAAAGAGAGGATATTGCCAAAACGCTGGTCCGCTGCATACAGCCGTTGGAAGTCATCATTCACAAAATTGTAGTCGAAAGAATTGCCGGGAAAAAAGTTTTCATAGGTAGCTTGTACCTGGGCAATTGTTTGGTCGATATTTCCAGGATTTACATTTAACGAAAGTAGGTTGTACGTGCTGTACGAAGGCAGAAAAACAATTGGCTCGATGCCGTGGTGCAGGGAACGTTGGTGAAAATCAGGCATGACGCCAACCACCGTCCAGTCCTTGTCCCAGAAGCGCACCCTTTGGCCAATGGCCGTTTCGTTGTCTGTATAGCCCAGCATCTTCACCGCTTCCGCCGTGATGACCAGTTTGTCCACGGCCTCCCAGTCGACGTGATGGTCGGACTGGCGGAAATAGCGGCCCGCCAGCGGCTCCATATTATACGTTTTGGCGTATTCAAAATCGGCAGTGATAAAATTGCTGGTAAAGCTCTGGTCCAGTTCCCCCTCTCCAATTTTCTGAATATTAAAAATCCGCCCCATACGCTGGCCCGGTGCCCGGTTGGAAGTAGCCGCACTGTTGACGCCGGGAAACTTGGTCAGCTCTGCTTTGAAGGCGTCCATTCGTTCGATGAAGGTACTGTCCCAACTGGTCATTTCCGGCGAATTGATGGTCATCACCTGCGTGATATCCACCCCCAGGTCCTGCTTGCTCATAAAGCTGATTTGCTGCGATACCAGCCACGTGGCCGTAATCAATGCAATGGACATAGTAAACTGAAAAACGACCAACCCCTTGCGCAGCCCACCGCCACCGAGGTCTTTGGTAAACACCCCTTTCAACACACTCGACACATGTGGCGACGAGAGCAGCCACGCCGGGTAGGCGCCAGAGACCACCACCCCCGCCATGATGAGCGCAAGCAAGGCGCCAATGAGGTATAGATTTACTTGGTTGCCCGTGAAAAAACTCAAGGCATTTACATCAATATCAAAGTTGACAGCAAACCACGGATTCAACAGCTGCACCACCCCCAACGCCAGTATCAGACTGACAAAATTGACCACCATGGCCTCGGTAAAAAACTGGCGCACCAACTGTCCGCGTGTCGCACCGATCACTTTGCGCACCCCGACCTCCTTGGCCCGTTCGATGGCCCTGACCGACGAGAGGTTCACATAGTTGATCCAGGCAATGACGAGGATAAAAAAAGCAATGATGAGCAACGACCAAACCGCCCGTCCATTGGCCGTCCGGCCGATTTCGTATTCCAGGTCGGCGGAATACAAATGTGCTTCCGACAGTGGCTGCAAGGTGAACAACTCCTCACTTCCCGATACTTCTGCCCCCCGGAAATGCCGCTCGCTGAAATCAACAAATTTAGCTTCCAGCTCTGCCACATCCGTTCCTTCTTCCAATTCGAGGTAGTGGTAAAAGTCCGACCACCTCCAGCTGTTGCCCGCCTCTTCGCCCCAGTATTTCACCGCCGACGCATAGCTCAGCAGCATCTCAAATTCCAGCAAAGAGTTGGCGGGCACGTTTTCGCAGATTCCTACTATTTTATAGGTCCCGTCATAGCGGTCGATTTGCAGTTCTTCTCCCAAGATCCGTTCATAGTTCCCTTTGGCCATCGGGTAATAGCGATCGGCCAAAAAACGCGGCAGAACGATTTCGTTCGGCTCATCCAAAATTTGCAACCCTTCGCTGGCCAACAACTCGAAATCAAATATTTCCAAAAAATGTTCATCCACCCATAGCCCCGTACCGACCGGTTTCACCTTGCCATCCTTCGTGATCATCATGTCGCTGCTATAACCGATGCGGGTCGCATTTTTCACCTCCGGAAACTCGTCCAGCATCGTCGGCCCGATGGTCGGGTAAGTGATGGTTCCTTTTTGTACCATCTCCCCATTTTGGATGCGTTCGTTCACCACCCGGTAGATGTTTTCTTTCTTTGTGTGAAAGTCATCGAAGCTCAGTTCGAAACTGACATATTGGAGCAATAAAATGCAGGCCGCCATGCCTGCCGTCAGTCCGCCAATGAGGATGGCCGATTGAGACTTGTTGCGAAGCAGGTTGCGAAAAGTGAGTTTGAAGTGGTTGCGAAACATTTGAAGGATGGTTGAATGGTTAAATGTTTTCTGCCTGATCGGCCATTTGACCATTTCCTAAACGAAGCGCATGCCAGTGCTTCAACCCACTGCTCTACAGTGTTTTATAAAAATGAAAAATAACTTGTTGTAAATCAAAGTGTGCGTTTGTGGACAGAAGGTGTTTGGAAAACGGACAGGGAAGCCGGTTCGTAGTTTAAATTTTTCTCGGATTTCAGTTTCCAAACCAGGGGTTGTATCAAGACTACATTGACCTCACCCCGCTATTTCCGCCTCTCCCGAAAAATGGACTTGATCGATCAACAATTCCATCCCTTTCACCACATTGTTATTTGGCTGGCCACAATGGGCGCACACGAAGGTATAATTGTGGATGGTTGAATGGGCATTGCAACCGGAGCAGTAAATTTCGATCGGTACCGATTCCATGTTTAATTGTACGTCCCGGTATTTATTCAGTGCCCCGGTGACGGCAGAGAAGGCCGTTTCCATCAAGATCGGCTGGACGTTGGACAATAGTCCAACCTTCAGGTCGATGCTTTCCAGTGTTTCCAATTCTGCTGGTGAAAACCTGGATTCGAGGATATCGAAAATGTTTTGTACCAGTGAGGCTTCGTGCATGATTGAATAGGTTGAATCAGGAAGTTATTTGAAATCGCTTCCTAAGTTTCAGCAAATGCATTCGATAAAATTTTTTCATCAAAAAATGCCAATGCTCTTTTCAAATTGTTTCCCGCCATTTCACTCAGGCCAATATCCAATTCCCATTTTTCGCCATTGATCACCAGCAGGAATGCGTCAATTGTTTTAGCATACAATTCCTGGCAAAGGTATAGAACTGTTTCCGGCGGGAGCCGGTGCGTGGTAAAGGAAAAGTCTTTTGCCGGCAGGCATTTTTTGAAACCAAAACCTTTGCCCAATTCACCTTGAAAAGCGTCCACAAAAATGACCTGTTCATATCGGCTGAGCAGCTCTGCATCTTCCACCTGCAGTTGATACCGCAGGAGCGTATTTCCCAAAAAGCTGCCTGCTTCTTCAATGGCTTCCACAAAAGCCCAGCCCAGGCCGTCGTCGCTGCGGCCACTGTTGCCGATGCCGATCAGCAGCGTTTTAGGATGATTTAATTTTTTCATAAAGTAAGTTGTCCTGGTGGTCAAATACAGCAACTTTCAATGGCATTTTGCCCATGGCGTGGGTCGCGCAACTGAGGCAGGGGTCAAAAGCGCGGATGGCTACTTCCACCTGGTTCAGCATGGTTTCTGTGATTTCCGGTTGCTTGTCCAGTACGTTTTTGGCAACCCAGCGTACCGCCCGGTTCATCGCCTCGTTGTTATGGGTGGTGGACACGATGAGGTTACACTTGGTGATCATGCCTTTTTCATCCACTTTGTAATGATGGATCAGGGTACCGCGCGGGGCCTCGATGATCCCGATGCCTTCTGGTCGCCGTTCACCTTTCCGCAGGAGATCGTCGCCGAGGATGGATTCGTCGTGGAGGAGTTCTTTCATCAGTTCGGCGCAGTGCAATATTTCAATGAGGCGCGCCCAATGCGTATGCATGGTGCTGTTGTTGGGCTTTCCGTTACAGTAAGATTTAAACTCCTGGAGTTCCTTGTTCGCCAACGGGGTCGTGATGTAATCGCAGACATTCATCCGGGCCAGTGGCCCTACGCGGTTCCATCCTTTTTTCATGCCCCTGTCCTTCAAATAAGGGAACTTCATGTACGACCACTTTTCAACCCCCTCCTGGAAATAATTGATGTAATCGTCGTTGTGGATATCGTTCAAAATGGTACGGCCCTCGCTATCAAGCGCCCGCATTTTTCCATCGTATAATTCCAATGCACCGTCATCTGTGACCAGCCCCAGGTGACCAGAAGGGTAACTGGCGAAAGTATCCAGCCAGACCTTGTTTTTGTCGTGGTAGTCCTTGATGAAGTTCACCATTTCCAACGACCATTTTATCATCGTGTCAATATCCGGTGTGTCGTTATTTTCTAAAAAATAATCCCTTTCGTACGGGAAAAAAGTTTTGTGAACACCCCCCGGTACCGCCGCTATGCCATGAATCCTTTTACCAGCCAGCGCCTTGATGATCTCCTGTCCGAACTTCCGCATGAGGATCCCCTTGCGGGCCAGTTCCCGGTCGGCCATTGCTACGGCCACTACGTTTCGTTTTTCCGCAGGTGCATCCAACCCAAATAACAAATCGGGCGAGGCGAGGTAGAAAAAATGCAGGGCATGCGACTGGAATACCTGCCCGTAATGCAGCAACCGCCGCAATTTATCCGCTACCGGTGACAGGTCCTGCGGGTCGAGCCCAACGATCTGGTCGATGGCTTTGGCTGCCGCCAGGTGATGGCTCACCGGGCAGATACCACAAAGGCGCTGTACCAGCAAAGGCGCTTCCCAATATGGATGCCCCTGAATAAAACGCTCAAATCCGCGGAATTCAACAATGTGAAAAAAGGCGTCTTTCACCGCCCCTGCTTCGTCCAAATGGACGGTCACTTTACCGTGGCCTTCCACCCGGGTAACGACGTCGATGGCTATTTTTTTTGACATGTTATTAGTGGTGAACGGTGATTGGTGAACGGTGAACGACTTATTTGTTTGTTCGAAAAGCCAACGGTTCACCGTTCACCAATCAACGTTATTTCAATCATATTTAAATTCGGAGTACAATACAGAGAATTCTTCGTCCCACAGCAAGCTGCTCACGGCTTTCCAAATGTGCCCCGGCGATGGCGGGCAGCCCGGGATGTGATGGTCTATTTTTACGATCTCATGGCAGGCATACACCTTGTCCAAAATTTTAGGCAGGTCCTCGTGGTAAGGGACTATGTTCTCCTCCGGTTCCGTGGTCATGGAATTGAGGTAGGCTTCTTCGAGGCACTCTGCCAGAGGGACCGTGTTCCGCATGGCGGGCACCCCTCCCCAAATGGCACATTCACCGACCGAGACGAGGATTTTACACTTTCTCCGAAACTCCCGCAGCACCTCGATATTTTCAGAATTACTGATGCCACCCTCGATCAGGCCAATGTCACATTCCCTTGTAAAATTTTTAATATCGGTAATCGGAGATTTGTGAAAATCCACCACTTCGACCAGGTCAAGCAGCCCGAGGTCAACGTCGAGCATGGACATGTGGCAGCCAAAACAGCCGGCCAGCGAGGTAGTTGCGATGATTTTTTTATCCCGCTTGGGTGCTTTTTTCGGCCGGGCATTTTTTGCATTCTTTTTCTTTTCGGATGCCTGTACCGATTCCATGTCAAATTTCCGGTCGCCAAACGGAAGTGCCTGACTCTTTCCCCTGACGAGAATGGCGCCCGTCGGGCAAATGCGCATTGCGTTGGTGGCCTGCTCCTCGCTCAGTTTTGCCTCTGCCTCATAATCAATGCCTACCTCCGTTTCATTGCCACGGTTGCAGAAGGAGAACACCTTTTCCCCTTCATCGGTGAATACTTCCTCCACACAACGCCGGCATTTCACACAGCGGTTATGCTCAATGACCATTCGTTTGGGCATAAAGTCAATCAGCCTGTCTTTAAAAAGGTGCGGAAAACGGGTGTGGGAAATACCCATTTCATACGCCATGTGCTGTAGGTCACAATCACCGCTTTTTTCACAGGAGGGGCAAAAATGGTTGCCTTCGGAAAACATCATTTCCACGATGGCTTTGCGCACGTCCTTCAGTTGGTTGGTATGCAGCTCGACCTCCATCCCTTCTTTGGTACTGGCAGTACACGCAGGCCTGGAGACCCCATTGATCTTGCAGGTACAGACCCGACAAGTGCCCAGTGGCGGATCGAGGTGCTCGTAGTAACAAAGCGACGGAATGAAGATACCATTATCCTCCATCACGGAGACGAGGTTGCGACCGGCCTCTACTTTCAAGGCCTTCCCATCTATTTTTATGGTGATTTTTTTTGACATTTTTATAACGGTTAGTGGTGAACGATCAGAAAACTTACAACTCATAACCCCACACCTGCATTCAATCCCCAAACTGCTCGTAGGGCCGCAGGGCTTTTTCCATATCAAATTTCTTGTTGAGTCCTTCATCAAGTTGGTCGACTTTAGTGGCAAAAAACTCCGGGAATTTATCAAGTGCCATGAGCAGGGCATTGGTAGCCATTTTGCCCAGACCGCAGCGGCTGGCCTGGGTCATGATGTTTCCCCATTGTCTGATTTCATCATAATCGGAACGGAAGGCCAGGCCATTGGCTACTTTTTCCAGTTTCCGCTGGATGATAAAATTGCCAGCCCGACACGGCGTACAGACACCACAGGATTCGTGCTTGAAGAAATCGGTGAAATTCTGGAGTATTTTCAGGACATCGCGCTTCTCATTAAAAATCATGAACGAGCCGCCGCATTTCAGGTCAGCCATTGAAATTTCCCGGTCAAATTCTTTTGGTGAAATACATTCGCCGGACGGGCCGCTCACCTGAATGTAATACGGGTTTTCTGCGCCGCACATTTCTAATATATCGTACACCCTGGTGCCCCATTCAATTTCATAAATACCGGGCAGGTGGCAGTCGCCGGAAACACTGAGCAACTTGGTACCCGGCGAGTCGGGCGTTCCGGTGCTGAGGTAAAAATCTGCACCCAACTCGATGATGCGGGCGGCGGCGCAGAAGGTCTCGACGTTGTTCACAATGGTCGGCTTCCCCAAAAAGCCACGCTCGGTCGGAAAAGAGATTTTATCCGTTGGCTCGCCCCGTTTGCCTTCCATAGAATGCAACATGGACGTTTCTTCGCCACAGACATAAGCGCCCGCTCCCAATTGAATCCGGATGTCAAAATCAAAGCCCTGGATGCCGGCAATGTTTTTTCCCAGGAGGCCGCGCTTCCTAAAATCTGTCAGGGTATTTTCCAGTTTTTCCAGCATCCATTTGTACTCGGCCCGCAGGTATAAAATGCCATCCCGGGCACCTACTGCAAAACCGGCAGCGATCATCCCTTCGAACATCAGGCCGGGCACTTTATTCATCAACACCCGGTCCTTGAAGGTTCCCGGTTCGCCTTCGTCGGCATTACAGGCGATGTACTTGGGAGTAGCTTCCTCGTTTTTACAGAACTCCCATTTGAGCCCGGTTGGGAAATAGGCGCCGCCCATGCCACTCAGCCTGGATTTTTTGACTTCGTCGATTACGCCGTCCCGACCGAGGTTCGGCAGTTTCCAGATCGCCATGCCCGGATGGTAGTCGCGGAAGAGGACCCGTTTCTTTTTTTTGGGCATAAAGCGGATATGGTCAGGAACTTGGTCGCAGATCGACTCAACTGGCGCACCTTTTTTCAGTTCCGCAATAATGCGTTTTACCTTGAGGGTATTGAGGTTGGTAAACGGATGGAAATTGATCAGGGCCGCCGGTTCCTGATCGCTCAGGCCGATACAGGCCGTCTCGAACAGGGCGAACGTACGGCTGGGGTCCGGTTTGCCGAAAGAAATCCCCGTCTCCCGTTCAAATGCATGTTTGACCCGTTGGAAACCTTTACACTCGGAAACGATGCTGTTGTTGAGGTGGATCACAAATTTTCCGGTCGGCCGACGGTGGAAAAAATGATAGAACGAAATAACCCCTTCCAGCTCGACCTGGGAGATGCCCAGGTTGGCAGCGCATTCTTTTACAAAGCCGTCTGTGAGGTAGCCGTTGGCATTTTGAAAAGACCACAACAGGTCAAGTGTTTTTGTCCTGTCTATCTTCTTAGGTTTTATTTTGGCAGGCATTGGCAGGTTCGTTAAGTCAGCAGCATAAATCAGGAAAAGCCTTTTGAATCGGAGCACAATATAAAGCCGAAAACGAAATGGGAAAGTGAGGAAACTCAATTACCGACAGGATAAAAATCATCTTTTACAGGCTACAAAAAATACTCATTTTTAGCCTTCAAACCTAAGTAGTTCTTCAAAATGAATAAATCCATTTCCAGTCAATTATTAATGCTTTTTTTGTTTATCCAGATACTTAGCGCTTTACCAGCAGGGTGGAGTTTTATCAGCGATCCGTCGGGCGGTATTATTGGCATTTCCACCGACTTATTGGACGACTCTCCCTTTGCTGATTATTTGATTCCCGGACTGCTTTTATTTATTGTGCTCGGTCTTTTCCCCATCATTATACTTTATGGCCTCATAAAAAAAAGACCTTTTAAATTAGCCGAAAAAATAAACCTTTATCCAAATCAGCACTGGTCATGGACCCTTGCCTTTTATTTCGGCATTGTACTCGTCGTCTGGATCAACGTACAATTATTTTTCCTGAAAGAATTTTTCATTTTCCAATTTATTTATTCCATGCTGGGAGTGATGCTGATTATTTTGGCGCATGTACCCAGCACCATGAAGGACTACGCATCAGTTGATTAATTTAACCAATGCCCGAAGAGCGTTACAGCTTTTTAACAAAACCCTAACTTCTATTCTCCAACGTTTTTAAAAATGCTCCCGTCTATCTCAAAAAATCTATATTATGAAAAATCTAATTCCTTTTGTGGCCATTGTTTTTTTGGCCCTTCTTTTCACCCAGTGCAAGTCCGATGACGACAATGCCGAATGTATTTGTACCGAGGAGTTCAGCCCCGTATGTGGTGACGATGGCGTCCTGTACGGCAACTCCTGTTTCGCCGAATGCGAAGGTGTGACCTATACAGTGGGCTATTGTCCCGAAACGGCGGACGGCCTCGTACGTGACCTGGGCGACCCGGCGGTAGATGGTTGTGGGTGGGTGCTTGAAATCCCTATTAACAATGAGGTTGTCACCGTGCGGCCCAATGTGCTGGATGACCTTTTTCAGGTAGACAGCCTGGCGGTAAGAGTGGATTTCAAACAGACATTCGACACTTCCGTTTGTGGGCTGGGTGGCTTCATTCCCGTTGTAGAGGTTTTGGGGATGGAGCAACTGTAGATTTATTTTCAAAAAAAATCATAAAAAACAAGTGGTGTTGCCGTTGCAAACGGCAACACTTCTTTTATTTGTCAAAAAACTTAATTTGCTTTTTTTTATAACCTAAGGGCAGAACAAAAATTTATTGAATGAACATGACGGGTACGTCCTCCCCCTGCCCCTCCAGAGGGGGAAATTAAATCCGTTCTTACCCCTTCTGGTGGGGGAGTTTTGCACGTTCTTTTCTCCCCCTCGGGAGAGGGCCGGGGGGAGGAAGGCCACGTAAGGGTCACAAAAATTGAGTTTTGTTCTGTACTCAGTCGATAGAATTAAACTTGAAATTAAATGGTACTCAGCTAGCTGGTATTTAATGCCAAGTTTAATTTCCAACTTCCAATTTTTTCTGTTTATGATCCAATTCCCAAATGATTTTTTATGGGGCAGCGCCACCTCCAGCTACCAGATAGAAGGCGCCTGGCGGGCAGATGGAAAAGGTCCGAGTATTTGGGATGCCTTCGCGCATACTCCCGGACGGACGTATCAAAACCACCATGCCGATATTGGCTGCGACCACTACCACCGATACAAGGAAGACGTGGCATTAATGGCCAATATGGGTTTAAAGGCTTACCGTTTTTCTATTTCCTGGGCACGCATCCAGCCAGACGGACAAGGCCGACCAAATGCTGCCGGCATTCAATTTTATTCCAACTTGATTGATGAATTACTGGCGCATAATATTGAGCCGTGGATCACGCTTTATCACTGGGATTTGCCACTGGCCCTGCAATTGGAGCACGATGGCTGGCTGAACCCAAAAATCATTGATTTTTTTAAAAAATATGCGGATATCTGTTTTCAGCATTTTGGCAGCCGGGTTAAAAATTGGATCACACTGAACGAGCCATGGGTCGTTTCCATTCTGGGTTATGGACAGGGACATTTTGCACCGGGCAGAAAATCAAACGAGGAACCTTACCTCGCCGCCCACCATTTAATCCTGGCCCATGCCTACGCTGTGCAATTATACCGGAAAAAATATCAGCCCGAGCAAAAAGGACAAATTGGCATCTCCAATAATTGTGACTGGCGGGAACCCTTGACCGACCAACCCCTCGACAAGGCCGCCGCCCAACGGTCGCTTGAATTTTTCGTGGGCTGGTTTGCCGATCCCGTTTATTTTGGTGACTATCCAGCGGAAATGAAAAAAAGAGTTGGCGAACGGCTACCCGAATTTTCTGAAAAAGAAAAATCAATCATCAAAGGCAGCTCCGATTTTTTTGGCCTCAACCATTACACCACTTCCTATGCATCGCACGTGGCAGAAGGGGAAAAAGTGGATACCGAAGTCTATGGCAACGGAGGCATATTTGAGGATCAATACGTAAAACTATCGGCGGACCCTGCCTGGAAATTAACCACCATGAACTGGGCCGTCGTTCCCTGGGGCTGCCGGAAGTTATTGGAATGGATAAAAGACCGTTATGGCAATCCGCCCATCTATATTACCGAAAACGGTTGCTCTTTAAATGATGAACTAACGGACGGAAAAGTGGATGATCCCATGCGCATTGCATTTATCAACGGCTATTTAACTGCTTGCCATCAGGCCATTAAAAATGGTGTTAACCTAAAAGGGTATTTTGTGTGGTCGCTCATGGATAATTTTGAATGGGCTTCCGGTTACTCCCGCCGATTCGGCATTCATTATGTAGATTATGAAACATTGGAGCGCACGCCCAAAGCATCGGCCATGTGGTTCAGCGAGGTGATCAAAAACAATGGCTTTTAACAAGTAACTCGGATGGCCAATCCGAGCTACAACACATCAAAACCAATGAACGGAAAATCAATTTTTAAACTCGACCTAAAAGAAAAAATCGGCTATGCCCTCGGCGACACTGCCGCTAACATTGCCTGGCGTACCCTCACCACTTTTTTATTGGTTTTTTATACGGATGTATTTGGCATCACCGCAGCGGCAGCTGGTGTTTTATTGCTGATCACCCGCTTGTCGGACGGCGTGTCGGATGTGGCAATGGGCATGATTGCCGACCGCACTCATACCAAGAATGGAAAATTCCGGCCATGGATTTTATGGACGGCATTTCCACTGGGCATTATTTTATCGCTCACTTTTACCACCCCTGATTTTTCACCGACGGGAAAATTAATTTATGCCTACGTCACCTATATTTTATTGACCCTGATCTATACGGCCAACAATGTGCCCTACTCCGCTTTGATGGGTGTGATGACGCCGAATGATCAGGAGCGGACCAGCCTTTCCTCTTTCCGTTTCGCCGGTGCTTACCTGGGCGGCATTATCACACAGGGGCTGTTGATCTACCTGGTTTTATTTTTAGGAAATGGCGATGAAAACAAAGGCTATCAGTATTCTATTTATTTACTGTCGGCCATGTTGACAGGATTTTTATTGATTACTTATTTTACTACGAAGGAGCGGGTACAGCCACCGAAAGAACAAAGCACTTCGGTGTGGAGTGATTTGGGCGATTTAATCAAAAACAGGCCGTGGGTCATTTTATTGATTGTTGGGTTTTTGTTTGTCACCTATAATTCCATCAAACAGGGCATCACGGTTATTTATTTCAAAAGATATATTAACCAGGAATTGTTGGCGGCCTCTTACATGGTGGTGCTTTTAGTTGTGTCGATGATCGCTGCTTTGATCACCACACCGTTGGCCAATAAGTTTGGCAAGAAAAATTTATTTATCTACGTCATGCTCTTTTCGGCAGTCACCAACGGGCTGTTATACTTTGCTGCGAACGACGATTTGATATTAATTTATGTGCTCGGTACTTTATCGGAATTTGGTGCCGGCATCATGCCCGTTTTGTTTTTTTCCATGCTGGGCGACGCTGCCGATTATTCCGAATGGAAAAACAATCGTCGGGCAACTGGGCTGGTTTTTTCCGCCGGTACTTTTGCCATGAAATTTGGTGGCGGTGTGGCGGGTGCCATCATCGGTTTTGTATTGAGCGCCCGGGGCTACGACGGCATGGCAGAAACCATCACCGCCGAAGCGGTCACCGGTGTAAAAATGTTGATGAGCTGGATACCGGCACTCATCGCAATTCCGACCGTTGCGGCATTGATCTTTTATCCGTTGAGCAAAGAAAAACTGGGAGAGATCATTGCGGTGCTGCAGGAACGGAGGGCACGGCAGCAGGCATAAATTATCAAATGAAAACTTCAGTCCGAACGCTGTTTAATTTTCTGCCTTTATTTTTGTCACACAGATTTTTCTAAAACATCAAAACAGCGTTTAAATAGAGAAAAACGTTCAAGGTCTGCTAAATATTGAGATCAGCTTTATTTAGTCATTACGCATCATTTAACCATTTTTTCTAAAAAAATCATCAATGAAATTATTGAAATTTGCTTTCTTTTTAGCCGTTGCGCTTACGCTCTCTGCCTGCGGTGACGACGATTCAAGCTCTCCATCCTGTACCCAGGACGATTGGGTGGGCACTTACACCGGCACCGTTGACTGTGACGGAGTTACGGAAGATGTTACGGTCAACATAACCGCTAGCGGAGACAATGCCGTACTCGTCATGTACGAAACGGCAACTTTTACAGTCGAGTTTGAAGCCATCACTCCAGACGGCTGCGAAATAGACCAAAGCCAAAGTGCGGTAGGCCTTTCACTTACCGTAGAGGCGACGCTGAATGGCGACGACTTATCGTTTAAAGATGTCATAACTTATGGTGGCACCACCGCCACTTGTACGATCGATGCCACTCGCCAATAGAAATTAACAGACTTTAAGCAGAAGTCTTCCTGAATTTTCGGGAATAACAAATGAAGCTGACCCTGAATTAATTTTGGGGTCAGCTTCATTTTTTTAGCAGAAGGGTTCAATTGCTTGTCGAGACCAATATCTTAGGATTGAAACCCCATTGTTTTGCGCCGATTCAAAAACTCAGGGTGATCCATGCTCTAAAACTTAATCCAAAACCGAAAAGGTTGAACGATATTTACGGCTTACCAGAAACAGCGTTTTAAACTACGGAGACCAATCATTTGCCAAAATAAAAGTGTCATTTTTAGCGCTCCATACTTTTGTCCAGGCACTTTACTTAGCTGACAGACAGGTGTTCCCGCCGCAGATAACTTTCCAGCCACACTTTGCAAGATTTAAAATTTTCAAAGCAAAATTCCCTGGGAACCAGGCCAGGTATCAGGTTGAACCGCTCGAACATGTCCAGTGGTTGGCCGTGTACATCGGTGAAGACGACCTTAATTCCCCTTTCCTGCAAATCCATGATCGCATCTTCCATGGCGTAAAGGCCCGATTGGTCAACATACGGCACCTTATCCATCCGCATGACAACGACTGCAATTTCCGGCAGGGCCGTGATCATGCTCTGAAAGCGGGAGGCAAAACCGAAGAACAAAGGCCCGTCAAGGTGTTTGATGTATACCTTATGCCCGATGCGGTCGATAATGTCTCCTTCGTCCAGCCAGGGCATTTCACGGGCAAATTCGCGCAACGGGGTGGAATCCGTCCGGTGTTCCACTACATCGGCAATTTTTTTCATAAATAAAATACAGGACAGAATTAAGCCGATGGCCACCGCCTCTATCAGCCCGACCAGTACGGTCAACAAGATCACCAGCAGCATGACGATCACTTCCGTCGGAGGCAACTGGCGGATGTGCCGGAGGCCCTTGTAGTCCATCACGCCAATACCTACGGTTACCAAAATACCCGCCAGGACAGCCGCTGGTATTTGTGAAGCAAGTGGCCCTAATATCAGCAAAACAGCCAGCAGCAGGATACCCGCCATCATGCCCGAGAGTTTGGTCTTTCCACCCGAACTGATGTTTACGACGGTTCGGATCGTCGCTCCGGCACCAGGGATGCCGCCAAAAAGAGCCGCAATGGAGTTGCCGATCCCTTGCCCGACCAGTTCTTTGTTCGGCTCGTGCTTGGTCTTCGTCATGTTGTCGGCCACGATAGATGTCAGCAGCGAATCAATGGCCCCCAGCATGGCCAGCGAGGCAGCGGTAAAAATGTACGGCCGGATGGTTATAAAAGAGAAATCGGTAAAAACTTCCAGTCTCAGAGATGGGAATCCACTGGGAATTTCACCGATGGTCCGGTATTCCGGCAAGAGCAGAAAAGCGCCGATGGAGACCAACAGCAGTGCTACCAGCGTGCTGGGTACGGCGGTCGTGATCCGCTTAAATCCATAGATGATGAAAATGGTGATCAGGCCGAGGATCAGATCCGTAAAATTGATGTTTTTTATAGCTGTACTGAACGTCTTTAAAGCACCGATGACACCTGCGGAATTGTTGGCGGCCAGTGCCGTGGCCTCCTTCATGATGTCTTCTTCTGAAATAGCGCCGGCCCGCCTGACCGTTTCCTGAAAATCTTCCAGCACCAGTATTTCCTCAGCGGCTTCTTCCCGGAGAATTCGTTCCAAAATGACTTCCTCTGCCTGGGGCTTGAACCGGTTCACGTATGCAGTGTCCTCTTTTGGGTAATAACCCAACATCGGTAAAATTTGGGTGATCAGGATAATCACCCCGATTCCCGTCATAAAACCCGAAACAACAGGGTAAGGAATATATCGGATATAGCCGCCCACTTTCAAAAACCCCAATCCAATCTGCATCAGGCCCGATAATAAAAAGACCATCAAAATAGCGGGCAAGGCCCGGCCAAGATCCCCCTCGTTCGCAGCAATGATGCCCGCGATGATGATCATACTCACTGCCGTCATCGGCGCCGTGGGCCCGGAAATCTGGGTGTTGGTGCCTCCAAAAAGTGCAGCAAAAAAACTAATGAAAATAGCGCCATAAAGACCGGCTGCAGCCCCTAGGCCCGATTGCAGCCCGAACGCCAGTGCCAACGGCAACGCAACAATACCAGCCGTAATCCCTCCCAATAGGTCACCTTTGAAATGTGTAAAGTCAAAACCAAACTTGTTTTTCATATTTTTTTAATTTGTCAAAACCATATAGAGAATGCTGTTGGAAAAACGTCCTTAAACTAAAACCACTTTCGAGTCAAAAATAAAAAAACCTGTGGTTCGGGGAAATATTTTATGGCTAGAGTATGAATTTAGCTGCTTTTGATTTTCTGCTTTTTTGACGGAGGCCGTTCAATGTGTTCTCGGGTCGACAATATGGATTTTACCATCTGATAAGCCTGCTCCCACTTCTCGGTATTTTTAAAATAGATGATTTCTTTTTCCTGTAAGTCAATGTTTACATCCCAGTCCGATTGCTCAAAGGAATCTTCACATTGGTGGAGCCGTTTTAGGTAGGCCAGGAGTTCACGCGTGCTTTTTGCCGACAAGTCGTCGTAGCTGGTCACTTTGGGTTTTCTTTTTTTTGGCATTTGCTTTTTTTTAGAGGTTAGATGAATTGACACATTAACATAAGGACACATTGGAGACACGACAAAAGTGTTGTTGTCTGGCCCTTTGTAAAGGAATAT
>JBCBRY010000065.1:0-46504 GCA_039819485.1 Bacteroidota bacterium | reverse complement strand
TTAACCCCTTTGATCATTTGCCAATGTATTATCTGGAGAATGATGTTCAGGTGAAAGGGATCACACATGAGTTGTTCAAAGCTTATGATTCCAAGAATTTTTACACTGTATATCCGCCTGTCGCACAAGCTCAGTTTGGCAGTGCCTGCTGGGTTTTTCCGGAAAGTATTTATTGGTCGTCGGTATTTATGAAACTGTGGTTGTTTGTTTTTGAAACTGGATCTATCTATCTGATTTACAGGTTGTTGACTCATTTTGATATGCCAGTGCGAAATACATTATTGTATGCGCTCAATCCCCTGATTGTTTTTGAAATTGTTGGTAACCTTCACTTTGAAGGGGCTATGATTTTCTTTTTGATGCTGGCTGTTTATTTATTGGTTAAAAATAAATGGTCTTTATCAGCGATGGCATTTGCACTTTCAATTTGCTCAAAATTATTGACTTTAATGTTTCTTCCTTTTTTCATAAAAAAAATGGGATGGGTCAAAAGTTTTAAATATTGTTTAATAGTAGGAATGTCTTGCATATTGTTATTTATTCCAATTGTCAATGCAGATTTTTTATCAAATTTTTCAGATAGCCTTAATCTATATTTTCAAAAATTGGAATTTAATGCCAGCCTGTATTACTTTTTCCGTTGGATAGGTTTTAAGATTTATGGTTATAATAAAATTGCTTTTATAGGCCCGGCATTGGCAGTCATGGCAGGGTTGTTTATTTTGTTTTTAGCATTTTATGTGCAAAAAAAATGGTCAGATAAAATAACGGAAATAGACTGGCCCTTAATGTTCAAATTTTGGTTGTTCTCTATCTGTGCCTATTTATTCTGTACAACTACAATGCACCCGTGGTATGTCTGCCTTCCTGTTGCCTTATGTGTGTTTACAAATTACCGATTTCCCATCATCTGGTCTTATCTGATTTTCTTCACCTATATTAATTATAGCTATGTTCCATATCAGGAGAATTTATGGGTGGTTGGCTTGGAGTATGTGCTTCTGTTTGCATGGCTTATTGGAGAGTGTATCACAAATGATGAAAAATTTATATCCTTGTGACTAAATTGGAATTTAATCAGAACGAAAATCGAAAATCGAAAAGCTAAATTTTCATGCCGATCCTCACTCAACTCGAAGAAGCTAAACTGGCTGGTCAGAAAAAGTTTGTGGTACTGATCGATCCGGATAAAGTCCGGCTCGGGAATATGGATAATGTGCTTGAAAATGCCGTCAAGGCACAAGTGGATTACTTCTTAATAGGAGGCAGCCTCATCGTTAACAATCAATTGGACCAATGCCTGTTGACCATTAAAGAACGTTGCGACATACCCATGATTTTGTTTCCTGGCAGTTCATTACAGCTTAGCTGGAAAGCTGATGCGATCCTATTTCTATCACTGATTTCCGGGCGAAACCCTGATTTATTGATCGGGAACCATGTGATTGCTGCTCCATATTTGAAACTAAGCCCACTGGAAATACTGCCCACTGGTTACATGTTGATTGAAGGGGGGGCTGAGACTTCGGTTTTGTACATGAGCAATACCCGCCCAATTCCAACCCATAAAGAAGACATTGCCGTATGTACGGCGATGGCTGGCGAAATGCTGGGGCTGCGATTGATGTACATGGATGCCGGAAGCGGTGCAAAATACCCGGTAAAAAAGGAAATCATCGAATCCGTCAGTGGTGCATTATCGGTGCCTTTGATCGTTGGGGGAGGAATAAGGACCCCCGAAAAAGCTGCTGAAAATGCACAGGCTGGAGCAGATGTCATCGTTGTAGGAAATGCCATTGAAAAAGACCCAAACCTGGTCGTTGAAATGGCTCAGGCGGTGCATGAATTGAATGGGAGCGAGGATTGAAAGAAGACTATAGTTGCCAGTTCCTCCACATTGCATAAATGAACAAAGAGGGATCAATTTTCGAAAGCAGACCTGATTTTTTCTAATATACGCAAGAGGAGGCTTCGTTCTTCGGTGATGATCCTGGCGATCCCGTCCATTTCCTGTCTGAACCCTACTTCTTTTTTATAACTGGTGACAAGCCCGCTGTCGAGCGTGATGGCAATTTCGTAACCTTCCACACTTGGGGCGCTGGCGATTCTGTCGAGGCTCCCATTAAGCACTCCATATTCCTGATAGGGGAAACCGGATAACCTGATTTGTACCATCATACCGGTATCCACCTTGCCAGAGGCCGGGCCTTTCAATTGTGCTTTTGCAATAACTTCGCCTGCACTTTGAGTCGGAGGAACCACCGTCAAAAATTCATCTCCTTCCCGTAAAAACTGTTGCTCGCTCCAGGCATTGGTCAAAACCACTTTGCCAGAGATTGGTGCGATGAGCAACCATTTTTGCTTCCACTCGTCCACTTGCCCTTTCATTTTTTGAATATCGTTCTTAATGGTGACGATGTGTTCATTCTGACTATCAGACTGTTTTTGCTGCAAATCAAGGATAGCTGCTTCCATCTGGCGGATTTCCAGTTGATTAGCGGCTGAGCCCGATCTGAGGTTTTCCAATTGCCTTTTTTTGATCAGGTAATCGGATTTGGTTCGTTCAAATTCAAGTATGTAGGATGCACCCTGCACCAGCAATTCACTATCCCTTTCAACGGAATTTTTACTAAGTTGGAGCTCTTGCTCAAAGATGTTGATTTGTTTCAGCAAAGAGACTTCCAATCGCTCTATTTCAATGATTTGCTTTCGTAAATTGCTGATTTTCTGGTAGTTAATGTCCTGGCTCAAAAAATACTGCAGCTCCTCAAAGTTCTGGGCAAAATCAGCATAAGACCTTTGGAGGCTTCCGAGTTGAAGCCCTGCCGGCAAGTCAAAGGAAAGGTAGGCTGAAGGGTCTGTCTCGTTCAATTCATTGACCAATGCTTCCAGTTCAAGGACATCGTTGGTGTTGGCTGGATTTTCCAGGATGCCCAACAGCTCTCCCTGCTGTACATATTCATCATTGTTGGTGCGCAGGGAGATGATCTTTGCGCTTGCCCCCGCCATCAACCGGATCGGTGGATTTTCGGTGGTCAGGACGGTCGGCGCTTCAACAATGTCGGGGTAGCTGACGAACCAACTGATGGTCAGCAAAAGGGCCATACAAAAGAACAATACGGTCATACCCCAACGTAGTGTCCATCCCGGAGGGTTGCCGATGATGGCTTCAATGTCATCTTGCCGATTAAGGCGGATTTCTTGCGGATTGGTGACCGGCATGCGTTTGATATTAAATTATGATGCTATTTAATAAGAACGATCAAAAAGTAAAAAGGAAAAAGAAAAAAGTTGAAACTTAATATTTTGGAGACCTGACTTATGGAGATCTTTTGGTTGATATTAAATCTGCTATTGGCTAAACTGCAAAGGTTAATACGTAAAAAAATCAGAATCGTTCTCTAAAACTCTTTGGATATGAAAGTCAGTATTTACATTCTCTTTATTTTTTTTGCCGCTTCCGCTTTTGGTCAAATAAAAATTTCCGGACTCGTTATAGACAATAAATTGGGGGAACCTCTGGCCTTTGCAAATGTATACACCCAAAATGGAGATGGAGGAATTACGAACGAAAGCGGAAAATTTGTGATCGAGGTAAAAGAAATTCCCCGCTTTATTTCAGTTAGCCATGTTGGTTTCATCAGTCAAGAAGTTCAGATGGAGGAAGACAAACCTTTTTATCTGATTAAATTGACGCCTTCGACCGTTCGATTGTCAGAAATACGCGTGTTGGCCAATGATAAATCAGCAATCGATTTATTTTACCAGGCAATCGTAAATTCCCGGAAATTATCTTTGCCTATTCGCAAATCAAAAGTATTCCGACGAACATATTCCACGATTGACAAAGGCACTCCGACAGAGCTGATGGAATCTTATTACAATGCGAGCATGACGGAAGGGGGGATTCGTTCATTTGATTTAAAAAACGGAAGAGTTGGAATTCCGTTTAAGAATTATATTCTTCAATTTGACATTTGTAAAGTTTTGGAGCACTACAATTTTTATGGGGACAATAAAGGATTTTTACCTACAACTCCTTTGCAATACAGATTTAAAAAAAGAATAGAAAAAGATTATTTTGTTCGATATGCCGGAACCTACTTAGAAGGACAGGACACGATTGTTAAAATTAATTTTTCAGCGAAAAAAATGAGGCAACATTTTAACGGGGTAGCATTTATCAATAAAAACAAGAATTATATAACGAGGGTCGTGCATGAAATAAAAAATGCAGCGAACATTCCTTTTGAAACCGTAAACGAAGGGATTGGTGCTGAGATAAAAAACATGAGTGTCAAATGGGATACAGGATTTGAATTTACGGAAGAAGGTGGAGCAATTAAATTCATGCAGTTGGTACTGTTGTTTGATTATATTAATGAGAAAAAAACGAAACCATTAAAGTCAAATACAAAACTGTATTTTTATGATTATGGAAAACAATTTGATTTGCCAATTTTTGGTGGAAGCGAAGAATATTTAAATGATTATGATAAAATTTTGTCCATTCCTTATAATGCTGAATTTTGGCGGCGAACCTCAGGTCTTCCAGAAACAGGGCTGGAGGAAAGATTTAGAAGAGACCTTGAAGCCAACCACCTCTTTGTCAATGACGACCTTGTCGATGGAAATATTAAACTACTAAACAGGGAATACCAATTGATTCATGAAAACATCAGGCCTGACTGGGGAAAGGTGAGAAAAACAAGCAAAAAAAAAGATGCCTATCGGGCAGCAAGTAACATGGGGGCCGACACTTATAATTGCCTCTATGCAAGGACTTTTTTTGCTGCTGATTTTAATTGTTTCAGCGATACCGTGCAATTTATTGTAAAAGCCATACTCGATTATGATGGTTCTTATATGTGTGACCGGGTAGAAAAGGAGGCTATGTTTTTTATTAAATATCTTCAACTTGCCGATTTGCACGCACGTATCTTACAAACAGAATTGTCAGAAAAATATAAGAATGAATGCCCGGAAAGGGAAGTGGTAAAAAATGATTTAGATTTAGCGGAGAAAAAATTAAGGAAAGAAATTTTTACAATGTTCAATGGCAGTAATAAAAGGAACGCAAATTATTTAAACGAATTAGAAAATAATTTAAGTAAAAGAAAGGAAACGATTCAATAGATTTTTTTTGGTTCTTTTGTTCCTTTTGCGGTGAAAAAAATATACCACAAAAGGAACAAAAAAATTAAAAAAAATTAATCGAACTTTACGATCTTGTGAGCTTTGCCTGCCTCTCCATCAATAATTAACTGCACAAAATAAACACCCGTATTTAATTCATCATTGTTAATGATTATTTGATCTTTTTTACGGGTTATTTTTGTTGTCATTATTTTTTCTCCCAAAATATTATTTATCTGAACCACTCCATTTTTAAAAGGAGCAGATAATTCGTATTCAATCAGAATCCAGTCGGAAAAGGGATTCGGAGAGGCCGTAAATTCTAACAAAGGATTTTTGCTTTCTGCGGTATTCGTAGTAGTAAAAACGACTGAGTCAACTGCGACAGATTCGCCGCAATGGTTGGTAGCAATTAATTGAATGTTATATTTTTCACGAGAGGCATATGTGTGGATTGGGTTTTCTTCTGTCGAACTATTTCCGTCACCAAAATGCCACTCAAAACTGTCGGCATTCGTTGAATTATTGGTAAAACTAACTTCAATATCAATACTGTCAACTATAAACGAAAAATCCACCGTTGGCACATCCTCCGCAACGATCAGCTCCATTTCGAAAATCTCACTTTCACCCACCGGGTTGACAACTTTCAAAGAAACGTCGTAAATGCCCGCAGAATCATAGGATACCAAAGGATCTGGTTCCAATGAAGTGGCCGGACTTCCACCGGGGAAATTCCATTCAGTTTGTATTATTTGACCGCCGGTAGACTCATTGAAAAACTGCACGTCAAACGGCACACAATTTTCCGTTTGGGAATAACTGAAATGTGCATTCGGGGCAATGGCCTCAATCGTAATGATTTGTGAAAAAGTATCTACATCGCATTCATTGCCTGCTTCTAAAACCACTACGTAAGTTCCCAACGTGTCGTAAACAAAAGTGGGATTGATTTCTGAACTGGTGGAAATATCCGCATCTCCAAAGTGCCAGAAGACTGTGCTGAAATTCTGGGAAGTATTTGTGAATTCTACAACGGGGCCGTTGACATTGAAATCAAAACTTACTGCCGGCAGGTCATTTACCGTCACCACATTTTGCATGGAAATAGTGTCTGTGCCAACCGGATTGGTAATGATTAGCTGAACATCGTAAGTACCCGCGGCATCATAAGTGATCAATGGGTTTTGATCGGATGAAGTAGATGGATTGCCGCCGGGGAAACTCCATTGCCAGGAATCTATTTCACCGCCCGAAGAAAAGTCCTGGAACTGTACGGCCAATGGGGCGCAACCCATTCCGTTGTTCACCTCAAACTCAGCGGTCGGCTGAATCACGGTAATATTTACCATCAGGGTAAATGACCTTGTTCCACATTCGGCGATCGCATCAAGCACTACTGCATATTGGCCAATTCCGGGAAAAGTATGGGTCGGGTTTTCCTCTGTTGATGCTCCACCGAAACCGTCGTTGAAGTGCCATAGATATTCATCTGCATTCATCGATAGGTTAGTAAATTCGACCGTGGGACCGTTTACCGATATCTCAAAATCAGCAATTGGGGACGGATCGACCGTAATAAAGTCAAACCAAAATTCTTCATCTTCCCCCGCGGAATTGGTAACGATCAGTGAAACATTATAAAAACTTGGCACCGGGAAAAAGACCACTGGATTTTGTTCTGTTGAAGTAGCTGGAATCCCACCTTCAAATTGCCAGAGCCAAGAGGTCGGCTGATGGAGCGATTCGTCAAAAAATTGAACAGTAGCAGAATCACAACTATCAAACTCATCGGCCGAAAATATAGCAACTGGAGGCACGGCAGCGATATTTACGGTTTGTGTGACTGAGGAAGAACCACATGTGTTGGTGGCGGTCAAAGTAACTTCATATTCGCCTGCTTCAGGGAATAGATAGATGGGGGATTCCTGGGTGCTGGTAGACCCACTTCCATCATTAAACGCCCAAAAATAGTCATCAGCGTTTCCGGAAATGTTGGTAAATGTTACCGTTCCACCGTTGTCCGCAAATGTAAATCCAGTGCTTGGAACATCGTTGATGCTGATTAAGTCATTGGCAACGACTACGTTTGAGCCTGCCGCATTCTCCACGGTTAGAGTCACCGGGAAGTTACCGGCAGTTTGGTAAATGACCACTGGGTTTTGTTCAGTAGAAGAGGAAGGAGTACCACCGGGAAATTCCCAGGACCAGGAGGTAGGGACGTTCATGGACTCGTCGGTGAATTCGACTGTCAATGGCAAGCAACCATCATTTTGATTGGAGGAAAAATCAGCTGCGGGTGGCACAACGTCAATCTGAACCGTTTCCGTGAAATAAGTGGTGCCACAATTATTTGTTGCTGCCAGCACTACCTCATAAGCGCCAACTGCCGAAAACGAATAAGTAGGGTTTTCCTGGTCGGAGGTACTGCCTGCGCCGTCGTTGAAGCTCCAAAAATAGCTGTTTGCATTTTCCGACGTGTTTGTGAAATCAACGGTATTCCCATTGACTTGAAACTCGAACCCGGTACTTGGAGCGGCCAGCACTTCGATCATTTCAGGTCGGTCCAAAACAAAAGTGGCGCCGGTTTTTGTCAATACTTCCAACTGCACATCATATTTTCCGGGCATGGTAAATGCGACTGTTTCCTGTGAATTAGTAGAGCTGTTGGGGTCCCCATTTTCAAACGCCCAGTTCCATTTGTATGCGTAGTCGGAGTCATCTTCAAATTCAAGTATCAAAGGTGGGCAACCAACTGTATCATTGACAGCAAAGCCCGGAAAATCCGATTCGGAAACCAGAAAGGCATCTACGGCTGCTTCCACAATGTGCCCCGGGTCAGCATCATTGGCTTCAAAAATAATCCGCATTTCATCCGTAATCGAAATATAGTCCAGCACCCTAAATGATGAGCGATCGCTCCATGCCGGATTAGATGTGGTGATTGTTTCCAAAATGACTTCATCCGCTCCGTTGCTGAGCCGTACCTGAAAAGTATCGTTCGGTGGGGTACTGTTGCCGCCAGTGTTGACAAACCATGTTTGGTAACTGATCACTGGATCATAATAGAGCGTCAGGTCCATTATTGGTGACCTAAGTTGTACAGAACCTCCATCCACATCATCATCAGCCGCATTGCCGCCATTATTTCCCGTTACAAAGCATTCGTTACCGATATCATTGCTGGCATCTGCATCGGGATTGGCCAAATCACCATTTAATGTAGTCCCAATGGGTTCCTCTCTTTGCCACCAACCGGTGGTTGCAGTGGTTTGTGTCGTCCATCCCTGACTGACAAAAAAATCGTCCTGGTAGCCCATGTGAGCCTCCAGAATGACTGGATCTGTACTATCATCAATCAATAAATTGTTTGCTATGACGTGCTTAAATCCCCATTTAGCGGCAGCCAAAGTATATTCATCGCGAAAAATATCGGTGAACAGAAAATCCCCGTTTTGATTGGTGAAAGTGGTGAACCGGAAAGTATTGCTTTCCAGGGCGACCTGTGCAGCAACTATAGGCGACCCATCTACAGCACTGACCAACCTCCCCGAAAATTCACTCACCATGACGATGGGTTCCAATTGTACATCCAAAGTTGTCAGGACGCCATTTTCCAAAGTGGCAGGAACCGTCTGGGTGATGTACCCATTTGCACTGAAAGTAACATCGAAGGTTCCGGGGATGGCTTGTCCAGTTTCATAATTTCCAACCAGGCCGCTGGTGGTAAAATTTGCCTGTGAGCTTTCGATATGAACCTCTGCTCCAAAAATAGCCGCCCCAGTGATAGCGTCGGTGATCACGCCTTCCAGCCAGCATGCCCGCACGTAATTGGCACCACAGACCATCAGGCCGCTCTGGCGGTCAGAAAGTAGTACCAGACCGGAGGGCAAAAACGGATAAGCGCCCCATGCTCCGCTAAATCCACCATTTCCTCCAAGAAAGGTGTCCCAGTTGCCCACTTCAATGATGTTTTCGGGGCGGGAAGCATCTGCAATAATTCCACCGTCGGTGTAATAGGAGATAATGAGCCAATTGTCCCAGACGTGAACGTTATGCGGAATGACATTGGCACTAAGCGTTTCGATCGGACGAAACTGGTCGAGTTCCCGGATGTCGTTGAGGTCGGTAATGTCATACGCGGTAACGGGTGCATTGGCTTTTTCATCAGTTGTAAAAACAACGCTGTTGTCTGCATTCACCCAGGCATTGTGCGTGAAATTGAACGGAGTCGGCTGAGATGCCAACAGGCTGATATTCTGCTTGTTGGTCACATCATAAATACTTAAATCACCTTTGTTTATTTCCGAAGCATACATTTTGTTGTCCTGTGTAAAAACATCGTGGGCATAAACCGCAGGAGCTGCCGCTTCAAAAACCGGGATACCCGGAGTGCTGTGCACATCCAAAATCAGCATGCCTCCGCTATTGAGATTGCAGCCTGCCAGATAACAGTAGCCAAATTCATCGATGTAGAGATTATGGCAACGATTCAAAACTCCCAGGCCGGGTAGGTCAGGGGTCCATCGGGTCCAAGTGATGTTGTCGGGGGCTCCAGACATATCTACCACCAAGAGGCCTCCGCTCGATTCATTGGTTACATACACAAAGTTGCCCCATGATTTAATATCCCGCCAGGTGGTAGTTGGCCCATCAATAAACTGCACTTCCTGAATATTGGTGGGAGTGGAAAGGTCGACGATTGAGACACCTGTGTTAGTGCCGACAATAGCATATTCAGTACCGCTGCCCGCATCGACCCAACCCCAAACGTCGTTGACATTGACCGGATAGTCGAGCTGGTCGAGCAGTTGCATATTTAATTGGGAAAAAAGAGTAGTTGTAAGCAGTGAGATGAAAATGGGAAACAGGAATCTTTTCATTGGGTGAAATTTTTTAAACATGCCTATCAAAAATCAGGCTTAAAAGTAAAATAGTCTTTTCAGAAGAAAATATTTAGATGGAGGGTTTGTCGGCTAACAATTATGCGCCTAGTTCCAATTGCTCTTTCACCAACGTATAATAGGCTCCTTTTAGGGCGGTGAGTTCTGCATGCGTACCTTTTTCCACTATCTCACCAGCCTCCAGTACCACGATTTGGTCGGCATTTTTTACGGTACTCAGCCGGTGGGCTACGACGACTACCGTTTTTCCTTCAAAAAATTCATTCAGGTTGTTGGTAATGATTTTCTCGGTGTGGGCATCAAGTGCATTGGTTGCTTCATCGAAGAAGAGGTAGCTGGGCTCTTTGTAAACCGAACGGGCAATGAGCAGGCGCTGGCGCTGGCCCTGACTCAGGCCGTTTCCTTTGGCGCCAACCATGGTGTTGTAACCCAATGGCAGATTTTCAATAAATGGCTGAATATGTGCGGTTTGCACTGCTTTTAGCAAACGGGCCTTATCTATTTTATTCCATTCTCCTTCACTTTCAGCAATATTGGAGGCGATGGTATCGGAAAATACAAATCCATCTTGCATGACGGCCCCGCACATGGCTCTCCAAGCGGCAGGAGGGATGTTTTTCAACTGAGCCCCGCCGACTTTTATAACCCCGTCGTTGGGCTGGTAAAAGCCGAGCAGCAGTTTTACCAGAGTTGTTTTTCCACTGCCACTGGTACCTACTATTGCCGTAACTTTTCCATCGGGGATATCGAGGTTGATATTTTTCAAAACCATCTGAGACAGCTCGTTATAGCGGAAAGAAACGTCTTCAATAGAAAAACCACCACTAATGGTTTGGTCAATCTTTGCAGGTTGGTTCGAGGCATGGGCCTTGCTTTCACCCTGTAATTCTTCCTGGTGAATTTCCGTCAAGCGCTCCAGGCTGATCCTTGCGTCCTGTGCCTCTCTCACAAAGGTGACAATCTGTTGCAAAGGAACGTTCAATTGGCCGAGGATAAACATGATTGCCAACATCATACCCAGCGTCAGTTCTCCCTCGATAACCGCTGCCGCCGCAATGATGGTGATAAATATATCCTTGATCTGGGTGATAAATTGGGCGCCGGCGTCCTGCCATTGGGTGACGGAAAGGGACTTGATGTTTGCCTTGAACAATTTTGATTGGATGTGTACCCATGCGTAGCGACGTTTGTGCTCGCTGTTCTGTAATTTGATTTCCTGCATGCCCTGGATCAATTCGATCAAAGACGATTGATTTTCCGACAAAGCTTCGAAGCGCAGGTGGTCTACTGCTTTTCTCCTTTTCAGAAACAAAATAATCCAAAGTAGGTACAACAGGCTGGCAACCAGGAAAATAGAGAATATCGCCGAACTGTAAACCAGTAATACCACACTGAAAATAACCAAGGTGAAAGAAGAAAACAGGATATTGAGCATGCTCACGGTCAAGAACTGTTCGATCCGTTTATGATCTCCAATTCTCTGCAAAAGGTCACCGGTCATTTTCGCATCAAAATAGTTGATGGGCTGGTCCATTAATTTCACCAGAAAATCGCTGACAAGGGAAACATTGACGCGCGTGCCGATGTGCAACAGAATCCAGCTTTGTAAAAACTTGACGATAACTTGTCCTACAAAAAGCATCAACTGACCAAACAGGATCAACCAGATAAAATTCAAATCCTGGTTTTCGATCCCGATATCGACGACCGACTGGGTCAAGAACGGGAAAAGGAACTGGATAACTCCGGCCACCAACAATCCCAACAGCAACTGCCAAATCAGCCGGCGGTAAGGCCGCAGATAACGAAGCAAAAACCCAAAACCTGCTCTCTTTATTTTTTCTCCTTCCTGCGCAAAAAACTCTGGTTTGGTTTCCAATAAAATAGCAACTCCCTGACCTGCATCACTGCACCACTTGCGCTGAAAATCGGCGTGGGTATATTTCAATTTGGTACGGCCGGGATCGGCTACCCAAACGTATTTTTTGGACACTTTGTAGACGACCACAAAGTGGTTCTGACTCCAGTGAACAATCGCAGGCAGTGGAATATCAAAAAAGTCCGGCGACTCATCATTGGTCTCGAACGGTATCTTGACCGGAAGTGCCCGGAAGCCAATAGCCTCTGCGGCCAGAACAATACCCCTCGCAGAAACCCCTTCCCGGTCAATGTAGCTGATCCGTCGCAACTGCTGCAAAGTGTACCGCTTCCCATAATGCTCTGCGATCATGCGCAGGCAGGTGGGGCCGCAATCCATAGCGTCGAGTTGTTGATAAAAGGGGAAGGCCATGTAGATGTTATTGTTAATTGTTGATTTCCCGACCTGCGGTGCGGGATTTCGCTGCGCACAAGTTGGTGGTCATTGTTTCATTAGAAGTCTTCGCCGAGGATTTCGATTAGCCATGCTCTGAGTTTTTTGACACAGGAATCAGCTTTTTTTTGCTTTAAACTATTCACAAATTGCTTAAAGTTTTGGTCTTTTCGCACTGCTTTGGTCTTACAAATTTTTTTCAACCGATCTAAATTTTTAAAACCGTATTTACCTGGGTCAACATTGGCTTGATCTGCTGCATCAAAAAGAAATTGTTCAAGTGCAGGTTTAAGTACGAATAAATAATGATTTCGTTCGGGATGCTTCCTTTTAATTAAGTTCTTAGTTTCTTCAATAGTATTATACTCTGAAAATAATTGTGGTTTTCTTTTGTCATCGTCTATTACGCCGATTAATGTAATATTTTTTCTTTTTTCTTCATTGAGCGTGCTCAATACTTTAGAAATACTTGGTTGGTGATCCGGTTTTTTATATTCAAGTATTTCGATCAGAGTCGTGTCACCGTCACATTCCGGTAAAATTTGTAATCCCTTACTCATCAACAAAATGGTTTAGGTTAAAAAATACTTCTAATCCATAGTTCATTATCTTAGCTATATCATCATCATTCAACTTTTTGAACTTGGTTTCATAATCTTCAAAATAAGTAATGAATAGTGCCAGTTCTTCTGGAGGTGTATTCTCTAAGATTGTATCAAAAAGGTAAGGACTGTGCGTTGTAATAAAGAATTGATTATCAGTTGATTCGATAATTTTTAAGGCAAGTTCTCTAATATAAGGAGGAAAGGAATGGTTTTCAGGTTCCTCGAAAAGAATAACAGAGTCCTTATTAGAAAAGATGGCAGCGTAGTGAAAGATGATTCTTTGTAAAGTGTCTGCAACCAAGCTATATGGGATTTTATAGGAAATGCCGTTTTCAATTCTTTGAATGGCAAATTTATTTTCTTCAACATCAATTAAAAAATTGAACCCATATTCGTTGAAAAGTTCAGGAATTGCGCTTTTTAATTTCTTACTTGAATTTAGTATTGAAAATAAGTTTTTACCAAAGGGAGGTAAAAGAAAAGATTTCTCCTTGAAGTCAATTTTTTGATTTTTTTTGAATTCATATTTCTTTATAGGACTATAATTTCCATGAGAGAATAGAGTACCTGCTTTACCGTTATTACTAATAAAAACATAACTTAATTTTATTTCACTTTCCCTGTCTTCGTTAGAATCAAGAAAATCGCTTCCTCTTTGCATGTCTATGAGTTGGCGTTCGATAGCCTGTCTAGGGCCAAGATACAACTCGTTTTCGCTAAATTCGTAGCTGTTAAATATAACTGCACCTCCAATATTCGTAATAACTTTGATTGGATGATCAGTATCATAAAAATGATAAAGATTACCAAAAGACTCATACCTGATAAATTCGCTCAGAAATTTATCTTTATTGTAATTGTGTTTTGCGCCTAGCAAACTTATCGCCTCCAGCACATTCGACTTCCCGACATTCGGCTTGCCCACAAACAGGTTGATCCTTGCACAATCAAGCTCTGCCTCCCGTATGGATTTGAAATTGGATATTTTAAGATCGTTGATTTTGTTTTTCATGAACAAATCATTTATTAGTGCCAAAAGTAATACATAACCAACAATTTAACCCAAACTGCCAATGAATAGGTTCATAGGGAACTAAATTACAGTAGCATCAGTTTGACTCATTTTCCGCTTGAAAATCTCTCTCCGATTCATTTAACTTCGCAACCCGTCAACCCACCATGAAAAAAATTCTATCCATATTCAAAGCTGCCTTTTCCGGTGAGGAAATGGACTATACTTCAGGAAGTATTCGCAAAGCAATTGTGCTATTGGCTGTACCAATGGTCTTGGAGATGATGATGGAGGGGCTGTTTGCAATTGTTGACGCTTTTTGGGTCTCCAAAATCAGTGTCAATGCAATGGCCACGGTCGGCTTGACGGAGTCCGTCATAACGCTTGTTTATTCCCTGGCGATTGGCCTGAGTGCAGCTGCGACTGCAATGGTAGCCCGGAGAGTAGGGGAGAAGCGGCCAGAGCTGGCTTCGAGAACTGCTTTTCAAGCAACTATTTTGGCTGTTATCATCAGCGTGCTGATTGGTGTTCCAGGCTATTTGTTTGCGGAGGACATATTGAGGCTGATGGGCGGAGAAGAGAGCCTGATTGCCGAGTGTTCGGGGTTTACTAAGATCATGTTCGGTTCGAATATCGTCATCATGTTGATCTTTTTGTTCAATGCAGTATTCAGGGGGGCGGGTAATGCCACGTATGCCATGGTTGCATTGTGGATATCCAACGGCATCAATTTGGTGCTTGATCCGATCCTGATATTTGGCTGGGGGCCTTTTCCAGAGCTGGGCATTGAAGGAGCAGCCATTGCCACGGTGATCGGAAGAGGCATTGGAGTGGCGTTCCAGTTGATCTTGCTCATTCGAGGCGTAGGAGTTGTGAAGATGGTCGTTAAAAAATGGCAGGTCCATAAAGAGACCATGCTCAAGTTGATTGATATTGGGGCGGGAGGGGCATTTCAATATATCATTATGTCGGCCAGTTGGATCTTTTTGATGCGCATCATTGCTGAATTCGGGGCAGAAGCCATGGCCGGATATGTGATTGCCATCCGGGTAATCATCTTTACCTTCATGCCGTTGTGGGGATTATCAAATGCAGCTGCCACCCTTGTTGGCCAAAACCTCGGAGCTGGCAAGCCAGAACGTGCCGAAAAATCTGCCTGGCAGACTGCTCATTTTTCCATGCTGATGTTGGTCATGATTTCCTTGTTCCTCGTCATTTATTGCCCTCATTTTTTGCCATTGTTCAATCCCGATCCAATCGTGGTGGAGTCAGGCGTTTTAACAATGCGTATTTTTTGCGTAAGCTATGTGATTTATGCCTATGGCCTCGTTTTCAGCCAGGCATTCAACGGGGCCGGAGATACCAAAACTCCAACCATTATTAATTTTATCTGTTTTTGGTTAATTGAAATACCGCTGGGATACACACTGGCTGTTTATTTTGAATGGGGGCTTGCAGGAGTTTGCTGGGCAGTTGCATTTGCAGAAGCATTGATGTCCGTTATTTTTATTTTTCTATTTAAAAAGGGCTCTTGGAAAACAGTGGAGATATAAAAGGTAGATGGATGATGTAGGGTGGCAAGAGTTTGTCGTTTGTAATAATTGTTACAGACGCTTCAGCAAAAATAAATGCAATTTTGTTGCTCCCAAAAAATAACTATTGGCCCTTTACCTTCTACCATCATTCCTCTACCAAGTAAAATTCATGGAGTATTTAAATACATTTATTAATGGATATAAAGGTTACGCTGGATACCTTTGGCAAGAGATTATAAATCCACACTGGGGTAATTATTTTTATTGGTTGATTCTGGTGTCAGGATTTTTCTTTTTATTGGAAAGATTAGCCCCCTGGCGTAAAGATCAAGCAAAATTCCGCAAGGATTTTTGGCTGGATTTCTTTTACATGTTTTTTAATTTTTTTCTGTTTTCATTAATTATTTACAACGCTGCCTCAGATGTGATTGTTAAATTTTTTAATGATATTATACTTGCCATATCAAATTTTGATTTGCAAAAGTCCAACCCACTCAATTCGCTTCCCATGTGGGGAGTATTATTAATTGGATTTGTGATCAGGGATTTTGTACAATGGTGGACTCACCGCTTGTTACATCGTTCTGAATTTTTATGGGAATTTCATAAAGTCCATCACTCAGTGGAAGAAATGGGCTTTGCGGCCCACCTGCGTTTTCACTGGATGGAAACCATCGTTTACCGCACGATTGAATATATCCCGTTGGCATTGCTGGGCATCGGATTATACGATTTTTTCATCATTCATATTTTTACATTGGCAGTCGGCCATTATAACCATTCCAATATTACAGTTCCCGGTTGGGTGACCGGTGGCGTCCTCGGTGGGTTAGTAGGACTGGTCATTGCAATTGGTGGTTTTGATGTTAATCTATTGATACAACCGACTGTTTTGCAACAACTTATGGTCGTAAGTGCTGGGGCGTTATTCGGTGCATTCGTACTTGGGCCAGCCATGAAAATAATATTCAACAGTCCTGAAATGCACATCTGGCACCATGCTTATGATTTACCGGAAGAGAAAAAATATGGAGTGAATTTCGGTTTGACTTTAGCTGTCTGGGATTACATTTTCAAAACGGATTATATTCCATTTAAAGGTAGGGATATCAGGTTGGGTTTCCATGGTATTAATAATTTTCCAAAAACATTTTTGTCTCAAATTTCTCATGGAATTTTTGGTAGTAAGTAAGTGCATGGACAAAAATAGAGAGCGCTAAAAACGACACTTTTATTTTGACAAATGTTTGATTTCCAAGTCTTAAAATCTTTTTCAGACAAAGGAAAAGTGTCATTTTTTTGGCCACCTAAAGTGCATGGACAAAAATAGAGAACGCTAAAAATGACACTTTTATTTTGGCAAATGTTTGATTTCCAAGTCTTAAACATCTTTTGCAGGCAAAGGAAAAGTGTTATTTTTTTTGGCCACTTACTTAATAAATAGAGCTGAATTATTTTTAAATAATTTTATGGATGAAATTATTTTATCGGTTTAATTGAATGTTGCGATTTCTTGAGCCTAATTACGAACAACAAAAAAAGGAGGTGAATTAATTCACCTCCTTTTTTAATTTAAATGATTATTCAAGTTTAATTAATTTAAAAATTTTCTGTGGTTTATTGCCGTACCTTACAAACAGGAAATAAGTGCCTTGTGAAAAATTGGAAGTATTTATTTCGTATCGATCCATGTCCATTTTAATTTCATCAAAGAAAACTAATTGACCCAGTGAATTGATCAGTTCAATATTGATTGGAATACCATCAAATCGGTCGATGACCTCAACTGTTATTTTTTCTTTAAATGGATTTGGAAAACTTTCGACGAAAACAATATTATTGGTGTCAACGGTCACCACCTCTCTAAATATTTCCACCGTATTAGAGATCAATTGGTTGCCCTGGCTGTCGTTTAAGACTACTCGATATTCATTTATGCCAATTCTTGGGTTTTTATGTGTGTAGAAATAATGAACAAGGTTTCCAGCCTGTTCAGTTGAATCAGGCGGCCCCAACGGTTCAAAGGTTCCGTTTTCAGATACCCATTCTACCAAATAGGTTCTCGTGACCGTATTGCTCTCCGGGTAAACCCAATCCAGTTCAACCTCCATCGAGTTGGTTAATATGCCGTTCAAAACAAGATCGTACCCGCATAAATCCACATTGTCGGTAATGAATATTTCGCCGTTAGCTGTTAACTGGCAGCCATCAATTTCAATTTCAAGGAAAATGTCCTTGATGCCGGTTTCCTCCCAGATTATATTATCTGCCAGGTTCGAAACAGCAGAATTTGGCGAAGCACTTGGAAACGACCAGGAGTAGCTTGCATCAGGCCCCAGGTTGGTAGCGATAAAATCAGCAGGTTCGCCGGCGCATATGGTATCGCTTCCGATTATTTCCACAGGTTGGAAATCTTTGACAATGATCGATACCGGGTTGCTTTGAAAAAAGTCAGCACAGCCCTCTCTTCTGGCACGGCGGACAAAGTAAGTAGTATCCTGAAGTGAAGGCGGCGTAAAATCAGGGTTATTGGAATTAGGGATAGATGTCCAAGTCAAAGGGTCAAAGGGGCCTGGTTGTTCACTGAACGTCCACAAGTATTCCAGCGTGCCAGTTCCTCCGGAAGGAGGTAGGAGATTGTTAAGTTGTTCGGGTTGCTCGCCAGGTGCGCAGAGGGTTTGTTCACAGCATATTTCACCAGCATCGGTGATATTGTCACAATTGATTTCTTCTACAAAACCAGCATCTATTGACTGATTGTCAATGCCTCCATTAATCGAAAGAGTACCTGTCTTGTTGGTGAACGGGTCAGCATCACTGTCAAGTGCAGGGTCTGTGCCTTGAAGATTTGGGCTGGGAAGATAACCATTTGGTGTATTGAATGTCAACTCGTAACTACCGGGCACTACATCGAATGAGTAATTGCCCAGAACATCGGTAGTCGTGGTGGCATCGATCATATTTCCATAGCCATCTGTACCTTCTATTCGAATCATGACATCTTGCAATCCATTTTCTCCTGCATCCTGAATTCCGTTTCCGTTGCTGTCTTCCCAGACAAAATCGCCAATTCTTGCACCGTCCATCAGGAAAAAATTACAGGTAGTGGCACAATTGTCTTCATCCGTTATGGTCACGGCATAATTGCCGGGGCTGAGGTTGGAAATGGTTTCCGTAGTTTGGCCATTACTCCATTCGTAGTTGAAAGGTGGAAGGCCGCCATTGGTCATTGCCGTCAAAATACCATCGTTTCCGTTGATGGAACTGATGGGTTGGACCAGCATTATATTGCAGGAAATGGATGGGATTACCTCAATGATCGCAGAGTCGACCGCCTGGCATCCTTTGGCATCGGTGATGGTAAGTTGGTATGTTCCCGGGCCGAGAATATTGATGGAAGAATTGGTACTTCCATTACTCCATTCATAAAAATAGGGCATTGTCCCACCGTCGACAATCGAACTGGCAGAGCCGAGGTTGCCGCATGTTCCGTCCGTTCCGATTACTTCCAATTCCAGCAGCGGTGGTTCGCTAATGTTGAAATCCAGGGTCTGCGTACAGTTTGAAGCATCGGCTACTGTCACGGTATAATTTCCCGCAGGGATGTTTTCAATTTCAGATGAAAAGCCGCCATTTGACCAAAAATAGAGAATTGGGGGAGTGGCGTTCATCACCTCAAGCTGGATGCGTCCAGTACTTTCCCCAGCGCAATCCACATTTTCGAAAGAACTGTCTACAGTATAGTTTCCACCAGCCACTATGACTTGTTCTGCTTCGCCGGAGCAGCCATCCGGGTCCGTAATGGTAACTTGATAGGTACCTGCATTTAGGTCAGTTATCATTTGTGAGCTTTCGCCATTTGACCATTGGTAGTCATAAAAAGGAGCTCCACCAGTAGTCATAGCAGTTAAAGTACCTGATTCTCCAGGACAAATGATATCAGAACCTGAAATGGTAACGCTCAGCCCGTTTCCTAAAAATACTTCAGTATTACCTTCTGAGGTGCAGTCGTTAGCATCAGTAACGGTAACCGAATAAACTCCCGGTGAAAGGTTCGAAATGGTTGGTGTGGTCTGTCCATTGTTCCACAAGAAGTTATAAGGGGCGTTTCCTCCCGTGGTGTTCGCAGTAGCAGTACCGTCGGAGCTGCCATTGCAATTGGTATTCGTGGAAACAACTGTCAGGTCAATAGCAGGGTAAGGAGCGATGTTGGCAGTAGCAACACTTGAACAATCATTGTCATCTGTAACGGTCACGGTGTAATTGCCCGGAGCTAATCCATCAACGAAAGCAGTCGTAGATCCGGTGCTCCATTCGTAGGTGTAGGGCATGGTTCCTCCAATGGCTATGGCTATTGAGAATCCATTATCTCCACAACTGCCTGCGGATGAATTAAAGCTGATCTCGATTTCATCGGGCTGCTCGACATTGAAGGTGTCGTTTCTCGTACAGCCAGCATCATCTGTCACCAGTAACATGTATTCACCTGCGTTTAGTCCGTTTCGAATAGTAGAATTGGAACCGTTTTCCCATGAAATAGAAATAGGAGCAGTGCCACCGCTCAATGAAACCGAAATGGAACCATTGGTGAAACCAAAACACGAGACATCGTTGATGTTCGCAGAAACATTGATGGGCGGACTGTTTGCAATTGTTGCGGAATCAATACCGATGCACCCTTCACTGCTGGTGACTGTTACTGTATAATTTCCGGCAGGTAAATTGTCGATTGTTGAACCCGTTTCACCATTGGACCATTCGAATAGATATGGAGGAGTACCATATTCAACTTCTGCGGTTAACGATCCATTGTTTTCTCCTGAACAAACAATAGAAGAACCAGTGACCGATACGTTTAGGCTTGAAGGCCCCGTAACCATGATTGAATCTTTGACCGGACAATCATTGGCGTCCGTCAGGGTTACCCCATAAGTGCCAACTGGCAAACTATCTACCATACTGGTCGTATCTCCGTTGCTCCATGCATATCGATAAGGAGGAGTCCCAATACTTGAAACCATGACCGTAGCCGTTCCATCCGATTCTCCACATACGGTTACATTGGTTGAAGATATCGAGAATTCTAATGGCGGGGGATCAAATAAAGAAATGGAATCTATTGCGATACAGTTGAGCGTATCTGAAACCAATATTACATAGGTGTCGGCAGGTAAACCCGAAACCATCTGAGTGGAATCGCCTGTACTCCATAAATAAGTATACGGAGCCGCTCCATTATCTGCGACTACGCGTATTTCTCCATCTGTACCACCTGCGCATAATGGGTTTTCGGAACCTAAATCAAGCGTGATGGAACTGGCTGTTACCAATTCTGTACTGTCCTCTTCTACGCAACCGTAATCATCAGTGGCAGTCACATAATATGTTCCGGCCGGCAGATCACTAACAGTAGCAGCCGTATCGTTTGTACTCCAAATGAAAATATAAGGTGCAACTCCTCCATCACCCAGGGCCGTTACACTACCCGTGTTGCTACCAGAACAGCCAGGGTTAATATTATCAAAATCAATATCGTACTCTCCAGGCCCCAGTGGTACATCTTCGGATATGACCTCGGTACATCCGTTTTCGCCAGTTACAGTAACGGTGTAAGTACCTGGTGCCAAATCGAAAATTGAATCATTCGTAACGCCATTGCTCCATTCAAAATCAAAAGGCCAAACACCGCCGGTGACAGATACATTGGCCGCCCCCCCCAACTCAGCTCCACAGAATGCGGTGTCGGTTTCCATCGTCAAGGCCATCGGTGTGCCGATCGATTCACATGTTTGGAATGCACAAGAATTGATATCCGTAACTGTTAGACAGTAAAGGCCGGTGGCTAAATTATTGATGGAGGGCGTCGTATCTCCTGTGCTCCATTCATAGCTGAAGGGCATGATACCTCCGGTTACATCAGCTTCCATATCTCCCAGAATCCCACAGTCGGTCACCACAATTTGCACGAAAAGCGGTGGTGGCTCGGTCAATGTGCCACTTGCTGTACCCGTCAGACCGTTAAAATCAGTGACAGTTACCGTGTAGTTACCAGCTGGAATATTATTTAAGGGGTTGTCGGTAGAGCCATTGCTCCACAGGTAAGTGTAAGGGGACTGGCCACTCAGTGGAATTGCTGTAATGCTTCCATTGGCAAATCCTCCACAGGCGGGGTTAGAGAGTTGCAGTGAAATATTTATTTGCCCTTGTGTCGGGGCCACATGCATGAGAAGTAAAGCTACAACAAGAGGAAAAGTAAGTTCACGGTAATTATAGGCCATCTTGTCCAAAGTTTGAGAATGAGTTTGTAATCGGAAAATGATTATGTTGAAAAATGAAAGACCTTTTTGGGGCTGTTCAATGATGTATTAACAAAGTTATAAATTGAAGTTGTTTGAAAACTCCTTGTTGATTACAAATCCAGTTTTTTGAGAGAAGATTACCGAAATTTTTTCAGCGATAACTTGTCCCGAATTCACTTCGGCAGCGATGCTATCTTTTCTAAATTTCAAACACCTCCCCTCAAAATCCTAACATTTTTGACTCAACAGGAATTTTCAAACAACTTCATTGAAATGGCAGTAGTTAAAACTATTGCTTAATTTAACTATAATATGTGTGCAACTTACAGCTGCCAACTGCAATTTAACTCGTGAAGGGAAATATTAGCTAAGCAAGTAGATAATTTGGAAATATTGAACCAATGGGGCGTGTCAAATCATGCAGTAAAATTAAATAAAAGAATTTAATTTATTTTTTTCATAATGGCTTTGTAAGCCTTCTTTCGTTTGCCAAATACAAAATTCAAACTAAACCCCAAATGGATAGAGTGGTACGATCCGATCATGGTCGGCAGATTTTCGTTCGCAGAAAAATCGGCATGGTAATAATGATAGCCGACCTCAACCATCCCCAGGCTTTGAGAAGGCAATGAAATACCGACCCCTCCATTATAGCAAAGGGTCGTTTCGTATTCGAGTGTGCCAAGTGCCGTTTCAATTGTGGATTGCCTGCTCAGATCGAGATAACCAAGACCAGCCAGCAGTGTTATCCCAAAACGCCTTGCCGGATAACGGGAGATTTTTCCTCTTACAAACAATCCATAATAATTCGAGCTGAACCTGTGCTCTCCCAGTTTTTCATTGGTAGCAGTATCCCTGATTTCAAACCTCGATTTGTTGATGTGAGAAGAAAATTCAGCTCCTAATTGAAGGTGGTCCGCCCCGGCCGCCACCCTCAATCCTATCGGCCAATAGCCATCCCCTGATTCGTAAGGTAAAATATCGTAATTGGTCCTGTTTCTACCAGAAAAAACTTCAACGTAAAGTTGCTGCGCCGTCAGTTGGCATGTAAGGCAAGTAAAGAATATGATCACACAGCATCTTACCATCAATAATAATTTAAGCCAAAAATAAAAAAGGTTAGGCACTTGGCAGGCCTAACCTTTTTTTGTACTTCGTAAATATTCTTGCGAATAGGTGGTATTACATGAGATCCAAAGCCTTTACCAAATAGGTACAGGAAAACGGCAGTACAAGCCAAAACCACTGAGGAACGAACAATAACATCGCAATCATGATAGCGGTTGAGACAAAGAACAATATCCAATTTAGACCTGATGATGATTTTTCTGCATTCATTATTTTAAAATTTAGAACGCAAAATTAGTAAGCTCCTCTATTTTTTACAATTCAATTTAGAACTTTACGCTAATCGAGATAAAATAAAGCTTATTTAGTTGAAATCTAAAGATGGAGTGAGAGTCCTAAAGCAAAAATTGAACGGAATAATGCTTCGATTTGGCCAGGCCATTGCATTGGTTCCGTTAAGGTTCAAGAGAATAGGTAGGCACCTGCTAAGGGGGCTAAATAGTGCTGTGAACCCGCAATTTCCTACCTTGCCGGTGAACCCCTTTTTAAAATGGTGGATAGAGTTGTTTTTTCTCTTGATCGACCTGCTGGCCGTTCCAGAGATTTACGAAACGGTGATGGATATTTTGAAATGGCGTACCCGGTCGCTCACAAAAGATGAAATTAAATTGGCAAAGTCCGTTTTTGGGGATGCGATCAATTACTTGCGGGTAAGAATTGATGAAAGGGCAACGATCGCTTGCAAGCAACACCGTTTATACTATGTGAGTTTTTATACCATCAATGCCTGGGGGACTTTTTCCGACGATATTTTTATTCATGAAATGATGCACATCTGGCAATTTCAAGTGATGGGCTCCATCTATATTCCAAGAGCACTTTGGGCACAACATACCAGCGCTGGTTATAATTATGGTGGAATCATCGCCCTTCAAAAGGCCAAGAACCAAGGTAAAGGAATATCAGCTTTCAATTTAGAACAGCAAGCAGATATCGTCTCTGATTATTATTGTTTATCAAATGGTTTGATGCCACGCTGGGTGGCACCCTCCAATTTCGAAATGATCGGCCTCTATGAATATTTCATCAAAAAAATAAGAATGAAAAATGTGGACTAATCAAACTTCCCACTTACTATTTGATACGTCCTTAACCTGAGAAACCGTATGTTTGCGCCCAATCTTGATCCTTTAAAAATATTCATCCAGCGTGGTTAAGTATTACAACAGAGAGAAAGGGAATTTGGTAGAATTAGCAGAGCCGGAAGCTTCTTGCTGGGTTAATATTTCACCCCCATTTACCCCGGAAGAGCTGGAGGAAGTGGCGCAGCAGTTCGATATACCACTCGATTTTTTAACTGACCCATTGGATATTGACGAACGGTCCCGGTATGAGCGGGATGAAGACAACCGGGTTATCATTGCCAGTACACCCATCCTCAACCCTTTTGAAGAAGACATAGACGCCATTTTCATTACTGCTCCGATTGGTATTATTTTAACGATCGAACATGTAATTACCATTACTTCACACGATAACCCTGTACTTAATCTGTTCCTTGAGAACCGGGTCAAGAATTTTGATCCGGGGAATGAACAAATGTTTGTCCTGCAAATGCTTGAACAGACCGTCTACCGTTTCCTCAATTGTCTAAAACAATTGAATCAAAAACGGAATTTGATCGAAAAAGAGTTGTATCACAGCAGCCGGAGCAGTGAACTGAAACAATTGCTGAGCATTGAAAAGAGCCTCGTCTATTTTGTATCCTCGATTAGTGACAACGAATTGTTGAAAATGAAAATGAAACGGACTGATTTTCTTTACCTGGGCAAAGATGAAGAGCTGATGGATCTGTTTGAAGACATCATTATTGACAACAGCCAGGCTTTGCAAATGGCCAACATGTATACCAACATCCTGAACGGGACGATGGACGCTTACGGCTCCATCATTTCCAATAACCTGAACCTGACCATAAAGAGCCTTACTACCATTACAATTATTTTAATGGTGCCAACTTTGGTCGCCTCTTTTATGGGGATGAACGTGGCTTTGCCATTGGTGAGCGATTCTCTTCTTTCCTTTTTTGTAATCATCGTGATATCAATCGTTGGCAGTTTGGCGCTTGCCTGGTATTTTCAGCGTAAAAATCTTTTTTGATCCGGCGACATCTCTTCAGAAGTTTAGCTATCTGTTTCAAACAATATATTTACGATTTCCTCATGTTCAATTTTGTTTGATTTTCAACGATTTAGCAATTCAATTTACAGTTGTTTCACTGATTTGTTTATATAAATAAAAGTTTTCCACACAGAGTTTTCCACATTCATAAAAAGTGTTGAAAAAATTTAACTTGCTGAAAACCAACAAACTGGATAAGTTTTCCACATATTGTGGAAAACTCGGTGCAAAAATTTTCCAAACAGGCATTACTTTCGTGCTGATAAACAAACGTACAAGCATTGCACACAATCCATTTCACTGACGGACACGGGGGAAGTTCACAAGATCCGTCAAAAGGTTTTCACCAACCTTCCCAGAATTATACAAAAAATTAACTGATTGATACTATGGAGTAAGGCACTTGCTCCTATCCTCCTGCACCCTTTTTGAAGAATTTAAAAAGGGTGCGGGGGCAGGTGCATTAACTCAGCCACAACGGTTGTATAATCCATCATGTAACACTATAAAATTTTTAAGAGATCATGGAGACCTTAGTAATTAAAGAGAAAAAGGCCCCTCAATCCTCGGGGGAGACAAAGCAAAAAATTTACACTTACCAGGAGGCATTGGAGGCATCCACCGCCTATTTTAAGGGAGATGAATTAGCCGCAAACGTCTGGATCAATAAGTATGCGCTGAAAGACTCAAAGGGCAACATCTACGAGCTAACTCCCGATGACATGCATAGAAGGATTGCCTCTGAGATTTTCCGAATCGAACAAAAATATCCTAACCCAATTGAAGAGCAGAAGATTTTCGATCTGCTCAAGGACTTCAAATACATCATTCCGCAGGGGGGCCCTATGTCAGGTATCGGTAATAACCTGCAGGTTTCCTCCTTGTCCAATTGTTTTGTGATTGGCAATGGAGCGGATTCATACGGGGGTATTATCCATATAGATGAAGAACAGGTCCAACTGATGAAGCGCCGGGGTGGGGTAGGGCACGATTTGTCGCACATTCGTCCGAAAGGGAGTCCCGTGCTGAACAGCGCACTTTCTTCAACTGGCCTCGCTCCATTTATGGAGAGGTACTCAAACAGTACCCGTGAAGTGGCCCAGGATGGACGAAGAGGGGCTTTGATGTTGTCCGTCTCGATTAAGCACCCTGATGCAGAGGATTTCATCGATGCGAAGATGACCGCTGGAAAAGTTACCGGAGCTAATGTATCTGTGCGAATTGATGATGAATTTATGAGAGCTGCGCTCACTGGTGATAAATATACCCAGCAGTATCCCGTAGATTCTCCGAATCCTTCTTACAAGACAGAAGTGGATGCATCAAAAATTTGGGACAAGATCATCTACAACGCATGGAAATCAGCCGAACCAGGAGTTCTTTTCTGGGATACGGTTATCCGGGAATCTGTCCCAGATTGCTATGCTGATCTTGGTTACAAAACTACTTCTACCAATCCTTGTGGTGAAATTCCGCTTTGTCCATATGATAGCTGCCGCTTGTTGGCCATTAATCTTTACAGCTACGTTGACAATCCATTTACTAAGAAGGCGAAGTTTAATTTCAAAAAATTTGAGGAGCACTCTCAGATTGCACAAAGAATGATGGATGACATCATTGACATGGAGCTGGAGAAGATTGATAAAATTATCGACAAAGTCCAAAATGATCCTGAGCCAGACGAGATCCGCCAGACTGAATTCAGGCTCTGGCAGAAAATCCGCAAGACATGCGAAGAGGGCCGTCGCACCGGGGTCGGTATTACTGCTGAAGGTGACATGTTGGCGGCGTTGGGGATTCGTTATGGCAGCGATGAGGGGATTAAATTCTCTACTAAAGTTCATAAGACTTTGGCGGTAAACGCCTATCGTTCTTCCGTGAATTTGGCGAAAGATCGGGGAGCATTCCAGATTTTCGACCCAAGGAGAGAAATGAAAAACCCGTTCATTTTGAGATTGAAAGAGGCCGATAAGAGTCTTTATGACGATATGGTAAAATACGGAAGGAGAAATATTGCATTGTTGACCATTGCTCCTACGGGCACTACCAGTTTAATGGCACAAACTACTTCTGGTATAGAACCAGCTTTCTTGATCACTTATAAAAGAAGAAGAAAAGTCAATCCGAACGATAAGGAAGTAAATGCAACTTTTGTAGATGAGGTAGGAGATCATTGGGAAGAGTACAATGTATTTCATCACAAGTTTGAAACATGGCTTGAGGCAAACGGTCATAGTTTGGATGAGGTCAAAAAGATGGATTCCGATAGTCTTGCAAAGTTGGTCGATACATCTCCATATTTTAAAGCAACGGCAAATGATGTTGACTGGGTACAAAAAGTAAAAATGCAGGGTGCCATCCAGAAATGGGTTGACCACAGTATCAGCGTTACTGTAAATGTGCCAAACGAAACAACAGTCGAATTGGTAAAAGAAATTTATAAAACTGCTTGGGAGTCAGGCTGTAAAGGCTGTACTATCTATAGAGACGGATCAAGATCGGGCGTATTGGTAGCCTCTGATGAAAAAGAAAAGAAACAGGAAGATAAACAAACAACAGATACTACTGAGAGTGCAGTTTTTGTAACTACGCTTGCTCCCAAGCGTCCTAAAAAGTTAGAAGCGGAAATCGTACGCTTTCAGAACAATCATGAGAAATGGATGGCTTTTGTAGGACTTCTGGATGGCCGTCCTTATGAAATCTTTACTGGAAAAGCTGAAGACATTTTTATGCTACCACCTTATGTCACAGGAGGTTGGATTATTAAGGATAAAAATGAAGAAGATCAGAGCAACAGGTATGACTTCCAGTTTAAAGATAAAGATGGTTATAAAGTTACCATGGAAGGGTTGTCTCGATCGTTTGACAAAGAATATTGGAATTACGCAAAATTGATTTCAGGTACATTGAGACATGGAATGCCTTTGCCTTATGTAATCAATATGGTATCCAGTCTAAACATCGAGCAGGAGCATATCAATACCTGGAAAAATGGTGTTGTGAGGGCCCTGAAAAAATTTGTGCCAGATGGAACAAAGGCCATAAAGGAAGCTTGTCCATCTTGTGGTGATCCAGACGGTTTGATTTACAAAGAAGGTTGCCTGACTTGTAAAAGCTGCGGATTTTCAAAATGCGGATAAAAAACAATGAGAAGGTGTTTATCTAAACGCCTTCTCTTTTAAACGTTACTACACAACGTTTTCTCATAGACTGTTTCGGGCGTTTAGTTGAGGATAGCTGAACGCCTTTTTTTATATCAATTCTTCAACAACTTTTTTGACTCCAGTAGTTGCCGGTTCCTGGATGACTTTTAGATTTTTTATCGACCTTAGTTCATAATTTATTGAAGGGTTCGGATCGACATAATAGATCGGAATACCGGAACTCGCGTAAGCAATTAATCCAGCCGCTGGGTATACTTGCATTGAAGTGCCTACAATAATCGCTACATCCGTCTGTTCAACAATCCTGGATGCTGGATCGAGCATCGGGACCATTTCACCAAACCATACAATGTGAGGACGAAGTTGGCTGCCCATTTCACACTTGTCACCAATATTCAAATCCTTTTCCCATTCATAAATCAGATGATCATGAGTGGTACTCCTAACTTTTGTTAGTTCGCCGTGAAGGTGAATAATGTTAGAACTGCCTGCTCTTTCGTGCAAGTTGTCGACGTTCTGCGTGATGACCGTTACATCGTATTCCTCTTCCAATTTTACCAACTCAGTATGACCGTCGTTAGGGTTGACTTTTTTTAACTGCCTTCTTCTTTCATTGTAAAAATTCAGTACAAGCTCTTGGTTCTTGACCCATCCGGCGAATGAAGCTACTTCCATGACATCATGGTCTTCCCACAGGCCCCCGGTTTCGCGAAAAGTGCGGATTCCGCTTTCGGCACTAATACCCGCACCGGTTAACACCGCTATTTTCTTCTTGCGAGACATCATCAGTTGGATTAAACAGCTATGTAGGCAACTTCCTTGACAGCTTTGATAATTTTCTCGGGGTTTGGCAAATATTCCTCAACAAAAGTTGGTGCATAGGAAAGGGAAGTATCGGCCGAATTTACCCGTGTTACCGGTGCGTCCAGATAATCGAAAGCATATTTTTGAACTTCATAAGCTATTTCAGCTGAAACTCCATAAAGTGGCCATGATTCATCTACAACTATCATCCTGTTGGTCTTCTTGACAGATTCCACCAATGTTCGGTAATCAAGCGGTCGGATTGTTCTCAAGTCTATTACTTCAGCAGAAATCCCCATGCCTTCTAATGCTTCTGCAGCTTTTTGGGCTTCCAAGACCATCTTGTTGAATGAAACAATGGTAACATCTGTTCCTTCTTTAACGACTTTGGCTTCACCGATAGGAACGAGGTATTCATCTTCAGGAACTTCGCCTTTGTATCCATACATGATTTCTGACTCCATTATACAAACGGGATCATCGTCTCTGATTGCAGATTTTAGCAGTCCTTTGGCATCTGCTGGGTCGATGGAGGAAACCACTTTTAATCCAGGACAGTTACCTAACCAACTTTCAAACGTTTGGGAATGCTGCTGTGCCAACTGACCTGCCGCACCTGAAGGGCCTCTGAATACGATCGGACAAGAAAAATCACCGGCCGATTGTGCCAGTGTTTTTGCTGCATTATTAACAATTTGATCAAAAGCCAGTACTGCAAAATTCCAAGTCATAAACTCAACTATTGGACGGAGTCCGTTCATCGCAGCGCCAACTCCGATGCCTGCAAAACCAAGCTCAGCAATTGGTGTGTCAATAACTCGTTTTTCACCAAATTCTTCCAACATTCCTTTACTCACTTTATATGCTCCATTGTATTCTGCGACCTCTTCGCCCATCAAGAAAACATTAGGATCTCTTCTCATTTCTTCACTCATTGCTTCTCTAAGGGCCTCCCGTAACTGAAGTGTTCTTGCCATTTGTTGTTATTTATATTTTATAGTTAGATAATTGATTTGCAAAATTAGTTGCTCACATTTAAACAACCACATAATTCCTTGGTTTTTATAGTAATCAAATAGTTTATAACTTTAATTACTTAACGATGACACTTAGTATTCGCAACTGATCTTAAATTTATTTGTTAATTAGTTCATATTGCCGAATAAAAAAGCGACCTTTACTAGGCTTATAGAATTTTCGAGCAACAATTACGATTATATGCGGCGTGACTACCTTTCTTTTTTTACCTTTCTATTGTTAATCACCATGATTACTTCTTGTGAGGTTGTAGTGGAGATGGAAGAGGATTCACAAATAATCGTTCAAAGTTATTTTTCTCAAGATCAAGACCTTATCGTTTATGTAACTGAATCATTTAGCATTGGTTCTAACAAACCCGAAAGAATTGTAGAAAATGCGTCGGTAGGTTTGTATAACGGAGACGATCTAACATTTATAACTACACTTCAATTGTCCCAAAAGATAGGTGAAGAATCATTCTACACAACAGTTGACTTCCAGCCTGAAATAAATACTCCATACAAATTAAGTGTCGACGTTCCTGGTTTTAGCCCGATTCATGCCATAAATTCTATTCCTGATACCGTTTCCCATGTGGTTGAATTAGTTGATAATTCAGTGACCGTATTTGATGAGGGTTCTACCCTTACTGTTGATTTTGAAGTTGATGTTATGATTAATGATCCATATGAAGATGAGAATTACTACCATATTCTATTTTTCCAAGAACTGATTGAAGTTCAACTTGGTGTTGATGGTCAACCTGTTGTTGATACCATCTTAATGGATAAACAAGATTTGTTTATTCAGCCATCGTCGAAGTCTCTGAGTATTCAGCAAATTCCGGATGAACCGAGCTTTATTCTAAACGATAAAGAGTTAAATGGAGAAAACATCAACATTAGATTTACCGGCCATTATAACTATGATAAAAATCTTTATCAAAAAGGAGAATTCCTGATAGAGATGCGTACTGTTACCCAAGCCTATTATGAACATATGAAAAGTCTAACCAGTAAACCTTTGCCTGGTGTGATTGACAACAACAATTATTACTATTCTGGAAATGTTACAAATGCTGGTGGTTATTTTCTTGGATATTCTTCCAGTTATAAGAGACTTCAATTCTTATTCTGAGTTCTTCCATCACCCTCTGTCTGCTTGCTTCTCCTTGCTTCCTTCTGGTTTTCTAAATCTATTATTCTATTCTATTCTATTCTATTCTATTCTATTCTATTCTCATTTTAAAATATCATCATTTCATATCAACACCGTTTTATCTGTTCATTGTGTGCGAGGACTTTACTTTAGCCCTACTTTTCTCCTGTCAGCTGCTTTTCCCTTTTATTCCACATTAGAGAAGATTTTCCACTAGTAATAAGGTAGAAATAATAAATAGGAGATTATTTGGTGTGAAACGGGTTTGATTTGCGATTTGGTTTTTGTTGCTGTATTTCTCTAAGTTTCCCTTTATGAAACTTGTAAGGGCTAACACTTGAATAATGATTTTGGCTTTAGTTTATCGATTTCCATGGAATAATGAGCGGCGCGACCTAAAGGCATGAATAAAAAATTCAAATTAGAAATAAAAAAAGGGTGTTTAAACTTAAGTTTAAACACCCTCTGTAATTTCTGTAATGAGTTTAAGGAATTTTCAATTGCTAGTGAGTAAAAAAAGTTGGTTTTGTTTGTTTTGAAGATTTTCTTTATAGTTGTGTTGGTCCTTCAAAAACTATGGATTCGAACCAGCAATTTTATAAGCATCTGTACGACCAGTGGTGCTTGTGAAGATCATGTTCTGATCATCAGGGAAATTATTTTCAAATTGACAGTCAGACATTTCAAGATAACATCTTTCTGAACCATTCATGCTAAAAATGGCGCCTCCTCTCAAGTATGCTGCATTCTCAAGAAATTCACAGCTATTGAGTGTTAGATTGCAAGCACCTTTCTCATTATTGTTACAAATTGCTCCCCCATATGTTCCCATGTTTTGAGTGAAGACACAATTGTTTAATACTGGATTGCTATTGCCGTTCAAACGTCCATCATTATAAATTGCACCTCCATCTAAGCCAGCTTCATTATTGGAAAAAGTACAGTTATAGAAAGTAGGATTACTTTGCCCGTTTTTACCATTGATGAATATAGCTGCTCCATCTCTTGCCAGATTGGCTGTCAAAGAACAATTGTAAATTACAGGGTTACAAATTCCTTTCTCTCCATTCATGTATATTCCACCTCCACAACGGGACGGGTTACCTTCTTCCAATTCGCTATTTGCATTTCCTGCCTTTATAATAAATCCATCAAGGATGGTGCTATTTGTTACATTTTCAAAATAAACTACAGTGTAAGAATTATCAGCAGGTCCGGGCTTACCTATTTCTCCAGATAGGATTGTTAAATTGTTGGTTAAATCACGCCCATCAATAGATTCTTCATTCCCATTAAATCCGCCAATTACCTTCACACCTTCAGGTATAACAAAACTTGCAGACCTGTCTGTAGCAGCTGGAGTGTATGTCCCTTTAGCAACCCATATTTGATCTCCTGCCTTAGCAGAATTTAGCGCTGTAGTTAGACTACTCATGGCAGAATCCCAAGAGGTGCCATCACCATTTGAGTTGAGATTTACGTAAATGTTATTGGAGCTTGCCTGAATACAAAGTATCAGTAACAAAGCAAGTAGCATAGTCGGTTTCAATGCTTGTAAGTTTAGTCGGTTCAGAATAAAATAGAAATGCTCAGATTCGGATAAAAAGTAATCTGGCACTGAAGTGCCACAGGTAGGTAACTCTAATACAGAATTAGGATAAGTAAGATTCGGATTCTTGATTAGAATCCAGAAGAGGTGGTTATTTCAGGATTAAAAAATTATTTTTCGCATTGCAAATATAGAAAACAAAATCGTTCCAAAAGAAATAAACCGGAAATAATTTGCAGATTTTATGAATTTAAGGAAAAATATATTTGAATTTATCCATTTTGTTAATGATTGGCTTAGTTTCTATTGCCTATTGTTGCTAAATAATCCACAGAAGAAGAGCAAATGAGTAATTTCTGCTTCGAAATCAAGTAGGATTTGTATCTAAACCAAGATTTATAAGAACCTAAAGTACTTCCTAAGCCAAGGCACTATTACGTTTTTGAACATTGAACCTGGTTATGTTTACATCAACATCTAATTGGGTTCTATCCTGTAAAAACTGAACCATTTGATTGGCAAAAAATGGCCCAAGCGAAGCTCCTTTTGTTCCCAGGCCATTGAAAATATAGAGGGACTTATAGTTCGGATGCACACCTAACAAAGGCCTTTTATCAGAGACAGTGGGACGAATGCCAGCTTTGTGAGTTATGATTTCAAAAGGTGTTAGCAAAAGTTCCTCTAAATCTTTTTTTAAAGAGTTGAAGCAATGGGACGTTGGATGTACATGCTCAAAATCAAAACTGTTGGTAGATCCAACCCAATACCTATTGCTATGCAGGGGGCAAATGTAAATCTTGTTTTTCAGTAACTTCTGAGCTTGAAAATCGTCGATCTTCACTATGAATATTTCGCCTTTAGTCGGTGAAAATGGAAGGAAGTCAAAATATGGATTATCAATTGCTTTGGCGCCTTCACAGAAAATAACTTTCTTAAATTGCTCTCCTTGATATTCGACGGAATCGTTTGAAATTCTAAGGTCTTGGTAATCGAACTGCTTCTCAATCAACAAATTTTTACTTTTCAGAAACGATCTGAATGAATAGATTAACTCGGGCATATCCAATTTGGCAGCTCCTTTTATTTCCCCCCAAGAATGGGGGGATGTAACTTTGGCATGATAGGAGCCCAAATCAGCTGAATCAGATAAGTAAGAGCGATATTCCGCAAAACCGCTCCTCCGCATCCATTCATTTTCTTCGAATGTACTTTTTAATGCCCTTAGAATTGTTTTTTTATGATAAAATGTTCCGCCTAATAAGCTGCCTAACCCAAGATAAGTACTTTGAGCAAATCTCGATATTTCATCGAAGCGCCAGCTTTTCACCAACCTTCGTCCGGTAACAGGATTAATGATGCCAGCTGCGACTGAGGACGAAGCCCCTTCCATAGGTTTGTCGATGACTTTAAAAGGATACTTTTCTTTAATCAAAAAATAGGCGAGAAGAGTACCGGCAACTCCTTGGCCGATGATAAGAAATGGTTCATTATGTGTTTTGCTGGAATTCAAATCGAATCAAAAATCGCTTTATCCTTCTTGGTCAACTTGTTGACAACCAAATCGTAAGAATGATCGATCAATTCTCGAAGTAATTTTGATTCTAACCCCGATTCAAAATAAACAGTATTCCAGTGCTTTTTGCTCATATGCCACCCGGCGATTATCTGGCCGGGGTATTCCTCTCTCAGTTCTATCGCCCGGTCCGGGTCACACTTTAAATTTACTTTGAAATCTTCATGCTCCAAACCTGTAACTGCAAACATTTTTCCCATCACCTTAAAAACAAGTGTAACCTCATCAAATGGAAAGGTTTCTTCAACCGCTTTTTTGGACAGGCAATAATCCCTAAAGACTTCGATGTTCATTCTTTATCTATTTTATTAAATAAATCTGGTCGACGCTTTTTTGTTCGTTCCAGTGCATGTTGGTTGCGCCATTCTTCGATTTTTGGAAAATTGCCAGAAGTGAGGATGTCAGGAACTTCCCAATCCCTGAATTTGGCAGGCCTTGTATATACCGGCGGTGCCAATAAGCCATCTTGAAATGAATCGAAAAGAGCAGAAGTTTCATCTCCGAGTACACCTGGAAGCAAGCGACCAATGGTATCCACTAAGACAGCAGCCGCAATTTCACCACCCGAAAGAACGTAATCACCAATTGAGATCTCCATTGTGACGAAATGCTCTCTTATTCTTTCATCAATTCCTTTATAATGCCCACATAATAATAAGAGGTTCGTTTTGAGGGAGAGAAAATTGGATGTTTTCTGTTCAAGCCGGTCTCCGTCCGGTGTCAGGTAAATGATTTCATCATAATCCCGGTCTTTCTGCAAATCTTCAATACAATTGGTCAGAGGTTCTACCATCATCACCATGCCGGCCCCACCTCCAAATTGATAGTCGTCCACTTGTTGGTGTTTTCCAAGGCCATATGAGCGTAAGTTGTGTATGACTACTTCCAAAAGCCCTTTTTGCTGGGCTCTTTTCATGATGGAATGCTGAAAAGGACTTTCCAGCAACTCAGGGTGAACGGTTATGATGTCAATTCGCATGGTTAATACTAAAATGAAAGCAGGCTGCAAAAAAGATAATTATGGTCGAAATCTGAAAGTGAAAGGTGATGGTTATCAGCTTTATAATTAGGAGGTAATTAGTATTACCTCCCATTATTTGAATATTATTGGCCTGGTACAAAGATCATTCGATGCCCAGCAATTCTACTTCAAAAATTAAAGTTGAGTAAGGTGCTATTTTTGCTCCGGCTGCTCTCGGGCCATACGCAAGCGTATGCGGAATGAACAATTTCCATTTTGAGCCAACAGGCATGAGTTGAAGCGCTTCTACCCAACCCTTGATCACTTGGGTAACACCAAATGAAGCAGGTGTGCCTCTTTGTACAGAACTATCGAATACGTCCCCATTGATCAAGGTACCGTGGTAATGGACACTTACCTTGTCAGTTGCTTTTGGGATGGTACCGTTTCCTTCTTTCATCACCACGTACTGCAATCCGCTTTCGAGAGTGACGACGCCTTCTTTTTCAGCATTAGCCTTCAAAAAGTTTTCACCTTCCTCCATGTTTTTTTCATGCAGGACTTTTTCTTTTTTCTTGATCATGTCCGTAACGAACAAATTGGATTCCTTCATTTCCATAAGTGTTTCACCGTCATTCAAAATTGCTTCAATGGCTTTGGTCATGACTGTCAGATCAACATCGGTCATCCCTTTAGATGAAATATTATTTCCCCAAAGGATGCCCAAGGCATAACTCAATGAGTCTTTTTCGTTTTTTAGTTCCTGGGCATTTAAGAGAGAAACGATGAATATCCCTCCCAGCAAAATCATTGCTTTTTTCATTGATTAAATAATTTAGTTGTTTAAAAATGTGCGCAAAAGTAGGAATTAACTTAATGGTTGAAACCTGAGCCCATTTAGAAAATCTACTAATGATTAAATTCGCCAATTAGAGGCTCATCCACCGGCATTTTCACATTACTGTTTACTTGTAACGTTGAACTTTTAAATTTTTAAAAAAAATATTTAACTTGCGTGCCTACCAATTGCATAAGGACGGACCGGTGCCGTAAAACTCACCATAATTCTTCACCACTAAGTAAGATCAAAGGCTGGCATTTTTCTCTGATAATTTGATTTGGCGGATCTGTTTTAAGGGTTGCGTGAAACTCTTATGATCTTTCCGTTGATAAAACCCTGGTTCCATGAACGGTTTTACTTTTTCTCGAAAAAACCGGATTAGATCAATCCGTGTGTCTTTGTTGTTGGTAATCCCATTGCTTTGCTTCACATCACATTCCTTTTCACAAAATACCTTGAATCTGCAATGCCCCTCAGATGTGGAAGTCGGGCCTTTCAACGGTCAGTGCGGTCATTTTCTTGATTTTGCTTCACTTAACTGGACGACTGATATTCCACCTACTTCCGTCGTTTTTACACCTGGGCCGAGCTTTTTCTTTCCTTTTGGTACGACACCCGTGACACTGTCAGTCTCTGACGCAAATGGGAATTTGGAAACTTGCAGTTTCAACGTAACCGTGCATCCTCCAAATCAATTTATACAATGCCAAAGCTTTCAGGTTATTGAATTTGAAAACAGCTGTACTCGAACCATCAATGCTTTTGATATCCTCATAGGAGGCCCGTATGCCTGTGAAGATTTTTATGAAGTATTGATTTTGTCCCCGCTTGGTGCTTCACTGGGAAATGTTGTTGATACCAGTTTCTTAAACATTACTTACACCGTAAAAGTCAACGACATAAACTCCGGCAGTTCCTGTTGGGGCTCGATATTGGTCGAACCTAACGGAATACCGCAGAGCATGACCTGCCCACCTGACGTCACAATCTTTTGTCACGAGCCATCCGACTCTGTCGGGTTCCCTGCTATAGATGGTTGCTTCAGCGAAACTGATTACACGCACACCTATTTTGACAATACAGTAAATACTTTTTGCGACGGGGGAAGTATCGCCTACACAACGACACGGGAATGGATGACGGCGGACCCATTTGGCAACATGACCAACTGCACTCAGATTATTAAAGGAAAACGAGTTGAATTTGGCGACATAGATTTTCCAAAAAACTTAGATGGCATTGAATTGCCAAAATTGAATTGTAAGGATGTTTCGGATATTTCCGTGGATGCTGATACAAGTGTGGCAGGGATACCCTTGGTGAAAGGGCTTGATCCTCGAGGATTGGTCTGCAACCTCGCTTTTTTGGTCAGTGACAGTATTGAAAACACCTGTGGAGGTAATTTTATAATTAAAAGAAAATGGCAGGCTTTTGATTTTTGCACAGACGAGTTTTTTACGCACACACAAGTAATTGTAGTTGCGGATGAAGAAGGACCTGAGTTTACGGTGCCAGATACAATGCTAATTAGTACAGATAATAATTGTAGCGATGTGGTGAGGCTTCCTCCAATTAATTTAATACAAGAATGTTCACCCTTCTCCATATTTATTGAAACACCATGGAATACATTTTCTATGGACAGTGTTATTGCTGCAGTTGATAGAACTCCCGGGAATTACAATGCCATTTATACAGCCACGGACGAATGTGGCAATGAAAGTAAAGATTCGATCATTTTACACGTAACGGATGGAGAAACTGCTATTTGTCTGGAAGAAAAAAATATTACTGCTGATTTTTATTTGTCCAACTTTCAATCAGCGTTGGATACGGGAAATTATTCCGTGCTTAATATTTATGGAGAACCTACTTTTTTTGAAAATTGTACTAATACACCTGTTGTTGATGTACAGTTAAATTTAGACGCATGTTATGAAGGGTTTATTCTTCGACAACATTCTATCAATTTTAGTGGGGATATTATACAATGTGAGCAAATAATCAATGTTCATCATGTCTCGGATTTTGTTGTCGAATTTCCAAATGATTTAAATTTTTATTGTGATGGTAATCCCGCTGATTTTGGTGAACCAGAAATATTTTTTGAAACATGTGAATTAATTGCTGTTTCTTTTGAGGATGAAATATTTAATGATGTGGCTGATGCGTGTTTTAAAATAAACCGGCAGTGGGCGGTTATTAATTGGTGCGTGGTAGGAGATGAATTGGACCAGGAGGTTGTAGAAAATTCGGAAGAAGAGTTTATAAATAGTAATTGTGATTTATTAGATGATTGTGATTTTAATACCGATTTTATGTGCAACAATCGCACTTTTAGGGATAGCTGGTCCATTTGCAATTTGCCGGATTTTAGTGTTGCGACCAATAGCCAAGGCCCAGATTCTGATCCTGACAGTGATCCCTGGGACGGGTACATAACATATCTGCAAGTGATTAAGGTAGTTGATGAGATAGACCCGGTATTTATTGATGGTTGTAATTTGCCCGATGTATGTCTGGATAGCAATAATTGTATTACTAATTTAATGTTGCCAATTCCCGGTGTGCAAGAGTGCGGCTTAGATCCATCATTTCATATTTCTGTCAGAGTAGGTTCCGTTTGGGAAGACGTGGTAGGCCCTTTAAATATTGGACCAGGAGAACATTTGGTCAGGTTTGTTGCCGTTGATAATTGTAATAACCAGACAGCTTGTGAAACTGAAGTAAAGGTTGAAGATTGCACCCCGCCATCGTTGATTTGTGAAAGCCAACTGCAAGTTCCACTGCTGAACACAGGACAAGTTTCGCAAGTAATTCTTTTTGCGGAAGACTTGATGGAAAGCAGCTCGGATAATTGTGATAACAACGTAAAAATTAGTTTTTCCCCGACCCTTAGCGATGTCCTGCGAACTTATACCTGCGACGATGTAGGAATTAATTTAATTAACGTATGGGGAACGGATAACTACGGGAATCAAAGTTCTTGTGTTGCTGAGATAAATATTGTGGAGACTATAAATACTGATTGTAATGTTACTGGTCCCGGTACAGGTGGAAATGTCGATAATGAATTTGGTAACGGTATTCAAAATGTAGAGATAAAAAATTCATTTAATTTTCCCACTCAAACCAATGAATTTGGATCTTACTTTTTAAGCAATGCTCTCCAGACGGTTCCGTTTTATTTATTGCCTTATAAAAATATTGAACCCAATAATGGTGTTACGACCTTTGATATTGTTTTGTTAGTCAAACATATTTTAGGTGTTGAATTATTGGATAGTCCTTATAAAATAATAGCTGCTGATATAAATCGGTCGAACACTGTCACTACTTTTGATGCCGTAGAAATGCGGAAATTAATTTTAGGAATTAATACTGAATTTCCCAATAACACATCTTGGCGTTTTGTTCACAAAGATATTGTTTTTGATGATCCCTCCAATCCGTTCGCACAACCTATCCCGGATACATTTTGGGTTAATAATGTAAATATTTTATCTGTGGATTTTACTGGAATGAAAATAGGGGATTTAAACGGTTCCGCTTCATTGGATTTTACCGGAAATACGGACGAGCGGAGTGCGCAAGAAATTTTATTTTTAAAAACCCAAGATATTATTTTTGAAAAAGATGAATTGATTGAAATCCCTTTTTATTTTAATCAAAAAGATATAATTGGCTTTCAGGGTGAATTTAAATTTGATATGGAAATGCTGCAAATAATGGAGGTGAAAAATGGAATTTTAACAAATGAACATTTTGGAAAAAATAAATTGGATGATGGAGTTTTAAAATTTTCTTACAATCAAATCGAAAGAATTATTTCTGATAAAAATAATTTAATTTTCACAATTGTTTTTAGATCATTGTCGAGAGGGAATTTAAAAGATGCATTGTTTATGGACAGTGCTGAAATCGTTGCAGAAGCCTACACTAAATCAATGTCCATCCACCCGCTGGAATTATCTTTTAATAAAGTTGAGGATGCTACCGATCAATACTTTGAAGTACTTTCGGCACAGCCAAATCCTTTCCGCGATAAAACAGTTATTTCTTTCCGACTTCCGTATGATTGCGAAGTGAGTTTTTCTTTCATTTCTGTTGATGGAAAATTACTTAGATCGCTAAATTCAACCTTTACGAAGGGAGATTCCTCTATCGAAATTAGGAAGTCAGATCTTGGTCAAAGTGGGATAGTTTTTTGTAAAATGGAGACCGCATATGGTACTGAACTTACCAGACTCGTATTGATCGACTAAAAATTGAACATAGAATATGGTTTAGTCATGCAAAAAGGCACCGGGACATGTTGTTTCCCCGGTGCCTTTTCTCAACTGGGCAGAGTAACATAGATTGAGTATATTTGCGCCCGAAAAACGATATACAACCATATATTAATAAAGAATCATAAAACCATGTTTGATAGTTTATCCGATCGCCTTGATCTCGCCTTTAAATCATTGACAGGCGAAAGAAAGATTACGGAACTGAATATTGCTGAAAGCGTCAAGGAAATCCGGCGTGCGCTGGTAGCGGCTGATGTCAACTATGCCATCGCCAAACAGTTTACCGAACGGGTTAAAGAAAAGGCACTTGGAACTGAAAATGTCCTTAAATCGGTCAAGCCAGGCCAATTAATGGTGAAAATTGTGCAGGATGAACTGACCGAATTAATGGGTGGCCAGTCTGCGGGGATCAACTTGAGTGGGAAGCCATCCGTGGTTTTGATCTCTGGTCTGCAGGGTTCTGGTAAAACGACTTTTTCTGGAAAACTGGCCCATTTCCTGAAAAACAAAAAGAAAAAAAGACCTCTGTTGGTAGCCTGTGACGTGTATCGCCCGGCAGCGATTAATCAGCTAACGGTAATCGGAGAGCAAATAAAAGTCCCCGTTTTCAAAGACCCGGAAAACAAAAACCCGGTGCAAATTGCCCTGTCCAGCATCTCTCATGCCAAGGATCATGGATTCGATGTAGTGATCGTAGATACGGCTGGACGTTTGGCGGTTGATGAGGAGATGATGACGGAAATAACCAACCTCAAAGAAGCCTTGACGCCTGAGGAAACTTTATTTGTGGTGGATTCAATGACTGGTCAGGATGCAGTGAATACCGCTAAATCCTTCAACGACCGACTGAACTTCGACGGGGTGGTCTTGACGAAACTGGATGGTGATACAAGAGGTGGGGCAGCCCTGTCGATCAGGTACACCGTTGGAAAACCGATCAAGTTTGTGTCCATGGGGGAAAAGATGGAGACCCTCGACGTTTTCTACCCAGAGCGGATGTCCCAGAGGATTTTAGGCATGGGGGACATTGTTTCGTTGGTAGAAAAGGCACAAGAACAATTTGATGAAGAAGAAGCCAAACGGCTGGAGAAAAAAATCAGAAAAAATAAATTTGACTTTAATGACTTTCTCAGCCAAATCAAGCAAATCCGACGTATGGGGGATATGAAATCGCTGGTTAGCATGATACCGGGGATCGGCAAACAATTGAAAGATGTTGATTTTGATGAAAACGCATTGGGCAGGGTAGAGGCCATTATTTTTTCCATGACACCGGAAGAAAGAGCAAAACCCGAACTGCTGAACATGAGCCGGAAAAAACGGATCGCCAGGGGATGTGGCCAGGACCTGAACCAGATCAATATGTTCATCAAACAGTTTGACCAAATGAAAAAAATGATGAACAAAATGACTAAAATGCAAGGAATGGCTGCTGCTGCTGGGGGAGGTGGAAGAAGTAAGATGAGGAGAAAGGGATTTAGAAGAAGATAATGGATATAGATTGCAATAAACATGAATCATCCCGAATTTTTGAATCGGCTCAAATCAGCTGATTTACAGGCTTAAGGCGGCTCGATGCCACCTTCAATTGTCCTTTCCCGAAAATTCGGGACAACTCATATTTGTTGGGGTCGAAATACTCTAATAATTTAAACTGTTTCCTGCATCGCTGGCTCATTTCCTACCCCGAAAAGCTTCATGGATACAGACTTAATTTTATCAACGAACAAGTAAATGACAGGAACCACCACCAGTGTCAGAATCATAGAACTCAGCAATCCTCCAATCAATACCCAGGCCAGTCCGTTTTTCCATTCGGCAGCTGCACCCTGCGCCAATGCGATCGGTAAAAACCCGATGGCCATGGAAAGAGTGGTCATCAATATGGGGCGCAACCTTGTCCGCCCAGCCTCCACCAATGCCTCGTGAGTACTCATACCTTCTTCTCTGGCCTGGTTGGCAAAATCGACCAGCAGGATGGCATTTTTTGCAACCAGTCCCATCAGCATGATCACTCCCAAAATGGAAAAAATATCAAGTATATTCATGGTCAGGGCCAAGGCCAGCAATGCGCCAACCAGTGCTACCGGAAGTGAGAAGAATATGACCACGGGATAGATCCAACTGTCATATAAAGCCACCAAGATCAAATAAATCAAAATGATACTTGCCGCAAATGCCAGCCCCAAGCTCCCAAAACCTTCATCCTGTTGCTTGATGTCGCCATCGTAAGTAATGATGATTCCATCACCGGGAGGCATTTTTTCTTCAAATAATGCTTTTACGTCCGTTCCAACATCTCCGCTTGGGCGGCCGAGTACTTTGGACTGAAGTGTAATGGAAGGTAGCCTGTTTTTGCGTTCGAGTCGATTGGGGCCGGTTGATTGTTCGATATCGGCGAACTGGTTCATTTTTATCAGTTGCCCTTTGTTGTTAAGGATGGTTAGATCTTCAATGTCACTGGCTGCATTTCGATTGAAATCATCCATTTGGATATTGATGTCGTACTCTTTCTTTTTTGTCCTGAATTTGGCTTGGTCGTTCCCGTTGAAAGCGGTTTGCATGGTCATGCCTACCTGTTCCATTGAGATACCCAAATTTGCCATGCGCTCCCGGTCCGTAGTGACCCTTATCTCTGGTGTTCCTTCCTCGACAGATAATTGTGCTTCGAGCGTTCCGGGTATTTTTTTGACTTCTGCCAACGCTGCATTGGCATAATCCATAACTTTTTCTTTATTGTTTCCGCTGATAAAAACAACAATTGGATCGTTGTCGGCTCCTCCAAAAAAACTAACAGGTGAAGATGTTATTTTGACACCTGGCAACTTTTTTTCTAATTCATCTCTAACGATTTGTGCATAGCGGTCGGTCACAAATGGTCGTTCGTCCTTTGGGACCAAATTGACTGCCAGTTCGCCAAGGTATTCCGATTCCTGGTTGCCCAGCATTCCGGTCGAGAGGCCAACTGTCGCAAAAACACCGGTCACTCCTTCTTGCGAACGAATGTACTCCTCCGCTTTCAACATGGCCAGATTGGTTTCCTTGAGAGTTGCATCTTTAGGTAGTTCAACGTTTAAAATAAACTGACCTCTGTCGCCCTGAGTGACAAAAGACGACCCAATGTATCCATTGGATACCAAAAGAAAAGACGAAAGAAAAATGACGACCGTAGATGCAATGACCAGCAGACCGTTTAAATAAAAATTAAAATACCTTCTTCGGGGAGGGTGGGCATTCCCGTCTACCAGTTGGTTGGCCGGGCCCGTGGCCTTGCCATAAGGAATTTTTAAAGGCGTCAAAATGCGTTCAATGACCCGAGCATACCAGTTGTTCAAACGGGTCAGCATTTTTTCAAATCCATTAAAAATCATTCCGACCAAAGTTTTATCGTTGTATTCCTCCAAACGGGAAAAACGACTGGCCAGCATAGGTGTCAGTGTAAAGGAAACAAAAAGGGACATTAACGTGGAGAACGTCACCACGAGGGCAAACTGCCCCATTATTTTGCCTACCGTACCGCCCGCAAGGGCCACTGGTACGAATACGACCACATCCACCAAGGTTATGGAAAGTGCCGTAAAGGCAATTTCATTCCGTCCAATCAGAGCGGCTTTTTTGCGATTTTCCCCTTTTTCCAAATGCCGATAAATGTTTTCGAGCACGACAATACTGTCATCAACCAAAATTCCAACTACCAATGACATGGCAAGCAGTGTCATCATGTTGAGCGTGAAATTGAACGCATACATCATTAAAAGCGTGGCTACCAGTGAAGTCGGTATCGCCAACATGACAATCAAGGCATTTCGGAAAGAATGCAGAAAAAACAACATGACGATGGCCACCAGAATAATGGCGAGCATTAGATCATGGCTGACTGCGTTGACGGCTTCTTTGGTAAAATCAGTCTGGTTGTTGGCTACTTCAAATTGAAGGGAGATCTCTTCATATTGACTTTTTAGCCCTTCCAGCTTGTTTAACACGCCATCGGCAACTGCAACTGCATTGGCATCGGAAGATTTAAGCACCTGGATGCCGATTCCTGATTTCCCATCTGTTCGGCTGATCGTTTTCTTCCGCTTTTGTCCGTCAATCACCTCTGCTATCTCATTCAGTTTAATGGCTGTGCCTGTCAGCGGGTCACTGGCCACGGTCAGCATTTCAATATCTTTGGTGCTATTAAATTTACCTGCTAACCGAATGATGACCTGTTCTTCTTCATTTTCAATTTTTCCAGTAGGAAAATCAAGGTTGGCAGAGTTGACGGCTTGCACAACTTGCAGAATCGTAAGCCCTCTTGCTTCTAATTGCTGCCGGTTTACATTCACCTTGATTTCCCGCTCCTGCCCGCCAACCACTCTGATGTCACCAACACCTTCGACACTTGAAAGAGTTGGTTTAATCTGATCATCGACCAGGTCAAAAAAATCTGTTGGAGAAAGAGTGGAAGTCACTCCCAGGTTGACGATTGGAAACTCATCAGAAGCGAACTTAGTCAGGGAAGGCGGGTCTGCACCTTCCGGCAGCAGCCGGAGACGCGCATCAATGTTTCGCTGAGCATCTTGTAGAGCAAGATCGATATTGGTCCCGTCACGTAGTTCGACAAAAATGAAGGAAACACTCTCCATGGAGTTGCTCCGAATTGACAGAACGTTTTCTACGTTCGATACGGCCTCCTCAATGACCCTCGTCACCGAATTTTCAACATCAGAAGGGCTTGCTCCCGGGTAGGTGGTGTTGACGATGATAAAAGGCATATCAAATTTTGGGATCATTTCATATCCCAGTTTGGTATACCCATAGTAGCCAGCTAACCCAATGACCAAGAAAATGACCAGTATCAGGGACGGCCTGCGAATCGATAATTCAGTTATTGACATGATTTATAAATAGAGAAGAAGGTCTTTATATTTTTTGATTAGAGATTGAAATAGTCATTCCATCCTCCAGATTTATCTGCCCGGAAACAACCACCGTTTCTCCAGGTTCCAGTCCTTTCTTGATCTGAATATTATTGCCGAAAACCTTTCCCACCTCGACTTCTTTCAAAACTGCCTTTTCACCGTCGACCACATAAACCTTTGCGTTTTTCAGATCACCAACAATACTTGCTCTTGGCACTGCCAAAACTTCACTTTTTTCGCCGCCGGAGAAAAAAGCCGTGCCGGTCATGCCTGCCTTTAGTTTGTTGGCATTATTCGGAAATTCAATGTCCACTAAATAGCGCTTTCCTTGTCCCGCCATGACATCAATAAAAGTGACCTTGCCCCATAAATTTTTGTTCGGAAGAATATCTGCGGTGATCCTTACTTTGTCCCCTTCATTTATGGTAACCACCTGTTCCTCTGTTAAGTGAACTTGCATTTTAAGTTTGCTGATATTGGTAATCATGGCAATGGGCATAGATGGCGAAACCATCGAACCTTGTTCTATTTGTTTATTCGTGATGACTCCGGAAATAGGGGCGGTAACATAGGTCATCGAAATTTGTTTGTCAAGTGATTTTATTTGCGATTTGAGGTTGTCGACAGCTAACTGTGCTTCTTCAACCTGTTGCTCGGTGATACCGCCGTCTCCAAGCAGATTGGTCAATCGGCGTAAATCATTTTCTGCTTTTGCTAAATTTATCTCGGTGGTGGAGTGCTGGATTTTCAACAAGTCATTATCGATCGACACCAGTATTTTACCAGTCTTCACAACGCTCCCATTTTCGAATTCCACCCCTTTCGCTTTTCCCGGTACTTCGCTGGTGAGCGTCACTTGTTTGAATGGGGCAAAGCTCCCGACCAATTCAAAGCTGCTGCCCATGGTGTCCTTGGTCACTTTGCCAGTAATCACCGGAATTACGTCATTGCGTTGCTGGGACAGCTGGGCATCTGCCTCAATTTTGTCTTTGTTCTTTTCCAATTGTTTATAAGCCGCCATGCAGAGCAATGCGACTATTCCAACAAGGACTATGTTTCTGATTATTTTTTTCATTTTATTTTCATCGGTTGATTTTATATGAAATTATCATTGAAGTTGTTTGAAAATTCCTGTTGAGTCGAAAATGTTAGGATTTTGAGGAGAGCTGGTTGATATTTTAGAAGGG
>JBCBRY010000064.1:0-47390 GCA_039819485.1 Bacteroidota bacterium | reverse complement strand
CCACCTGCTTACTTATGTTCGAGAATGCTAATGTCCGGAAAACACGGGGGTATATTAAATGGTAAATTTTTGCAAAAAATAAATTTAATAGCTTGACCTGCTAAGGCCAAATTACAACCTGTACAATAATTAAAAAAAATAGAAGGGAAATAATTAGAAGAATATAGGTTGAGTGAAGCAAAATCTCGCATTGTAAAGGTAAGAAAACCAAAAACCAAAATTGAGTACAGCGAAATCCCGCACCGCCAGGTCGGGAACCAAAAACCAGATTCCTCTACCGTTTCTCCACCTGATAACGCTTCACAATCCGTCCGTTTTCTTTCACGATGGCGAGGTAATTTCCTCTTGGCAGATGACTGGTGCGCAGCGTTTTAAGGTATTCGCCGGAAGGCTGATTGGTCAATTCTATTTTGGAAACTTCCTGTAGTTTTCTGTTGATCAGACGGATTTCCACGTTGCATTTAATGCCCAGTGCGTATTTGACTTTTACATCGCCGCTCGAAGGATCGGTCAATACTTTGGGGCATTTATCCCAATTGGCTGTTTCATCGACAGGACGGGCGGGGCGCAGCGTGGCGCCACGACCAACGGATGCACCGCCACCAGAACGGGCAGCCAAAATTTCTTCTCCTGCTCCAAACATAGATCCGTCTCTTTTCTTGATGGAAACCACATCGCCGGCCGGTGGGCTCCAGATGTTCAGCCCGATGGGCGTTTTGAAGACATTGCGCGGGTCAATGTCTGCTACTCGTCCGGAACCATCCGTTTTTACAAAACGCACTTCGATTTTTTCTTCATCGACAAAAATCCAGTGAAACTGGTTGAAACTTCCGCTGGCTCGGGTCCACGGTTTGTCGTCGTTGTTTTTGCGGAGCGGTGCGCCCCAGCAGCCTTCCCCGACGTAGACAGTGCCTTCGTTGTCGTCCCTGATGAACCCTTCGTGGCTATTGGCTCCCTTGCCCGGGCGGATCGGATAAGTTGATTTCACCACGTGGGCATCACATTCAACGGCCAGGCTCATGTTGTACTGCATAAACAGAGGGGCCCAAAAAACGACCTGATCATGTTTTTCGGCCTTGCGCTGCGTATGTGGTCGCATGGGGTGGTGGTATTGAGCGATTTTCCATTGTACCGGCGAGTTGCGGTGAAGGTCTCTTTCGAGCCATTCTTGCTGTTCGCCCCGGATGGGAATCATGGTGTTCAGGGTATAAATCCGTAATAAATCTCCACCAAGATTGATGGCGTAGGTCGTGTTTTTTGATTCTATGTCAAATACTTGTGTCAGGGTTGCATTGCTTTCTTCATGGTTGCCGCGAGCGGGGATGATGGGAGTTACCCGCCCGTCTTTGGCGAAGGTCAGTTGCCAATCGTCAAGCCATTCTACCCACTCCGTGTCACTATCACCTGCAGTAAAATCACCACCGAACATCACACAATGTGGCCGCAACTTCCCGACCAATATATTGGCTTCCTGGCGAGCTTCCCGGTAATTCCGGCTATCACCTCCAGCGATAATGGAAAGGCGCTCTTCGGGCGAATTGGGGGCTGTTGTAAAAAATAGTTGCTGGCTTTGGCCTTCATTATCGACTACTAGGAAATAATAGGAAGTATTGGGGATGAGTCCCGTGAGGCGGACAAAATGGTTGTTCATGCCCTTTGCCCGCAGCACATGGTCGGCTTTTCTTTTTACGGCGTAGCTCTCTGCGTCGTCTCCATAGTTATTGATGTCCATATGGAATGTTGGATTTTCCCCGGAGGACTGATCCCAGGCAATCACAGCGGATGTAGACGGATTTGTTTGCCAGACAACCCTAAACCTTTCTGCTTTTGAAAAAAGTTGAAGTGCTGTGAAAAGCAGCATGGAGGAAAGTAGAAACTTGAGTTTGTTGCTCAACATTCAATATGTTTTTTAAAAGAACCCTTAGTAAGTGTCAACCATAGATACGATCAAAGTTAAAGATCGGATACAGTTTGACGAAAAAGTAAATTTATACCATATAACTAAAAAGAGGGAAGTGCAAGGATAAAAAGAAATTCCAACAGGTTTTATTGTAAATTTGCCGCTCTTTTTCCTCGCAGTTTCAATTTTTGGTTCTTATTCATGCATAATAACAAGAACTTGCTAAAAAAACGGACTGCACCAGGTAAGTTTTGCAAATTCCATTCCCTACCTGTAGAAAGGAATCAAAGACAAATGACAAAGTAAAAGGTAAATAGTCCGATTTGATGAAAGACTATTGCTGAATTGATATTTTGAGCACTTAATTGTTATCACCTCTTGCGTCGCATTGAATGATCCTCAAAAATACAAGTAAAGAACAACTATTGTTGAGACGAGTTTTAGCTTTCAATGTAACACTGGAGAAAAGATGCCGATATGACAAAAAATAAAATCGTTTTTGATCTAATCCAAAAAGAACTCGAACGCCAGCGAAATGGGATAGAGTTGATTGCTTCCGAAAACTTTACCAGCCAGGCCGTTCTCGATGCTATGGGCTCTTGTCTTACCAATAAATATGCGGAAGGTTATCCCCGCAGGCGCTATTATGGTGGCTGTGAAATCGTTGATCAGGTGGAGCAGTTGGCCATTGATCGGCTCAAAGAATTGTTCGGTGCAGCATATGCCAATGTACAGCCACACGCCGGTGCGCAAGCCAATGCGGCGGTTTTTCTGGCCTGCCTGAAACCTGGTGATGTGGTTTTGGGGTTGGACCTGGCGCATGGAGGCCACCTCTCACACGGGTCACCGGTGAATTTTTCCGGTAAAATATTTCAACCAACATTTTATGGGGTAGAAGAGGAGACTGGTTTGATCAATATGGATGTAGTTGAGGAAACGGCCATCAGGGAAAAACCCAAGCTGATTGTCTGTGGAGCATCTGCTTATGCCCGCGATTGGGATTACAAGCGTTTCCGGGAAATAGCCGACAAAGTTGGGGCACTGCTATTGGCTGACATTGCCCACCCTGCCGGCCTGATCGCTGCAGGACTGCTCAACAGTCCTATGGAGTACTGCCATATCGTTACGTCCACAACACATAAAACCTTGCGGGGCCCGCGCGGTGGCATCATCATGATGGGCAAAAACTTTGAAAACCCCTGGGGGCTGACTACCCGGAAAGGAACCATCAGGAAAATGTCTGGCATCTTGAACAGTGGGGTATTCCCTGGCACACAAGGTGGACCGCTGGAGCATGTGATCGCTGCCAAGGCCATTGCCTTTGGGGAGGCGCTCGAACCCGAGTTCAAAGTATACGGCCAACAAGTGATTAACAACGCCCAGGCTATGGCCAAAGCATTTATTGAAAAAGGATATAAAATCATCTCTGGCGGTACCGACAATCACCTTATGCTGATCGATATGCGCTCGAAAGGTGTGACTGGAAAACAGACTGAAGAGTCACTGGTGAGAGCGGATATCACCGTCAACAAAAACATGGTTCCCTTTGATACCGAATCGCCAATGGTCACTTCCGGCATCCGGATTGGAACAGCTGCCGTAACTACCAGAGGATTTACGGAGGCCGATTGTGTGAAAGTGGTTGAGTGGATCGATGCCATCGTTAGTGATATCGACAATGAAGAATTGATCCAGCACACAAAAAAAGAAATAAACACATACATGGAGCGCTTTCCATTGTATGCCGATTCATTAGTTGCATAGACAGCCGTTAGCTGTTGGCTTGTGGGCAATAAAAGCTAACAGCTAATGGCTAACAGCTAATAGCTCAAATATAAATGAACGCTGCTGCCTCAGTGGGCTATACCATAAAGCTTCCCCAGTTTGAAGGGCCGTTCGACCTGCTTCTCTTTTTCATAGAACGGGACGAACTGGACATTTACAATATTCCCATTGCCAAAATCACGGATGATTTTCTCTCCTATATCCGTGAAATGGAGTCCCTAAACGTTGATCTTGCCAGCGAGTTCATATTGGTCGCAGCGACCCTTTGCCGGATCAAGGCTAAGATGCTTATCCCGCGGAAACCCCTCGACGAAGAGGGAAATGAAATCGACCCGCGGGAAGAACTGGTACGCCGCCTGCTGGAATACAAGCGCTATAAATCCATTCTGGACGATATGCGTAAATTGGAGGAGGAACGCTCAAAGCGCGAGCACCGGGGCAACGCCTCGAAGGAACTCCGGCAAATTGCTTCTGTCGCCCTGGTGGATGTTGAATTGGAAAAGCTGACCCTCTTCAGCCTGCTCAAAACCTTTGAGCGACTGGTCAGGAGAATGGAGGATGATAAGAGCCGGGTCGTGCATACCGTCGTGAAATGGAACTATACCATTGCCGGACAGCGGGAGTATATTTTTTCCAAACTACGGCCGAATGAAAAAACGGATTTCGAGTCCATGTTCATGCGGCTTGACAACCGTATCCATGCCATCGTCACATTTCTTGCATTGCTGGAAATGCTCAACCTGCAACTGCTCACCGTGGTACAGGGAGAAGGTGCCAATAATTTCTGGGTGTCTTTGAATGAGGAAGAGCCGGACGATGTTGCAGAAGAGGAATGACGCCGGGTCATTTTGCCCCGACCACTTCCACCATTTTAATAATTACTTTCCGGGCTTTGGCTGCCTCTATCGTAAAGGCATCAGTGGTGGTATGAGAAGTTGTTTGGGATGTAGCTCCCGTCACCTGCCGCTCTATTATTAAATTTCTATTCGCCAGCCAAGGCTGAAATATCCCATCCTTATAAAAGGAAAAATAGTTTTCTACGCTGTGCAAACGGCGTTTGATCAATGCCTGCGGATCGTCGCCTTCTTCAAAAGGGCCGGCATGCCCCTCTATTGCCAGGGTTATCTTATAACCGGCCTGTAAGTGATCTTCCAATAAGCCGCAAATAGTTTTTAGTTGGCCATAGTTTGCGTCCACGGAATGGACAAAAAAAGATCCAACCTCTTTTTGTGCCTCGGCCCGGTGGACCAAACTGTCCGAAACGGAATTGCTGTCGATGTACTCATTGATTCTGTACAAATAATCCACCCAGGCTTCTTCGTAAGAGATGTTGGTAGTGGTATTTGAGGGGTCGAGTGCACTCGGTTTTTCATAATCAAAATAGAGTTCGGTGGGCAAGCCCCAGGAAGGGGAAAGGTGTAGTTCACATAAGAGGGTGTCGAATGCCGATACATCTTTGGTTGAAATGGCTGCGCTGCCAGAGGTGAAACCGTTTTTAGTTCCTGTTACCGTAAAAAAATGACCTGTCGGTATCTGGAGGAAGGCCGTGTTATTCGACGCATCATTTTGCACAAAACTTCCTTTGCCAAAACCATCATTGGTCACTCCGATATAAGTGTTGTTAAGCACGCTGCTGTCCATCTGGTTAAAAGTGGTGACAACGAGTGTGGCAAGTGATTCGGTAGGTGATTTTTCCTTTTCTGTCAACTCTTGGATGACTTCCGTAAAAGGGATGGCGGCAGCGTGCATTCTTTTCAGTTCAGTAGGTGATTTATCCAACAATAAAGCTTTGCGGGAAACGGCCGACCATTGGGTCGCTTTTTCGTGGGTGGAATCTATTCTTAAAATGGCTTCGCTGTAGTACAAGGTCATCCCATAGGCTTCCTTTTTGAAGGTTTTGTGGGCTTTCCTTTCGTATTTTTTCAGGCTTTGTGAGATAGCCAAGGTATTGGCCAACATCAGAAATGACACTATGAGGGTAATGTTTTTCATGGGCAATGTTCATAGGTTCAATTACAGAAAAACGAAGGAGTAGCTTTTTTGATTGATGATATTTGGACGAGAAAGAGGGGCGAATTTAACCGGCTTCGAGAGGAAGCAAAAATAGGAAAGAAAAGTTAAACAATGAAGCGGTACAGGCTGCCCATACGCTGAAAAAAGAGATCGGGAAAAAAATATTTTTAGATGGTCAAGCAAGAAGTTTTCAAACTAATTCAAGTGTAATTTACAGGTTTTCAGTCACTTATGTGGATTATTTTTTCTGTTTTTTCCGCTTGTGTAAATACGGACTTCCGTTTACACACCAACGGACGACTAGCGATTGGACTGCCTATACCTTTGTTTCCGTAATCAACGAACAAAGTAATTTTTTTCACTAAAAAATAATAATCATGAAAAATTTCAGTCAGTTAGTTTTCGCTTTAGTACTCGTTCTTTCGGCTTTTAATGGTACCTCACAGGTCTCAAGCGACTACCTCGAAGGGACAACTTTTAAAGAATACAAAACCTACAATTTGGCTTCGTACGAAGAGGGCGTCTTAACAGGGATGGATCCGATAAATGCCCAGCGCATAGAAAAAGCCCTCCATGCCGAAATGCGGGAAAAAGGGTATGTCTTGTCTGACGACCCGGACCTGTTGGTCAGTTATTTCACAGTAGTCAAAGAAAAGCAGGACATGTACACCTTTATCCGGTATTATGGCAGGTGGAGGCACATACCGGTCACGGAAGTCACGGTGTACAATTATGATGAAGGAACCCTGGTCGTCGACATGATAGATACTAAAACCAACCAGGTCATGTGGCACGGGACGGTCTCGGGTACCGTTGTCAAAAACAAGAAAAAGTTGGAAAAGAAAATACAAAAAGCAGTAGAGGCTGTCCTGAATCAATACGAGGCTGATGTTAGCAAAACAGATGCCTGATCACGGCCTACGGTCGATCAGAGGAGTGGCCACGAAAGTGGCGCTCTTCTTTGAAATGTGTTGGCATTTTCAATAAAAGACGACAACCGCTGAAAGGTTGTCGTCTTCTTTTGGGTCCAAACAATCAGGTTGCACCAATTTGGCCAAACGCCTGCTGATTGACCGCAACGCGCCCTGGACGGGCATCGATGGCCTGTTTTTGAGTAAAGCCATGGCACAAATGCTCAACGCACCACAAGGAGGCAGACTGCTGGTGCAGCGGGTGGTCGGCTTATCCCCGGCCGATTTCGCTGGCATCAGAGGTGGTTCGGTTCCAGTGGTGATGGGCGGAGAAAAAGTTACGTTGGGCGGGGATGTCATCCTCGAAGTGGCTGGCGTAAAATTTACGTCTTCCCAAAATTTGAGCAAATTAATGGAAGTCTTTCAGAGTGGCGAAAAACTGCAAAAACCCATTTCCATAACCTTCCTGCGGGAGGGAAAATTATGGAGACCGCAATAGACCTGAGTGGAAATTAAAACCTAATTAATCGGATCGAATGATTATCGATAAATCCGAAGTTGATCGCAGTTGCCTTAATTCATGGCCGCACAATCGATATTATTGATGACTTCTGTGGCTAATTTTTTCACCAAATAGATGCTTTCTATTTTTCTCAAAAACTGGACAAACGCTTTCATTTCTTGCAGGCAGAACAACAGTGTAACTTCCTTTGCCGGGGTTTTGACAAAAATATTTTTGACGAGCCTGTCCTCACCGGCCACGTTCCGGCTTTGGTAGGTGTTGTCCATGTCCTGAACAAAAGCAGAGAAATTTTCGGGAGAGAATGCCAGCATGAAATTTCCGTACCCCACATGCATGTTTCCACATCCCTTGCAACGGGTGCAGATGCCTTCTTTTCCGTTGAAAAGTATTTCGAATTCGCAGTTGTCCATTATTGCTTTTTTAATAGATCACTATTAACATGCTGATAAAACAGCCTTTCCCAAGTTTTTGAGCAATGGTGATTTTCGATTGGATGATATAAGGAAAAACGATCCTTATTTAGACTAATTCTGGATGCAAAATTAGCAGGAGAGCCCCTCTTGTACAATCGCTAAATACTTGAATCTTGACATACAAGTTCTGGGTAGGAGTATACCTAATGCAAGGGGCATTAGGTATGTTGAAAAGTGGTGGACGACCTAATAATTGGGTGGGTTTTAATGACCGATGCCTTTAATGACCCGCACCTCCAACCGCTGGTTGTAAAGGTGTTCTTCCATTGAACAGGTGACCCCATCTTTGCAGTGGTTCAGCAGGTGTGCTTCCCCATAGCCATCGCCTTTGATGCGGTCGGGAGAAATGCCTTCCTTAATGATGTATTCGACCGCCATCCTGGCCCTGTTTTTTGAAATGTCGAGGTTTTGTGTTTCAGGGCCGAGCGATTCAGTATGGGCGCTGATTTCAATCTGCATGGTTGGAAACCTGCGCAGAACAGCAACCAAATCGTTCAGTTTTTTGGAAATCCGGGGTGTGAGTTGCCATACGTAAGGGTCGAAAATAGCACCGTCCAGGCGGTAAATCTTACCGGTCAGGATTTCATTGTTTCGGGCGCCGTCCATGAATTCCTGAAAGGCGAAAAGAGAATGTACCGCCGGTGGTGTAGAGGCTGGTTTTGTGGTTTCTGTTTCAACGGGTTCTGTTTCCGTCGGCATTTCAAAAAATATGTCTGCTGATTTTTCAATGGCTTTTTCCTCAGCAGGTTCTTCTTTTCCCGGTTCAAGGGGAAGGCTGGCGGCTGGGTTTTCACTTTCAATTTGCTCTGGCTGTAGGGGAGCGGCCTCTTCTGAGGGCGCTGCTTTTTTCTCTTCCAATTCAAATGGGAGACTGGAAACCGGAACCTCGGTTTCAGTTTGCTCTTTTTGTTCAGAAGCAGGTTCTTCGGTAGTTTCAGCCGGTGTGGTTGTAGTTGGCTGGTAGGAAGAAGGCACGGCCGGTACAGCTGGGTCGGACTTCGGCGGGGTTTCTTCCTCAGCTACTTTCGTTGTGTTTTCGTTTTTTGAAACGATGGTTGCTTCTTCCGTTACCGGTGCAGGAGGCATTTTTTCTGTTGGTGATAGTTCTTCCTGGCTTTCTGCTCCATGGATGGTAGTTGGTTTTTTATTGACATATTTCTCTTGTTTTTCATTCGCAACTGGAATGATGTCAGCAATGGGCTCTTCCTCTTTGGGGTGTTCCATGATTTCAAAGAAGAAAATATCGTCATCGCCTCCGCCCCTTGATGAAGTAAACATGCCGCTTTGGTTGTTGACATTTATGTAAATGGAAATATCGTCGAGCGGGCTGTTGATCGGTTGGCCGAGGTTCTGTGGAGTCTTCCAATTTCCGTTATCATCTCTTTCGGTGAAAAAAATATCAAACCCACCGTAGCCCGGATGTCCTTTTGAACAGAAATACAAACGGCCATTTTCATCCACAAACGGGAAGCCCTCGTTGGCTGAGGTGTTGATGGTTGGGCCGAGGTTTTCGGGCTTGCCCCAACCGTCATCTTTTCTTTTGGATACCCAAAGGTCGACGCCACCTTCACCCTTGCGGTTAGTGGCAAAAAACAATTCTTTGCCATCGGGTGAAATGGCGGGGTGCATAAAACTGAAGTTGGGCGAGCAGAAGGGCAGTTTTTCTGCTTTTTTCCACTTGCCGTTGCCATTGTCCTGTGAGCTGAACAGTTGCAGCATGTAGGTGTCCTTTTTGTTCAGGACGTTGTCGTTTCGTGTAAAAAAGACTTCCGTGCCGTCGGAGGAAAAAGAGGCATTACCGGTGTTTTTATTCACCTCGCTCAGCTTGGCGGAAAATCGACGTGGCTCTCCGTATTGCTCATCTTCCTGCAAAACAGAAAAATAAAGGTCGAGATAATCCCTTCCGGTCCAGCCCGATTTTTCCTTTAAGAGTTTTGCACCTTGCTTGCGGTCGGACGAAAAAACAATGCCGTTCTGCCAGGCTACCGGTGCATTGTCGTCTGCATCTGAGTTGTGTGCAAAAGGTTGGATATCGACATAAGGGAAATAAGGTTCGATGTACTTTATTTTATCACAATTAGCTGCCAACAGGGCTGCCTGCTTGTCGTTGGGCTCCAAAACCTGATAATCCCTGAACCATTTTTTGGCTTCTTCGTATTTGCCGTTGCACATCAGCGTCTCGCCATAGTACAAGTAGGTCTTTGCCTTGGCCCGTTCATCCGCCACAATTTCTGCGTACAGTTTTTCGGCCTGGTCCATTTTGTTGTTCATTCGATAACAATAGGCGAGCTTGGTCTTCAGGTTGAGTGTCCCCGGTGATTTGGACTTTCCTTCTTCCTTTTCAGCAATGACCGTTTCGTATAGGCTGGCGGCCTGTGCATACTGTTTGTACTTGTAAGCAAGGTTGGCTTTTTCGATCGTTTTCTCTTGTGAAAGAAGCAAAACGGGCATCAACAGGAAAGGAAAGAAAAGAAGCAATTTGCTCAAAAAACGCTTAGCTAAAACAAAAGCCGTTAATTGAAAGCCGTGTCTGGTAAATTTTTTCATGATTCAATATAACCTTGAATGATTCTTATTAAAATGCATGCGGGTGGCAAAAACAATACAGCCAACAGACTTTTATCTGGGTTTAATAGCCACTTCTCATAACCTAATGAAAGGGAACGATGAGCATACTTGGAGGGGGGATGCTAAATGACAGATCAACTTGAATATTAGATCTTCCCTCCTATGTTCAAAAAGTGTGCGAGATGTCCGGGGAAGGTGTTATCCGTTGATTATTAAGGTATTGGGGGAGTTCGTCAGTCTCTGGTTCGTCAGTTCATCAGTTTGCAATGAACGGTCGATCTTTATCTGATCAATTTCTTGAGCTGATCTCGGTAATGCCGATCAGCTGGTCGAACCGGCTGCCAAAGGGGCGGTAGTACAACAGCACCGTGTATTGGTTTTCCGTTTCGTGCCAATCGCCTTCGGTCACTTCAAAATCAGCCTCGCCGGTTTTTTTAGAAACCGCAGCATAAATATAGTCATAATACCCTTGTTTCAGCCTGACCTTCCCGACATAGGAAAAGATGGCAGGGTTGTAAACCATCTTAAACTCTGGTTTGAATTCCCAGTCTGTCAGTCCACCGTAAATGTAGAGATCTTCCTCAAACATTTCGGTGGGGCTGTATAGGGTAAAAAGTACATCGACGTATTCACTTTCCAGGTGATGGAGGATGTCGGCCTCGTAATCTACGCCGGCCTGTGGTCTCCTAAAATTGATCTGTCCATCCGGGGCCGCATCAATTAAAATCCTTCCCCGCTCGTCCGTATTTTCAATGATGAAATTACCGTTTATATCGAACCGTTCAAAGTGGGCAGCGTTGCCCCTCTTCCTCTCTTCAATAACCTGAGCGTAGAATCGATTGTTGGCATCGACGGTCACCTCTTTGAGTTTTGGGTCTTTGAAGCGTAACCCGCGCAAGTCGAGATACCGGAATTCCTTACCAGCTGGAAAAACAACTTTGTCCTGATAGTCAAAACTTTGCTCCTCTAAGCGGCTGAACAAGGGCTTGATACCCGCGATGGCATTGTCCCACCGGTTGTTTTGTAAAACGACCGCCGATATTTCCTGCTGTGGGCTCCTGATGTCAAAATCTTTATGGACCACGGTAAAATCAATTTCGTGGTGGGTCTGGATCTTGCTCACCCTCCCCGGCCGGGTTGACCTCGCCAAAATTTCTACCTGTGGGTCGACGACGATGAAACGACGGGTAATGGCCAACCGTTTTTCATCTTCGTCCTCATAAACTTTCAACAGGTAGTTGCCTGATTTGGTGAAGGTCATGAATTCGTTAGGCAGATTTAACCAGTAATGGGTATAGACGGAGTTGGCTTTAAAGGAATACTCAAAATTCTCTATCCGGTCTTCGTCAAAACCATCCACATATTCCATCTGGGCCAGTCTCGACGGCGTCCAGTCTGCATCACAATGAACAACGGTATAGGTGTAGTCCTTTATATCGTCGCCACTGACATCATCAAATGATAGAACCAGCGGTACGGGGTCTCTGACATATAAAACCGGCAAATCGACCAGGTAGCCGCTGGGGTAAAATTTGACAGACTTGAGGTCGTCTATGTAAACGTGGTCTTTATATAACAGGCCGGCATCTTCTTCCTGCGAAAAAGCGACGAGTGAAAAGAAAAGAGCCAGCAGTGTCAGTATTTTATTCATTTTGTGCAATTAGAAGTCAGGGGTCAGGGGTCAGGGGTCAGACCGCCTTCGGCTGTCAGGGGTCAGACCGCTGCGCTGTCAGAGGTCAGATCGCTTTTGGCTGTCAGAGGTCAGACATCTGTTTTCTGACAGCCGAAGGCGGTCTGACAACAAGGTGGTCTGACCTCTGACAGCCGAAGGCGGTCTATTCCCAAACAGTGAGAGGCAAAATTAACGCAAAATGCCTACGGTTCAGTGTTATTTAACGAACCTTTGCGGGGACTTGGTTCTTGGTTCCTGGTTTCTCGTTTTGGGTTTCCCGGCCTTCGGTGCGGGATTTCGCTTTGCTCAATTTGGTTTTGGTTGGAGTGGGGACTGAGCGCCTTGGTTTTCAAAAAATATACTAGGTTACGGAAAAGACAAATAAAAAAGGCATGAGTCTCGCCCGGAAGGCGAGCATTTTCACTGTCAGTCGGGCGATTACGATCATCGCTCAGATTGCGGGGCTGGCAATTATGGGAAGGGTGCTGCCAAAAGAGGTGGTGGCACAGCTAAATTATTTATTGCTCATTTATGGGACCGCACAAATAGTCGGACAATTTGGCCTGCCCGATAGCATATTTTATTTTTTTGAAAAATACCCACCTGAAAATAGAAAAAGCATCGCCCAGTATATTTCTAAAATATTGATGTGGACGGCTTTGGGCAGTGCATTGATTTTATTGGTCATTGGCTGGTTTGGAACAATGGACACGGAATATGGAGCGGTGCGGCCACTGTTGTGGATGTTTATGGCTTTGGTCGTTTTGGAATTGCCGACTATTCCTGTCCCCAATATTTTAATCGCACTTGATAAAGCAAAAGGCGCAGCCTGGTTCAATATATTTATTGGCGTCTCCCAATTTTTAGCATTTACAGTCCCGTTATTATTTGATGATCCACTTTACTGGATTTCTTTATCCTTGCTTGCGTATGGGGTTTTACGGCTGCTTTTAAGTGCATTTATTTTTCACAATAATTTCAGGCAGGAAAGTACCGTCAGTCTGCCAAAAGGTTTTTTGAAAGAGCTGTTATATTATTCTGTTCCGTTAAGCCTTGCACAATTATTTTGGACATTAAACCGCCAGGTGGATAAATATGTGGTCAAAGAATTTTTACCTGCTGAAACATTTGCTGAATATTCTTATGGCGCCTGGGAATTGCCCATTATCCCAACCATTGCCTATTCTGTGGCCGCAGTGATGATGCCTAAAATGGTCAGCCATTTTTTAAAAGGCGAAACCCGGCCCCTGCTCAACCTTTGGTTGACCAGTATTAAAAAAGTAACGATTATAGTATTGCCCCTGGTATTTGTTTTTTTATTGACGGCAGAGGAATTTATGGTGCTGTTATATTCTGAAAAATACCGGAATGCAGCCGTGCCGTTTTTTATTTACACTTTTATTTTATTGCAGCGCGTTGCTTCTTACAGTAACATGCAAAAGGCGTTGAACAGCACGAAAGAAATTACTTACGGTGCGATTTATTTGTTTTCTGTCAATGCTATTTTAGTCGTCCCTTTTGTGTTGTGGCTCGGCGTCATTGGTCCGCCGCTGGCATCGGTGGTTGCCCAGACTTTTTCCTGGTGGTATGCCCTGAATGTTATTCGGAAATTAATGGACGTTCCGTTCAAAGAAATATTTCCATTTAAATTTTATGGCAAAACTTTATTAGTGGCATTTATTGCTGCCGTGCCTTTTTATTTTTTGAAAAATAATTGGAGTATGCCTGAAGGGATTGCGTTTGCAGTTTTGGCGATCGGTTTTTTGTTGACTTATATTTTATTGGCGAGATTGACAAATGTAATTTCGTCGGAGGATTTAAATCGGGTCTTAAAAAAGTAACTCGGACGGCCAGTCCGAGATGTCCACTCATTTGATAAATTCCGGACTGGCCGTCCGGGTTGCAGCGTGTTTTTCCAAAAGTGCTTTTATCGGCACTACATTTTTCCTGACATCAAATTTTTCAGAAACCATTTTGTGAGAGGCCTTCCGCATGTCCGATAAATTGTTGGTTTTCAGTGCTTTTTCCATTGCCTCGGCCAGTGCCTGTGAGTCATTTGGCGGAATGAGCCAGCCATTTTTTCCTTCCTCAACTCCCTCCGGAATACCGGAAATGGTCGTGCTGATAACGGGCAGACCAAAATTCATTGCTTCTAGGCAAACGTTGGGTAATCCGTCCACATCGCCATCGTCAGCGACCACACATGGCGCAACGAGAATATCACCTGACCGGTATTTTTTAAATAATTCATTGGGCGGTACATAACCCGTGATGGCAACTCGGCCCTTTAAATTCAACTCCTCTATTTGTGCATTTAATTTTTCTTCAGAAGACCCTTTTCCTACAATCTCACAATAAAAGTCATAACCCTTTTTTTTCAGGATGCCGCAAGCCTCAATTAAATATTCAAAACCTTTTTTTTGTACCAGGCGGCCAACTGCTAAAAAAGTAAAACGCTCGTGCGGAATGGGCGGTGCCAATTCTTTCGAAGTATGAATGCCATAATATAAAGTGAGGGCTTTTTCCTTATTTTCGGAAAGTTGGCTGGCCATGAATTTTTCATTGTAATTCGTGGTGCCGTTGATATATGCTGCATTTTTTAATTTCCCTTTTAGCCCCGTATTGTCAACATATAAATCCATGGCATAAGCGGTGCCGCCAAATGGGATACCTGTCAATTTTGAAAGGTATAAAGCCGTCTCGCCGGGAGCAGTTAAAAAATGGGCGTGAATTAAATTAATTCCTTTTTTCTCTATTCCGTTTGCAATGCCCGCCGCCCTGAAAAGACAGACAATTCCACGGGGGAATTTATTTAATTTGTGTTTTAAAGAAAATAGGGTGCCCCATGTTTTTAAATATTTAACCGGACGAGTAATGGCAATGATTAAATGATTGAATAAATATTTTAACGTAAAAGGGTTTTCATTAATGGGGAAATATTTTTCCCTTAATTTTTTTTCATCTTCGTTCAGGTCGTCTCTTTCCAAAATATCACGGGCGCCGATCGTCATTTTTAAATTCAGCTTGTTTAACTCCGTTAATTCGCGGGTGATAAAATTCTGGGACCACTCGTAAAGGCGGTTGACGATAAATAAAATATGTGCTTCGTGCTTATTGTTTTCCATCGTTAAAACAGGGTGCTTTGATTTGAGAAATCAGCAATGATTTGATAGCTATCATATTATTTCAATTGCTCAATTTCGAATTACTTAGCTGGGCTTGTCCACTTCGAATTTTTTATCCGAAACCGCCAGGGCCAGTCAATACATTCTTCAGCGTAATCGATGCCGACCCGGGGCGATGCAATGATATCGTTGGGAGCGACTGAGCCGCCCCGGTCCTCAATCCATATAGGGGATTCGCCGGTCGTCAAATCAATTCCGGTGTGCAAAGTTTTGATACCAAGTGCCTGGCTCAAAATACCGGGCCCTCCGGTCAGGCGTCTTTCTATTTTTTGCATATTCCGCCGTTCCAGCATTTTTTCTTTGTTGTCAATTGGTTCCAGCGCACGTACGAGGATGGCGTGCGCCATATCCTTTTCAGCCGTCACGACATTGAACATATGATGAATTCCGTAACAGAGATAGACATAGGCCCTTCCGCCTTCGGCAAACATGATTTCAGTACGGTTGGTGCGGCGGTTCATCCAGGCGTGGCAGGCTTTGTCATCGGGGGCCCTATAGGCTTCGGTTTCCACTATTTTACCGGAGGTGAGGTGGCCATTGACGTGGGATACCAAGTATTTTCCCAACAACTCCTGGCTGAGTTGCACTACATCAGTGCGGGTGTAAAATGATTTGTCGAGTCGTTTCATGACTAGCTATCGGCACATCAAAGATGACACTTTTGACTTGGCTCAAAGTAGTGTTTAAGGCATTGAAATTCAGTTTTTTATAGAAATAAAATATCATCTTTTCGTTGCCTCTGTATTGTTCAAAAAAGCAGTAAGGCCATGAAACTTTACATTCCCCTGCTGTAGTTAGGTGCTTCCTTGGTAATGGTCACATTATGTGGGTGGCTTTCCTGGATGGCAGAGCCGGAAATTTTCACGAACTTGGCATTTTGCAGTTCGTCGATGGTAGGTGCACCACAGTAACCCATCCCTGCCCGCAGGCCGCCGAGGTACTGCACCATCACTTCCTCTACACTGCCCTTGAAAGGTACACGGCCTTCGATACCTTCCGGCACCAGTTTTTTAATGTCGTCTTCAACATCCTGAAAATAACGGTCTTTTGAGCCCTGGCCCATCGCCCCGAGTGAACCCATGCCGCGGTAGACTTTGAATTTCCGGCCATCAAACAGTACCGTTTCCCCTGGTGATTCTTCTACCCCTGCAAACAAGCCTCCCGCCATGATGGTATTGGCTCCGGCTGCGAGGGCTTTGACGATGTCACCCGAAAAACGGATGCCGCCGTCACCGATAATTGGAACGCCGGTACCTTTGATTGCTCTCGAAGTTTCATAAATGGCCGATAGCTGCGGTACGCCAACGCCCGCAACGATCCTCGTCGTACAAATACTGCCGGGGCCAACCCCAACTTTCACAGCATCCACACCTGCCTTTACAAGTGCTTTGGCGCCTTCGCCCGTAGCTACATTTCCACCAACCACCTGCAAATCAGGATATTTGTTTTTCACTCTTTTTACTGCGTCCAAAACGCCCTTGGAGTGACCATGAGCTGTATCAATACAAATTACATCAACACTGACTTTGACCAATGCATCCACGCGCTCCATCATGTCAGTAGTAACACCAACCGCTGCCCCGACCACTAACCGGCCGTAGCCGTCCTTGCAGGAATGAGGGTAGTCTTCCACTTTCATCAAATCCTTGTAAGTGATCAGGCCAACGAGTTTGCCGTTGTCGTCTACCACTGGCAATTTCTCAATTTTATATTCCTGCAAAATGCCCTGTGCTTTTTCAAGGTCGGTACCGACAGGGGCTGTAACGAGGTTCTCGGAAGTCATCACTTCCTGGACGGAGCGGCTTTTGTTTTTTTCAAAGCGCAGGTCCCGGTTGGTAAGGATACCGATGAGCCGGTCGTTGTCATCTACAATTGGAATGCCGCCGATGTGGTACTTCCGCATGAGGTCGAGGGCGTCACCGACCTTTGCGTTGGCCATCAAGGTCACCGGGTCGAGGATCATACCGCTTTCGGAACGTTTTACTTTTCGAACCATTTCAGCCTGTTGCGCGATGGTCATGTTTTTATGGATAATCCCGATTCCTCCCTGGCGGGCAATGCCGATGGCAAGGTTGTCTTCTGTCACTGTATCCATAGCTGCCGATACGATCGGTGCGTTCAGCCGCAGATTGCGGGTGAATTGGGTAGAGATGTCGACTTCACGCGGGAGTACTTCGGAGTATGCGGGGACGAGGAGGACGTCGTCGAAGGTGAGGGCTTCGCCCAAAAATTTGATGTAATCTATTTTGCCGTTTTCCATCCGCAAAGGTAGGGGAGTTTAGTTTGAAATTGAAATTTAAGAAATTAGAAATTTTAGTGCTTCCGCGTATTAAGTAAGTGGCTGTTCAAAAAAAATGACACTTTTCCTTTGCCTGAAAACGAGTTTTAATATTTAGCTACCAAGCATTCGCCAAAATATAAAGTGTCATTTTTAGTACACCTAATTTTTGATCACCCGCTTACGTAAGTTCCCGTACAAGATTGATTTCAATTAAGAGGAGAATTGAGCTAATATAAACCTTATGTGAGGTTTTTTGCGGGAGGGGTTCTGCAAAGGATTGATATTCAGCCTTTTGCAGAACCCCTTCGGCGAGTTCTCATTTGACAGATCAATGGGGCTTGAGGCTCCATTGATCTGTGTGAGTGATTTTGCTTAGCTACCTATCTATTGACACTTGGCTTTAAATATTGTTTTTATCGCGGTTTTCGATTTTCATAAAAACAAAAATTTGATATTCTTGCCTTCTTTTGAAAACCAACAGCTTAACCATTAACATGCTTACTGTTCATTCCGATGGCCATTTTATGATGCAGGCGCTGATCGAGGCTCAAAAAGCGTATGCTGCCGATGAGGTGCCTGTGGGGGCAGTGATCGTTGCCGACAACAAAATCATTGCCCGGGCTCACAATCAGACTGAATTATTGAATGACGTCACGGCCCACGCCGAGATGCTTGCCCTGACTGCCGCCTCAAATGCCCTCGGCAGCAAGTATTTAAATGAATGTACTTTGTACGTTACCTTGGAGCCGTGCGTCATGTGTGCAGGCGCCATAGCCTGGTCTCAGTTGGGCCGACTGGTATACGGTGCCGCCGATGACAAACGCGGTTTTATGCGTTTTGGAAAAAAACTGTTGCACCCGAAGACCATTGTCGAGTATGGAATTATGATGGAAGAATGCAGCGAGTTGATGAGTTCCTTCTTTAAGAGCAAGCGATGAGAGGTCCGACGATTATCTATTATACGTATTCTATCTTGTCTGACCTCTGACAGCGAAGCGATCTGACTTCCGACAGCGAAGCGATCCGACCTCTGACAGCGAAGCGATCTAATCCAATACAAAACTACTTCCTACTTTTGCTGACCTTAATAATTTTTACAACCAGCCACCATGTTCAAAAAAATACTGGCACATCCCACAGTCCATCTGGCCATTTTAGGCGGGATGCTCACAGGGGTGCTGGTGTGTGTGTTTCCTGAGTTGATCCCCCGTTTTTCCTGGGTCGTCAATCATGCACAGCAACTGATGCTTTTTTATCTTTTTGCCGGCTTGTTAGCACTTTTTTTGAAACAGCCGAAGCTCACTTTTATCTTTTTTGGGGGCTGTGTGCTATTGTGCTTTTTCTTGAAATATTCTTTAAAAGATGAAGGGTTCGAGCGGCGTCGACAGTGGGTGCGGCAGGTACAGTCCAATTCGCCGGGTGAGCGTTCAATAACCAATGGGGAAATCAAAATAGTCCATATCAATCTGACCAATGCCAACAACCGAGAAGAAATTTCAACTATCTTGGAAGATACAGATGCTGATATTGTTTCTCTGCACGAAGTGACGCCTGACTGGGGGCAATGGTTAACGGATTCCCTGGAGTCATTGCATCCCTATCACCATATGATGCTTGACCTGGGTATTTTTGGAGTGGCCATATATTCCAAGCTCGAACTGGTTGATGTAGATACTTTTTACTATCAGGGTGTACCCAACCTGAGAAGCCGGTTGGAAAAGGACGGCCGGTATTTTTACCTGATAAGCGTACACACCCAGCCAGCGCTCGATGAGTTTTCGAAAAGGCAATTAAAAGAGCATCTAAATTTGGTAAAGGACACCTTAAACGGTATGGATGAACCACTGCTGGTAGTAGGGGATTTCAATGCGGTTTCCTGGTCGGAGCAGATACAGTTATTCCTGGACGGAACCGATTTGATAGAGAGCAGGCGGGGGTTTGTGCCTAGTTCCTTTTCTGGAAAAATCTCTTTTTTGGATATACCGCTCGACCATATTTTTTACTCAGGTGAATTTAACTGCAATAATTTTCAGAAAATTATGGGCGAAAGCGGCCGGCATCTGGGGATCATGGGCAATTATAAATATGTAATCAGGGACAACCATGCTGAAAGACAGGGTCAATAGTTTCAAATATGCGTTTGCAGGTATTGGCAGGTTGTTTAATACCCAGCCCAATGCGCGGGTACATGTGTTGGCGGTTGGGATAGTGGTGACGGCAGGTTTCTACTTTGAAATTTCATCCACGGAGTGGTGCTGCTGTATTCTGGCCATGGCCACTGTGCTGGCTGCGGAAGCGTTTAATACCGCATTGGAAGACCTTACCGACCTGGTATCGCCCGATCACCATCCATTGGCGGGCCATACCAAGGATCTCGCAGCAGCCGGGGTGTTGCTGACTGCTATTGGTGCAGCCTTGGTTGGGGGAGTGATTTTCGGGCCTAAAATATTTGACCTGGTGCTGTAATTGGATATTATCCTCAAAGGGCTGAAGCGTTTTGCCTGAAAAAATAATTTTATAACTTACTTTTGAAGAAGTACTGCTCAACCAATACGAAAGTATTTCAACCGGCAACCACAATAATTCTCACTACCGATTCGTATCTATTTAGTCTTTTTTATATTGCTGCCGACCCTGCATGGCCATGGCTGCCATTAAGCTGAACCCATAAACGGCCGATCCATCAAGCTTATTCTCAGACCCGATTTCCTGCGCCTCTTTATTTTCATTGCACCTTTAATCCAGTACAATATAATTGTATCATATTCCCTTGGACAAGTTTTTTGGACCTAGCATCCAATGTCAAATCATTTCTATGAAGCGTTACCTCATATCGTTCATCTTGATGTTTCCCCTCTTGGCTGTTTCGCAAGAACAGTTGGGCCTGCGATTGGAGAATTATGCAGGAGCCAACAGTATTTCATTAAACCCGGCGGGCAACTTGACAAATCCGTTTTCCTGGGATCTCAACCTGATCGGGGCCGGGCTTCATTTGGAGAACAACTACGCCTTTATTCCTCAAACCAATACATTGGATTTGCTGAGGAACGGCAGTGGAAGGGAGTTTGTCCTGGCCGAAGACCAGGTCAGTTCTACCCCTTCGGACCTTTACGTACTGGATTTTTACGACGATGGGCGTAAGCGTTATCTTATTTCCAATGCCTTTGTCGCTGGCCCGTCTCTGGTGTTGAATGTGCATGAAAACCATTCCGTTGGTTTTTTTATGAACTTCAGGACGTTTTTCAGTGCCCTTGATTTCTCCAATGAATTGAGTTACTATAAATACGATGCCCGGGCCGAGTTTGACCCTTTCCCGGTGGGCCCGTTCAGCGGGGCCTTCATGAGTTGGTCGGAAATAGGGCTCAACTATGCGGTACGGGTTCCAACCCGTACAGGCTTCATGGGCTTTGGGATCAACTTGAAGCGGTTGGTGGGGTACGAAGCAGGCTACCTGATCAATCATCAGGCCTGGACCCATACCAAATTGCCAGATGACCACGTGACGGCCCAAAATACCTCCGGAGAATACGGCCTGACTACGTCCTATCTGGACAACAATGAATTTGATGCTAAAGGAAATGGGAGCGGTGTTGGAGTGGACATTGGATTTCTATATGTGATCCAGGATTACGAGGACAGTTATAAATGGCGATTCGGTGCTTCTTTGCTCGATCTTGGGGCCATTAAATTTAGTGAAAACACCCAGACGCACCAGGTGCAAAACAACGGTACATTTGAATTGGACCTGCGTGAATTCGATGACTTTGACCTGCCCGATGAGTGGGATGCTTTTTTACAACATTTCAGCAATGAAGCTCTCGGGGATGCTCAGGCTTCCCTGACGGGAAATAGTTTTACTGCTGGATTGCCGTCTGCGTTCAGCCTGCAGGCCGACTACAATATCAACGATCAGTTTTTTGCCAATGCCCTTTTTATGCATCACCTGCCATTGTGGGAAATCGGTCCGAAGCGGGAGAGTTTAATGGCCGTTACGCCCCGCTTTGAACATCCCTGGCTTTCGGTATCCATGCCGGTGGAGCTGGTCAACTGGGAGCGGGTGAACGTTGGCCTGGCGGCACGTTTGGGATATTTGGTTATTGGTTCTGATAACATTGGCAGCTGGTTTGGCCGGGGGGATTATTCAGGGACCGATTTTTACATGGCCCTGAAGCTCAACCGCATTGGTTTTGGCAAAGGAGGGGTGGCAGGTGGCAGCGGCAAAAGGAAAGGTAAATTTGGAGGTCGTAAAAAAGTAAAGTGCTATGATTTTTAAGGATTAATTATTTTATCTAATCATGGCTGAAAGACAGTGGGATAATTGCCGGGGAGACAAAAAAGGTAGTTGTTCATGTACTGACAAACTCTTTTCATGCAATAAAGCCCTTCGGTCAGTAATTTGTGATGGCGCGGTTGAGCAGCCTGTGGCTGCAAAAAATAAAAAGCGTTATTTCCGGATAACCGGTGCACGACGTACCGACTCTTTTCTTTCAAAGGTTGTCTTTCCCCAATCTGTATCATATTGAACTAAAACATCTTTTCTATCCGGGTCTTCTGAAAACCTTTCCATCGTATTTACGGAGATTAGGTTGTATGAAATGAAAAATGATTTCCTGGGGCCAGTTGTCGGTCTGACACCGACATATTCGTATACAATTTCTGCATTTGCGAGTAAATATTTATCCTGCTCTTTGTCATGTTTGAATAACCAATATTGCACTACATAATCACTCTTCAGGCAGACCATTCCCAACAACGAGTCCGTTAATATGCATTGTTCGATACGTCTAACTGGAGAAAGGCCTCTGACTAAAGAATTATCAAAAAGGAGGTGTTCTTTTTCCAGTTCCTTATTGACCAATTTTATTCTCGAATTAGTACCGTCGTAGTTAAATTCAATAAAGGTGTTTGGCTTTATTTCATAAACTGGATTATCCGTCGTTATCCAAACATTCTGTCCTGTGGCACTTATAGAAAAAAGCAATATTATTCCTACTATTTTTAATCTGTTCATTTCAATTATTAGAGCCTGAATTTTTAAAGAGATTCAATGTTCAAAATTTTGAGCTATAAAAAATATATCGCACGAATTAATTTTTTATTTTATTAAAGTTGTTTGAAAATTCCTGTTGAGTCGAAAATGCTTGGGTTTCCAACTCAACAGGAATTTTCAAACAACTTCATTAATTAAATCAACGGCAGCAAAGTATCAATTGATTTTTTGGTGAGCATGGAATAAAAAGTTTCCGTAAGTGCAGAGCTGCCGTGGTCTTCCAAAAACTTTTTTTGTTCCGGCGAAAGTCCAACTGGATTTTTATCAATGCTGCCCGGATGTGGGTTGGCAGGTGTCCGGTCAATTGGCGGGCAAAATTCGACCGATAACGCTCCGTCGTATCCGACCTCTTTTAAGGTACTGATTATTTTAGGCCAGTCCAGGGTGCCCATGCCAGGTGCGAAGCGATTATTGTCGGCAACATGAAAACCGACCAGCCGGCCCTTCGCTCTTTTAATAGCTTCGTAATAATTATCCTCTTCTAAATTCATGTGAAAAATATCGAGGCAAACGCCACAGTTTTCTCCGACTTCCCTGGCCAGGGCGAGCGCCTGGTCCCCCCTGTTAATGAAGTAAGTTTCAAAACGGTTGATCGGCTCGATGCCCAGCAAAACCCCTGATTTTTCAGCATGTTCATAACATTCCTGCATGGATTCTACCGCCCATCTCCATTCTTCCTCGGGCCGGCTGTCGGGAACAATTTTACCGACAGTGCCCGGTACTACCGATACCATGTGCCCGTCCAGTTCTTTCACCATCGTGACCACGTCCTTGACGTATTGGACAGAGGCGGCCCGCTGCGTTTCATCCTTTGCCAACAGGTTTCTTTCACCTAGCATCAGGGTGACACTGCCCCAGCATTTTAAATTGTTTTCCTGCAATAATTTACGAACGTATTTGGTGTCATAGTTTTCCGGCGTACCTTGAATTTCGAGGGCATGATATCCTTGCTGAGAAATTCTGGCAATGGTCGTCTCAATGGATTCGGCCCGCATCCAGTTGTGTATGGCGATATGCATTTTTCGAACAGTTTAGGTAAATGAATTTTGGTGAAACCCGTATTTAAATCAGGAGGGACAAAGTAAAGTAAAGCGAAGCGAAATCCCGCATTTTATCGGAGGGTAAAAAATATTTGGAAAGAAAAGTTGTAAATTATTTTATTAAAAATTGATTTTATATTTATTGAAAAATAAACCACAAAAGACACCAAAGGACAACAATAGATTTTATTGAAAAAATAAAATAATTCACCTAAAAAAATCATATAAATCAGTCTACTTATTTTTTTCATTAAATAAATAAAACACCGCCACTCACCGCTTCTCTTTTTTCTCGTTCAATAATTTTTTTGCTCGCCGCAATTCGCTGGCCACTTCATTTAATTTTCTTTCCACTGACAATTCTTCTGGAAATTTTCCAGTGTTATCTTTTACCATTTCCCGGATATCCCTGCCCACTTTTTTGTGGATGGCGGCAGCGTCGAACGGGTTGTTGACATGCTGCATTTTCAGTCGTTCTTCGGTCATGCTGATGCGGAACAGGTTGGCAGCCAGTTCGGTGCGCCCCATATAATCAAAGAGGACATCATCTTCGTCGACCCCTTTCTGTTTTTTTACGGCCCTGATCGGTTTATTGTAAAGGCCGAGGTAACCTTCGGTCGTGAAGGTTCGAAAATCTTTTACCCCTGCTTTTGCGGCAGCTGAATTCAGTGCGAGGTTGCCTTCTTTCACTTCTTCCCTTACCATGAGTCGGTCGATATCCTTGGAGCCATCGAGCATCAGGTTGATGTTTTCGACCTGCTCTGCAAAATAGACCTGCGCCCGGGCAACGATGGGTTTGCGGGCGTCGGCGTTCATCGCAATCAGGTAACAGGCAAAGCGGGTCAGTTTGATGTCCCGTTCTTTTTTGCCATCAACGGACCGGCGGGTGTCGATAAAATTTTCACTGATATCAATATCCAAAGTGGCACAGGCCTGCATGGCCCGCTGTACTGGGGCGAGGAAAGTTTTAAAGGTTTTATAGCCCAGGATTTTACCGTACCAACTGGCCCACCAATAGATGATGCCGTTTTCTTCAAATCCAAATTCGTCGAGGGAGGGCTTTTCTTTATGATTGGCTGGCGAGTTCATGATGCTTGGTTTTAATGGGTTTAAGATAAGCTTTTTTTACGTAAATCAACTTGATGGGAGGGTATAAAAAATGACACTTTTATTTGCCTGAAAAAGAATCTGAACATTTGAGAATCAAGTACTTCCCAAAATAAAAGTATCATTTTTGCTCATCTCTAATCTCGATCGCCTGCTTGCACTTATTTGCCAATTAACAGCACCCATAGAATAATCAGCAGCGGCCCGACCAAACCGATCAGCAGGCCCGTTCTGCGAAACTCTGCCTGTTTCAAATAACCCGTACTAAAAGCAATGGCACTTGGAGGTGTGGAGACCGGCAGGAAAAAAGCACACGATGCGGAAAGGCCAATGACCAACGGTAATATTATAGATTCGCCCGGCACTAAAATAATAGCCAAGGGAATCAGGATGGTCGATGCCGCCGTATTGCTCATGACGTTGGAAAGCATGACGGTCACGAGTGCAAAGGCGACGATCAGCGCATAATAGTTCATGTTGAAATGTTGCAGCTTGCTCACAAAATGGGCCGCCAGCCCCGTCTCGGTGATCGCTAATCCCAACGAAAGCCCCCCAGCTACGAGCATCAGTGTATCCCAGGGAAGCCTGCGCACATCATCGGCATTGATGATGCTGAGCATGGTGAGCAGAATAATGGGTATGCCCGAAACGGCCGCGACCGGGATGCCATGCAGGTTGTTGGTCAACCATAGGGTTGCCGTGATCCCTAAGACGATCAGAACGATACGTTTTTTCAAATTTTCTTCTTCTATCATCCACTCTTCCTTTTGGTCATTTCCATTGGAGGCATGGATAAAATCCGTATTCACGACTTCAATTTCGATAGGGTAAATTCGCCGGAGGAACCACCAGGTCAACCAGACCAGGCCGAGGGAGACAGGTACGCCAAACGCCATCCATTGGGTGAAACTGATGCGGATGCCGACATTTTCCAACGAACCCACGGCGATGGCATTGGGAGGAGAGCCGATGATCGTTCCCATGCCTCCCAAGGTTGCGGCGGCCGCAATGCCCAAAAGCAAGGACCGACGGTAATTACTGCTGTTGCCCAGTTGTGTGACCACTGGTGTAACCATGGCGATCATCATGGCCGTGGTAGCCGTATTGGACATCACCATTGAAATAGTGGCAGTGGAAAGCATAATGCCCAATAACAGTCGATCTGGTTTTGATCCGAAGCTTTTCAGCGTCATTTTAAACAATGATACATCCAGCCCTACCTTTTTCATGCCTTCGGCCAAAAAGAAACCGCCCAGAAGCAACCACATCACACTATCCGACCAAGTGTTTACGTATTGTTTTACGCTCTCCGGATGGGCGTTGAAATAGTCACTGCCCAAAGAAAAAACCAGGAACCCGATAATCATGATACCAACCGCAAAAGGGGGGACCGCCTCTGTCACCCAAAGCCCTACAGAAAAGAATAACAGAAAAAGCACATAATATTGGCTTTCACCGAAAGACGGGTCGCCCAAACGCCAGGTGAAGAAAAAGGCAATCAGGATTGAACTCAGAAAAGCAATAATTTTGGTTTGATAGGCCACTACCCGCTTCATTTTAAGCATGCGGGTCGAGGCCGACCTTGAATCAGCCATGAATAAAGTTGTTTAGGAACCTGCAAAAAATAAGTCAGAAGTTATTCTTTACAGCTTCTCAAGCGGTAAAATTAGGTATTTGTCCCGTGCCTGTTTATGGTTCGAGGCAGAACCGGCATTATCTTTTTTTGATCCAGGGCCTGCCCATATGTTTTAATAAGGATTGGCACTGCCAAACCGAGCAACCTTTTGTACCTTTGCAACCTTGACATTTGACTGATAAATTTTTAATGGTCAAACATTTATACCACAACAGAATGTCAACAGCCCACAGTTAAAAGCGCAGAAAAAAGCATGTCTAATCACAACCTGCAACAACTTCGTGAAGAGAGAAAGCCTGTTTACCGCAACCTCGTTCGGTGGATATGGCGGTTGTTTATCGTTGGCATTTTGGCCCTTGTCCTCTTGTTTGTTGGCCTCTCCTTCACCGACCTTCCCGATACTGCCGAACTGGAAAACCCCAAGAGCGAATTGGCCTCCGAGGTCATTGCCGCCGATGGTTCTGTGCTGGGTCGGTATTTCATCGAAAACCGAGTTCCCGTCGAATTTGAAGAGTTGTCGCCTTACATCGAGCAGGCTTTGATCGCCACTGAGGACGAACGGTACTACAACCACTCTGGAATTGATTTTAAGGCATTGGCACGGGCAGTGGTAAAAACCGGACTGATGGGCGATAAAAGTGCAGGTGGAGCCAGTACGATCACCCAACAGCTGGCAAAATTGCTGTTCACTGGTCGGCCAGGGTCTGGTTTTGAAAGACTGGTGCAAAAACTGAAAGAGTGGATCATCGCCGTACGCCTCGAGCGCAAATACACCAAAGAGGAAATCATCAAAATGTATTTGAACAAATTCGATTTCCTGTATGATAGCCACGGCATCAAAGCAGCTTCAGAGACCTATTTTGCCAAATCACAAAAAGACCTGAACATAGAGGAAGCGGCCATGCTGGTCGGGATGTTGAAAAACCCGGCCCTGTACAACCCCAAGCGTTTTAAAGAAAGAGCTATTGCACGTCGGGCAGTGGTGCTGGGACAGATGTTGCGCAACGATATTATTGACCAGGCAGCTTTTGATACCTTAAAGACCAAGCCCCTCGATATTTCCAAGTTTAAAAGAAAAACACACACACAGGGCCTGGCCCAGTATTTCCGGTCTGAGTTGGCGCAAGAGCTCAACAAAGTGGTTTTACCCGGCAACAGTGCCCGCAAAAAAGCAGACGGCACCCCTTACAACATCTACAAAGATGGCCTGAAAATCTGGACAACCATTGATCCCGCGATCCAACGGCATGCCGAAGAAGCCATGGTTGCCCACATGACCCAACTGCAATCCCGCTTTTGGAAACGTTGGAAAGCCCAGAAAGTATCCCCGTGGGAATATGAACACGAAGAAGTGACCACTCCGGCCGAACTTCGCTTTCGCAAACGCAAACTGGAACTGATGGTGCGGGCTTCTGACCGCTATCAGCTGATGCGGTCCAAAATGATCAGTGATCCCGAACAGGCCCTGGAAGATGAAATCGACGGCCTCCGTATGAATGACGATGTGATCGAATGGATGCTGAAAGATAAATACCCCTCTGCTGTCAAAGGAGAACAACGTGCCCGCTATCGCAGGGCCATGAAAAGTGAAAAATGGAATGAACTGAGAACGGCCTGGTCTAAGTTTCGGGACCAAGTGGACAAAGCCTTTAACAGGGAAACGAAAATGAAGGTGTTCGCTTACAACGATGCCATGGAATCGGATACGGTCATGACCCCTTTGGATTCGATCAGGTACCATCATTCCTTTATGCAGCTTGGCTCGTTGGCTGTCGATCCTATGACAGGCCATGTGAAGGCGTGGGTCGGAGGCATCAACCACAAATACTTTGCTTACGACCATATCCGCTCCAACCGACAGGTAGGGTCTACCTTCAAACCGTTCATTTATGCCACAGCCATCGCTCAGCAGGGGGTTTCGCCTTGTTCGGAAGTAACGGACATGCAGCGGACCATCTTTGCCAATGACCGCAACTTCGGCCTCATCGAAGATTGGACGCCGGAAAACTCGACCGGCAAATATTCCAACCAAAAAATGCGCCTGCGCGACGCACTCAGAAAATCCATCAACACCGTCTCCGTATTTCTTATGCAACAGTTGGGGAGCGTACAGCCGGTAACGGAATTGCTGACAAATATGGGGGTAAGAGAAGGGAAAGTTCCTGAACTGCCGTCCATCTGCCTGGGGGCAGCTGATCTTTCTGTGATGGATATGACTGGTGCTTACACGACCTTCGCCAATAATGGTTATTACACCAAGCCAATTTACATTACCAGAATTGAAGATAAAAATGGTGTTGAGATTTATGCAGCGGAAAAAGAAGGCAGGCAGGCACTTGAAGAGGAACCCAACTATGTAATGGTTGAAATGCTGAAATATGCAGGCGGAACTGCAATGGGGGGTATCCGCAGTGAAATTGGCGGCAAAACAGGAACGACCAACGATTATGTGGATGGCTGGTACATGGGCATCACTCCCAGTTTGGTAGTCGGTACCTGGGTAGGTGGGGAAGACCGTTGGATCCGATTCCTCAACCTGCGTGATGGTGCCGGATCCCGAATGGCCAAACCGTTCTGTAAAGAGTTTATTTCCCGCCTCGAAAAAGATGAAACCTGTGACTATAACGCAAAAGCTCGCTTTACCCGGCCAAGAGGTGATCTCAGCATTGGCCTTGACTGTAACGACTTTTTAAACAACGACCTGGAAGAAGAGGAAGATCTCATCGAACCTGATTCTACTTTTTATGAAGATCCTTTTGGTGGGTAAAATCATAGACAAAACGTGATCCATCCCGAATTTTGATTTGGTGGGGCATCAAGGCCCGCCAAATCAAAATTCGGGATGGATCACGTTTTACTGCATCAAGGGAAAACGATTTTAAAAAAAATGCGCACCGGTATCTAAAGGCTGTGGACTGCCAACTGTAGGCTACCGACCAATAGCTACCGATTGCTAACTCATTTATGGGCAAACCTAAAATCTTGCTTTTTTTATTGGCGGCTGTTCTTTTTATGAAATGTGTGCCGCCTTCCGAGGAAGGACTGGATGACATTTATTTGGACTTTACCGATCCGGGCATCCAGAATTTATATGACCTGCAAGACCGGGGCCTTTCCGATAGCCTCTATCCGTATTTCAGGCACAGAGATGCTACTTACCGGTATTTGGCGGCCCTCGCATTCGCTTCCATTAAAGATTCAACGGCAATAGACAGCTTGGTTCCCCTGCTTTACGATCCCATCGACCCGGTTAGGGTCGTCGCTGCATATTCGCTTGGCCAGATTGGCAAACCCTCTGCCGAGGAACCCCTGTTAAAAGCATTTGATCGAACTGATACCTCGGGGGTCTCCAGGTTTTTCAACGCCGCCGTGCTGGAGGCAGTAGGAAAATGTGGAAACGACAACCTGGTGGAAAAACTGGCCACCATCAGTACCTATAATTTAAAGGATACGACTTTGTTGGAGGGGCAGGCATGGGGGCTGTACCGGTACGCGCTGCGTGACAAAACGGCACGCGAAGGGACCGATAAAATGCTCGAGTTTGCTACCGACCAAAGATACCCGGTGAGCGTCCGGCTGATTGGTGCCAATTATTTGTCGCGGGCCCAGGGTATTGATTTGTCAGAGGACGACGATGTGATTGCACCTGCCCTGCCAAGGGAAGATGATCCGAGGGTGCGGATGGCACTGGTGATTGGTTTGGGTAAAACAGGGACCGACCGGGCCGCCAATACGCTCCTGTACCAGTATAATATCGAACGGGACAATCGGGTGAAAATGAATATTCTGACCGCACTGGACAATTTCGATTATTTAAAGGTCAAGCCCGTGGTCATGCAGGCCCTTGAAGATACGGATATTTCCATTGCCAGCCGGGCCGCCGAATTTTTTATCAAAAAAGGCATCCCGGAAGAGGCATCCAGTTATTGGCAAATGGCCAAAGTACCCGGACGCTCCTGGCAAGTATCGACGTTGCTCTATGGGGCGGCCCTGAAGCACCTGCCCCTAAGCTTTGAAGAAAGCCGCCGCTACCTTAACTGGGAGCTTCGCCGACTTTATGAAAACTCTTCCAATCCTTATGAAAAAGCAGCGGCATTAAAGGCCCTTTCGTACTACGGCTGGAACTACCGCTACATTCGGGATGCGGCTTACCCATCGGAACTGATGCCTGTGCGAACAGCTAGTGTGGCTGCGTTGGCAGACATTGCCAAGATGCCCAATTTTAATGCCTTCTTTGGTGGTGGCCGCCGCGCCAAAAAAGAATTGAGTGACTGCTTCCGGGATGCCATTGCCAATGGCGATGTGGGAATGATGGCGGTCGCCGCGGCTGTTTTGCGAAACGAAGAACTGGGCTTTAAAGGCGTCTTTGACAGCCTCGCCGTTTTGGAAAATGCATTGACGAAACTCCGCCTGCCGCAAGAAATTGAAACTTATAACGAAGTAAAAAAGGCGCTTGACTTTTTTCAGGGTAACGCATCGGAACCAATTGGTCGCCCTCGGTTTACCCATGAAATCCCGTGGAAGTTAATCTCTGATCTCAAAGATGAAAACAGGGTGGTCATCAAAACGGACAAGGGGGATATTACGCTGAAATTCATGCCTGAGTACGCTCCTGGTACGGTGGCCAATTTTATTGAATTAGTCAATGATGGATACTACAATGGCAAAAATTTCCATCGGGTGGTCCCCAATTTTGTCATCCAGGGCGGCTGCCCTAGGGGCGATGGGTATGGAAGTGCCAACTATGCCATCCGCTCCGAGCTGCCCCCCCTCCACTATGATGAGGGCGGATATGTAGGCATGGCTTCTGCCGGCAACCACACAGAAAGTAATCAGTTTTTTATAACGCATTCGCCCACGCTCCACCTCGATGGCAACTATACGATTTTTGCCGAAGTGGAAAGTGGCATGGACGTCGTGCAACAGATTCAGGTCGGGGATGTGATGAATGAGGTGGCACTCGTGAGTGTGAAATAATTATTGATTGTCAATGGTTGTCCCGGCCAACATTTCTGTAACGGAAAGATGACCTTTTTCTTTTTATAAATGATTGATCTCCGAGGTTCCTGATCCTGCTTTGGGTCAAAACAAAAGTGTCATCTTTAAAGAGCGACGACTTAACAAGCAACAACCAATAATCTTGACGAACCATAAAATCATACAAGGTGACAGCCGTCAAATGAATTTGCTGGCCGACCGGTCGGTGCAATTGGTCATCACTTCTCCTCCTTATTGGCAATTAAAAGATTATGGTTCCGAAGATCAGATTGGCTTCCACGATACCTACGAAAATTATATCAATCACTTAAACCTCGTTTGGAGAGAATGCCACCGGGTGCTGGAGCCGGGCTGCCGGCTGTGCATCAATATTGGTGATCAGTTTGCCCGCTCCGTTTATTATGGGCGGTACAAAGTCATCCCTATCCGTACGGAAATAATTAAATTTTGCGAAATCATTGGTTTCGATTACATGGGGGCCATCATCTGGCAAAAGGTAACCACCACCAATACCACCGGAGGCGCTACCATCATGGGCAGTTACCCCAATCCCCGCAACGGTATTTTAAAACTGGATTATGAATTTATCCTGCTTTTTAAAAAGCATGGAAAAGCTCCAAAGCCCAATCCCGAACTAAAAAAACAGTCCGCCATGACCAAGGAAGAATGGAACACTTATTTTTCCGGGCACTGGCATTTCAGTGGCGCCCGGCAGGACGGGCACATCGCCATGTTCCCGGAAGAACTGCCGGCCCGGCTGATCAAAATGTTTGCCTTTGTGGGGGACACGGTCTTGGATCCTTTTTTAGGGAGCGGCACAACGTCCCTGGCAGCCAAAAACCTGAACAGAAATTCTGTTGGCTATGAAATCAATGAAAATTATTTCGAAAAAATAAAACAGAAACTGGGCGTAGCATTCGCCCCCGCCGGAGGGGGCCGGGAAGAGGAAAAAACAAAAGCCGATATCAATATTCCTCCTCCTAACCCCCTTCAGAGGGGGAAATACAGCGTTGAATTTTTAAAAGACCAATTTGATTTAAACACTAAAAAAGAAATCGCTCAGCTTCCTTATATTTTTAAAGACCCCCTAAAGCTCGATAAAAAAATAGACCCCAATAAAAAGACATTTGGCTCTCGGGTCAATAATGACAAAAAAGAAAACCGGGAGGAATATTTTTTCATTAAAAAAATAATCAGTCCTGAATTAATTGAATTGAATGATGGCCGTATTATCCGTTTATTGGGTATCAAAAAAAAAGAAAGGGACAACGGAAAAGCGATCGAGTTTTTAAAGGACAAAACAAAAGGGCAAAAGGTCTACCTGCGTTTTGATGAAAAAATAAAAGCGAACAAACAAAGCCTGTCCCGACAGCACATCGGAGAAATACCGGCCTACTTGTATTTAAAAAACAGGACTTTTTTAAATACCCATTTAATTAAAAACGGATTGGTGGAGGTAGACGAAAAAATAGCGCATAAATATTTAAAAAAATTTTTGAACTTGCAGTCCAATAATCATTCATAATATAAACCAAATTATCAAGCGGTACAATTAGGCCACCAAGCATACTTGCCTACTTTGTCACCCGCCTACTAAAAAATATGAAGACAACACCACTGACAGAAAAGCACATTTCGCTCGGCGCCAGAATGGCCGAGTTTGCAGGGTACAATATGCCCATTTCATACGAAGGAATCCGGGAAGAGCACCACACCGTCCGCAATGGAGTCGGAGTGTTCGATGTGTCGCACATGGGCGAATTCATCGTGCGGGGAAAGGAAGCCCTTCACCTCGTACAAAAAGTAACTTCCAATAATGCAGCGAAATTAAACATTGGCGATGCCCAGTATTCCTGCCTGCCCAACCATACCGGCGGCGTGGTGGATGACCTGCTTGTGTACCGTTTGCCGGAGGACATGTGCGCCGAGGGCGAACAAGCATTTATGCTCGTTGTAAATGCCTCCAATATTGAAAAAGACTGGGACTGGATTTCACAGCATAATACTTTTGATACCCAGATGATCAATATCTCCGATAACTGCGGCTTATTGGCCGTGCAGGGCCCCAAAGCGGCCGAGGCGCTGCAATCGTTGACCGACGTGGACCTGCCGGGCATGAAGTATTACACGTTTGCCAAAGGCACATTTGCAGGCATCGAAAACGTATTGATTTCTGCTACCGGGTATACTGGTTCCGGTGGCTTCGAACTATACGTTGAGAACAAGGATTTGCTGAAGTTGTGGGATGCCGTTTTTGCCGCAGGAAAAGATTTTGGTATCAAGCCCATTGGCCTCGGAGCGCGTGACACCCTTCGCCTGGAAATGGGATTTGCCCTGTACGGCAACGACATCAGCGATACTACTTCGCCCATTGAAGCAGGTCTCGGCTGGATCACCAAAACCAAAAAAGGTGATTTTAATTCCGTGGAGATTTTCCAAAAACAAAGAGCTGAAGGCATCACCCGTAAATTGGTCGGCTTCTTTGTAAATGACCGCCGGGTGCCCCGCCACGATTATGTAATTGAAGATGTGGACGGCAACGAAATTGGCATCGTCACTTCCGGTACCATGTCGCCTTCCCTGGAACGCCCGATCGGCATGGGGTATGTGCCAAAAGCATTTTCAGCAGCGGGCACGGAAATAAGGATTGTGGCCGGTAAAAAACGGCTCGCAGCTACGGTGACGAAAGTGCCGTTTTATAAGCCGGCGTGATTTAATTAGGATCGGACGCAGATTTAACTGATGGGGATTGATTTTCTCAAATCTTTTTAAATCAGTTAAATCGGTGTCCCTTCCCACCTATGCGGACATATGAAAATTTCAGTCGAAAAAACCGCATTAAAAACAATCCTTCCGCTCCGCCAATTGTTCCTTCAGGAAAATAATATTCAAATACGCTACAATGCCTGTCACGAACGCGGCTGGACCCACTCCTATTTAATTAAATTAAATAATCAAAAAATAGGCTACGGCTCTGTCAAAGGAAGGGAAGATTATTTAAATGATAGGGATGCCATTTTTGAATTTTATATTATTCCCTCCTTTCGAAAATATTCAAACCTGTTTTTCGCCGAATTAATTAAAATATCCCAAGCGAAATATTTGGAGTGTCAGAGCAATCAAAACCTGCTACCTGATCTGCTTTTTGAATTTTCTAAAAATATTTATGCAGACACTATTTTATTTGCGGACGATGGCGCCGGTTTCAAGTTGGAATTAACGCCGGGGCTGCCAGATGTTGTTTTCAGAAAAAGAAAACCGGGTGAAATAATTACCGGAAAAAAAGAGGGCGATATGGGGGCTTATATTTTAGAAAGCAAAAAAGAAATAATGGCCACCGGCGATTTTTTAACGCATTATAATTTTCCCTTTGCCGACTTATTTATGGAGGTAAAAAAAGAATTCCGGGGCAAAGGTTTGGGTGGTTATATTTTACAGGAAATTAAAAAAGAATGTTATTTGGCCGGGCGGGTGCCAGCGGCCCGTTGCAATATCAATAACCATGCTTCCAAAGCGACTTTATTAAAAGCGGGATTTAAGGTTTGTGGGTATATGTTGGTCGGGGAACTTTCCCTTTAGACCGTTAGTTAAGTCAAAAAAAATACACATGCGAAAAATAATCTACTACGTTGCCACCTCCATTGACGGCTATATCATGGGCGCCGACGAAAACATGGGCAGCTTTGTTGGCACCGGTAATGGTGTTGAAAAATACCTGGCTGATCTGCAACATTTCGACACCGTCATCATGGGCCGTAAAACGTATGAGTTCGGCTATAAATACGGCGTTGTGCCCGGGCAGCCTGCTTACCCACATATGCAGCATTATATTTTTTCGAACACTTTAAAGCTCGAAAATCCGCACGAAAATATAATCGTCAAAAAACCGGATTTGAATTTTATTAAAGCATTAAAAAAAGAAAACGGGACGGACATTTATTTATGCGGCGGCGGCATTTTTGCCGGCTGGCTACTGGACAATGGCTTGATTGATGTTTTGAAAATAAAATTAAACCCGTTGGTGCTGGGGAGCGGGGTGCGGTTGTTTGGGGATTCTTCCGCAGCATTTAAATTGGAATTGATTAAAATTGAATTGTTTGAAAATGGCTTACAGATGATGGCGTATAAGTTGATTTATTAAATATTAATGCTATACGCAGGCATCGGGTTATTGGCGCCATATACTTCATTGTTTTTTTATTATTATTGGCCCGAAAAAGTACTGTGATATAAAGCGGCGGGGCAAGAAAATTATTTTTCAGGAAAACTAAGAAAGTCATTTCCGGTTGCAGCATTGTTGAACGGTATTGAAAAACCGGAAGTGCGCAAGGAATCCAAGCCTATCCATGTTTTTATTTCTTATTCCAGTGACGATATAGACTACAAGGAAAAACTAAAAGATCATTTAATGCCATTGGTCCGGCTTAACAAGGCTATTTTATGTGACAACTCCAGTATTGATGCGGGAGAAGAGGAGAACGAAAAATAATTGAGAACCTCGAAAAAGCAGATATTGTATTAAGTCTGGTCAGCAGTAGTTTTATTGCTTCGGAATCTTGTTTTGACAAAGAGTTTGCCCGAGCTTATGAGGGGCATAAAAAAGGAATTAAAAAAGTGGTTCCTATAAAAATCAAGGAAGCATTTTGGGACAATATGGAAATTGCCCAATTAAAAGAATTCCCTGAAGACAAGTGGATGAGTGACATTAACGATCATAAAAGCTGGGCAAAGATTTCCGGAGGAATAGAAATGGTCATTGAAGAAATCAAAGAGAGAAAATAAAAAAGCCCCGGCACAAATGCGCCGGGGCTATATTTATTAAAAAATCAATTCTTTTTACGCCAGTTCACTGCTCCGCGGCGCGCCCAGTTTTTTCCGAACGTCATCCACAATTCGCTTGGCCCGTTTGCGCAGCGCCAATTTTTGCCGACCGATGTTTTTCTCCGTCACTTTAAAGGTGTGCATCTGCACGTGGAAGCGGAGCGAGTTGCCCGTACCGGAAGGACGTACCGTCAGGTGGTTTAATTTGTCGCCAAAAGAAAAACGGATGCCTTCGTCGGGGAAAATCCAGTCCGGCGTCACTGGGTAAACGTGGTCGTATTTACCGGTGCGGTACATTTTCACATCGGTCACTTCCTGGCCGCCGATTTTCAGGCCACCTGCTTTGGCAATCTGGTAGTAACCCAGTGCCCGGCGGAGGATCGCCTTTTTCATACGGTCACCTTCAATGCCAGGGTATTCGCCGTCGATCGGATCTGGCTCGTAGTGGTTGTAGAACAGGCCGATGTCCGGATCGAGGTAAATTTTTTCATCAATCAATTTAAAAATGCTGGTGCCCTGGTCTTTGGCCCATTGTGCAATTTCGGCGACGAGGATGGCGGCGAAAGTTCCGTCCTTGTCCCGCACGTGGCCGTTTTCACCCAGGGAGAATTTGTCCTTTGGCGGGTTGCCGAGCAAGGAGAACCCATTGCTCTGCTCAAAGGCACCGAGGTTGTATTTGCGGCCTTTGCCCATGCCGAGGGTTTCCTGTACCACCATGTGCGACAGGTTGTCGTTCGGGTCCTGGCGGCCTTCGACGAGCCCTTCGACCAAGGTGCCGTTCCAGCTATCCCTAACGGAAGAAGACAGGGCGGCAAAACCGACCCAGGTCTTGATCACACCAACGCCATATTTTCTTGCTAATAAAGTCAGCGCATCCGTTGTGGTGTGGGAGAGGACGATGAAGGCATCTTCCCGGTTGAAACTTTGGTCCAATTGCAAGCGGTACCACAACAGCAGCGACCAAACTTCATCCGCCGGCAGCAGTGCATAATCTCCGCCGTAAACTGCCTGCTGGTCTTTAGGCACTTTTACCGTCACCCCGCAGCGGTCGGCATCGGGGTCGGTGCCGATGAGGATGTCAACGGCATTCCATTTTTTCTTGCCATATTCTTCGATGTACCCTTCCACGGCGATTTTAGCTGCGCGGCGGTCGCCCGGATCGGGTTGTTGTTCCTCGCCGGGGTTGTTGTTAAATGACGGGAACGAGCCGTCCAGGTCATTCAGGCCGTTGGTGTGGATGCTTTCGATATTTTCAAAACCGATGTCGTTCAGGATTCTTGGTACGGCTTTGCGGCCTGCGCCGTGGTAAGCGCAAAAAGCAATTTTCATATCCTTTTTCGACTCGGTATCCTGTAAGAGGAAATTTTTGATATGGTCGCGGTGGGCGCCGTGGATGTCAATTAATTTCCGGTCGTAATAATTGACCTTTTTTAATTTTTGCTCACCGCCCAAAAAGATCAATTTGCTCTTGGCGGCCTTGGCCAGCGGTTTTAATTTAATATCCTTCGACGTTACTTTCTGGATATAATTGTTGTACATGTCAGAGCGCTCGTCGGGATCGAACTGGGAGCCGTTGCCACCACACAATTTGTAGCCATTGTAGCGGTAGTCGTTGTGGCTGGCGGACAATAAGATACCCATGTGCGCTTTCACATGTGGAATGGCAAACGTCACTTCCGGGAACGGGCAGGCCTCGTCGAACAAATAAATGGTAAAGCCATAAGCCAAAAACAACTCGGCAATTTTTTCGGCAAAATCACCACCGCGGATGCGGCTGTCGTAACCGATGACGATTTTATTAAATCCTTTTTCCTTTCCGAACTTGGCCACCCCGGCGCTGGTCAGCAATAAAACGATGTTGTTAATTGTATTTGGCCCTTTCAGGATTGGTGCATCCAGCCCTTGCTTTTTTAATTTTAAAATACTCGCCTTGTCGCCGGCCATAAAGCCGCGGATACCACCCGTACCGAAGCTCATTTTTTTGCGGAAAGTATTAACAATGGCTTCCCACTTTTTCGCCCGCACGGCGGACATGATCCCCTTTTGTAAATTGGGAGAAAGTTTTTGGAAGTTTTTATCGGTCAGCCAAAGCTTGATAAAGTGCATGGTATTTTTTTTCGCCATTTCATAGCTCTGGCGGTCAATTTTACCATCGTTCAAGGCAGCGTCCAAATAACCATTGACGCCTTTTTCAATTTTTGCAAAATCAATTTTACTCATGTTATTTTGGTTGGTTGTCGTAACTCGGATTGTTAATCCGAGCTGCGCGTCTTTTTTGGATAAATCGGTTTCTCGGATTAACAATCCGAGTTACTGATATCACGGACTGGCCGTCCGTAGTACTTTGCGGGTGCGAAGGTAAGTCTTTTGAAAAAAAGAAATAAGGTGGCTTTCTTGAATTAATTGTTATGCTTTTCGCAGCATTGGATAGTGCGGAATACCATCTTCTAAATATTCCTCTCCCACAACCTCGAAGCCGAAGCTTCTATAAAATTTTTCGAGATAGCACTGTGCCGAAATTTTCACATCTTCAGCGGGGAATATTTTATCCATCCAGTTTAATGTATGCTCCATTAATGCACGGCCAATACCTTTGCCCCGTACCGACGGGGATGTAACGACGCGGCCAAAGGCAGGATACTTTTCGTAGGTCGTTCCTTTGGGTAGCAGGCGGGTATAAGCTACCAATTGTTGTTGTTCGTCAAAGCCCATTAAATGCCAGGCAGCGTGGTCGTTACCGTCGGCATCTAAATAAACACAGTCCTGTTCCACCACAAAAACAGCTTGCCGCAGCACCATGATGTCGTATAATTCTTTCAGCGACAACTCTTGAAATTTTTTACAGATAAAAGTCGTCATGTGTTTTTCTTTTAGAGGTCAGAGGTTAGATCGCTTTGCTGTCAGAGGTCAGACCGCTGCGCTGTCAGAAGTCAGATAATACTTTTCGTCTTTGCTTTCTAATTGTCTGACCTCTGACAACAAAGTGGTCTGACCTCTGACAGCAAAGCGGTCTGACTTCTGACAACGAAGTGGTCTGACTTCTGACAACGAAGTGGTCTGACCCCTGACAGCAAAGCGGTCTGACCCCTTAATTGCTTTTCTTAAATGTCAATATCATTCCGGTGGTGATGCCGTGCGCAGTGATGCCTTCCTTGGGCTTGCCTGAATGCACTGCGTTCATGCTGAACAAGTCATAACCCTCCTGTTCTTTTTCCAATACAGCTGCTTCAATATCTTTGGAAAATTGTAGCCCATTTATCTCCCTCATGGGAAATCCACTGATTTTTGTTTTAATGATCGGTGCATCGATGAACATGGTTTTGTATTTCATTTTTTTATTTTTTGAAATTTAACATCATGCCTGTGGTAATAGCGGCACTATGCATTTTTTCTTTCACTTTTGGTGAAGTGATCGGATACATATCAACAAATTCGTACCCTTCCGATTGTTTTTCCAAGATGGCTGCTTCTATATTTCTGGAAAATGCCAGTCCATCAATTTCCCGGTAGGTGATGCCGCCTGATTTCGCTTTTACGATGGGGGCATCGATGAATATTATTTTGTATTGCATAAATAATGATAAAATAATTTTGCTATAAACTCTGTGGGAAGCAGAACTTCCGTCTCCGACGAACAAATAAAAGGGACTCAATGTCCCTTTTATTTGTGACAAGGATTTTCTAAAGGGGAGGCAGATCCAATATGGAAACTCCATTTTGGATCTGCCTCCCCTTTAAAAAACCATTGTTCGATTTTTGTTGGTTAGATGCCGACAAAAATCGATAGCTGGATGCCAGTATTTTCTGCTTCTTCCACAATATTCATTAATGAGTTTGGATCAAGTTTTAATCACCACCTTGCCCGTCGTTTTTCCTGATTTAAAAAGCCGGACAGCATCAGGTAGTTTTTCGAATTCAAAGGTATGCCCGACGCGTGGTTTGCCAATGTTGAGTTTTTTTATTTCCGCCAACAGTTCGTGCATCAGTTCTGATTTTTCATATAAATAAATCAGGTTGAAGCCAAGGATGCCTTTGTTATCTTCGGCCAGTTGCTGGGCGTCAATTTTTGGTCTTTTCAAATACATCAATAACAGGCGCAGGTAATTCGGCTTGTCGCCATTGGAAGCATACTGGGCGGCGCCGTAAACGATGGAGCGGCCTTGTGGTGCCAATTTTGCAAAACCCTGTTTCAATATTTTGCCACCAATGCATTCCATCACGATGTTCAGTTCCCGGTCACCGAGTGCTTCGTCCAGCTTTTGGGCAAAATCATCGCCCCGGACGATGCCCCGGTCCACGCCTTCTTCTTTCAGCAAATCCAGTTTGTTGGAACTGCCCACGGTGCCGATGGTAAAGGCCCCCATTTTTTTGGCAATGCGGTTGGCCAGGGTGCCCACACCGCCCGCAGCACTGTGGATCAAAACGGAATGACCTTTCTCCAATCCCCCCAGGTTGGTCAGGCCATAAAAGGCTGTGAGCACCTGCACCAAATAGGCGGAGCCCTCTTCAAACGACCATTCGCCTGGGAGCGGAATGACGTATTGGTGGCCAATGTTGAGATGCGTACAATAACCGCCAAAACGGGTAACCCCCATCACCCGGTCGCCTACTTTTACATTGGTGACGTTGGCACCTACTTTGGCGATCACACCTGAATATTCAAGACCGGGTGTGAACTCGCCCGGTGGCGTGGCGCTGTAAAGCCCCCAAATAGCAAATACATCGGCGAAATTGAGGCCGATGGCTTTTACTTCAACGGTCACTTCATCGGCAGATGGATCGGGCAGGTTTTCGGTTATTATTTTCAGATTGCGTACATTGCCCGCTTTGAGGCGATAGGCTTTTCGTTGCATAGTTTTTTTTGCAAAAGTAATAATGTAAACGTAACTCCGATTGTTGGTCGGAGCAATCCATTTCTCCGGTTACCAATCGGAGTTACAGCATGAAAAAATACCCTGCTAAAATATTATTGTTCGGTGAACACACCGTGAACCTTGGTTCGCAGGCCTTGGCGATGCCATTGGACTTATATGCAGGTCATTGGGATTTTTCGGACAAAAAAGATAAATGGGCAGACCGGTTGATGGAGTTTGCAGAATATTTAAGTACTGCGCCCCTCTTTATAAAATTGGACATGGCCCGTTTTAAAAAAGAATTATCGGATGGATTGCATTTTGCCTCCAATATCCCAACGGGCTACGGAGTGGGCAGTTCGGGGGCTTTGGTAGCCGCCATTTTTGACCGTTATTGTATGGTGCGGGAAGGAAAGGATTTAACCATGCTGAAAAAAACGTTGGCACAGATGGAAGGTTTTTTCCATGGCACCAGCAGCGGTACGGACCCATTGATCTGCTATTTAAATTCGGCCGTTATTTTAAGTAAGGAAGGAATCGGAAAAGCGGAGTTGCCTAAAATAAAAAAGCCCTATTCACTTTTTTTGCTCGACACTAAAATACAAAGATCGGCCACGCCATTGATTGAATATTTTTTGGAAAAAAATAAAGATGTATTTTTTCAGCAAAAAATAAATAATGATTTCTTGCCCATCGTCGATCAGGCTATTAATTATTTTGTAGAAGGTGATTGGGGGCTACTGTTTGACGTATTTAATTTAATCAGCGAGTTTCAATTTTTATTTTTAGAAAAAATGATTCCCGACAATTTTTTAGAAGTTTGGAAGTCGGGCATGGACAGCGATTTTTTTAAATTAAAAATTTGCGGTGCCGGTGGCGGCGGATTTATCTTGGGCATGACGAATGATTTTGAGCGGATGGAAAGAGAGTTTAAGGAATATAAGTTTATAGAGGTTTCAGGGATCAGAGGCCAGGAGTCAGCTGTTCTGACTCCTGGCCTCTGATCCCTGAAACCTAAAAAATCAATTATGAAACGACGCACCTTTATCAAAAACACTTCCGCTGTGAGCGCGGGTATTTTACTGTCCAATAAAATCGCAGCGAAAAGAATTTCGCCTAATGAAAAATTGCAGATCGGTGTGATCGGTTGTAATGGCATGGGCTGGTCGAATACCAATTCGCTATTGAAAATACCGGAAGTGGACTTGGTCGGCATTTGTGATGTGGACAGCAGTGTAGTCGAACGGCGTTTGAATGATTATGCAGAACTCCGGAAAAATATTCCCGTCATTCATGCCGATTACCGGGAATTGCTGAACGATAAAAATATTGATGCCGTGGTCATCGGCACGCCTGACCACTGGCACTGCAAACAAATGGTGGATGCGGTGCAGGCCGGCAAGCACGTTTATGTGGAAAAGCCATTGGCCAATTCTATTAAAGAATGTAATGTGATGCTGGACGCTGCAAAAAAGAGCGGAAAAATAGTACAGGTCGGGCAGTGGCAGCGCAGCGGGCCGCACTACCGGGAAGCCATTGATTTGGTGCGTTCGGGTAAATTGGGGAATATCCGGTTGGTAAAAGTTTGGGCCTACCAGGGGTGGATGAAGCCAGTGAACCGCGTGCCGGACGAACCCGCACCTGCGGGCGTTGACTATCGGGCTTGGCTCGGCCCGGCGCCGAACCGACCGTTCAATAAAAACCGTTTCCATTTCAATTTCCGCTGGTTCTGGGATTATGCCGGCGGCCTGATGACGGACTGGGGCGTGCACGAAATTGACATTGCGTTGTATGCCATGCAGGCAAAGGCGCCCGTTTCGGTGATGGCCTCCGGTGGCAAACTGGCCTATCCCGACGATGCTTCGGAAACACCCGATACTTTGCAGGCCGTTTTTCAATATAAAGATTTTAATATGCTCTGGGAGCATGCCACAGGCATCGATATTGGCCCTTATGGCCGACGGGAAGGCATCGCTTTTATCGGCAACAACGGAACGCTTGTCGTCGATCGGGGCGGCTTTGAAGTGTATGTCGAAAAAGTGTCGAAAGGATACAGTGAATGGGGTGATCCAAAAATGGAATTAATTGAAAAATATGAGCGGCCGGATGACGTCAATTATTTGGACCTGCACACACACAATTTTGTGGAAGCCATTAAAGCCAATGATGTGTCGAAATTAAATACGCCAATTGACTCCGGCAGTGTTGCGGCCATCAATGCGCAGATGGGGAATATTGCATTTAAAACAGGGAAGAAAATCTATTGGGATGCTGTGAATGGAAAATTTATTAAAAACAAAAAAGCGAATAGATTATTGGCGGCGAAATATCACAATGGATGGAAAATGCCGAGTGTGTGAATAAAAATAAATATGATACGACAAGGGAAGTAAGCAGGTGGTCAAAAAAAATGACACTTTTCCTTTGCCTGAAAAAGATTTTTGAAACTTGGAAATCAAACATTTGCCAATATAAAAGTGTCATTTTTAGTGTTCCTTATTTTTGTCCAAGCACTTACCGATTTGATAAATTTTCAATATTTGGTAAATCTATAATTACAAATGGAACGGCCCGCACAGCCGCTCCATTTGAAAAAACGATTTTTCTGAACTCCTTGATCAAAGCGCCTTTACCGACCGGACAAATCAATTTGCAGCAGTTGTTGGGGCTGCAACCGGGCTGGACAGGCACTGGCCAGCCCGGGCAATGGTTGCTGTGAAATGACGGTCACTATCAATTGTCATTTGATCAGGAATCGGCCATTTCCTGCAGTTTCAATACGGCGTGGAAATCTGATGCTGAGATGTTATCAGTGTCGGCTGGGTTGTCAGGGATGACAAAGTGGTGGGTATAAGATATACATTTCCAGCCAAGGATAGGGATCTTAACACAGAGTTTGACGGTCAAATCAAAACTAATGGAAGCGCCGTTGTCCTGAAAGTTACCAATGGAGATGACCACTTTGGCGCGGCCAATGGGCTGCCAGGTCCATGACAGGTCACTGTTAAATTTGAAGCTTTTCGAGTAATTGCCAAAGGGCGTTTTAATGGTGACTGTTAAAATGACCATTTTCCCTTCCACGGTAACAGAGAAACAGACTTGAAACCCAAAATATTTTGGGGTGCACCATTCGACCAGGGCGAGGTTGTCATAATCGGTGTAGGTTTGGCCATGTTTCACCATGACCGGGGTTAATGCATTTGTTTTTGAAGACATAATGAAAAAAATTTGGACAATGCAAGGATTTAAATATCCCCATTGACAGATGATTCCTACTCTATTGAGGCTTTTCGGATTCCGCCTGGATTTTATTTTTTTGGGCAATACACGACCAGGGCAAATTCATGCATTTGCCTAAAGCCTGGCAGCAACCGGGGGCGGTATTACCAGTATTTTTTATTTATTCAAGTTCAGCTATTGTCCAGGGTTTTCTTTCCCGGTCTGTTGCTTTGGATATCAGTATTTTTTGAAGAAAAAAAAGTTGCTTACACTTTTAATGCACGATGATCTTGTTAGGTCAAAGTCAGAGTAAGTTGTTGCAATAATTGGTTTTTATTATATCCTTATGAATTTCTTAATCAACTCCCCTTTCCGCCTCGTAGAAACCGCCAGCTCCGATCCGTCACTCATGCGCACCAAATTGCTGGGGCCGTTGATGTATTCTTTCAGATGGGCGAGGTTGATAATGGTGGAATGGTGGATGCGGGCAAAGGTCTCCTCTCCTAATAATTCACCTACCTCTTTAAGTTTTTTGTTGACTTCCATCATTTTATTTTCAATTAAATAAAGCCGGGTACGATGACCTTCTGCCTGGCAATACATGATGTCCGAAGCATCAATCAGCCGAAAGCCGTTTTTGGTCGTTATTGCTATGCTCGGATATTTTGCCATAATTTTTGGTTAATCGAAGTAATGGTATTTTAATTCGGTTTCTGTTTTCTATCTGCTGCAAGGTAAGCTGTAAATGGCGGGAAAATGAAGTACAAATAATTCGGTTTGTAGTAATTAAATTTTTTAAAAAGAGAATTTAAATTTATTTAAAGTGCTGATTGACAATTAATAATCAATAATTCAGAATTGCGTATATTGTAGCAGAAAATAGTAAATTATGAACAACACAAACCTGATTAAATTATTACGTTCACTGGACAGGGACGAATTTCGCCGCTTCAAAAAATTCCTCCAGTCCCCCTATTACAACTCCAATCCCCTGGTCTTGAAATTATATGAAGTACTCAAGCCGTTTTATCCCGATTTTGACTCGCTTAAAATGACCAAAGAACGAATATTCAGACGACTATTTGCTGGAAAAAAATACCATGACGGCCGTATGCGCAACCTTATTTCTGACTTGAAAATTTTAACGGAAGAATATCTGACCGACCTGGAACTGAAGAAAAATAAATTTGAAAAAAAGAAAGTATTGAACCAGGCATATGCCCATCGCAACCTATTTTCCTTTTTTGAAAAAACAACCAAACATTTAATTGATGAATTGGAGGCATTACCCTATAAAGACATTCATGTATATAATAATGAAATGTGGTTGAAATACGAGTATTTTTTTCATCCGCAGACGGATAAATATAAAAAACCAATTTTTACCATTGAAGATGTCATGGAAGATATGGACCGTTTTTTTGTGTTGGGAAAATGGCAGTTTGGAAGTGAGATAAAAAACAGGGAACGGATTTTTGCTAATAATGTTAAGCCTCAATTTTTAGATATAAGCATGAGCGCTACCGATGCGTTTAAAAAAGAAAACCCCATATTTAATTTATATGAAAACATATTTTTATTGCACGATGCTGAAAAAAACGAGCAAACGTATGAAATTGGAAAAAGACAATTGGAAAAATTCAATGATAAAATAAGCAGGGATGATGGCATGAATGTACTGCTCAATTTACGGAACTACGCTATAGGTAAAATAAATAAAGGTTTGACTGCCTTTCATCGTGAATTGTTGGCGTTGTATAAGTTAGGACTTGAACTTGATCTGATATTGGATAACAATAAAATAAAGGAAGCAGATTTTACGAACATTGTTTCAATGGGCAGTTTGGAACATGAATTTGCCTGGACAAAAAATTTTATTGAGGAGTATGAAAAATATTTGGACGACAATGTACGGGAGGATGCTAAAATATTGGGTCTGGCTATTTTATATTTTCATAGTAAAAATTATGAGGCTGCAATGGATCAGGTCGGCCAGCACCAGTTCTCCAATCCCGTTTATCAAATTTCAACAAAAACCCTTTTGGTACGGGTCTGGTTTGAGCAGTTCTTTGAGGACAATGATCAATATGATTTTCTATTGTCTCAGTTGGAAGCCTTTGAAAAATTGATCAGGAGAAATAATTACCTGGCAACTGAGAAAAAGGAAGTCTATATTAATTTCATACTGGCCATAAAAAAATTAGCTGACCTTGTTTACCGTAAAGAAACAAGAGAAGAAATAGATAAAAAAATGTACAGGTACCTGGAGAATTCAAAGCGGATGATTTCGAAAAAGTGGTTTGAAGAAAAAATCGATCAAATAAAAAACCACCATACATCTAAATAATGCACAGTGGTTTTTTCTTAGTCTAATTAAAAGGCAACAATATCAACCGTCCCAATATAAGGGACGGTGCATCCATCCATCATTGCCGTTAATTTAACCGTATATGTTCCAGCTGACTGATAAGTATGCCGTGGATTTTCTACATAAGAACAATTACCGTCACCAAAATCCCACTCGTAAGAACTGGCATTAATGGACTGGTTGGCAAAAGTAATTTCACACGGCCCGGTGCATCCATTATTGATGGCTGTAAAGCCGGGTGCTGGACAATTCACCAAAGTAAGACCCTCCGCAGTTTGGGCCATATCAAAGCTCATGGACATAAATCCGGCGAGTACACAGAAAAGAACGAGACGCATAATTTTGGTGACGGTTTCAATTGATTTTTTCATAACACAAATAGTTTGTAGCTCCGGGCAGTGCCGGTTGCTGGGTTTAATAAATATTGTTTGAGTAGCCCCGGAGGGCGGGTTTAAGGCAAAAGAGAGCCGGGGCCGAACGGGGTACGTTACCCCGTCCAGCTGGGCAAAAAAATACACCGACATGAGCCAGGCAGGCCTGGCTCAGCCTTTGACCAGTTCTTTGGGCGTACCTTCTTTAAATGTTTTTATTGACCTCTCTTAAATGATCGAGGCCATTGGATGGAAGGTTATAGCACAAAATAGTTGTTCGGAATCCGATTGTTATATCGGCATGGTGTTAATTGTTTTCATTTGAGTATTGTTTAAATTGATTTTTCTATTAATTGATTGTTCAAAAAAAATGACACTTTTCCTTCACCTGAAACAGCGTTTTAAGCTACGGAAACCAAACATTTGCCAAAATGAAAGTGTCATTTTTAGCGCTCCATATTTTTGATCACCTGCTTAAAGGTCGTTTTATTTTTGTTGGTTGTTGATTTGTTTAATTTAACCATATATGAGTGCAGTGGATAAAACGTGACAGGTGAACGGATTTTTTTTTTCAAAGTAACGCGGAGGGGCGGCCTGCACAGCCGGCTGTGCAGGC
>JBCBRY010000063.1:0-48604 GCA_039819485.1 Bacteroidota bacterium | reverse complement strand
TAAAAGAATTGGAGAACATTAAATGTTCAGTCTAATAAATTGCATATTATGGAAGCGAAGATTTCGGAAATCTCGTATTTTGAAAGCCCGATTTCCAATTCCCTTAACCTTATCCAGGAAAACAGATTTCCGAAATCTTAAACACTTTTTTTTAGACAACTTTCCTACGCCTTGACTGCAAAAAAAACAGCAACAAAATCAAAAACAGCCCACCTAGCACCAGCTGCCAATATCCGCTTATCATATTATCCTCAGCAACAACCAAAGTCTCCATGTTTCCCACTGCCACAAAGCTTCCCCAGTAGATCGGTTTGGCATATTCACTCGATGTGGATTTAAGGTAGTAGAGTTTGGCCTGCCGGAGGGCTTCATCCTTGGATTGGCCAGCTTTCAGGTTTTGATAAAAAGCGGTCATCAGTTCAGATGTAGACTGGTCGGACACGTTCCAGAGGCTCATGACCAAGCTGGGGCAACCGGCAAAAGCGAACGCTCTGGCAAGGCTCATTATTCCTTCTCCTTTTTTCCATTCCCCGGTGCCGCTGTTGCAGGCGCTGAGAACGGTCAATCCTGCTTTTAACTGCATGCTGTAAATTTCATGCGCGTACACCGCCGATTCATCTTCGATGGCAGAGCTGGTAAACAGCAGGCGGGAGCGCAGCGGGTCATTTCGATCCACAATGCCGTGGGTCGCTAAATGGAGTATTCCATAATTCTCCGCATTTTTCAAAAAATTTTCCCGCGTTGCTTGCTGGTTGATCCATGAGTCGCCTCCAAACAAACTAGCGATGGCCAGGACTTCATCATCTGCAAACGGAAGCTGTCCACCATTTCTCAACACCAGTTGTTCGGCATCGACCCGGGAACGGGCCGCCAGGTCACTGAAGTCTGATCCAAAACCTCCCCAATTGCTGTAGCTGCCATCGGTGTTTGTTTGCAGCAGGGCGGTTGAAAAGCGATAGCTCACGGCCTTGTCTTTCAACAGGAAAGGCACATCCCGGTCGGCCCAGTCACCGATGTAATTTTCGGTCAGCAGGAGTTCGAACGGGAGCAGCCCCAAGATGCCATCGGGAACAATGACCAGCCGCCGGGCACTGGTCAGTTGCAGCGGTGCCTGCAGCAATTGCTGATAAAGAAACCACGCATTGTCCAGATATTTTTTGGAAGCAACCGACGAGGAGTCCTCAACATATTGCCAATCGCTGATGGTCTGGATGAATTGTTCGATTGCAATATCGAAATCAATTGATCGGGTTTGTGAAGCCGCCCAGAAAGTGTCTTTTGACAGAACGAAAGTATAAATGGCATCATCGGCCAGGAAGTATTCGATGAGAGCTGTTTCTTCGGGCAATTCTTGCCTGATGTCAGCGATCGGTGGTTGCCGGCGAAATTGAAATTTGGCCGCCGCATAGGCAGGATATCTTGCGTCCATTTCCGATTCTATTGCTTTCAGGGCAGTTCTGGCAGCGAACAGGCTGTCTTGGCAGGTTTTCAGATACCCTGGTGCTTCTGACTCCCTGAGCCTTTTTTCCCAGAGGACGATCTGTCCGTGGACTGCCCGTTCTCGAGACAGCAACGCCTCGTCCACGTTGGCCTGCTCTTTTATCTCTTTCCGGTAGAGTGCTTCTGCGAGCACAATGGCCTTGGTTTGGTTGGAAATAGCGAAAGCCGCCTCGTAGGCCTTTTCCTTTGCAACTTCTGTTCTTGCCAGTTGAAAACTGGCTTTCATGGCAAGGTCGCAAGCGGAATAATAAAAGTCATTGATCAGGTATTTTGACTCGTCGTCCAGAAATCTGGATTTTATGTTTTGCATGTGCAAAATGGCCAACTCCGAAGCTGCGATGGATTTTTCCAGATCAGTAGTTTGACCAAATTGTTGAAAGCGTTTTGAGTACACCTTACCTTTCCCATACAAGGCATTCAGCGTCCATACGTCGTATTCTGTTAATTCTTCAATAGTTGGATTCTGGCTTTCGTCGGTAGGGGAAAACAGCGGAAGCAGTTCTTTTAGTGTTTCGTTGTAAGCGGCCAATGCAGCGTTATAATTATTTTTTTCCAGCAGCACATCGCCCAAATAGCAATGTATTTTGGCACATTCGGGATGATTTGAACCATATGTCTCCCGTCCCCGTGCCAGTGCTTTTTGGTAAAAATTCATGGCCTGGTCATACTCTTTCAGCGCAAAGTAGACCCGGCCTACCTGGTGCAGTGCATCCGTAACTGATTCGCCATCTTCCGCAAGTGACTGCGACCGGCGGGCCATTTCCATCGCCTGTTCCAACTCTCCGGTTTCGAGATAAGCTTTGGACAGGAGGGAATGGGCCAGCGGATTATCGGGCTCTAACTGTAATGACTGCTGGTAGTAGGGAATGGCCTTTGCGACATCGAGCATCCGCCAAATATCGGCCAGGTTGGAAAGCAAATATGCTTCATACCGTTGATTGTCCAACTCCCTTGCCAATGGCAGGGCCTTTTCGTTGTAAGCAAGTGAGGCATGGATATTCCCGGTTGCCCAGCAAACACTCGCTGCATTCGTGTACAGTTGCAGCAAAAGTTTTAGATCACCTGCTTCTCCAGCCGGGACAAGTGCTTTTTCATAATAAGCAAGAGCACGTTGGTATTCACCGGTGTTGTGAAAAATATAAGCGATATGCCGCAGCAACTGCCCATCGGCCAATGGTGAAAACTCATTGTTCAATTGAATTGCTTCGTGCGTTTCCACCAATTTCTGAAGCCCCTGTTCGCCAATGTGTTTTGCTCCACCGGCAAATGCACATTCATACTGTTCTTCGAAGGCATCCACCCAGGCCAACCAATTTTTCCCTTCTTGAAAGAGCAATGACGCCTCCTTCGCTTTTTCTTTGGCCAATTCAATTTCCCCTGAGGCTCGCAATGTTTTGGCTTCTTTTAAAAGAAAAAAGCCTGTACTATCTGATTGGCCGGGCAGCACGGTCGCTGTATACGTTGAAATGAGCAGGAGAAAAAAAAGAATCTTGGCGGTGCAGTTCATTACGGCTTGTTTTTAATTAAAAGCGCAAAACCCTTCCTACGGAAAGGTTTTGCTAAAGCAAACTAGTTCAAGGTGAAAATTATCATACCCATAAACCTGTGTCAGCTGAGCAATTGATCAAATCAGGTATCAGTAAAAATGACACTTTTTACTTGGCAAATACTTGACTTCCAATTCTTTAAACTCTTTTTCAGGCAAAGAAAAAATGTCATTTTTACGTTACTTGAAATTCACTTCTGGCACTGAAAATCAATCTTTTGCAAAAACAAAAGTGTCATTTTTAGCGCTCTTTTCTCAATCACCCGGGCTTATTGTTTAATTATTTTTATGGTTTCTATTTCAGTTCCCTGCCGAGCAGTAAGCAGGTACATGCCCGGCTCCCAGTCACTGGCCCAAAAGGTGGCTTCGTAAAGTGCCGGAAGCATTTGATTTTGGTAAAAAATGGGAGCGCCGACCAGGTTGGTGATCATGATCGTGACCGGTTCGTCGTCATGCTCCGTTTGAATTTTCACATTAAAGCTATTTCCAAAAACAGTGGGCAAACTCGAAACGATCAGTGGCCTTGGTTGACCTCCGGTTGACAAATCACCATTATCATCAATGAATGGAATGATTGGATCATGAAAATCCAAATCCGTATCAACATTAGGCCCTGAATCATCTTCCTCGCAAGTGATTTGCGGAATGACCACAGGAACTGTACAGGAGGTAGTCTCATTGCATTTGGCGACGTAATGTTTCACCTCTGTTTCGAAAGGGGTAATTTGGATAAAGTCATTGATTCCGTAAAAGATTACTTCGCCGGTCGTTAAAAAACAACCTTCTCCTTCGATACACTCATTGGTATTGATCGTAAAATCTACCCAGCCTTTGGTATCTTGAAGAAGAGGTGCTGGCTCTGCCTGCAAACCGGGCAGATTGATATCTAAAAACCCGAATGTGAGAATACCGGCAGCTTGGTCATATTCAAATGTAGGAGTGGGATGGCTTGATTTGATATTATCAACTGAGTAGCCGTCGAGTACGTCCGGGTTGATCCTGACATTTACCGCTACCCGGATGGCATCGCCTTTCCCTTCATTTTGGAAATAAGCTCGAAATCTCAGCGATTCCACCTCGTCGGAATAAGCACAGATTTTTCGGAAGGTATTATACCCCATGATGCCGTTGGGGTCGTATGGATAGGCATTGGCCACCAGGTCCAGTTCATCTTTATCGAGCCGTACGTTCTTGTCGTCAAAAAGTCCGGCTTTTAGCATAGATGAAAAGCCTTGCGAAGGGACACCCGATACGACGAGCTGGACATGCACCTGTTTGACTCCGGCAGGTATGTTGACACCGACCCTGAGAGTTGTTTCATCTACACTCCAAATGTCGGTTACGCCATTAAGCGAGGTAATCGTGGTGAACGGAAACATCCCATCATTGTCTGATTTAATTTGCCGCTGTCCAAACAATGCGTTTTCAATTGTAAAGACATTGTTTTCATATTCAAGCCGAATCTCCCCTGGAAAATCTGTGTCCGGATTAGGGTTCTGGACGGTCAGGTTTAGAAAATACCATGATTGCCCTCCTGGGATTTGCAAGGGCGGCAGCAAACTGTTATCCGAGAAATCTTCAATTCCGCCCGTTTCGAAGAAAGGGCTCCAGCTCGTACTGACCCGGAGCAGGTTATCGTCGCCCATGAGAACATCGGGTATGGTTCCGTTGGAAGAAGTATTTTCGGTCGATACGGCGCCGGCGTATTTGATAGGGCCGTTTTTCTTTGCGACATAAGCAGACACCAGCAGGGGCTCCGATGATGATCTTTTGACCATCGCATCGGGATTCTCTATTTCATCTGCCACCTTTACGGTGTAATATCCATCTGAAAAACGATAATAGACCAGGTCTTGATCTGCTATCCCCGTCACATAAAAGCCCATCGTATGACCATTGAGTTGGGTAACGTGCAGGGTTTGTCCGTTCAGGGGGACAGCAAAAAGGGCAAGAAAAAGATAAGGGACTAAGTTAAATGGAGGAAATAGCCGGTTCGATGCAGTAAGATTTTTCATAATTAATTTAATGTTAAAAGGGAAACCATGAATGAGTGTTGAATACGTTTTCCCAGGATGCAAGAAAACACTAATGCAAAGTATCACTGGTTTCTCATATTAGAAATGCTTTGAGATTTTTTGAATAGATATAGCTGTAAGCCATTCGGCTTTTTGAGTGCGGCCTAAAAGGTTAATCCAGGGATCAGGTGAGTGTGACAGTTTCCGCAATTTTTTTTTCAAAAAAGGCAAGTCTTGACTCGAACCAGCAGCTTTCGTGGCAAGGTTCAGAACAGGCACGTTGAGATGCTGTCAAAGGAGCCAAGCAAGGAGAGGAGGTTGAAATGGTTCCATCCATAATTGCAGGAAACCAGGTCTCATTAGTTGATAAACAAAAAAGGCTTTCCAGGGAGGACCACCCTGGAAAGCCTTGGTTGACTGAATCACCTCTTTACGATCCAACCTTCGCAATCCGTACGCTCACCACCTTGTATTCCGGACAGTTCGCAATATCATCATGCACATCTCCCGTCACGTCATTGACCAGTACATCCGGGAAGTGGAAAGTCGTGCTGACCACGCCGGGTTTTACATCGCGGGTCACATGTGCTTTGATATCAACATGGCCACGGGCCGACTCGATGCGAACAAGGTCACCTGGTTCGATGCCTTTTTTGCGGGCATCTTTGGGGTGGACCCAGAGTACGTCCTCCGTAATTAATTCAACGTTGGCGGTTCGGCGGGTCATGGTACCGGCGTTGTAATGTTCCAGGTTTCTGTTGGTGGTCAGGATCATTGGATATTCGGCCTGGTGGTCGAGTATTTCATTGGTTTCCACAAAATCCCGGAAGACAAAATTGCCTTTGCCCCGCTTGAAGGTATCGGTATGCAAGATCTGTGTACCGGTGCCATCGGGTGCCACTGGCCACTGCTTGCCCTGGTCGCCCAGTTCATCCCATTTCACGCCTGCGAAAAACGGAACGATCTGGCTGATTTCTTCCAACATGCCTTTGGCCGTATAGGGCGCCTGTTCATAGCCAAGACGGTTCATCATTTCGACATAAATCTGCCCGTCCGGTTTGCTGTTACCCACTGGTTTGACCACTTCTTGCACCCGCTGGATGCGGCGTTCGCCATTGGTGAAGGTTCCTTCTTTTTCGAGAAAAGAGGCACCGGGTAAAATGACGTGCGCAAATTCAGAAGTGACCGTGTGGAAAATTTCCTGTACGATCAGCAAGTCCAGTTTTTTCAACGCTTTGATCACCCGTTGCGAATTCGGATCGGACTGAACCACGTCCTCGCCGGTCAGCCACAAGGCTTTGAGTTTGCCGTTCAGTGCTTCATCATACATTTCAGGGATGGTGTAGCCCGTTTTTGTCGGCATTGAACCCACACCGTAAAAATCGGTGAAACGCTGAATATGAGCCGGGTCTTCGACGTGCAGGTAGCCAGCTCCCTGATAGGGCTGAACGCCCATATCGGCCATGCCCTGCACATTGTTTTGTCCCCGCAAAGGATTGACACCACAGCCCCGTTTTCCAACATTTCCGGTAATCATGGCGAGGTCGGCGATCAGCATGACACCATAGGTGCCCTGATAGTGCTCGGTGACTCCAAGTCCGTGGAAACTCATGGCCGCACCGGCTTTTGCATAGGCAATTGCAGCGGCCCTGACCTGTTCACGTGGCACACCGGACACCTCTTCCAGGCGGTCAATATCCAATCCTAAAATTCCTTGTTTGAAATCCTCGTAACCTTCTGTGCGGTCGTTGATGTATTCATCCGCTGCGAGACCTTCCGTAATGATGTAATAAAGCATCATGTCCAGGACAGCCACATTTGTCCCTGGCCGCAACTGCAAATGGTGGTGTGCATATTTCGCCAGTTCCGTCCGGCGCGGATCGATGACGATCAGTGTTTTGCCCTTCATGGCATTTTGCTTGATCTTCGCTCCGGTGACGGGGTGAGCCGCGGTCGGGTTGGCCCCGACGACCAGCATGGCGTCGGTATATTTCAGGTCCTCGATGGAATTGGTGGCCGCTCCGGTCCCGAAGGTCCGTTGCATACCGAGCGCCGTTGGCGAATGGCAAACCCTGGCGCACCCGTCGATATTGTTCGTTCCGATGACCGCCCGGATCATTTTCTGCATTAAATAGTTTTCCTCATTGGTGGTCCTTGCAGAAGAAATACCGGCGATTGCATCGGGGCCGTGCTCATTTTTGATGGCCATCAATTTTTCAGCAATGAAATCATATGTCTCGTCCCAGCTCACCTCCTCGAATTTTCCGTTCTTTTTGATCAAAGGATTTTTCAGGCGGTCAGGATGATTGTAAAATTTAAATGCATAACGCCCTTTCAGGCAGGTATGCCCTTGATTTACATCAGCATTGTAAGGTGCCTGGATACTCAGGATGCTGCCGTCTTTTACGCTTACTTCCAGGTTGCACCCCACTCCACAATAGGTACAAGTGGTCCGAACTTTATCCTGGCCCACCACGGCCTTGGACTGGAAAACGTCGTGGATCGCACTCGTCGGGCAGGCCTGTGAACAGGCACCGCAGGAAACGCAATCAGAGTTCAGGAAACTGTCATCCAGTCCCATGATGATCTTGTTGTCAAAACCACGTCCGCTCACTCCCAGCACAAACTGTCCCTGCACTTCATCACAGGCTCTTACGCAGCGGTAGCACATAATGCATTTCGACATATCCGCCGTCATGTACGGATGGCTCAAATCCTTTTCCCGCTCGGTGTGTACCTCGCCTGCTGGATAGCGCACCTTGCGGATGCCAACCCGGGCGGCCACATCCTGCAACTCGCAGTTGCCATTCACCTCGCAAGTCAGACAATCGAGCGGGTGGTCGGTAAGCACCAGTTCGATGATGTTTTTCCGCAGCTTCTGAATGGATTCGCTTTCGGTGAATACCATCATATCCTCTGCTACGGGCGTATGGCAGGATGCGACGGTTTTCAAATGCGATCCGTTGCCGACTTTGCCCACCTGTACACTACACACCCGGCATGAGCCAAACGCTTCGAGATTGGGTGCATCACAGAGGGTTGGCACAAAGTCCTTGCCCTTGTAACGGCGGACAAATTCGAGGATCGTCTCGCCTTCCTTAATGGCGAACGGTTCATTGTTGATCAGGGCGGTCTTGGTGGCAACCGCGTGGGGGATACTGGTGGTTAAGGATTCTATCGACATAATTGGTGATTTTTATTTTTCTTCAATATTGGGTTTTATTTGGTTTTTGGTTTTTGGTTTTTGGTTTCAAGTTGCACTTCGCTGAACTTGGCACAACTGAGCGCCTTGTTTTATGATGTATCTGTCAATTCTTACATCTGGAAAAAGACGACAGTAAATTGCGGTTTTCATCAATTACTATTTCAATCATTCTTACAAGTTCATTATTGATTGGCTCTTTCGAAAATTCACACAGCACGGAAAGCATGGTTTTCTTTTTATTTTCATCAGGGGTGGTTCGAAATTTATTCAGCAAAAAGTCGACTGCCGGTTCGCTTGCATGACCTTCCAATGCATGGATCAATCTTCCCCAAACGCTGTATTCGCTTTCGAACCGGTCTACTCTTTTTACAATGTGTTTATCCAAATCCTGATATTCTGAATACCTTAGAATATCGGCTATCATGCTGCCTTTCTTATCGTCAACCACTTCTATACTATCCAATGTTTGCAACAGAAAAGGTGTAAACGAAGTAGCATTTTCCCGCATAAATACAATTTGCACTCCAACGTCAATTGGTATTTTATCTATTCGTTCATTGACTATTTCCATCGTTAGCTCATATTGTTCCTCGAGGCCCACTGCTCCGGCCTGAAATAAACCGAGCTGATGTAACGAAACTGAAAGGTCGTATTTCATTCTGACCAAATTTCTGATCTTGTCGTCGTTGGGCCCATGTGTCCCCATATCGGGCGGAAATTCAGACATCCTAACATCTACCGAGTCTTTCACATTTTCCAACAAAGCGATGAAAGAAGTATCCCTGGCTGAGATAATTTCTTCCAAAATTTGATCCGCCCTTACAAAACCCGGCTGCTCGATTTCATCAAAATAAGCAGTTTGAAGGTCGGCTATCATGTTGATTTTCTCCTTCGCACTGATAGGGTTTATCTGGGCAGAGAGTGTTTTCCGGCATTGAGTCCCAGTAAAAAATACCACAAAGGCGATGAAAAAAATATTTTTAATTTTTAAACACATAAGCAAGCTTTCAAAACTCAGCCTCTTCACGGTATGAGCGATACAGCATGAAATCAGTCATCAATTTTGCCAAAACCCCTCTTTTTCCTACTTTGCCGCCGTACACTTCTCGCTATTGATTCCATTCTTAAAATAGCGACAAAATGAAAATCAAAATTGCAGCGGCCACCCTCATCTTGGCATTCGCATTGCTCACCTGTACCCAGACCAAAGAACTCGTTCCGACCCGTATCCGAAATACCAAGCCAGCAAATGTTTCATCCTTCCATGCGGCCATCAATATGAAAATAGCCTGGGTACCTTATGAACAAAACCAAGCACTCGTCAAAACAAAAAAGAACGAGTGGAAAGTAGTGAAAGCAGAAGAACCGGGTAAAACCGGAAACATCCCGGTTATCCTCGTTACCTATCCAAATTCTACCGATACCATTTGGATCGACATGAATACTTCCAATGAACTTTTGGGCAAGTTGGTCAAACACAGCCTGATGACGCAGGAGCCCATCCGACGGCCTTTCGTGGAATATTTCGAAGAGGCCAGCTGTCAAAAATGCCACCCTTCAGATGTCAAGGTAAATTTTGACAGATGAAGGGGCGGGTTATGAGTTATGAATTGTATCACTCATAACTCATAACCCATAACTATTTAAAATACTCCGCCAGCTCTTCTTTAAAATATTCCATGGCGTTGTATACCGGAAGCGGCATTCCACCTCCGAGCGCACAGAGAGAGCCGGTTTGCAGGGTGTCCAGCAAATCCATGAACAGCTCTTCGTCTATTTTGTAGCCTTCCTTTTGAGCTTTTTGCAGCATTTCTTTACCACGTACAGAGCCAATGCGGCAGGGGAAGCACTTTCCACAACTCTCGTGTGCGGTGAAAGCAAAAAGATGTTCCAGATAGGCGACCATCGGAAATTCTTCCGGCACACTCACAATGCTGGCGTGCCCCAGTAAAAATTTATTGTTTTTAAAGCTTTCAAAATCGACGGTCAGGTCTTTGATCTTATGTTTTGGAATCAGGCCACCGAGCGGGCCACCGATATGGATGGCTTTGACCGGACGCTTGAATCCACCGCCCATTTCATTGACGACATCCTCGAGTGGCGTTCCCATATCAACCTCGTAAATACCAGGTTTATTAAAAGCACTGTCGAGGGAAAGCAGCTTGGTTCCTGTCGATTTTGCTGTTCCGATTTTAGCATAGGCCGCTCCACCGTTTTCCAAAATGTAGGGAAGCGATGCCAGGGTTTCTACGTTGTTGACGGCCGTTGGTTTTCCAAACAAACCGTAATGCACCGGGTACGGCGGGCGTACCCGTACCTCTGGTCGCTGACCTTCGATACTGGCCAGCAATGCCGTTTCCTCTCCGCAGATATAGGCGCCTCTCGCTTCAATTATTTTAAACTCATAATGGAAGCCGCTGCCCATAATATCATCGCCCAGCAGGCCAGCCGCCCGCAGGTCGGCGACTGCTTTTTTATTGATTTCAATGCTTTCCGGATATTCGAACCGAATATAAACCACTCCCCGGTCTGCCCCCGTCACATACCCGGCGATCATCATGCCGAGCAACATCTTCAAGGGTTGTTTTTCCAGTACATAGCGGTCGGAATAGCTGCCGGGATCACCTTCGTCCGCATTGCATACGATGAATTTTTTGTCGCCGTCTGCTTTTGCGCAGCCCTCCAATTTGATCCCGATGGGAAAACCCGCTCCACCACGGCCGCGAAGTCCGGATGTTTTAATTTCACTCAACAATTGATCAGCCGGTGTATTGAGCATTTTTTCCAAAGCCTTTTTGCAGTCATCAACGGTGTAGGCAGTACCCGTGAGGATATCATGTCCTTTGGCGGCAACGTGGTAGCTGTCTTCATGGGTCATGCTGTCGGGCGTGCCATTGAATGTTGCAGCTACCGATTGCGTACCCGAGTAATTATGACCGTTGTAGTAAAATGCGCTATTCTCATGGCAACGGCCCAGGCAAGCCATTTCACCAATTTCGTCGGCTTTGAAATGAGAAGAAAGCGCTGCTTTCAGTTTGCCTTGCGTTCCGGCGCACATACATGCCGTGCCATTGCAGACATAGACCTTTTTACCCTTGTTTTCCGGACGGGTAAAATCATAAAATGTAGCAGCCCCATAGACACTTGCGTTGCCCACAAGATATTCTTCTGCGAGTTTTTTGGCGTCGTCGTCGGTCAAGATGCCGGCCGGCTCGGTGAGTTGGCCCATTTTTTCAAAGAGGTTGTCAGTAAGGCCCTTTCTGCCGGAAAGCGAGGTGATGTTTTTTGACATCTGGTAGAATGATTTGGTTAGTGAAAATATATTGGGTTCGTCGGGATCAATCTTTAAACCGTAATAAAACGAAATTTGACCTTAAATATCCTAAATTTTAAGGAATTTTCTTTCGATAAACCACGGAAAAAGAAATTATCGTTTTGTATACGCCAATTTGGTCAAACGCACAGTTATTCAAGCTTTCGATATAACGGTGGGAGGCCAATTGTGGAAAGATGCCACTGTACTCTTATTGTCCTTGTCCCTCTACCCTGTAATGACAAATAAACATGCAAGACACAACTCTCTGCGGGCTTTGCGAACTCTGTGCGAGAAACCAAACACGCAGCGGGCGCAAAGTCCGCAGAGGAATTTGACACAAAAGATCTACGGTCAATATGTCTACCCTCTAATCAGGTTTGAAATTTGGAAGGAGCTTCTTCGGCACTCAAACTATTGTTATCTTGCGCCAAATAAGTTGACTACCAAATGGAAAAAAACAAACCCTCCTTCCGCAGCTACCTCCGTGAAAACGGCTGGGAAATGATTTCCGGCCTTTTGCTCTCCGTCGTTGGATTTTTCCTGGCACTTTACATCGACTCTCTGCGGGAAAGAAGTCAACAACATGAAACCTACGCCAGCCTGGTAGAGGCCATCCGGCAGGAGGCCGAGTTCAACGAAACGGTCCTGACCAAAAGTTTTCTGCCTTACTACGAAAAAAAATACGTTGCTGCCCGGCTCAGCGTAACCACGGTTGAGGCCAGTCTTTCCAATTCTCTTTTTGTCCACCTGGCAGACCGTTCTACCATTCATTTGCTGAACGAATACCACCGCGAACTGGAGCTTTCCAATGGCTTCGCCGAAACGGCCAGCTTGCTGCGTACCGTCAATAATGAGGTCAATCCCGATATGATCGAAGCCTGGGGCCAAAACATGGCAGGCTGCCAACTGATGATGGCCAAGGTCAAAGGGATGCTGCCCGGAGTGGAAGGAATTGATAAACCTGAAATTGGAAATTAAGCAAATGAGAATTTAGCTTTGCTTTGAGATCCAAATGGCAATCCATTTCTGAATTTCCAATTTCTAAATTTCCAGTAATACCCGATGATCACGTACGGCGTATCTATCAATGACAGCGAACTGCAGCAAATCCTCGATTTGCAGGCGCGCAATCTTTCACAAAATATTTCTCCAGAAGAATCCAGCTCACAGGGGTTCGTCACTGTCCACCATGACTTTGGACTACTGAAAAGGATGAACTCACCCTACCCGCACATTGTCGCCCGGGATGGGAATAAAATAGCGGGTTATGCACTGGTCATGCTGCGATCGTTTCAGACCGAGATTCCCGTTTTATTTGAAATGTTCAGGCAGATCGATGCAACGGTTCACCACGGGCAAAAATTAGGAGAGGCGAAGTACTTTATCATGGGCCAGGTTTGCGTGGACAAACCCTATCGGGGAAAAGGGGTTTTTGCCGGACTCTACCAGGAGATGGCCCGTCGCATGTCTCCTCATTTTGCTTATATCATTACGGAGGTGGCCCGTTCCAACCCTCGTTCGATGCGGGCTCATGAAAAAGTAGGGTTCGAAAAGATTCACAATTATGTGGACGGGGAACACTGGGAAGTACTGCTTTTGGACATTGGCCAAAATAGGTAAAGCGACCAGTAAGCAAAATAATTACATTGCCAATATGACACTTTTTTGATTACATTATATTATTTTTTGTCGATAAAATCAAATATTTCATCAAATTATTACCATAAATAAAATCATATTAGTTACATTTGCTTCATAATTATTTGGTGTACAACAATCTTCAAAACATTCACATTTTGTAAAAACACGCTCTCTTCAATTTACCCCTGGAACATGCATAATAGCGCCAGCCCTTCGGTTGGCGCTATCTTTTTTTGATGGAACCGGGGTTACAAATGCCTTTTTATCAGCTCGCTTACCTGCCTTCCCTTTTGGTAAACCATCATATGTGTCCCATCTTTCACCATTGAAACGGGCTCTGCGATCAGTTTAAAGGGGAATGTCTTGTCCTTTTCTCCATGAATATGCACAACTGGTGCGACCTGATTTACCCCTTCCCAAATCGACAGCTGATACAATGCCCATTGCAGGTACACATCACTTTGCACGGCAATCATTTCTTTGAACAACCCCTGTAGTTCCACCGTGTCATAGCCAAAATATTTCCCCCAGTAATCAAAAGTGCTGAGTGTAATTTTTTTTGAAAAAAAATGGTGCAGGCCCAGTGGGGCAACTGACCTGAAATTCAAGGGTTTTTCCTTTTTCGATTTGATGGAAGAAATCAAAATGATCTTTTTGACCGGTACAAGTGCAGCTATTTCTTGTGCCATTATGCCCCCGAATGAATGGCCGATTAAAATGCAATTTTCTGGAGGGGGCGTCATTTTATCGGCCAGCCTTTGCGCATAATGCTGAATAGCTTCTCCAGGTGCTGGTTTTATCCAATTTAAGTGGTGGACATTAAATGCTGATAAATTTAATCTACTAAAAATGCGCTCGTCGAAGCCGAGGCCAGGCAGGGTGTAAATTATATTTTTAGCCATCAAAAATTTCTCGAAATAGGGAATGGAAAATTGAAAAGTGCTGCATTTAAGAAATCAGGTCATGCTGTCGCAGGACTGTCCCCTGTCCCTTAAATTAAGCAAATGACACAACCTACGCCAACAAGTAATTCTTCATTCTTCATTCTTTCCCAAAGCGAGTTCGGGACAGGCCATTCTTCATTACAAAAATTCATTCTTCACCCTAATAATTTCCCCCATCACGCTCAATGCAATTTCTGCTGGCGACTTGGCTTTGATATCCACGCCGACCGGCGCATTGATGATATCGATCTCTTCTTCAGAAAAACCAGCCGCTTGCAGACGGGCCGTCCTTTTGGCATGTGTCTTTCGGCTGCCCAGTGCACCGATATAGGCCACATTTGATTTTAATAGAATGTGGAGTGCGTTGTCATCAATTTTAGGATCATGTGAAAGGATAACCGCATAAGTGTAGGCATCAAGCGTAAAATCCGGCAGCACTTCGGCCGGGTATTTTTCAAACAACTGGTCGGGAGGCACGGGGAATTCAGTTTTTTTTGCAAACACGCCACGCGGGTCGATCACGACTGTTTCAAATCCGTACATACTGGCCAATTTCACTAAATCCACGGTGATGTGTGCTGCCCCAATAATCAGCATTTGACTCTTACGGGGAAAAACCTGGGCGAAGTATTGCCCCTCTCCGACAACCTGGCTTTTCCTTTCATTGTAAGCACGCAGTGCTTCTTCCTTTAGCTCCTCGCCAACTACCTGCCCTATCTGCCGTCCATCTGGCAATATTACGGTGTGCGCCCCCTGTCCGTCCACCAATCTGGTGAGCAGGACGCAAGGATCATTCTTTTCGAGGCAACTGCTCAGTTGCTCCCAGGCTGCTTGCTCTTCTGCTCTTGCATCAAACGCCAAAAACTGCTCGGCAAATACCTGCATTTTCCCACCGCAGCTAAGGCCGACTTCCCAGGCCTCTTCATCGGCCACACCGTAAGCCAGACGTTGGCCCGAGCCGTTTTTTATCAGCGGCAATGCAGCCTTGATGACGGCACCTTCCACACACCCTCCACTGACCGAGCCCGCCATTTCCATGTCTTCGTTGATCAGCATGGTCGAGCCGACCGGGCGCGGCGAAGATCCCCAGGTCTGGATGACGGTAGCCCTGGCAAAAGGTTTGTTTTTATTTGTCCATCCATTGATGGTATCAAGCAATTCTTTCATTATTTAGACTTTTTTAAGTAGAAAATTTCTAAATTAGATGTACCTACAATATTTTTATCAGGTTTTTAAAAACCAAATTTATAGTCTCCTGTTAAAATTGCCTTCCACAAAATTCCAAGCTACGCTCATACTTCGCAAAGTTGGAAAAATCCATGCAAAGACAAAACACTTCTTGCAATTGCCGCAAGAGCCATAGGATAGAAAGCAAGAGTCGGTTCCTTCCGATGCTGGCGGGCATTGCTATTGCCCTCCTGCCCAAATGTCCTTTTTGTGTCATGGCCTATTCAAGCGCTATCACACTTTGCAGCGGGGCTAAGTTATATGACCACAGCCCGACCTGGGTATCGTACATCTCCATTTTTTTAGCGGTGCTTACATTGGCGTTGGTACTTTGGAACTATAAGGGGCGCAGAACCTGGATCGCTTCTTTACTGGTCTTGTTTGGCAGTTATTTCATCCTCGACAGTGAATTGCGAACCGGCGATTTTGAAAACTATTACTGGGGGGTAGGTAGTTTGTTGCTGGGTGTCTGGATAAACGGCAGCTTTAGTTATTTCTACAAGAAATATTTCAAAATGACTTTTCAAAAAACCAAACTGGCTGAAACCGAACCCTTAAACCAAACAATATGAAATTACTCATCGGCACAAGCAAAGGCTTGGTCGTTTATCATAAAGCCGAGGCGGAATGGAGCGTGGAGCAAGTACACTTCCGGGGCTTCCCTGTTTCTATGGCCTATGTGGATGAACGACATGGAACTTGGTGGCTCGGACTGGCTCACCGGCACTGGGGACAAAAACTACACTTCTCTAAGGATGAAGGAGAAACGTGGCGGTCCGTACCGGTACCGTCGTTTCCAAAAGGGGCAGAAATAAAACCTGGCAAGCATGCAGCTTTAAGAAAAATATGGTGCATGCAGCATGCCGGAACCGAACGGTCATCCCGGCTTTGGCTTGGAACCGAACCCGGCGGACTGTTCTTATCCAAAGATGAGGGGATGCATTTCAAACTGGTAGCCCCCCTTTGGAACCACCCCAGCCGCATGGATGAGCACCAATGGTTCGGTGCCGGTCGGGACGAGCCCTTCATTCACAGCATTGTTGTGGACCCCCGAGACAACGACCATGTGTACATCGCAGTGAGTTGTGCCGGGGTTTTTGAAACAAAAGATGGCGGCCAGACGTGGCAGCCAAAAAACAAAGGTCTGAAAGCCGCTTACCTGCCCAATCCAGATGTGGAAGTCGGCCATGACCCCCATTTACTGCTGTCCTGCCGGCAAAACCCGGACGTGCTCTGGCAGCAAAACCACTGCGGGATTTTTCGCAGCGAAAATGGAGGCGAAAAATGGGAGGATGTAACGGATAAAAATGGATTGGCCGATTATGGTTTTGCCCTGGCCATTGACGATGAAAACCCGTTGCGTGCCTGGGTCATCCCGGCCGTGAGCGATGTGGAACGGGTAGCCCCCGGCCTGTCCCTCGTGGTGTGCATGACCGAAGATGGAGGCAAAACCTGGCAGCAACAAAGAAATGGCCTGCCCCAGGATACCTGTTTCGACATTGTTTTCCGTCATTCATTGGTCCGGAAAAACGGGTTAATGGTTTTTGGCACAACGACCGGCAACCTGTATTTATCAGAAAATGATGGAAAAAAATGGAACTGCCTGTCAAACAATCTGGCGAGGATAGACTATATAGCAATTAGCAATTAGCTAAATCGACAATAAAACTGGTAAAAGTATCTCCTCTGCGAACTTTGCGGTCTCTGCGTGTTCATTTTCAAAATGCCTCGCAAAGACCGCAGAACTCGCAGAGGAGACTGTATGACACCCAATTATTTGTCACGGCAGTTCGCAATCAACAATCAACTAATTAAACAGTAATACATGATTCCTGCACCATTTACTTATGAAGCGCCCTCCACGTTGGAGGAAGCGTTGGCGCTCCTCGAAAAACACGGGGACGAAGCCAAAATCCTTGCAGGCGGCCACTCACTTTTGCCGATGATGAAACTGCGTTTCGCCCAACCAGAAACGCTGATCGACATCAATGGCATTCCTGGCCTGTCGTACATCAAGGAAGAAGATGGCCACCTGAAAATCGGAGCCATGACCCGTGAGTCAGATTTGGAAGACTCGCCACTTATCCGTTCCAAGTATCCAATTTTCACTGATGCTTCAAAACTCATTGCCGACCCACAGGTCCGCAACATGGGCACGATCGGGGGCAATATTGCCCACGGTGATGCAGCCAACGACCACCCGGCCGTCATGCTTGCCCTGCGGGCAAATGTTGAAATCACCGGGCAGGGCGGCAGCCGCATGGTTCCGATCGATGAGTTTTTCTTCGGCTTTTACATGACCGCCTGCCAATGGAACGAGATCGTGACTGCCATCCACATCCCGATCCCTGCTGCCGGAAGTGGTAATGCCTACCACAAACTCGAAAGAAAAGTCGGAGATTATGCGACGGCGGGTTGTGCTGTTTCCCTGACCATCGATGGTAGCGGAACAGTGACTTATGCAGGTATCGGTCTGACGAATGTAAATGCCACACCTTTGAGAGCAGCTCGTTCTGAGGAAGCACTTTTAGGTAAAAAATTGACCGAAGAAACGATTGCCGCAGCCGCTCAGTTTGCCAGTGAAGACTGTAATCCATCTGCCGACCTCCGTGGCGATGAAGAATACAAACGGCATATGGTGGGCGTATTGGTCAAGCGTATGATCCACAAAGCAGTCGAAAGGGCAATGGCATAATCATAAATGTCATTTTTCGAAAAAACGACATTTATAAACAACTAACAATCAACAATTAGTCATAATACGATGAAAAAAGAAATAACGATAACGGTCAATGGAACCGCCCACACCGCCGAGGTCGAGCCTCGCTTGTTGCTCGTCCATTTCATCCGTGAAAACTTAAAAATGACCGGTACCCACATTGGTTGCGACACCAGTAGTTGCGGAGCCTGCACCATCCTCATGGATGGCAAATCCATAAAGTCCTGTACCGTTCTTGCCGTTCAGGCCAATGGCAAAGAAATCACTACGGTCGAAGGTCTGGCAGCCCCTGGGGAAATGCACCCATTGCAGGAGGGTTTTAAGGAAAACCACGGGTTACATTGCGGTTTTTGCACCCCCGGCATGCTCATGCGGGCCGTTGAACTCCTGGAAAAAAACCCCAACCCGACGGAAGAGGAAATACGCTGGGGTATTTCCGGCAATCTCTGCCGTTGCACGGGTTACAACAACATCGTACGGGCCATTACCTGGGCCGGTGCCAAAATGCGAGGAGAGGAAACACCTTCTTCCGAACCAGAATTTGTTTAAAATAGAAGTCAGGAGTCAGGCCGCTTCGCTGTCAGGAGTCAGACTATTCCATCTGTCCCCTGACAGCGAAGCGGCCTGACTCCTGACTTCTCAAAAAAAATAAAATGATTCAACAAAAGACATCCAAGAAAATATGTGGGATGGGGCACTCCATGAGACGGAAGGAGGACAACCGGTTCCTGCAAGGCAAGGGCAATTATGTGGATGACATCAAACTGCCAGGTATGCTGCACATGGACATCGTGCGCAGCCCGTATGCTTATGCCAAAATCAAAAATATCAACACCGAAGAAGCTTTAAAGGTACCTGGCGTAGTCGCTGCAGTTACCGGCAAGGACCTCGAAAAATACAACCTTCACTGGATGCCGACCCTGATGTCGGACACCCAGATGGTACTGCCAACGGATACGGTTATGTACCAGGCGCAGGAAGTTGTGGCCATCATCGCTACTGATCGCTACGCTGCCAGGGATGGCAAGGAAAAGGTCATCGTCGAATATGAACCGATGAAACCGGTCATGGATCCACACAAAGCACTCGATGAGGATGCTCCTGTCCTTCGAACGGACAAAGAGGGCCAAAAGGACAACCATATCTGGCACTGGGAAGTAGGAGACAAAGAGAAAACAGAAGAAGTTTTCAACAATGCGGAGGTCGTGGTGAAAGAACAGATGCACATTCCCCGCATTCACGTGGCTTCCATCGAAACTTGTGGCTGCGTCGCTTCTTACAACAAGGTAGACAACCACCTGACCATGTACATGACCACACAAGCACCTCATGCCATTCGTACCGTGATTGCACTCGTGGCAGGACATGTAGGTCTCACGGAGGAAAAAGTACGTGTTATTTCACCGGACATTGGAGGAGGGTTCGGTGGCAAGGTGCCCGTTTACCCAGGATATGTAATCGCCATCGCGGTTTCGTTTTTGACCGGAGCCCCCATCAAATGGGTAGAAGACCGGAGTGAAAACCTGCAGGCCGATTCCTTTGCACGTGATTACCACATCACCGCAGAAATGGCCGGCACCAAGGACGGTAAAATTCAGGCAACCCGCTTTAAAGTACTGGCGGACCACGGTTATACCGATGCTTCTGCCAACCCTTCAAAATTTCCAACCGGACTGTTTTCGATTGGTACGGGAAGCTACGATTACGGAACGGCCTACATGGAAGCTGATGCCGTTTATACCAACAAACCTCCGGGAGGTGTCGCTTATCGCTGTTCTTTCCGGGTGACGGAGGCGGTCCATGCCATCGAGCGAATGACCGATCGCTTTGCACTTGAAGTTGGCAAAGACCCGGCCCAGCTGCGTTTTGAAAATTTCATCAAAAAAGATCAATTCCCCTGGAAATCACCCACCGGATGGGAGTATGACAGCGGCGACTACCATGCCGGACTCAAACTGGCCATGGACACGGTTAATTATGATGAGCTTCGTAAAGAGCAAGCCGAAAAACGCAAACGCGGTGAACTCATGGGCATCGGTATTTCCACTTTTACTGAAGTGGTCGGCGCCGGGCCTTCCAAGGATTTTGACATCCTCGGCATTAAAATGTTCGACTCGGCGGAGATTCGGGTGCACCCAACTGGTAAAGCCATCGCCCGTTTTGGTACTAAATCACAGGGGCAGGGGCACGAAACAACTTATGCGCAGATCATCGCAGAGGAATTGGGTATCCCGGCGGAACACATTCAAATTGAAGAGGGCGACACGGATACCGCTCCCTACGGACTGGGCACCTACGCCAGCCGCAGTACCCCGACCGCAGGCGCCGCCGCAGCCATGGCTGCCCGTAAGCTGCGTGCAAAAGCAAAGAAAATCGCTGCTCACCTGCTTGAAGTTAGCGAAGATGACCTTGAATGGGAACCTGGTAAATTCTTCGTGAAAGGCGCGCCCGACAAAGCAAAAACCATCCAGGAAATCGTTTTTGCATCTTACACCAATCATCCGCAAGGGATGGAAGCAGGTTTCGAAGCAACCCATTACTACGACCCGCCGAACTTGACCTTCCCTTCTGGCGCCTACATCTGCGTCGTGGATATTGATAACGAAACCGCAGAAATCAAAGTCCGCCGCTTCGTAGCCATTGATGACTGTGGACACATCATCAATCCGATGATTGTTCAGGGGCAGGTCCACGGTGGCCTTACTCAGGGAATTGCACCAGCGATGTATGAAGAACTGATCTACGATGAGGAAGGAAACATCCTCAACGGAACTTTAATGGATTACCTGGTACCTACAGCGGTCGAATCGCCACACTGGGAAACGGGCCATACGGTCACACCTTCGCCGCACCACCCGATCGGTGCAAAAGGGGTCGGTGAATCACCGACCGTCGGTGCGCCACCTGCAATCGCCAATGCGATCGTGGACGCCTTGTCACCTTATGGCGTCACACACCTGGACATTCCGATTACTCCTTTCAAAGTTTGGAAAGTGATGAAAGAAAAAGGTATACTTGGGGGTAAACCCGTTTAATTTATTGCTAATTGTTGATTGTTGGTTGTTGCCTGTTTCAGAACAAATAACAATCAGCAATTAACAATTAATCAATTTTCACATGAAAACCACAATCACAAAAATATTTCACGTTGAAGAAAACATCGACCGGGTATGGGAATACCTGGCCGACCCGACCAAAATAGTTACCTGTGTGCCGGGTGCATCTTTAACGGAAAAAATTGACGACCACAATTTTAAGGGAAAAGTTTCTTTAAAATTTGGCCCGGTCAAAGCCGCCTATGACGGTAAAATAACCATCGAAGAACTCGATGTCGCCAACCGGAAAATGGTACTGAAAGGCGCCGGTGTTGACCCCAAGGGCAAGGGCAGCGCAGACATGGTCATGAACGGAATGCTGACCGAAAAAGATGGCGGTACAGAAGTCAATTACAGCATGGAGGTTTCATTGGTCGGTATGCTGGCTCAATTTGGCTCCCGCCTGGTCAACGACGTTTCCGACCAATTGCTGAACCAGTTTGTAAACAATTTTAAAAACAAGTTGAAAGCCGAAGCCACCGCACCAGCACCTGCAGCCGCTGCCACTGATACGGCTGCTTCAACCACTGGTGCCGAAGCAGCAACTGCTGTCGCAGAAGAAATAAAGGAAGGAGCTGCCGCAGTCGCAGAAAAGGTGGCCGAAACAGTCACTAAAACAGCCCCCGCAACAGCTAAGGAATCCGTTGCTCAGACGGAAGACAATTCCTTGAACGCACTTTCGTTGATGTGGGCGGTCATCAAAGGATTTTTCAGTCGCATATTTGGTGGCGGAAAATAATCTGCATTTTAGCAACATGATTAATAAAAAAGGCTCTGCGGGTAAAAACAAAGAGCCTTTTTGTTCTTTATATAGTTGAAGTAGGTCGGCCATTCCGTTCTGAAAAGCAAGTACCAGTTCAGATAGGAATGACTAAGCTTTGACTTCCCTAACCCGGATGTTTTTAAAAATATTTTAGATGAGCGATATAAAAGACTCCCATTCCATCATCAATGGTTTTGACCAAAATGGATACGTTGTGGACAAGGAATTGGCGACCATTTTATTTTTAATGTTGCGCTTGCAAAAGCCCTTATTGCTGGAAGGCAACCCCGGTGTTGGAAAAACGGAAGTAGCCAACGTCTTAGCCAATTTTTTAAATACAGAATTAATCCGGCTGCAATGTTACGAAGGGCTTGATGTCAATTCCGCAGTGTACGAATGGAATTACCAGAAACAATTGTTGTCCATTAAAATACAGGAAAACATAGCGCGCTCAGAAACGGAAAAAGAGGCACATATTTTTGGAGAAGAATTCTTGATGAAACGACCATTGCTGAAGGCCATCACCGCCGCCGAAAAACCACCTGTTTTATTAATTGACGAAATTGACCGGGCCGACGAAGAATTCGAAGCATTTCTGTTGGAGTTATTATCTGCCTTTCAAATCAGCATCCCGGAAATGGGCACTGTAAAAGCTACCCATAAACCTTTCGTCATTTTAACCTCCAACCGCACCCGTGAATTAAGCGACGCACTAAAACGACGTTGCCTTTACCATTGGGTCGAATATCCGGACCTGGAAAAAGAAATAAAAATCGTCGGGAAGCATTTACCAAATATTGAAGAAAAAATGGCCGCTCAATTAATTGGCGTTGTACACAAATTGAGGAATAAAAAATTAAATAAATCACCGGGCATTGCAGAATCGATTGATTGGGCTAAAAGCTTACTGGCACTGGGGCATGAGAAATTATCGGCAGAAAGCATTGGGCAAACTTTAGGCTGTGTTTTAAAATCCGCGGATGACATCAATCGAATAAAAAAAGAAAAACTGGAAGCACTCTTAGTTTAATATTTCAAACACATAGAAACATAGGGCACATAGGATATTATTTATTAAAACTATGTGCCCTATGTTTCTATGTGTTCAATAAATAAAATAAACTTGGCAAAATTCTCACATCATTCAGGCTATACAAGTATTTCCGAAGCGATCATTGATTTCGGGAACCACGCCCGTGAGAACGGATTGAATGTCGGAGTGCAGGAAACGCTGGAGGCACTCAGCATGTCGGAGCAGGGTTTTATTAATGAAATTGAGACATTTAAATACGCATTAAAATCCATTTATTGCTGCACGCAGGAAGACCAATTAGTTTTTGAAAAATTATTCGACTGGTTCTGGGAGCGCGAAAAATTGTTCGTCAAATCAAAAACCACTTTTAAAAACCAAACCAATCTGCAAAAAAAATCAAAAGGCTCAGTGGTAATGTTGGGGCAAGGCAAGCAAAAGGAAGAAGGGGAAGAAAGCCGCAATACTTCAGGTGCCAATGCCGTAGAACGATTGCGCAAAACTGACTTTACAAAATTGGAAGATATTGAAAGTCAGTTTTTAGAACAATTGGCAATGCGCATGTGGAAACAAATGAGCCTGCGTTTAAAAAGAAAAATGAAAACGGCCAAAACCAAAGGTCGTATTGACTTGCGGAACACCATCCGGCACAGCATTTCGCACGGCGGAGATCCCATCGAATTGATGATGAAAAATAAAAAGCCCCGAAAACAAAGGTTGATTATTTTATTGGATGTGAGTGGTTCTATGGATAAATATAGTTTTTTCCTCTTGCGCTTTGTGGTAGCACTCCGGTCTCACTTTGAAAAAATCGAGGCATTTATTTTCAGCACCAAATTAATTCGTATTACCGATTATTTACAGTCAAAAAATTTACAACTGACCTTGGCCCTGCTTTCAAAAAAAGCAGACAACTGGTCGGGCGGAACTAAAATAGGTGAGTCCATTAAATCATTTAACGAACAATATGCAAAACGCATTTTAAATGGGCACTCCACCACCATAATCCTCAGTGACGGATTGGACACAGGCGCACCGGAAACTCTGGCTGCTGAATTAAAAAAAATTAAATTGCGCACCCGTCAATTAATTTGGTTAAATCCGTTAAAAGGAATGCGGAATTACGAACCCATTCAAAAAGGCATGTCCGCAGCTCTGCCGGAAATAGATATTTTTCGGACGGCCCATAACCTGGACAGTATTTTAGAATTGGAAAAATTCCTTATCAATGTGTAATGAATAGTAAATTGGCTAATTGCTTAAATATTTTTTAACAAAAATATTTAAGCAATTAGCCAATTTACTATTTAACCATTCAATTTATGTTCAACGAATTTTTAAATAAATCAAACGAATTATATACTGGCAGTGAGCCTTTTGCCATTGCCTTTGTCGTGAACCGCCAGGTGCCTTCCTCCGGCAAACCGGGCGATAAGGCCGTCATTGAAAAAAACGGAAAAATAACAGGTTGGATAGGAGGTGGATGTACCCGGGGAATTGTTTTAAAGGAAGCACTTTTATCCATCAAAGATGGAAAACCACGATTGGTCCGGATCAGTCCGGATGGAAAAAAATTAGAAGAATCGAACGTGGTTGCCTACAGTATGACCTGCCACAGTGGCGGTGCTGTCGAAATATACATTGAGCCGGTTTTGCCAAAGCCTCATTTATTGATCATGGGAAAATCACATGTGGCCATGGCGCTGCATAAAATTGGAAAAGCAATGGAATATAAAGTCTCCATTGTTTCCAAAGGGGCGGATAAAATAATATTTCCGGAAGCTGATCTGATTGATGAAGGTGACCTTAAAACGGAACATATTTTACCCAACACCTGCATCGTTGTTTGCACACAGGGTGAAAACGACGAACTGGCCCTGGAGCAAGCGGTTAAAAGTAGCGTACCATATGTCGCATTTGTTTCCAGCCGGAAAAAGGCAAATGCCATTTTTAGGATTTTAAAGAACCGAGGCGTTACATTTGAAGAATTAAAAAAAATAAAAACGCCCGCCGGCCTCGATATAAATGCTAAATTACCTGAGGAAGTAGCGATCAGTATTTTAGCGGAAATAATTCAGCACATGCGCGGGGAAGAAAAAAAGGAAGCCATAAAAAACGAAAAAACAGAAAATAATTTAACAGGTGTATTCATCAATCCGGTGTGCGGCATTCCAGTAGAAAAAAACACCGCCAAACATATTATCCAGTACGATGGTGAAGATTATTTTTTCTGTTGTGACGGTTGTAAAGTAAAGTTTGAAGCAGAGCCGGAAAAATATGTCGCGATGGCCGAGAGTTGATGCCCAAAAAAACTTAGGAGCTTATTTAAAATAAGTTCCTAAGTTTTTTTGGGAGGCATCGGAATAAATGCAGAAGTCTTCCGAATATATTCTGCGTATTTTGGTTTTGTTTTTTTCAATGTGCGCTCCAACATGGCAACACCAGAAATTTTCAATAATAAGAACGTCATAAATATGGGGGAGAAAACAAACCACCAGCCATTCAGGTGCGCCAGTGCAAAACAAAAAAAACCCCACCATAGCAAGGCATCGCCAAAATAATTGGGGTGCCGGGTATACCGCCAGACTCCTTTGTTCAGCACCTTTCCTTTATTTTCAGGATTCTTTTTAAACCGCATTAACTGATAATCACCGACCGCTTCAAAAAACAACCCAATGCTCCACAAGGCAATCCCAAGTACATCAAAAACCTGTATACTACCTTTTGCCAACAAAGCCGGGACAAATGCCGATGACACAATCCATAAAATAATACCTTGCAAAACAAAAACGCGCAAATAAGAAATCCACCACCAATTTTTTCCATTTTCTTTGCGCCATTGTACATAACGGAAATCTTCCCCTTTTCCAATATTCCGAATGCCTAAATAGGTCGCGAGACGAATTCCCCAAATACTGACAATGGCAAGTAAAATATAATGCCGGGTTTCCATTTTATCAAAGCCAATAATAAATGCATAATACCACACCACGATCACAAAACCCACCCCCCAAAAAATATCGATAATGCTGGCATCTTTAATTATTAAACTAAAAATCCATAATAAAGTCAGCACTCCCAGAATTAATAAAATCCCATCTTTAAAATAAGCCGCTAACGGGTTATTTAATAAAAAAACCGGCAATAAAACCAGGAGTAGAAAAAAAAGAATACGGAGTAGTTTTGCACTTTTCATATTAATTACTTGTACCTCGGATTGTTAATCCGAGCAACAGGATTTCTCGGATTAGCAATCCGAGTTACGGGATTTCTCGGATTAGCAATCCGAGGTACGGGGAAAATACAAGCGCCCGCAAAAATGGTTTATTTGCGAGCGCTTAATTTTATTTATGTAAAATTAATTTTATTTCCCAATAAACAGCTTTTCCGTATGCATTAATTCACCGAAATTCATTTTCAAATAATAAATCCCATTCGGTAAATCATTGACCAGCATTTGACTGGCATGAGTGCCGGTGTTTTGTCTTTCCATTTTTAGGGAATTAATTGTCTGGCCTAAAACATTCTTCAGTGCAATCGTAATATTCTTTGGGCAGCAAATTATGTTCAAATTTCACAAATGTACTTGTCGGATTCGGAAACACGTTTATCTCAGTAATTTCATTTTCAAAATTCATTCCGACCAGTTCTTCCGATAAATCCCTTTGAAAGACGCGATTGCCGTAGGTGGCCGCACGTAATTTTCGGTTGGCAGGTAAAACTTTCAGATCAAAAACCATCACCGCTTCTGCATGCCATCCTGATAAGTTTACCAGGTCTGTCCATTATCAATGGACACATAACCACCGATATCGTTTCCGATGGTTTAAGAACCATTCTTAAATCATTTGTTTTCCACGTCTCCGACGTGAGTTTGGCAACAAATCTGAGTGATTCTAAATAGAGGCGTCAGAGACGTAAGCAATATTGGCCCCCGGTTCGAAGACCAGAACCAGCAATCTCACGTATCTCACCGATGAGACATCGACGCCACAGTTTCACAAGTACATCTTCTTGATCCTGACCACCGGCCCTGGGCATAGTGCTTTGTGGCAGTTCATGCAGGCATCCACCATTTTGTTGTAGGATTTTTCCAATTGGCCGGCATCGGCATTTTTCAGTGCATCGACCGCCTGGAGGTAAGACAGGGCATGTACTTTGTAGGCGGGAGAAGCTGCTTTCTCCGGTTCGGTGGCCTGGGCCGTGTGGATTTTTTCGAAATCGAGGAGCAATTCTGGCATTTCCCCGTTCTGGATTTTAGTTTTGACAACCATGCCTTCGTCGTACATATCGCGCATGAGCAGGGCCAGCTCACTATCACCATTGGGATTGACAGGCATGATGATCGGCCCTTTTTCGGCATGGCCGGCCGTATCGGTTGTACAGGAAAGTGCTGCGAACAGCAGCAGGAGGCAACTGAAGATTATCGTCATTTTCATGGGGCAAAAATAAATACTAAGCGGATATATTTTGCGGGGTTGACAAAGATTAGTTTTATACCTTAAATAGGGTATTTGCCAATCCCGAACGAACAATAATAGGAATTATAACATTCTTGCATATATTTGTTCCCTTCTTACCAATACACCTAAATACCTTTGGGCATCGTCAAGTTTAAAAAAGAATTGGTCACTTACGCAACCAATCAAAAGCAAACACTTATAAAGTGCTTAAAATCGTTTTCCAACTTCTCTGTAGGGTTTTTCAATAAAAGCTGGTGCGGCACTGGCCAGTTGCACAGAGAGCATTTTTTACAGAACTATAAATGAACCGACTACATTACATATGCTTTGTTATCCTTTTGCTCTTGTTCCATTTGCCGATTTTTTCACAGAATGCAGAACAGGCTTCCAAGGAGGTTTATTCGTTGTACAGCAATGGTGATTTTGATTTAGCTTTGGATAAGGGGCGGGAATGGCTAAAACTTTTCCCCCACGACCCATCCTTGTTGTTCTATGCTGGTGAGTCAGCGCGGCGCCTGCGTTATTATCCAACTGCCGAGGTTTTTTTGGACCAAATTCCGGATTCTGCCAAAAAAGGATCTCTGTCAGAAACTGATTTTTTTATTGGTCAAACGAAAAAATCGCTCGGCAAATACGCCGAGGCCATCCGCTTATTTTACAAGTACCTCGATGCTTACAGTGATGAAGGGGATATTCTGACGCATCTGGCAAAAGATGAAATCAACCACTGTGAATGGATAGTTGGCAAATTGAAAGAAAATACGAACGATCTTTTTGCCGTCCATTCCCTCAACGACAATATCAATTCCGAATATTCCGAAACGGCCCCGCTTCGTTATGCAGATAAAATATATTTTACGGCTATTTACCCGGATGATGAAAACAAAGTCAGCGTCAGTCGGATCTATTCTGCCATAAAGGACCACAAGGCCCGGCTGGAAACGTTCAACCCTACTACCGACGATCTGCATGCAGCCCACATTTCATTGATGCCGGACGCCAGTAAAATGTTCTACACTATTTGTGAAGAAGTAGAGGGCTCCGATAAATTGCGTTGTGAGATATGGAGCCGGGACCGCATGTATGCAGGCGGCTGGGGCCCACCGGTTAAACTGCCCAAACACATCAATTTCCGGGACGCTACCATGCTGCACCCTACTGTTGGCTGGGATATGTTTCTGAAGTCTTATGTCCTTTATTTTGCTACAGATCGTGAAGGCGGTGAAGGAGGGTTGGACATCTGGGGCAGTGTGATTGATAACAATGGTCGATTTGCGGAGCCATTCAACGCTCCTTTCAATTCCCCTCAGGATGAAGTGACACCATTTTTTCACATGCCGTCTCAAACCATCTTTTTCAGCTCCGACGGTTTTCCTGGCGTTGGAGGGTTTGATGTTTTTCGGGTGACCAAAGTCGGGGAAGCCCAGTGGGAATTGCCGGTCAATATGGGTGAGCCGCTCAATACGGTCAGCGACGAATATTATTATTCCTACCATACCCGTACCGGTAAGGCCTATTTTGCCTCTAACCGAAACTGTCAGCGGAGAAACCCGAACAAAGAAAATTGCCAGACCGATATTTTTGATGCCACCATCTACGCCGAGCTGCGCTTGAGAGCTTATAACGGGGCCAATGAAACCAAATTGGCGCTACCGAACATTACCATCATGGACATCAACCAGGGAACAGTACAAGTATTGGCCCCAGATCCGAGCGGTCAGTATTTCAGCTGCCAGGTAGCCGCTGACCGGCTCCATCACCTGGCCGTATTCGCGGATGGTTACCGCCCTGCACGGGTAATTGTTTCTACCAAAAACCTTCCCTATTCAGAAGTGGTCAAAAAAGAGGTGTACCTGTTTGAGGGAGAAGCGACTGCGCAGGAACAGGAAGAGATGGATCAATACTTCGACAAAGCAGCAGTCGGTTCCGGAAATGCGGAAATCGAATCGTTGCGGGCAAGGGTCAACTCCAAGATCAAACCGTAGTATGTGCGCACAGTCCGTATTTCATTTTCACGGACTGTGCGCCCGTATTATTTTTGCTCCATGCAATTCCACTACTTCGTTGTTTACAAACCCTATGGCATGCTTTGCCAGTTCTCCAAAGAAATGGAGGATGACCGTACGTTGGCCGACCTGCCCTATGATTTTCCAAAAGACGTTTATTCTGTGGGCAGGTTGGATAAAGATAGCGAAGGGCTTTTGCTACTTACCAATGACAATTTTTTGAAATCCCGTTTCCTATCGCCAAAATTCAAACATACCAAGACCTATTTTGCTCAGGTGGAAGGCATCCCTTCTGTTGAGGCTGTCAATCAATTACAAAAAGGGGTAGACATCAAGGTTAAAGGTAAAACCTACCGGACGGCACCCGCCAAAGCCAAATCCATTGATGAACCTGAATTACCTGAACGGCATCCGCCCATTCGCTATCGGGCGAGCATCCCGACTTCGTGGCTGAGCATTACTTTAACCGAAGGAAAAAACCGGCAAGTGCGACGCATGTGCGCGAAAGTGGGATTTCCCGTACTTCGGTTGGTACGCGTTGGCATGGGCAGACTGACCTTCAAGGAGATAGACTCCCAGGCCATCAACAAAATGGACAAAGTGGCTATTTATAAAAAGTTGGGATTATAGGAACAGCTTGCCAGCGTATCATTCTAATGAGGTTGTTTTACGACCAGCAACTCAATGGTATTAATCAATTTTTGTAAAGAGAAAGGTTTGGTCAGGTAAGCATCCGCTCCTGCGATCTTGCCTGCCATGATATCCGCATCCTGGGCGCTGGCCGAAATGAAGACAAAAGGGGTCTTTTTTGTCTGTACATTATTTCTTACCTGTTTCAGTACTTCGTACCCATCCATCACTGGCATGGAGATGTCACAGAGGATGATATCGGGTAATTCCGATTGGATTTGTTGCAGACCATTCTGCCCGTTCACAGCAGTGATGACGTCAAAATCCGATATCTCCAACAATTCAGAAAGGTTTTCCCGGATTTCTTCCTGGTCTTCTATGATTAGGACTTTACTCATAGTTATCAATAATTTGGCTATACGATGATTTGATAAATGATATAATCCAGAGTTAGTCTGTAAGAGGGTTATCAAAAACAAGAAAAGCATTCGGGGCTGATAGCATTACTATTATTTTTCAATGTAAGCAAATATATAAAAATAGCTATAATTACTGAAATGAAACTCAATACTTAATATTCGCTTAAACAAATGGGCAAATAGGCAAGCCTTCGATATACTTTTTCTTTTTACTAAAATCAAACATGCCATTGAGGAACTTACAGGGCTTTCCTGATCGGGAGATGAAGACAACCAGCAGGCCCAAATGGAGCATAAAATCTGATCATTCAAGAAATCGCAGAACTCCTTACCTTTAATCCATCATGAGTCGTACTACCACCTCCACCTTATCGACCAGCCGCTGGATCGACCCAAAAATATTTCCTCTTCTACTCGTCAATTTTATTGGTGCCCTGGGCTACAGTGTCATATTGCCATTCCTGGTATTTCTCGTCATTGATTTTGGCGGAAATGAAATCATGTACGGACTGATCGGATCATTGTACCCCATGTTCCAAATGGTGGGCGCCCCCATCCTCGGTTCCTGGTCGGACCGGATCGGGAGAAAAAAAGTACTGCTCATCAGCCAGGCGGGTACATTTTTATCTTGGTGTATTTTCCTGGTAGCTTTCACCACGCCAGTGCAGGAATTGCTCAGTTTCACCTCCGAGTCTTTCGGCCTGATTGTTTTCACGCTGCCGTTACTGATATTGATGTTGGCACGAGCCTTCGATGGCCTGACGGGTGGGAACATTTCGGTAGCCAATGCCTACCTGGCCGACATCACTGAACCATCGGAACGAAAAGCCAACTATGGGAAACTGTCGGCTGCCATGAGTCTTGGTTTCATCATCGGGCCGGCGTTGGCCGGCCTTTTGGCGGCATTGCCATCTGGCAAAATACTGACCGTTATTGCTTCGGCATCCATCTCATTCATCGGTATTTTTATCATTCAGTTTTTTCTGCCGGACGTCAATCCTTGTGGGGAAAAGAACCTTAAAGGGGAAAACGAGGATTTAAAAAAACTGATGAACTGTGAGATTGTGGATTGTACGGCTGAAAGTCCGGAAATCAAGCACAATGTCTGGAAATTAGACCGAATGAAATTTTTCATCATTCTGTATTTTCTGATTTTTCTCACTTTTAATTTTTTCCACGCCACCTTTCCGGTCCATGCCTCCGAAAACCTGAAATGGAACTCGTCTTCGCTTGGTATTTTCTTCACCTTGTTGAGTGGTGTCATCATCGTTACACAAACCTATCTGTTGCCAAACATCTCAAAGCAAGTTTCGGACGGAAAGCTGTTCATCACCGGCAATCTCTTACTGGCCATTGGCTTTTTCTGCATGACATTTCAATCCACGACCTTGTTGTACGCAAGTGCCGTACTGTACGGTCTGGGCAACGGCCTGATGTGGCCTACGTACCTCGGTATGCTTTCCCAGATCGGCGATAAAAATCAGCAAGGTAAGATCCAGGGCATTGCCGGAAGTGCAGGTGGACTGGCCAGTGTAATCGGGCTGATTGCGGGTGGTTTTATTTTTAGCCTGATCAGTGCGAATATCTTTCTGGTTTCGATGGTGGGGATTTTGGTGATTGCACTGCTGGGGGTTCGCTTTTTGAAAACTGAAGTTGTTTGAAATTTCTGTTGAGTCGAAAATGTCAGGATTTGCGACCAACAAGGAGTTTTTAAACAACTTTAAAATCAAGTAATTCATTTGCGACGCAATATTTTTTTCTAATGTATCTTGCAGCCTAAAATAACACCCAAACTGCAATGCGTTTAGTCCCATACTTATTACACATCCTTTTCTTCTGTGCATTCATCCAAACCGGAACCGCCCAATGTCCCATTACCGTTGATGCCGGCGACGACCCATTCGTCTGCCAGGCCGGTGACCAGGCCACATTGAACGGCAGCATCATTGGAAATTTTCTTGGCTTTAATTGGTCGCCCGCAGCTGGCCTGGACGACCCGATGAGCCTGACACCCAACGCGACCGTCACTGGGCCAATGATCTACACTTTGACGGGTTTTGCGGAAGATCCCACTGCTCCAAACCTGGTAACGAACCCTGCTTTTGAAGATGGGAATATGGGATTTTTCAGCAATTTCGCATTCAATCCATTACCGGTGACACCTGGCACTTATGTACTCACCACTTCACCATCAGTGGTCCTGTCGAGTTTTCCACCATGCGACGACCATACCTTCGGGAACGGTACCGGCAACATGATGCTGGTCAATGGCACGGGCGGTGTTGCAGATGTTTGGTGTCAGACGATTACGGTCAACCCAAACTCCTATTATGTGATGAGTGCCTGGGTGGCATCGGCTCCCCTTTCACCTCCGACCTTGCAATTTTCCGTGAATGGCGTTTTGGTTGGATCTTCTTACAACGCATCGGGCGCCGGTTGCAGTTGGGAGCAGTTTTCGGCGGGCTGGTTCTCTGGTCCCAATGCCTCCATTACCTTGTGTATTACCGACCAAAGCACCTCCGGTAACGGATTTTTGGGCGATTTCTTTGCCCTTGATGATGTCTATTTTGCGGAAGCATGTTCCGAATCCGATGAAGTAATGGTGGACGTAGTAGAGGTGGAAGCTGTGTTGCCAGTGACCACGGTTTTAGAATGCAACGCCCTTCCGGCAGGTATGATGCTGGACGGTACCGGCTCTACCTCTGGCCCGGACATCACCTATCAATGGACCACTGGAAGTGGCAATATTGTTTCGGGGGCCAACACGGCCACCCCAACCATTAATGAAATAGGGGTTTACACCCTGACGGTCACTTTTGACAATGGCTCAGCTTTTTGTACGGACCAGGCCAGCATTGAGGTTTTGTCCGATCCCAATTTCGTGATCGCCAACGCCTTTGCGCCCGATGAAATCAATTGCAACAACCTGACCGTCACCATCGATGGAGGAGGTTCTTCCAGCGGGCCAACCATTAGTTACGACTGGACACCACTTACCGGCATCGTTTCTGGTGAAACAACGCAGTACCCCGAAGTGATAACTGGCGGCATTTACACCCTGACCGTTACTAATTCCATCAGCGGTTGCACGGAGTCCATTGATGTTGAAGTATTTGAAAATACCGAAGAACCGGACGCTGCTGCCAGTGTACCCGGACCGATAGATTGCACAGATTTGAATCAGACCTTGAGTGGCGCCGGAAGCAGTACTGGCCCTGAATATTCTTATTTGTGGACAACCGCTAGTGGCAATATTGTTTCGGGAGAAACGACTTTGAACAACTGTGTGGTAGAATCAGGCGGCGTCTACCAACTCACCGTCACCAACGATCTAAACAGTTGCATTGCCTTCGCTACTGTAACGGTCGATGAAAATATCAACCTGCCCACTGCCATTGCACAAGCAGATTCCAGTATCAATTGTACCCAAACAACCGTTGTAGTTTCAGGAAATGGCAGCAGCAGCGGCAGCAACATTTCATACGCATGGAATACCGACGACGGCAGCATCGTTAGCGGCAACAATATGATAAATGCGACAGTAGACAGCGGCGGAGTCTACGTTTTTCAGGTGACCGACGACGACAGCGGCTGCATGGCAACGGATACAGTAATTGTTTTGGAAAATACGACAGTTCCGACCGCCGTAACCGCTGCCCCGTTTGAAATAACCTGCCTGACCGATTCTGTTCAGATTAACGGGATCGGCAGCAGCACCGGGGACAGTATCATTTATGTTTGGACGAGCGATACTGGAAATATTCTCAGCGGTGATTCCACTTTGTCACCTTTTGTTGATGTGGCTGGTGAATATTATTTGACCGTAACCGATACAACCAATGGATGTGCCGTAATGGACACCGTGACTGCCATTTCCAACCTTGCCACCCCGGTTTCGGAGGCTGGCCTTCCGGTAGCTATCGGATGCGATGGCAACCCAGAAACATTGGATGGGGCCGGCAGCAGCACCGGAACTGAATTTTCCTATTTGTGGACCACGAATGGAGGCAATGTTTTATCCGGGGCAAATTCACTGACGCCGGAAATAAATGCTCCTGGCTGGTATTTCATTACTACCACCAATTCGCAGAACGGCTGCGCTGCCATTGACAGCGTGGAAGTAACCGGCGACGGCAATGCACCTTTTGCGGAAGCAACCGTCAATGACTCGCTCGACTGTAACGTTTCACAACTGACCATTGACGGAAGCAACTCGGACAGTGGGCCGAACATTTCTGTTTTATGGGAAACCACCGAAGGCAATATTATTTCAGGAGAAACAAGCCTCATGCCTGTCGTGGATGCGGGTGGAACTTATGTTTTAACCCTCACCAACCAAACCAATGGTTGCGCTACGAGTACCTCCGTCCTGGTCGTGCAGGACACCCTGGCGCCGGAAGTAAATATTGCTTTGCCCAATTTGCTTAACTGCTTCACGCCATTTGATACGCTGGATGCAACGGCCTCTTCCCAAGGCCCGGAGTTCAGTCAAATTTGGACCACCGTTGGTGGAAATATCGTTGCAGGAGAGTCAACCTTGCAGCCAATAATCGATTCCGGAGGTGCCTACATTTTAACTATTTCAAATAACATAACTGGTTGTGAAACAACCAATTCTGTTGCAGTATCTACGGACTTCGATCCACCCTTAGCAGATGCCGGCAATGACCAGACTATTGATTGTGCCGACCCACTGGCTACGCTTTCGGGTGTGAATTCAAGCCAGGGGCCAGCGTTTAGTTATGAATGGACAACCGTACAGGGAAATATTGTTTCTGGTGAAACGACGCTGAACCCTGTCGTTGACGCCCAAGGGGCATACCTGCTTGAAGTGACCAATAACCTGAACGGTTGCACGGCTGTAAGCGGTGTTGCAGTGGATGTACAGGCTGACTTCCCGCAAGTTGAGGCCGGTTTGGGAGGAAACCTCAACTGCCTTACGGACGAGTTGACATTGAATGCTACAGCCACTTCCAACCCTGACATCACTTATTTATGGACGACCCCGAACGGCAACATTGTTTCGGGTGAAACGACCCTGATGCCGCTGGTCGATGCACCGGGCCTCTATTTTTTGACCGTTACCAATAACCTGAACGGTTGCGAGGCAATGGACTCGGCCATTGTGCAACAATCCACCAATCCGCCAAATGCAGATGCAGGCGCTCCATTCACGTTCACCTGTGGTACCAGCAGCGCATTCCTGGATGGGACGGGTTCTGATATTGGTTTTGAAATTTTTTATCAATGGACGACCCCGAACGGCAATATCATTGCCGGGGCAACCACACCAATGCCGGAGATCAACGCTCCCGGCACGTACATTCTTGAAGTGGAAAATGGCAATACCGGCTGCGTTGGTCTGGATACGGTCACCATTTCTCAAGACAATAATGGCCCCGTTGCAGATGCCGGCCCACCCGGCACCCTGAACTGCCTCTCTACTATTTTGCAATTGGACGGGACGGCCTCGGACAGCGGCCCGGACATAATTTATTTTTGGTCGACGTCTGATGGCAATATTATTTCAGGTGAAACAACCACCACCCCAATGGTGGATGCGCCTGGCACCTATATACTGACCGTTATCAATACGTCCAACAATTGCCAAACCATTGCAACCGTCCTGATTGACGATGAAAGTACCGGCCCTGGTATCGACCTGGCGGATGTCCCGGAAGTGAACTGCATTGATTCCGTCTTTACCCTTTCGACCCTGACAGATGCAAACAACCCAAGCTTCTCGTGGACAACCACGGATGGGATCATCATCAGTGGTCAAACGACCGCCATGCCCACCATCCAGGGAACGGGCACCTATCAGGTAAATGTGTTGGACCAAATCACTGGTTGCTTGAGTGACACATCCATCACCGTCACGGAAGATATTGTCTTGCCAGATATCAATCTGGCTTTCCCGTTGCCACTGACTTGTTTATTGGAAGAAATTATTTTGAATGGAAATGGCTCCAGCACCGGCCCTGACATCAGCTACCAATGGACCACCACAGACGGGCTGATCCTGGGAGCCGATGATCAAATCACCGCCATCGCTATCCTCGATGGGGATTATACTTTTACGGTGCTGGATGAAAGCAATGGCTGTTCCGTTTCGGCAGATTTGACCGTCGTAGACGAAGCTATTCTACCCAATGCAGTTGCTTTTGTGCCGGTACACTTGGGTTGTGGCAACACGGCCATTAACATAGATGGTTCGGGGTCCAGCGTTGGCAATGAGTTTACTTATCTGTGGACCACACCTGACGGAAACATTGTCAGTGGCGCAACGACTTTATCGCCGGTGGTCGATGAGCCGGGCACCTATGTCATCCGGGTCACCAATAATGAAAATGGATGTACCCAAGCGGCAGCCGTGGAGGTGACCGAAGATGGCAACAACCCAGCTATTTTTATCGCTCCGTCCACTGAATTGACCTGCGTACAGGAAGCGTTGACTATCGACGCCAACGGCTCCTCCTCTGGCCTGGGTTTCACATTAGAATGGACAACAATAGACGGTAACATCGTTGATGGTGAAATGACCCTGACTCCAACGGTAAACGAACCCGGCACTTATATCCTGACCATCAACGACACCCTGAACGGTTGTAGCTCCGTTGATTCGATCACTGTTTTTGAGAATACCACTCCTCCGCTGGTGACAGCCGGAAGTGACCTGACACTCAACTGCGACGGTTCGCCCCTGCAAATCCAGGGAAGTTTGTCGACTCCGCTAAATACCACATTTTCATGGACTTACATCCCCGATACGGGCGTTACGGGCGATCCTTTTATTTCTGGACAACAGACCCTCAACCCATTGGTGAACTTGCCAGGCACCTATACTTTGACCACAACAAATACTGATAACGGATGCACCTCGGCAGATCAAACGGTCGTCAACCCAAGTGACTCTATCGGCTTTTTATTTGAAACAACTGAACCCGATTGTTTTGATCCTTTTGGCAGTATCATTTTCACGGAAGTCCAAGGTGGACAGTCTCCCTACATTTACTCCATTGATGGTCAAAACTTTTCGGAAGATACGGTTTTTGAAAACCTGCCGGCAGCCAATTATATGCCTACTGTGACGGATGTTGATGGGTGTTCAGCAACAGCAACTGTTGTATTCCAAAATCCACTGCCTTTCACGATCAATCTCGACGCTTCGGCCAGTGTTGCCCAAGGTGAATCGGTTTCATTGTTGGCCCAGGTTACGTTGCCAGCTGAGGATATTGACACCATTGTCTGGACACCGTCCATCGGCCTAAGCTGCAGCGATTGCCTCACCCCCACTGCCACCCCTGATGAGTTGACCATTTATACCATTGTCGTGACGGACATCAACGGATGTACGGAACAGGCGTCCATCAATGTGTCGGTCACGGCCCCTGAATTTAACATCTTTGTACCCAATGCTTTTTCGCCAAATGACGATGGCATCAATGATAAATTAGTGGTGTACGCAAATGACAAATCGGTGCAACAAGTCAATCAATTCCTGATCTTCGACCGCTGGGGCGGGGTTGTTTTCGAAGCCTATGGATTTCCGGTCAACAATGAAGATCACGGATGGGATGGCAAGAAACAGGATGAGCTACTGAATGTAGGGGTATTTGCCTGGTTTGCGGAAGTCTTGCTGGTGAACGGGGGAAAGGAAATAGTGGAAGGAGAAGTTATTTTGATTCGGTGAGCAAAGGGTGAAACGGAAATTTTAAAAACTACAGTGGCTATCCTCCCCCTCTGGAAGGGGCCGGTGGGAGGTCCAACGAAATAACTGAAAAAGAATTTTAAGATTTGGAAGCCAGGCATAGGCCAAGATTAAAGTTGTCATTTTGGCTTGTACCTAATTCCGGCAACCTGCTTCCTTTCATTTTACTCAAAAAACAAAGCTTCCCTTTTATCTGGCGGTGTCTCAATATATTTTCTGACAAACTCCTTGTGTTCCTTCACATTGATCAAAGCCAATTTGATACCCCGCCCTAAATTTGCTGCGGAATGGTTCAATCCTTCGGGATAATCATTTGGATTGCCCATTTGTTCTTCCGCATTTTCCAGATGGGCAATAATATTCCCGATTTTCTTTTTTAATTCCAGGTCGCTTTCGTAAGGTTCAAAAAAATTATTTCGATAGGTAATAAAATCATTTAATAAAAAAACACCGTCTTCATATCCGCGCTGAGCTTCATAATATCTTTCCAAAAATAAATCGTATTCTATTTTTTTGGCCCAGGCCTTTTTTTCCCGAAGGATAAAAAACAATAAAAAATTACAGATCCCATTTTCTTCAATTCGCTGGTACTCCAATTTTAATTGTTCGATATAATCGAGGCTTTTATACTGTACCAAATCTTTTGAAAAATCCGCATTAATTTCTTTTTTACCACTGGTCTTATTTTTATCAAAATTAGCAGCGGTGATTGGATTTTTCAAAAGTTGCCAAAAGGGATCAAATGGCATATGTGTTTTTATAAAAACATCAGGCTTGATTTTATAATAATCCGTATTTAATTTTTTAACAAATCGATCTTGCTCCATATGGCCTGCCCCCCAGGTAGGATCGTAAAAAAACCACTCTCCTTCAATCCGGGCTGCCACCCAGGCATGTGGCTGCAATAAAAGAACGCTGTTTTGCTTGGTGTAGCCTTGTACATAATGGGCCTGCACGCCCGTTTTTTCGGACAGCTCCACGAACAGGTCACAATATTCCTGGCAGATCCCTTTTCTCGTTTGCAGAATTGGATTATCGACCCGTTCCTTATAAATAGCCGACACATCATACTCAATATTTCCCGCCACCCACATGTAGATAGCCCTTACTTTCTGGTCTTTTTCAGAAAAATGCTCATTAATAAATTGTGCCAGCCTTTCAATTGAAACCGTATTTTCCAACGGGCAATTTCGCATAACCCTGTCAACTTCCCGGTTGGATTTATTTTGGGAAATGGCTGCGACAGCAACTCCAAAAAAACAAAGTATTAATAAACTATATTTTATTTTTTTTAAAAACATTATTTACTCAAGTGGCTGCTTAAAAAAATGACACTTCCCCTTTGTCTGAAACAGCGTATTAAACTATGGAAACTAAGGACTTGCCAAAATAAAAGTATCATTTCAGCGCTGCAATATTTTTTCATGCAGCGTTGAAACAGAAGAGAATTTTTCATTCAATTTCCAATTCATATTTCTCTAAAAGTCCAGCCAGCCCCGACTCTAAAAACCTTGCATAACGGATATTATTATTCTCCGGATCTATTTTAAAAAATAATGCAGTTCGAAAATCAGCACCTTCCAGATTAGTATTTGAAAAAACGGCATTATTTAATTGACATTTTTCAAAAACGGCATCGGAAAAATCAGCGTCCGAAAATTCTACCTGTTCCATCCGGCAATTTACAAAATGGGTGCCCTTTAATTTTTTTCCATAAAAAGAGCTGTAATCTAAAACGCAATCGTCGAAAGACATAGACAATAAAAAATCTTTGCAGTCCTGAAATTCAATACCAATTAATTTACAGTTTTTGAAAGCTACTTTCTTAAAAGCGGTCCCCACCGTTTTCACCATACTAAAATTGCAACTTTCAAAAACACAATCCTGGAATTCGGATTTTGACAGGTCCGCATCGGAAAAATCACATTGTAAAAATTGGCAGTCCACAAATTCCTTATTTGTTAACGCCCCTGCCGAACAATCAATATTTTCTATTTTTTGTTCCTGGTAAAATGCATCTTTTAATTGCCTTATTTTCATTTTAACAAATTGAAGCTGTCTAAAAACTCCACTGCTCGCATTCCAAATATAATTCAACTAACGGTTACGTGTTGGTCAATTGACTGACTTAATGGGAAAAATACTGGATCGTCCCGTAGTATCAAATTAATTTTCTGAAAGTACCGAAGTGGTGGTCTTTAGTTTTTTACCGATATAAACCAGCAGGTGTCCTTCTCCTTCAATTTTGAGTGAATTCAGCTCCTTTGGTAAGATATCAATAAAACCATCTGGATATTTAATAAAGAGCGGCATGCGTTCTTCCTGCAAGCTGAACTTGTGCCGGAGCTGCTCCAACTGACTGACAGACCGGATCGGCATTTCATGGATGGTCGGAAAGTCACGTGCAATTTCATTCAGGTTGAGGAAATCATCGGAATAAGAAAAGATGCCATTTTGAGGAAGGCTTTCTTTAGGTTGGGCCATCTCATCAGGCGACAGCAGGCGGAAGGTCCCATTTTCCCCAAGTATCTCACGGTAGTGATTGACGGTGTAATCATTGACCGACTGACTGCTCGTCATGGCCAGCAGGTAGCCCATGTCTACCAGCTCGATGTGTTGTTCGAGATCGTCTGCAAAAATATCCCCGACAATCGCTTCCAGCCCAACTTTCTGTGCCTTTTCAATATTGGAGCCGTTCGTGTCGAACAGTACCACGTGGCGGCCATTTTCGTGCAGGTATTTACCGATCAAACGGGCCGCTTTGTTGGCCCCCACGATGAGGATACCGGTGGAACTTTCTTGCTGGACGTTCAGCCACTTGGCCACCCACCGCGCAGTAGACGCATTGAGCAAAACGGTGCCCACGACGATCATGAATACCAAGGGCGTAATATATTCGGCTCCGGCAACACCTTTCTCCATCAAACGAAAACCGAACAGGGAAGCGATCCCCGCCGCCACAATCCCGCGCGGGCCGATCCAGGAAATGAATATTTTTTCATTGAGCTTAAGGTCAGATTTGCGCGTACTGAGAAAAACGGCCAACGGGCGTAGCAATAAAATGACAATGGCAAAAAGAACCGCACATTTCCATTCCAGGACGAGCATGATGCTTTCCATATCGATGTGCGCTGCCAGCACAATAAACAATATGGAAATCAGCAAAATGCTGATGGATTCCTTAAAGAGAATAACTTCCCGGAAATTGGGCACGTCCAGGTTACCCATCACCGTACCCATGACCACTACCGTCAATAAGCCTGACTCGTGCGCCAACAAATCAGAAAATACGAAAACTCCCATCACCAGTGCCAGCGTCGCTACATTGAGCAGGTAGTGCGGTATCCATTCTTTTTTTATACAAAGATACAGTGCGTATGCAGTGATGGCCCCCAGGGCCAAACCAACCAGGATCACTTTTGTAAATTCCAGTATGGCATGACCGCTGTAATGCCCTACCGTATCTCCCGACATCAGGAACTCGAACATCAAAACGGCCACCACCGCACCAATCGGGTCGATGAGGATGCCCTCCCATTTCAATACGTTGGCCACGCTCCGATTAAGTGGCACATTCCGTAAAATAGGTGCGATCACGGTTGGCCCCGTAACGATGATGAGTGCAGAAATCTGTAAAGCCACCGGCCAGCTCAGCCCCATAACCCAGTGAGCGGCCATTGCTCCTCCAATCAAGGTCACCAAAGCTCCGACAGACAACAAGGCCCCTACCGCAGGCCCGATGGTTTTTATCTCTGCCCTTTTTAAGGTCAAACCTCCCTCGAACAGGATGATACCGATGGATATCGATACAAACTCAAAAAGATATTGCCCGGGAAACAGCCCTCCTGACTCGCCATCCCGGTACATGGGCTCCAACCATTTGGAGCCGTCCTCTGTCCATAGGGTCGAAATGGGGCCTACCAACAGTCCGATCAACACCAAAGGCAAAATGGCAGGAACCCTTGCACGCCAGGCCAGCCACTGGGCCAATATTCCTAATATGATGATTCCGGCTATTTCGAGCATAAAACAGATTGTTGAATCTTTAAAAATAGGGTGTTAAAAAGCTATTTGGTGTGGTTTTTTACCAGAGCTGGAAAAATAGTGAAATTATTCAGATGAACATCTACTGAATGAATCTGTTCAAAAAATCTTTTTCAGATGACTAACTTGCGGGCGAAATGGGTTTATGTTTGATGCTTGATAATTTATGAGCGATAAAATTTCTCGTAATTCATCAAATCATCGAGCAAGGTCGACGTTCCTAACGTCGGCTCTCGCAGCAAACCTTTGATTTCGCAAAATCATAAATCATCAACCATCAAAAGTATTGCAACCATATTATCTGTACTCTTCCATCCGTTACTGGTGGTTACTTACATGCTGATTTTGCTCCTCCTGGTCAACCCTTACCAGTTTGGCGTTTACAGCATTGCTGACCAGGGGAGGCTGTTGCTGCTGGTTTTTCTTTCCACATTTGCCATGCCGGCCTTTGCCCTGTTTCTGATGCGGTCGCTGAACATGGTCTCTTCTATTTCACTGGAGGACCGGCATGAGCGCATCGGCCCTTATATCATCACGGGGGTATTTTATTTATGGATGTTCATCAATTTCAAGAATAACCAGTCCATCCCTTTTGCGCTAACAGTAGCCACTTTGGGAGCTACCATTGCCCTGTTCACGGCCTTCTTTTTCAATAATTTTACAAAGATTAGTGCCCATGCGGTCGGCATGGGTGGCCTGGTCGGTTTGTCGACGATCAACTCGATGTACATGAGTTTCGACACTTTCACTTTTAATACCTGGCTCTTCGGTGCGCTTGAAATCAGTACCAATTTTGTGGTGGTGACGGTGATTATCCTTTCGGGACTGGTGTGTACTTCCCGGCTGTTGCTGAAAGCCCACACACCCGGTCAGATTTACGGTGGGCTGCTGGCGGGGTTCTTGGCCCAGTTTATCGCATTTTGGTATTTACAGTAGTTCAGTTGTTAGTTGTTAGTTGTTAGTTGTTAGTTGTTAGTTGTACTGCCTGCTCGCCTACTCCACTTCCGCTACTACCTCAACACTCCACGCCTGCGCTTTTTCGGCAAATTTTGCTTTGGTTCTTTGCCAGACGACCTTGAATAAATCAGAATGGCGGTAGGCATTTAGTGCTTCCTCGCTGTCCCAGTAACTGTAAGTGAAGAAAATGTTGGAACCGGCCACGGCCCGCCAAAGCTCCAAATGCTGGCAGCCGTCCCGGTTTCTGATCTTGTTTTTTATAGTTTCAAAATCAGCTAAAAAGTTGTCTACCTCTTCAGGGAGAAAGGTCATTTTGACAATGCGTTTGATCATTTTGCGGCAGTTTGTTAAACGGGAGGTTTAGATTGAGCAAATCAGGTGTTTCTATTCGATTGAAACCCTGCCATTGGTACCATCGATACCCAAAAACTGACTGGCGGAATTGGAAATTTCAATAACGACTGGGGCATCTGCAAATTCGACGGTAGAAGAAGTGCCGCTCTCTCCGATTGTTTCAAAACAGACATCATAGAGTTTGGTACCGTCAGGCATGGAAATCCCTTGCACGTCCGCATCAAACCAGGAATAGGCCAGAATGCCTTTATCAGCGGCCCTTGCACCAAAATTGTCGATTGTCATGCCGGGGAGGCCAAAATTTCTGATCGTTTTGAATTTCAGCACAGTCGGATCGAACGTCATGGTATACTGCATAGAGACGATGCCGATGAATTGAGCCACTGTGACCGGGACACAAACCTCTTCCCCCCCGGTTGCCTGGGCACTGGCAATCTGCATCGGCAATTTGCCTACTTCGGGAGGCCGGGTTGGGGTGGTTTCGTCGGCGGGTGCAGGAGTTGCAGTTGGCGGTTTCGGGTTTTTTAAAGCTTCTTTTTTTGCGGCCGTCCGGGCTGGATCATCTGTTCCACAACGAACGAAACATATGGCCATCGAAATGACCAAAAGACATTTGACAAAAAAATGAGTCAAGTATGGATTCATGCGATATTTTGTTGATGTTGGTTGTTGATTGTTGATTTATGGCTGCTGATTGCTGAGCATATACGTCAAAAACCCCAACTCTGTTACTCGCCTACTTAATACTAATCGTTCCCGAATCAGTTCGCAAATCAAGAAAGACACTGGCAGCATTGGAGATTTCCACGACTGTGGGTTTACTGGTAAATTCAATGCTCGTGGAGCTGTCCGGGTCTCCGATAGCATCAAAACACATTTCATAAATAACGGTACCGTCTTCTTTTGAAATACCGGCCAGCTGCTGGTCGTACCAGGAGAAAGTGATGATACCTTCGTCCAGCAGGTGCCGGCCAAAGTTCCGCTCATCCATGCCTGGCAGGCCGAAGTTTTTAAAGTTGTTGAACTGCAGCACTTTAGGGTCCCAGTTCATGCTGTATTGCATGGTCAGTATTTGCTCAAACCCATTGGCAGTGACGGCGACGCAAACCTCCTGTGCTTTTGCCACTTCGAGGTCAGCAGTCGTCAGGGTTAATGTGGCCACCGGCGGCTTTTGATAAACAACCTCTGGCACAAAACGGTGGTTGTCAGGAATTTGATGGGCCGGTGGCACCAAAGTAAAAGCTGCCATGATGGCAATACAGAAAAACAACAGGATACGATAGATTTTTTGTTTCATAAGATAAAGGTGGACGGCAGACGGAATTACGTGCAGTGGACAGGTCGTCAAAAAACATTCCTTCTCTTTTTTTGCGCCAAAATGGCAGGGGGAGTTATGAGTTATACCCCATAACCCAAACTCACTCTTTCCAAAAGGGAATTTCAAAAAATGGCTCCATGATCAGGGTATCCTTCTTATTGATAATATTCTTGTCCCATTTATTGACTTTGAGCAGATGTTCACCTCTGGGCAGGTAATCGACATCGAGAATGGTCATCACCCCGTACTCATCATAGTTCCGGTGCCGGTGAAAACGGAAAGGTAGCTCCGTCAGCAGACTATCATCGATATGGATTTCGTAAAGTTGGGAGAAGCAGACCAGCGCGGTATCGGCCGCACTCAGGCTCCTTCGTTTTGGGACTTGGTTTCCAACCTGAATGTACAGGTCCGATTCGATGCCGGGTTCATGGAAGGGCTTAAAATCAGGGCATTTTTTTTCCAAAACGTCATTGTCCTGGCGGGGATTATAAGCGATAAACAATGGCAAAAAACCGTTTTTCACAAATTTCGAGGGGAGTGTCCCCGTTTGTATGAGCATTGTTTCAGACAATTGATCGTCGTATTTGTGGTTGTATAACGCGACCTTGTCAGGGTTGTCGGGATACCAGGTATGCGACTGAATATCTTCACTCATAATGAAAGCTATGATGGCCACATATGGCACCAACAACAGTCCCACCCGCCGACCAAACTTATTATCGATCAAATTATAATAAATGGGCCGGTACAAAAAAGACAGGGTCAGCACACTCATCAACCGATAAATGGGCAGATAAATGCGCGAGAACCATTTCACCCTTTTAATGTAGCCAATCGTAATAAAGTCGATAAAATAAAGCAGTCCGCTTATAAGGAAAAGAATACCTATGGTAATGCCAATCGGTTCTGAAACAGACTCAGGCACCCCCTCCAGCAGTCCTTTTAGTACAATATCCACAAAACCAATGAAAACAACCAGGTACAAGCCGACCGCCAAAAGCATGAAAACGATAAGGAAAGTGAACGCAAAAACGACGCTGCATATATTTTCCAGGGCAAGTATATAATGATCAAAGCGGCCGATTTTTTTCCTCAGGAACCGGTCGAAACGCGGAGCCAGTTTCAGGGATTCGAAATCAATGTCGCCCGACACATAGCGCAGGCCGATGGTGCTGATCCACATGCCGCGCAGCAGTACATGCAAAATCAAATTGATCAATAAAAAGAAACAAGCAGCCATCAAGACCGAATAACTAATGTTTAAAAGCTCACCACCGGTCGGCAGGCCCGAAGTAACCATGCGGACACTTCGCCGAAAACCATCCAGCCAGTTATAGGCGCCAGCCATAAGGAAAATGGCAAAACCTGAAATCACCAGTTCCAATTGCCAGCTCTCCCGCTGCAGTTTGTTGAGCCACTTGGTTAACTTGTTTTGTTGGACTTTTTCACTTTCCATAAAGGGTTCGTTTTAGAGAACCTTAATTTCATTTTGATTCATCGTGCAACAAATTTTTTTGGCTTAAAGGGGGTGTTTTTTCGGTTAAATGAAAATTATTATCAAACGTGTGCTTTCGATTGAAGACGGCCCCGAAGTGAATCCGGGAGCCGCTTCCAACCTGTAAAATGGTCCTGCTAAAATCTTCAAATCAATTTCTTCACCCTCGTCGAGCTTTTCAGCTTCAAATCCCTTCCCACGTTCAGCAGGTTCAGTCCGGGCGTTTTCCCTTTTTGGATGCTGCCGAGTTGTTTTTCGTAACCCAGTGCTTCGGCCCCGTTGAGAGTGGCCCATTTCAGCATAGTGGAAAAATCGATGAAGGACTGGAAACGCTGGATCGTTTTCATTTCCTCTAAAACGGAGAGTTGCCAATTGGAAGTCAGGCTGTCCGTTCCAATGGTCAACTTAGCGTTGTTTTCAATAAATGACTGGTAATCCGGCAAGCGGTTTTCAATATAAAGATTGGCATTTGCACAAGTGGCCCAGTAAACATGGTCGCTCCAGGCATGCGCATTTTTGATGTCTTCGGCGGTGGTCAAGGTGTTGTGAACAAAAAGCGTCCGTTGGGTGGGATCCATGTGTTCCATGGCGTAATAGATGGAATTTTTCCCCGTCCGTTTAAACTGTTTGAGCGGCATACCAAATCCTTTGTAGAAATCCACGAGTGCCCCTTTCTTTTTTTGAAATAACAGATCCTCGCCCGGTGTCTCCTGGTTGTGGATGGAGATGGTCAGCTGCGCACGACGGGCGGTGGCAGGTGGACGGTTCGCTGCGTTGATCAATTCAAATAATTTGGGAGAGACGGTGTAGGGGGCATGGGGCACGATGCTCTTTTTGTTACCACGGCCATTGGCCTGTTTCTTAAACACCTTGAAATAACCGTCAAAAGTCTGCTGCGCCATGTCGTTGTTGAGGAAATCAAACATTTCCACGAAAGAGTAATAGCGGATGGGGCTTTTCTTTTTTACCGGGGCCGTATCGGCTTTATTGGAAATATCACCTACGGCAACGATGCCGGCTGCCTGCATTTCCCGGTCGGCTTTTTCGATCGCAGCATCAATTTTTGCCTGCGGAACATCCCGCTGCTGCACGACGGTGGTGATAAATTTCATCAAGCCCGTGCCGGTTGGTGCCACGTTTTTCATGTGCGACAATTCCAAATGGCAATGGGTATTTATGAAACCTGGAACGATGATGCCCTTGTGTACTTCAAGGCTCGCCGGGTCGTGGTTTTCCCGGTTATCAATTTTCTGGATTCTTCCTTTTTCATCAACGATAACGACGCCTTTTTCAATGGGCGGTTGGTTGACGGGAAAGAGGTGGTCGGCAGTGATTTTGCGCATGTGAATATTGTTTTTTGATTCGAAGGCTAAAAGTAACAAGTCGGGCAGTATTTTATTTTGAAATTCATTAAATCAAATGGCGAACAATTAATATCAGGTTGATAAAACGTTAATTACGCCCGGTGATCAAAATACAGGCACAATGAAAAATGCCCCTTCTATCAACCTCGCAGGACTGACCATTTCAAAAAGCAAACACCGGCAGTAGCTTTATCAACTGATTATCGAGTTAATTTTTGATTGGCAAAAGAAAAATCACGTTAAAACCCACAAGCCAAAAACCATCTCAAATAGCTAATTATCAACATTTTATAAACAAATCTAAAATTAGAAGCAAAAAAACGGGATTAAAACCATACAACAATGTCCATGTTTAGAATAAATGGTCCTCCTATCTTGCAGTCATGTTTGAAACAATAACCAAATGAAAACAACACCTTCACAGAAAACAAGGCCAGATTCGATGCTTATTAGCCCTTGGAACAAGGACAAACTTTTGGCCGCGGCCTATCCAATACCCAATAGGCAAATGACCACTTCACATAATCGCTTAATTTTTAAAGTAAAGACCTAAACCCAAAGAGGTTTACAAAACAAAGCCAACAATCCTGAAATAAAAATGAGTAGGGACCATCTTGGCGAACCAGTTACTTTAACAATTTGATTTTGACCCCTTGGGCGATATTTTTCATTAATTAAACGATCATCATTTAGAGATGACGACGGCAATATTAAAGTTGGATCGTTAATTAATTTCTTTTCAAAAAAATCAAATGGAAACATCAGCATTAACAGGTTAAAACTGTTAATCAAAAATTTTCTAAATTAATAAAAAGCATGTTGACACAATAAATTAGAATTTC
>JBCBRY010000062.1:0-49610 GCA_039819485.1 Bacteroidota bacterium | reverse complement strand
CAGGAATTTAATATTTCGAAAAGCATTTTCTTTGACAGCAAAGAATATTTATTATCGTCTGAAAACAAAGAACATGTAGAGCGTCTAATTACCGGTTTAGAAGACAAACATTTAAAAGAACTAACCATTCAGGGGCACACTGATCACATTGGCCAAAAAGAAGATAATTTTATTTTATCAGAAAAAAGGGCAAAATCCGTTTATACTTTTTTGTTGGCAAAAGGCGTTGAAAGCTCATTGATTAACATCATTCCAAATGGTGAAGAATCCCCAATTGCTAACAACGACACTCCGGAAGGCAGGGCCAAAAACAGAAGGGTTGACATTAATATTAAATATGAAAATAAAATTGTTGTCATTCAACAAGAGCCAATACCTGCGCCTGCCCTTTCGTCTATACAGGAACTCTACCAACTTCTTGAAAAACCATATTCCCAATTTCAGATAAACCCTGCAAAAGACACGGTCCTGACCTGTAAAGAAGGGACCATTGTGGTCATCCCGGCCAATTCTTTTGAATTAAATAATAATTGTGCTTCCAGGGAAATTTTATTTGAAGTCAAGGAAGTTTACCAGTTCAGCGACATGCTGACCGAAAACCTGAGCACTCTCTCGAACAATCGCTTGTTGGAAACTCATGGCATGCTGAAGACTTCCGCGAAAGACTGTGACGGCAACGATCTTAAATTAAAAAAAGACCACCCCATCACCATCTTTGTCCCGGCTGCTTCCCAGCCCGAAAATTTAGCTATATTCTCGGGAAAAAGGGACAGTACCAACCAAATAAACTGGAATGAACAAAAAGAAATAGCACCTTTTTTTACCAGTAAAAAAGACATCGCCAACAGTCTCAGGCCGATGTCAGACCCTTTGTTTCGTTGTCCATTCTTTTTTTGCCGAATAAAGAATTTTTTTGGATTCTGGAACATAAGAAGTTATAATTACAAAACACAAACCCAACAGGAATTAGCAGCCCTTAAAAATAAATACGGCGTAAAAGACCTGAAAAAACTGGCCGTTGCCATGAACATTGATATGGAGGACCTTTCAGCAGAAAATATCATTGCCAAAAGTAAAATGGAAAAAATATCAAAAGGTGGTGCTTCTACCAACGACATTGATTACATCGTTTTTAGAAATTCAAAATTAGAGTGGAAAAACTGTGATGTATTTTCAAATATTAAACAGAGCAAATTGGCGACGATTAAAATAAATATCCCTCCGGCTGCAAACACGGACTGTAAAATTATATTTAAAAAACAAAAAGCTTTAATCTCTGGAACCCGCCATGAAAATAAATTTGCTTTTAGGAATATTCCTAAAGATGAAACGGCATGGATCGTAGCATTCAAGTACGAAGACAACTCCGCCTTTATATCGGCCCAGGAAATAAATACGAGCAAAAAAATAATACAACCAAAAGCATTTAAAAAAGTGACACTGGAAGAATTAAAATCACAATTAAAAAGAATGGACATTTAAGCTAAATCCAATTATACATTTTTGGCAAAAAAATCAGGAGGCAGTTTGAACTGCCTCCTGATTTTTTCATGTCGTTTATTTTTTACGGTTGCACTTTAAATTTATTCAGCACATTACAAATTATCTAAAAATACTTTTACTGCAATTTAAATTGAACGGGCAAAGTATACTGCACTCGCACCTCATGCCCCCGCTGTCGGCCCGGCACCCATTCCGGCATTTTATTGACCACGCGCAATGCTTCCTGTCCGCAACCTGCTCCGATGTCACGCATTATTTTTGCACCGGATATTTCGCCATTTTTTTCTACAACAAATCGAATCACGACCATACCTTCTACGCCATTCTCGCGAGCAATGGCGGGATAATTTAAATGCTGTTTCAAAAAAGTCAGCAGTGCCCGGTCGGAGCATTTCTTTTTTTCTTCCTTTGAAATCATATCGTCATCACAGTCACCAAATAAAGGCATTTGTTCCACGATAAAAAAAGGTTCGTTGCTGACCGGCGGTTTTGGTGGCGGCGGCGTTTTTTTGGGAACAATGGGCGGGCCCACTAGGAATGCCTTGTTTACAGGTGGCTCCGGTTTTGATGGGACCAAAGTGGTCGGCAACAGGTCAGGATTTTTTAACGGGACGATTATTCTATTTTTAGGATCTACTTTTTTGGTCACCTCTGCAAGTTTGGGCAATTCTACTTTTGGCTCCTGATAAGTAGACGGAACAACCAGCACATCTGCTGTCGGTTCTTCATAGTTGTCAATGATCACGGGCCGATCAACGGTCCAGGAAAAGGCCGCAATCATTAAAGCGAGAGCGACTACGTAGCCGATCTTGAGATTGATTTTACGTAGCCGCTCCAGGCGGGAAATATCCATTTTTTTCATAGCTCTAAATTTGGGAGTTCTGAGTTGGGGCGTTTTGAGTGTTGAGTAAAGATAAATCATCATCCCAAAACGCCCCAACTCAAAATTCGATTCGCAACTAAAAAGATGCAGGGTTGTTTTTTTGTGGTGTACCAGCATTCCTTTTTCTACTTTTGCGGCCTTTTTAGCGATAGAGGGTCGACAGTGAGCAACCAGCTGTAGTGACAAAAAATCTTTTATATAAAATTGCTCTGCGAACTTTGCGTCCTCTGCGTGAGAAACGCAATCGCGCAGAGGACGCAAAGTTCGCAGAGTTGTGTTGTACAAGTTCATTGGCCATTACAATTAGCAATCAATAATTTCTGCTTTGATTAATTTTTCAAAATACCAACTCGACAATGGCCTCCGGGTCATTGTCCACGAGGACGACAGTACGCCGATGGTGGCGGTAAATGTGCTGTACGACGTAGGCAGTAAGGACGAATCGCCCGACAAGACGGGGTTTGCGCATTTGTTTGAGCACCTGATGTTTGGCGGATCGATGAATGTGCCGAATTTCGATGAGCCGATCCAAAAGGCAGGGGGCGAGAACAACGCATTCACCAACAGCGACGTGACCAATTTTTATAACACCCTGCCAGCGGAGAACCTGGAAGTTGCACTGTGGTTGGAAAGTGACCGTATGCTGCAATTAAATTTTAGTGAAAAATCTTTGGAAACACAGCGCAAGGTAGTGGTAGAGGAATTCAAAGAGACCTGTCTCAACGAACCCTACGGAGATGTATGGCACCACTTGTCAGACCTCGCTTTCAAAGTTCACCCCTACCAATGGCCGACGATCGGCAAAGTGCCCAAGCACGTGGAAGACGCCAGACTGGATGATGTAAAATCTTTTTTCTATAAATTTTACCGGCCCAATAATGCGATCTTGATCATTGCCGGAAACGTAAAAAAAGAAGATGCTTTTGAAAAGGTAGAAAAATGGTTCGGTGGTATTCCGGCTGGTGAAAAATACGTGCGTCAACTGCCACAAGAGCCCCCACAGGAAAAAATGGCAGAGCGGGTACACGTATCGGGCAATGTACCGGTAGATGCTATTTACCTGGCCTTTCACAGTTGTGCCCGGAGCGACAAGGACTTTCATTCGATTGATCTGTTATCGGATGTGCTGGGCAACGGCCCTTCTTCTCGGCTGTACCGTCGCCTGTTAAAGGAAAAAGAGTTGTTCTCCAACATTGATTGCTACATCTCTGGCAGCATCGAGCCCGGACTGTTCATTTTGGAAGGAAAACCGTCGGAAGGCATTTCACTGGCAGATGCCGAAGCGGCCATGTGGCAGGAACTGGAACAATTAAAAAGTGAGCCTATCCCGGCCAAGGAACTGCAAAAACTAAAAAACAAATCCGAATCCACCCTCGCTTTCTCGGAAGTCAATATTTTAAACAAAGCAATTAACCTTGCTTTCTTTGAACTGCTTGGCGATGCTAATTTAATCAACGGGGAAGGAGAAAAATACCAGGCTGTAACGGTGGAAGATATTCAGCGCGTGGCCCGGGAAATTTTTAGAAAAGAAAATTGTTCGAGGTTGATTTATAAAGCGAAGAAGAATGAAGAATGAAAAATGAAGAGTGAAGAGTGAAGAATTTTGTTGGTATTTATTTTTTGCCGAACAATTTAAATTCTGAAAGGTCCAGCTCGAATCCTGGCATCACGTCTTCTCCCGATAATTTTTTATCAAACCCTTCGATGAGTTCCTCACTGCCATTTAAACGGTAGACGTAAGCCTTTTCCTCGTAAGGATCGATGAGCCACGCCAGCCGGACGCCGTTGGCGATCCAGGTGTCGGTCATTTTGTTTTTTACTTTGTCCAACTTGTCGCTTTGGGATCTAATGTCCACCACGAAGTCAAGAGCTACTTTTAAAAATTGATTAATGTCGGATAAAGCCGCACCACATTTTACTGAAATAAAAAGCCCCTCCCCAGCGAACCGGGGAGGAGACCAATCCCAAAAACCGAGTTACTAATTCTTTAAATTGTTGATGGTTAATTATTGGTTGTTATTGAAGCAATTAACCATCAACAACCAACAATTAAATCCTCGTCATCTTTTTAGTCGCCGTATGGGTCGGCGTTTCGATGCGGTAATAGAAGATACCGTTGCCGGGCAGGTTCACGTTTTCGATATTGATTTCGTGGTATCCCTGGCCGTACTGGCCCTTCCTTTCTAAAATTATTTTTCCTGAAATATCAAATACCGTCAGTGCAGCGGTGGTGGCTTCCGGCAATTGGAACCCAATGGTAGTCACTTCACTGAAAGGGTTGGGAACGTTTTGGAACAAGGTAAAATCATCCGCCGTAGGAGCGATCCCGTTATCTGTACTAAAATTCAATACTACCGGGTGGGCTGTACCGTCCGCTTCAAAACCACCGGCTTCGGTCAGGCGAGAGTTCAGCAAGAGCATTTCACTTAATTTGCCCTTCTCTTTCGCCGTAAATTCAAGGCTGAAAAACGGTACGTCCCCTTTCGCACCCGCTTCCATCACCCGGAACCAACTGGTCGTCAGCAGGCCTTCTTCCAGATGGGCAGTCCCAAAGTTGGATGCGGACATTTCCACACCGGGAGTGATTCCCTTCAACTCCAGTTTGTCCTGGTCAAAGCCAAGAGTAAACTGGTAAGCCAGGTAACCCGCGAGGTCTGCGGTGAAATCAACGGTAAATTGCTCACCGGCCTCAATGGCTCTTTCTGAGGTTTGGAAAATAAGGGCTCCATTTTCTGTTCGGTCTTCGTTATCTTCTTTCAGGTTAGTTGCCGAGCCGTTCAGGTCACCAATTTTGATGGCCATGAAATTGGGCGACTCACTGGCGAGGTTGAAATTATTGATGTTGTATACCTCCGGGAATGGCTCCAAAAACGGATTGTCGGGATCGGGGAAATTATAGTAACTGTCTACAAAACGCCAGGAAGTGTTGTTCGGGAAAGTCGGATTGACGTGTAAGATCACCCTTCTGATTTCCACCACATCGAAAGTGGTGACCGCTCCGCTTTTGTTGGCGTCGGCAGCGATGATCTTATATGGAGAATCCAGTGATTCGATTCCCAGAATATGACGTTGCAACAGATAAAGGTCAAACGTGGTCACACCATTCAGTGGATCCGCATCCAACTGCGGAGTCAGCGTATAATCTTCTCCAAGTGGCACATTATCGAAAGTGAAAACCCCCTGGTCGTCGGTTTGCACCATGCTGTTCAGGTTGCCGTTCAACTCTACCATGACATCTTCAACCGCTCCGTTATCTTCATCTAAAATAGCACCGGTCATGGTCACCAGCGGGTTGCCGCCACAGGCATTCATATTGTCCTGAACGACGACGAAAGTCGTACAGAAATCCTGGTTGCCAGCCTCGTCCGTCACCCACATTTCTACTGTATTTTGACCAACTTGATTGCAGTCAAAAATCCGGTCAGTATCGGCCGTATTGGTGCTGAAAGAGAATTGGAGGTTGGCCCTGGAAGTACAGTTGTCACTTGATGACCCCTCTTCCAATTGCAAAACGTTGACAGGGACCATCCCTGTTTGCATCAATTCCACGATGATGCCTGCATTACAGAAAGCAGAAGGGTTCAGGCAATCATCAATGGTAAAGAGAAAAGAACAGGCGCCGGTGTTTCCGCAGCCGTCGTAAGCAGTGTATGCGATTTGGTGCGTACCAATCGGATATTCGTTTGTTGTGTTTTGCCCCATGCCAGCAGTTACGTAACCAGCCGGATCGGCCAGGCCATCGTTGTAGAGGTCGATGGTCCAGGTATAGGTGATCAGGTTATCATCAGTACAGGCATCAGTTGCGGAAACCGTCAGGTCCACTGCCTGGTCAGAACAATCTGCTTTGAAGTTGCAGAAGGTCACATTATCACAAGCAGTGAAGGTGGGGCCCTCCATGTCCATTACGGTAATGATTTGTGCCTGGGTCCAGATGCCCGGGCTGTTGGGATCATTGGGATCGTACTGGCACCAGTCGATAACGTACCAGCGGCGTTCAATTTTACGACAGGCATTGTTGGCCGTGAGTTCCAGGTCGGGGTCCTGGCCATAAACCAGCGAATGACAACCATTCGGCGCCGGAAAAGTCGGGATACCGGTTACCGAAGGATCCACCAAAGCACCGCAGCTGTTAATGGTCGTATCAGCCGGGAAGACGATATTGGCACCAGTGAATGGATTGTTGTTTATTACCGTGATCGTTTGCACACAGAAGTTGGACGCGCCCGCCGGGTCGCTCACGTTGTAAGTCCGCTGAATAACACCAGAACCACAGGACACTTGCCCAACATCTGCACTTGTCAAAGTGATCATACCGCCACAGTTATCTACTGCCAGGCCATCCAGCGCCCCTTGCTGTGCAGGATCAGTGACGACTTCCCCAACAATGTTCGGATCACTGAAATTATCTCCACAGAACAGCGTCACGTCGGGCGGGCAGGTGATGCTTGGCCCGTTAATGTCCTGTACTTCGACTTCCACGTTACAGGTATTGGAATTGCCATGGCAGTCAAAGACCCGCATCACCGCATTGATGGTTTCTCCAACATCCGAACAACAGAACTCAATACGGTCACGGAAATCCAGGTTCTCGATGATGCCACAATTGTCAGTCGTCCGGGCCACTTCAAAATTATCGATGCAACAGTTGTCCGTGCTGCCATCGTCAAACGAAGTAGCCAGCGCAAATGCATAGCCCATGTTATTTAATGAAACAACCGTAAATGCATCGCAGACCGGGGTCGGCTGGGTTTGGTCTTCTACCGTTACGACAAATGAAAAATTAGCGGCATTGCCGCAGGCATCCGTAATTTTATATTCGATGGTATGGTTCCCCAAAGGCAAGCCCGGTGCAGGCACCTGGCCTCCATTGCCGGATATCGGCCCGACCGGGGTGGTGATAAATACGGTATAATCGGAACAGTCGACTACATCGACCGCAGGTAAAACCGGACGGGCCCGGCAACCGATCATATCCGCACTGGCGGTCATATCTGGCAGAGCGGTCACTTCAGGTGCCTCATTGTCCATGTATTCAATGACCTGTGTACAGGTCCATGGATTATCAATAAAATCGATTGGCAGGCACCAGTCGATGATCGTCCACCGGCGGAGTATTTTATAAGTCACTCCACAGGCCGGAATGATTTCATCCGTATAAGAAGAAGTGATGTTGCAAATGGTATTTGCCCCATCGGTTATATTGAACGTATCGTTGTCAATCACTGCGGTCGGATAACCCGTAACGGCAGGGCTGAAGTCAGGGTCGACCCCTACCTCACATTCAATGGTAGCGGTAGGCGGGCAAACAGGATCAATATCCGTCAGTAAAATCCTTTCAACAATGATGATCTGGTTGCAAGAGCTGACATTGCCCAACTCATCGGATGCGGTCCAAACACGCATGACAATGGAAGTAAAAGTATCCTGGCAGGTCCCCTGCGTTTCCATATCCAGATAGTCGAAGGTAAAATCGTTGCAATCCGAGAAGGTAGGGTCGACAATTTCACCTCCTTCAGACACAGGTCGAATATCGGCGAGACAATTCACCCTCGCCGTATCGCAGCCCTGGATGAACGGGCCACTTTTATCTTCGATGGTCGCATCGCCCCAGCCGGTCATGCCGGTCACTGTATTGGTGATGGTATAGCTGATCGTCTCGCCCACAAAACCGGGGCCGATGTAATTGCTGCCGGTGTTTTCTACATCGACGACAAAATCATCATAACAGCCATAGCTGCCTTCCAACACTTGCGCTGGCATCAGAAACATTTCACAAGTAGAAGGAATGGAGATGGTCAGGTCATCGTCCGTGATTATTGCTGGGGTTGAGGGCACATATTCCACGATCGTTACATCGAAATAACAAGTATCCGCAGGAAACGGAAACATCGGGGCACATGTATCAGCCGCTGCGAAGGCCAGGGTAGTCGTTCCAATCGGAAAAGTACTTCCGGAAGTATAGCCCGTACCATCAAATTGATAGACGAGCGGAGGACACAAGCCGCCATTCGCATTTGCGGAAACCTGAAAATTTACGGTGGCTTCACAGGCACCAGGCGGTAAATTTTCAACAATATTGGTTGGACAATTGATTATGGGAGTTTGAGCAAAAAGGCAGTTAGTAAGGAAAAAGAGGCATACTACCGCCAAAGAGGGTAGAACTCGTTGCATGGGATGCTGCTTTTGGTTAAAGAATAAATCCGTTTTTTTAGCAGGCGAGTAATGAGCGGGCAAGTAGCGGAGTAATTTTCAGGCAATTCGTTTAACATTCACCAAGAGCCCCATATGGTGCCTACTTGCCTACTCGTTAACTGCCTGCTAAATACTGGCATACTTGTCACTGGCATACTTGCCGACTTTCAAAGTGTGGCCAAAAATTTTCAGGTTGGAAAGTTTATCCCTTGTTGTTGGATGAAATTTGGAGAAAGGGTTGTCAGGCGAGTTTCGTATTACAAAAAAGATATATTAAAATAATGTTGCAAAGGTAGGGAGCCGCGAGTCCTTCTCTTTACCCGCCGTTAGGTATTTTATTAATTTATAAAAAATTATATTTGTAAGGCGCTCATAAAAATGCACTTTCGATGGGCTGGCAGTCAAATAAATATTTTCCCCTGAATGATGCCGAGCGGTAAAATCTTCGGCTGTCAGCTCATGCTCCCGAACTTAAAAAAGGCTATCGCAACGGTGGAAAGATATGCGCTTACCTTACTGGATATTTAATCTCGTAAAATAGTTTGTATCACCAGCTATTGCCTTTACCACATAAATACCACTTGGCACACCGCTGATATCAAGTTGTACGTCCCCGCCAGCCACGTCCTTCATTGCCTTCCATTTTTTACCGTTCATATCAAATAAATGGATTGAAAAATTTCCATTGGTCAGTGGCAGGCTGAGCATTATCTCCTGCTCTGCCGGATTTGGATAAACCCGCAGGGAAGCTCCTTGTCCTCCTGCATCTTCCGCAGAAAGTGGCGTCCCCAGCACATGGTGGACGGCCTCAAGGCGGGTTGTACTCAGCAATTGGCCGTTGCGGTACTCACTCACACACATGCCGTACAAAAATTCCCCTAAAATACTCCCGCGCCCGATGACCACTCCCGACTCAGCATTGACCTGAAAATGTGGGCTGCCCGGAATGGGCTGCACAGAGGAAGCTATCGCATTCACAAAAGGCACCCCAGTATACGGTGGTGGCATGTCAGGATTAGGAGAGATACCGTCCGGCGATTCGGGGTTCACCGTGTTGTTTCCTCCCCCTGTAAACGGAGTGCAAAAAGTGTAAATCAACTCATCGCCATCGGCATCCGACATAGTATGGTAGTGGAACAACTGCCCCTGGTCAATGACAGAACACAACATCGGCTGATTGCCAAATGTAGGGCTGCTGTTACATACTGCCCTCGCCACCGGCGTAATCGTTTGGAACAGCGTCATGCCCACCTCTCCCGGTTGCTGAATGTTGGAGAGAGTGGCCGCCCGGCAACAACGCTGATAAACGACGTGGATCGGCTCGTTGGATGATGGCAACGTCAGGTCAAAAGTGTAGACACCTTGCTCCATGCACAAACTTGCAGGCACCTCAGACCCAAGACAATTACCCGTATTTTCATCTATTTCAATGTGAGTAACCACGGGGGCATCCAATGTAACAAATAATTGACCATCGATTGACAGGGGCGTCTGCGAGCTTCCCACATATACGGTAACCGTACCAGGCAGGGGAGCGCCCGGTGCAGAATCAAAAGGTGCCCCCCCACCAAAGCAATCCCGGTAGAGTACCATCCTGAAACGATAGTCATCTCCGCCCAGGCACTCGTAGCTCATATATCCGCCAACAATGTGGGCCGCATTTAATGAAATGATTTGAAAAAAGAAGAGGAAAGAGAACAGAGTAAATAGAGGTTTCACGACGGTTGATTTATGTAAATAAAATAAAGGTAATTAATTTTGGTAAGGAACCCGTACAATATTGTACCCCCGTGAGGACAGCTTTTTTATTTAGATAAAAGAAAAAAAAATGACATTTTTACCTCCACCTGAAATTCGGATGCTGAATTTGACAATCAATCTTTGACCATACAAGAACTTCATTTTCACCGAATGTCCAATATCCTTTAAATTCAAGCCACCGGCAGTCAATTTTCAAAATATTAAAAATATAATTTCTAACACCCACTCCGCATCTCGATTACAAATGGATCGGTTCCATTTGCGAGGAACCCGTTTGATAAAATCAGGTGCATTTAAAAAGTAAATCCTTATGCGAAAATGCCTCTTTACCCTAATGTTAGCATTCGTTTGTTTTTCAGCAAATGCTCAATCTATTTCAGTCACCCAGGCTGACAACCAGCACTGGCATACTTTGGCCAACGATGCAAATGCTACTCCCGGAAAAAACAAACTGAAAATCCCGTTTGTCAATCAAGGTGAAAAATCCGCTGGCTCTTGTGAGGATGACATTGCGATCACCGGAACTTCCTATGATATATTTTCGAATATTTTAAATTATCAAAACCAGCTCATCTACAACCCCGACCTGAACGCAATGGCTTTTGTCCACAATCAGAACGATGACCAACCTGGAGGAGCTGGATTCATCAGTTACGAATATTCACTTGACGGGGGTGACAACTGGGTCACGGAACACAAACCCATCACCCCTACGCTGGATCTGGTCGGGGACGGAAGCATCTTCGGAAACGGCAACCGCTACCCCAGCGGCACCATTTACAACCCACCCGGAAACACCGATCCGGCCAATGCCTATTTCGTGTCCGTCGGTACTGCATTCTGGACCAACCCCAACGGCTCCGGCCTGGGGTACGAGTATGTGGCCTCTTCCCCACTGATCTACGATGGAAACGATATAAGTGAGCGCTACTACACCGATGCGCCTACACATACTTTTTACCGGCCATCCGGCCTGGTCGCAAAAGCAGACGGCACGCTTTGGTACGTCAATACCTCGTGGGATTTTGCGCTTGACCCAAATGGCACCGGCCCCACTTCATTCAGGGATTTTTATGTGACCAGACTGACATTCAACAGCATGACCAAATCGTTCGACAGGGAAATCATAGATACACTGGAAATGGATTATACGAATGTCCCCGTTTCGGCTTTTAAAGGCGAGCACAACATCAGTTTCGGTCCGGATGGACAACATGGCTATGTCACCTTTACTGGTGGGGATGCAGGCCAACCACAAATTCAGGCCTCCCCGGTAATCTGGTATACCAGCGATGGTGGCAACACCTGGACCAAAGATGTGTCACTCGATTATAACCAAATGCCCGAACTGCTGAAAAATACATTGACGCTGGACGGCATGGTGGACACCAATAACCTGGTTGACAAAAGACCGTTCATGCTGGAATACGACATTACCGTCGATGCCGACGGCAACCTGCACCTTTTTGCGGACATGTTTAGCGGCTCTTCCTTCGATCCTAATTTTCTCAACTTTGGTTATTTCAATGGCCTCGGCACTTCCAAATTATGGCATTTCATTTATTTAAAAAACAGTGGCACCTGGCTGAGCCGCCTCGTAAAAGCATGGGACAATGCCCCCGGTGATGTCGGGTCGATCCTCTTGAGAGCCCGCCCTCAGGCCGGCAGTACGCCCGATGGTAAAAAAATATTTTCCATCTGGTCGGAGTCGCCATCCGGTGAGTTCAATGTGTTCCCGGATACCTGGGGCTACGGGTACGACGCCGAAACCAGCAGGGCAACTTTGCCTAAAAACCTGGCCGAAGACGCCTTTGGAGGTGTATTTGGAATATCAAGGTTGCCAACGTTATCCCCGGTAACTTTCCAGGAAGGAGGTGGATGTGGCAATCGCCAGTATGAACTTCCCCATGTCGTTTCGAATGGGACCTACGATCCCTTTGACCCGTCCACTCATATCTATTTTGCCAAGACCGGCTTCAATGAAAACGAATTTACCCAGTCGGTCTCTTTCAATCCTGCGGCCGATTTCACTTTCACAGGAGGGGGTTTTACCGTTGACTTCATGGATAATTCCAGCGGCACTCCTACTTCCTGGCAATGGGACTTTGGCGACGGCAATACCAGTACGGCCCAAAACCCCACCAATACCTACGCCATCGCCGGCACCTATTCGGTCTGCCTGACGGTCGGAAACAGTTTTGGCAACAATGGCCCGGTCTGTATGGATGTCAGTGTTCCGTTTAGTCCGATTGCTGATTTCTCATTTGACATTAGTGATTTTGTTGTGGACTTTACCGATCTGTCAGTAGGAAATCCTGATAGTTGGATATGGGACTTCGGCGATGGTAATATGTCCTCCTTACAAAACCCTGTCCACACCTACGTCACTAATGGTAATTATACGGTGTGCTTGATTTCATCCAACCAGGCTGGCAACAGTGCCCCGGTCTGCAAAGATTTCACGATAGGGGTTCCGCCCATCGCTGACTTTTCCTTCCAGGTAGATATGTTGGAAGTTGAATTTTTAGATCTAACTGCTGGCAACCCGGATACCTGGATGTGGGATTTTGGGGACGGCAATACTTCCAACGAACAAAACCCTACCCATACGTACGCCTTTAATGGTGACTATACCGTATGCCTCGTTTCATCTGAATTCGGCTTCAGCAGTCCTTCCGTTTGTAAAGAGGTGTCAGCGGGCATTCCACCGGTAGCTGATTTTTCCATTTCCATTAACGGGCTGGCATTGGCGCTCCAGGACCTTTCCACCAATAACCCCACCGAGTGGATGTGGACGTTTGGTGATGGCAATTTTTCCACGATGCAAAATCCGACCTACACCTACAGCACACCGGGAGATTATGAAATCTGCCTGGTAGCCTTCAATGATTTTGGCCCCAGCAATACCTTATGCCTGATGGTAACGGTTGGCAATCTGCCTGTACCGGACTTCTCCTTCTCGGTCGATGATTTTGAGGTGAGCTTCATCGACCTGACGGCCAATAACCCCACAGACTGGATATGGGATTTTGGCGATGGCAACCAAAGTGCAGCGCAGAACCCCGTACATACTTACATGACCAATGGAATCTACACCGTTTGCCTGACGGCCGGCAACCTCATCGGCCAAAGCTCGCCAAGCTGCCAGGATGTCGTCATAGCCGTGTTGCCGGTGGCCCAGTTCAGCTTCGATATCACTGATTTTACAGTTGTTCTTACCGACCTCTCCACCAATCAGCCCTCCGCCTGGGAATGGGATTTCGGGGACGGCAACATGAGCACTGAACAAAACCCAACTCATGTCTACGGCGGTCTCGGCGACTACACCATCTGCCTCACAGCAGCCAATGCCGCCGGGTCGAACACCTCTTGTCAGGATATTTCCATCATTACCGGTTCGGCCCTCGAAGAACTTGGATTTGGAAAATTGCTGGTATTTCCCAACCCGGTAGCGGAGCATACTTTTATCACGACGACTAAAAACAGCATGCCACTGGAATCACAGGTAGAGATCATGGATGCGCAGGGAAAACTCGTGTCCATCACTGCCCTCAATGGTGCGGCCAATGGATTCAACATTGACGCAAAAGATTGGCTTCCCGGCCTCTATTTTTTCTCGGTCAAAACGGAGGGCAACGTGATCGCAAGTGGTAAATTGGTGAAGGAATGATGAATCCTCATTCTATTAAAATTACACCTACATTTATTTGATTAAACACATAGGTGTGCTGATTTATCAACTTAGGGTCAAATGTTCGCTAAGTTGATAAATCAGGACACCTAGGCACATCAGGACACAAAAGAGGTGTTCAAAAATCAGTAACCGTCATGTACAGCGAAAACCCTTCGGTCGAAGCTGAGCCGTTCCTTTCAAATATCTATTTCCAATCAATATCCCAATAACCCAATTTCCTAATTCCCCCTTTTCTTACCTTTGCGTCCGTTAAACGCAAATCCATGTCCAACATCAAACTCGCCGTCGATGCCATTGTTTTTGGCTACCAGCACGAACAGCTGTTCGTTGCTTTGGTAAAACGCAAATATGAACCGTTTGCTGGCCATTGGGCCATCCCTGGAGGATTTGTCCACGAAGACGAAAACCTGGAAACAGCCGTCAAGAGAGAACTACGGGAAGAAACGGGCATCCGCCTCAATTATCTCGAACAGCTCTACACTTTTGGAGAAGTGAATCGGGACCCGCGCAAACGGGTCGTCAGTGTGGCCTATTTTGGGCTGGTCCGTCCCAAGGATTTCAACATCAAAGCTGATACTGACGCAGCCGAGGTTGGCTGGTTCGACGTGAAAGAACTGCCGCCCCTCGCTTTCGACCATGCCGTCATTCTACAAAAGGCGCTGGAGCGGTTGCGGGCCAAGTTGACCTACCAGCCTATTGGCTTGAATTTATTGGATAAAAAATTTCCGTTTGGCCATTTGGAACGACTCTATGCGACCATCCTCGACAAAGCCATCGACCGACGCAACTTCCGAAAAAAATTCCTCAAATTCGGCATCCTGAACGAACTGGACGAATTTGCACCCGCCATCGACAAAGGCCGTCCGGGCAAACTGTTTTCATTTGATGAAAAGAAATATAAAGCGCTGCTGAAAAAGGGTATTTTGTTTGAGATCAATTGAGACCGCTGCGCTGTCGGAGGTCAGACCATTTTATTGTTAGACCGCTGTGCTGTCAGGAGTCAGACCGCTTCGCTGTCAGAGGTCAGACCATTTTATTGTCAGACCGCTGCGCTGTCAGATATTTAAGATGAGATAAATCTGACCCCTGACAGCAAAGCGGTCTGACTCCTGACAGCGCAGCGGTCTGACTCCTGACAGCGCAGCGGTCTGACTCCTGACAGCGCAGCGGTCTAACATCTAATCCATCTTTTCAAACTGCCCCGGATTCACTCCACCGCTAAATTCATTGCTGTACCAGATTATTTTTTCCTCATTTTTTTCAAAGGGATTTTGGTGCAATGCCATTCGCATTTCCGTTTTGAAAACCCCATCATAAATCGGAATATTAAAAGACCAATAATGACCGGACGGCAAACTGGCAATTGGTTGAAACCCTGTCCCGCAATAGGCCATGCCCCGCATAGTTTCAATGTCCCGCCATTCTCCATTTTCATCTTTTGCCTGCATTATTAAGTGCAGGCGGTTGCCGGGGCTTTGCTGAAAATCCATGGTATCATCTGTGTAATTGGAAATGTAAATCTTTAATCCCTCATATTTTTTATTAAAAATATTTTTTGAAAAACTCGTCCTGATATGAAAGCTGCTCGAAAAATATTGTTGCCACCATTTTAACGGACGGGGCTTTTTAGGCGAATAACTGGAATGGGCGGCTCTGAATCTTTGTAAATTTACCGTTTCGTTTTTTTCTTTTGACTGCCAGATTAAATTACCCCATTTATCATAATATCCCCATTTTCCATGCTCTTTCATGAATTTATAATCGGTTCCGGTATATTGGTAATTGAGCTGTTCAAAACGGGGAGGCACGATGGTTTCATCGTCCTGATTGAACCAACCAATTTTCTCCCGATTATTATTTGAAAATTTTGGCCTGATCCAACAATTGCCACTTGTATTAATGGTCAATTTATAAGGGGACAGCTGGTCGAAAAGTTCTACTTTGCCATCATGATTGATCTTGTAAGTCGATGAATCTTTTATAATAAAAATGGCGTGAGGGTTTAAGTCAATACTATGGTAATAATGTTTTACAGGTTCTTTTATCAAAAAATTTCCGTTTAAATCAATGACATACTTTTTTGAATTTTCATTCGAAGTAATAAAAGCATATTTATCAAAAAACAATTCACCAATAAATCGAAAGTCTTGCTCATGTAATCGGTTACCAGCAAAATCCATTAAATATTTGCCTTTAAGAGTATGGGCCACTAACCGGTTTTTACCGTGGTATTTTATCAATTGTATTTTAGGGTCTTTTAAAACCCATTCCCCGTCTGCTCCAATAATACCAGCAAATTGATGGCGGCTTTGTTCATCATTAAAATACGAAATGGCAATTCCATTTTCCCACCTTCCAATTTCGTCAAGATGTGAAATTTTATGAATTAAATTACCGGCCTTATCAATAATGCCTTGTTCCTTTTTCTCCTTTCCATCAAAATTGGCAAATAAAAAATGGTGTGGCCCCCAGTGCGTCAAGTAGTCGTATTTTCCTAACTCAATAAGGAATTGCCCAAGAGTATCAACAACCCCGACAATGGGCTGATAGTGTTTTATTTTTTCAATCGCAACGGTGTTGCCTTTTGTTACAATGGAATGCCCAAACCTAAATTTCTCAATCCTGTCAAATATGGTATCGAGCAAAATTTTATTGCTGGTCATCATCCCCATTTTTCGTGATTTCGTTTTTATGGCCAGCCTGTTTTCTCCCAAAAAATAATACCGCTCAAACCCTGAATAGGCCGTCAATTTTCCTTCTCGGTTGATCAGCGCCCAAGCTCCATTTCTCCAGACTTTAGCGACACCTTTGTTAAAAGACTGGGCATTCTGATAAACCGGCTTTATCACCCAGTTGCCCTCCTTATCAATGTATCCAAACAGACCGTTGATCGCCACTGCAGCCAGACCTTCCTTAAATGCATTGACGGCATCGTACCTGGGTGGGATGACCACATTGCCCATCCCTTCAATAAACCCAAACTTTCCGTTTTCTTCAATGATCAAACGAACATCTTTACGCAAATCTGCCTGTTGTGAGCGGCCACACTGCCATGAAAAAAAGATGGAAAAAAATGTCAATAATAAAGAAACCCTGTGCATACACCATGAATATTAAACTTGAATAATACCATTTTTAAACGTGCCGCAATTTGCTGTAATGTCTTGTTTACCAACAATTAACATTCAAAAAAAAGGATCGGCAAACAATGTTATTGACAATCTCTCATCAAAAGAAAGTAAATTTTTTTCAAAAAAATTTGCGTCATATTGACGCATATTATATTTTTGTGTCAAAATAACGCAAAATGAAGATTCTGAACTTATCCAAAAACTTTAACTGGCCAACCGAAAACGGCATCCACTACGAAGCTTTTGTATTTCATGGTGGCGAGCCCCACATCAAATTACATGTAGAAAACACCCCTGACCCAAGTGAGGAAGTACTCATTATCCAACGCGTTCAACAGTCCGGCGATTTCATGCTCTTGCTCTTGGCTACCGACGCCCTCCGGCGCAGTGGCTTCCAAAAAATCAACACGCTCCTCCCCTATTTTCCAGCAGCCCGACAAGACCGGGTCATGGTGCCCGGCGAGCCGCTCTCTTTAAAAGTTTACGCCCAGCTCATCAATGCGCAAAACTACGAACGGGTCATCATTTTTGATCCTCATTCCGACCTGACACCTGCACTTTTAAATAATGTGCAGGTGTTCAGGAATGACTTATTTATTGAAGCTGTTTTAAATGAAATAAACGACCCTGAACTTTATCTGGTTGCCCCTGATGCAGGTGCCGTTAAAAAAATATTTCATTTAGCAAGGCAATTAAATATTACGAATGTAATTACCTGCGAAAAAAACAGAAATGTAAACAATGGAAAATTGTCCGGCTTTAAAATAAATGCTACAGATTTAAAAAACAGAACCTGTCTCATCGTTGATGATATTTGTGATGGCGGCAGAACTTTTATGGGTATTGCAAAGGCATTAAAAAATAAAAATGCGGGCAACATTTATTTAGCCGTCTCGCATGGAATTTTTAGTGATGGCATTGAAAAGTTTAATGGTTTAATTGATGGTATTTTTTCGACGGACAGCTTTGGGGACTTTGAAAATAAACTTGTTGATATAATTAATTTGAAAACGATTTTATTTTCCGCAGAAAAAATCAAGTCAGACAAAGCATGGGTCAACGTTAATTGAAAATTTATTTTTAGCAAAAAAAATTCTGTAAAAATGAAATCAAATAAAACAGCAGCAGCATTATTAGGAGTAGCTCTCGGAGATGCTGTCGGTGTTCCATATGAATTTAAGGGTGCAGCGGAAATGAAAAAAAATCCGGCCAAAGATATGACTGGGTATGGCACTTACCACCAGCCACCCGGCACCTGGTCTGACGACAGTTCTTTGACTTTCTGCCTTGCAACATCACTACTGAACGGATATGACTTAAAGGATATATCCAAAAAATTCATCTCATGGAAAGAAGAGGCTTATTGGTCAGCAAGAGGCGAATTATTTGATATTGGAAACACAACGGCCAGAGCAATCGACCGGCTCAAAGATTTGTGCAATTCTAATAACATACAGGAATTGAAAAATCAAAAATATTATGGAAATGAAACAGAAAACGGGAATGGTTCGCTAATGCGGATTCTGCCCTTATTGTTTTTTATAAAGGGTAAGTCAATTAAAGAGCAATTCAATATAATTTGGGAAGTATCAGCCTTAACTCACCGACATATCAGAGCAGCCATGAGCTGTTTGATTTATTTGAAATTAGCGGAAAAAATATTAGAGGGTTTTGGCAAGCATGAAGGTTATTTATTGGTACAAAAAGAAATAATACGTTTTTGGGAAGAAATCAGTTTTGCAGCAGCAGAACAAAATCATTTTGAAAAAACCATCAAACAAAATATTGCTACACTTACAAAAGAAGAAATAAAATCAGGGGGTTATGTAATCGAATCTTTGGAGGCAAGTATTTGGTGTTTTTTAAATCAAAATAATTTTAAAGACACCATTTTATCTGCCGTTAATTTAGGTCACGACACGGATACTACAGCAGCCATCGCTGGCGGGCTGGCAGGTTTATATTATGGCACAGAAAACATTCCTGAATTTTGGATTGCTTCCATTGCCAGAATGGAAGACATCATTGATTTGGGAAACCAATTGCACAAAAAATATTTTTGATATGAAATATGATTTAAATATCATCAATGAAAAATATAAAACAGAAGAAAAACTAAACTGCTTTTTCTTCTGGGGGCACCAGCCCCAAAAAGACGGAAAGCTCGGTAAAAGCTGCCTAAGTCAATGGTGGGTTCAGCCGTTCACTGTTGATGGCATTGTTTATAAAACAGCAGAACATTGGATGATGGCGGAAAAAGCAAAATTATTCAATGACACTGACATGTTTGAAAAAATCATTTTTACCAACTCTCCTAAATCGGCAAAATCATACGGGAGAAAAGTTAAAAATTTCGATGACACAACCTGGAAAAAGAATCGTTACCAAATTGTCAGGGAAGGCAATCTCCATAAATTTTCGCAACATGAAAACCTAAAAAACTTCCTGTTATCCACTGGCAGCTCCGTTTTAGTAGAGGCCAGTCCCTATGACAAGATTTGGGGAATAGGTTTAGGTCAAAACACCAAAGGCATCGAAGACCCACATACCTGGAAAGGCTTAAACCTATTAGGTTTTGTACTAATGGAAGTACGGGATAAACTGAGAGAAAACGATTAAAAACGGGTAGTGATTCCAGTACCAATCGACCCATATATCGCCCCTAAACCCCTCTTTTAAACTCAAATATTAATTATCCAAAAAACCACCCGAAATGCAATACTGCATAAAGCCTCCCTAATCCCCATAAACCAAATTGAGCGAAGCGAAATCCCGCACCGCAGGTCGGGAAACCACAAACCACAAACCACAAATCATAAACCACAAACCACAAATGAAAAACCCACTCCACCACATTGATTTCTACAAAGCCGATCACCGTCGCCAATACCCAAAAGGGACCACCCTTGTTTATTCCAATTTAACCCCGCGAAAAAGCCGCGTGCACGAGGTGCATGAAGTCGTCTTTTTTGGTTTGCAATATTTCATCAAAGAATATTTGATCAAACAGTGGAACGAGCAGTTTTTTGCGCAGCCCAAAGCGGTCATTTTAAAAAAGTACAAGCGCCGGATGGATACCTCCCTCGGCCCCAACAACATCGGCACGGATCACATTGCCGCCTTGCACGACCTTGGTTACCTGCCCATCAAAATCAAGGCCCTGCCAGAAGGGGCAAAAGTTCCCCTAAGAGTTCCCATGATGACCATCTACAACACAAAACCGGAATTTTTCTGGCTGACCAACTACCTCGAAACCATTTTATCGAACATGCTGTGGAAGCCCTGCACGTCGGCCACAACGGCACTGCGTTATCGTAAAGTTTTTGATCAATACGCAGACGAAACAGTCGGGCACCGGGACTTTGTGCAATGGCAGGGCCACGACTTCAGCATGCGCGGTTTGTCGGGCCTGGAAGATGCCTGCCTGAGTGCCGCCGGGCACTTGCTTTCCTTCACCGGAACGGACACCATCCCGGCCATTGATTTCTTGGAAGACTATTATGGCGCCGATGCAGAACAGGAGTTGGTAGGTGGCTCTGTTGCCGCTACCGAGCACTCGGTCATGTGCATGGGCACGATGGATGATGAACTAGGTACTTTCCGGCGGTTGATCGAAGAAGTCTATCCATCGGGGGTTGTTTCCATTGTATCGGATACCTGGGATTTTTGGAAAGTTGTCACGGAGTTTTTGCCAATTCTAAAGAATGAAATTCTCCGCCGCGACGGCAAAGTCGTCATTCGACCGGATAGCGGCGACCCGGTGAAAATCATCTGTGGCGACCCTGCCGCCCCTGTCGGCAGCCCTGCCCACAAAGGCGCCGTCGAATGCATTTGGGATACCTTTGGCGGCACCATCACCCCAATGGGCTACCGCCTGCTCGATCCGCACATCGGCCTCATCTATGGTGATAGCATTACGCCAGCACGACAGGCAACCATCCTGAAAAGACTAAAAGAAAAAGGCTTTGCCTCGTTCAATGTCGTGCTGGGCATTGGTTCCTTCACGTACCAATACGTGACCCGCGATACTTTTGGTTTTGCCATGAAAGCCACCTACGGCGAGGTGAACGGCGAGGGCCGAAACATTTTCAAAGATCCTAAAACCGATGACGGCACGAAGAAATCAGCCAAGGGGTTGTTGCAGGTGAAAATGGGTGAGCATGGTTACCAACTGACGGACGAGGTCAGCTGGAAAGAAGAACGGCAAGGTGCGCTGGAGGAAGTTTTTCGGGATGGTGAATTACTGCGGGAGGAACGCTTGGAAGAAATCAGAATGCGACTGCATGCTTCATTGATTAATACTTGATGCAAACCATTTTGACAAAAAAATCCTACTATTTGGCAGAAATGTCCAGATGCCTTGAACGCAACCTTCCGATTTTTGTACCATCATTCTGATCGATCAAATGATTGATCTTCACCCGATTTGTTGACATGGAAGCTGTCCATGGCCTTTGTTTAAAACCGATATCAGGCTTTCAACAAAGACCATGGACAGTTTTGCCGTACAAAAAACTAAAATGAAAACGATCAGTACCATTTTAGGGCTGCTGTTGTCCTTTTTCATACTCCACCAAACAGCCAACGCCCAGTCCTCTATCGAAGGAAAAATTTTCGATGCCAACGGGCCGCTCCCATTCGCCAATGTCCTTTTGCTGCAACCTGCCGATTCTTCTTTGGTCCGGGGCAGCATTGCCAATGAAGATGGCACTTTCCTGATCGAGAAGGTGCCGGCCAGCCGATATTTGTTGTCGGTACAAATGGTCGGCTATCAATCCAATTACCAGTTCGTGGAACTGACGGACAACCAGCGTATTTCCGCTGGCGACATCGAAATGAGCGAAAACGTGGCCGACCTCAATACGGTCACCATTACCGCCAAAAAACCGTTGTACGAACAAAAAATCGACCGCCTGACCGTCAACGTAGCCAACAGCATCACTTCGGCCGGAGCCACCGTGCTGGACATTTTGGAGCGCTCACCGGGCGTCGTCGTCAACCGGGCGCAAAACGCACTTTCGCTGGCTGGGAAGGATGGAGTGATTTTCATGATCAACGGAAAAATCAACCGCATGCCCGTGGAAGCCGTGGTACAAATGCTGGAAGGGATGCCGTCGAGCAATATTGAAAAGATCGAACTCATCACAACGCCTCCGGCCAATTTTGATGCGGAAGGAAACGCAGGCTTCATCAACATCGTCCTGAAGGAAACCAGCGACCGGGGACTGAACGGCTCCTATACTTTTTCAGGTGGATATGGGCGAGGCGAGGTAGTTTCATCAGGGGTCAATTTCAACTACCGCAAAGGGGGCATCAACCTGTACGGTGATTATTCATTCAGCCGCGAAGCACAAGACCAGTTGTTCAGCCTCAACCGGACGGTGTTGCTCGACGAAGTAAGCCTGGTCACCAATACCCGCAGCGAACGGGACCCCGTACAGCGCAACCACAATGCCCGCCTCGGGGCAGATTTTGATTTGGGTAAAAAAACAGTCCTCGGCCTGCTGGTGTCCGGCTATGACAACCGCTGGAGCATGGATGCCATAAATTTCAACACCCTCACCGCAGACGGAGCGCTCCAGGAACGGGTCGAAATCACCAACGATGAAATCAACCACTGGAAGCACATTGGCAGCAACCTGAATTTGCAGCATACTTTTGACAAAGATCACATCCTTACATTCGATGCCGACTACCTCCGCTACAGCAATGAAAACCCCACCAATTATCTCAATGAATTTTATGATGCAAACGACAACCTGACATTTTCGGAAAATACTTTCAGTGGAAAAGAAACCCCCATCAGAGTAGCCGTGGCCAAGCTGGACTATTCAAAACGCTTTTCGGAAAAACTGAAAATGGAGGCCGGTGTGAAAGGTACCCTCTCTCGTTTCGACAACGACGTGCGCGTATCCCGTTTTAAAAACGGAACCGAAATCCCCGATCCCAGCCTGACCAACGATTTCCACCTCGAAGAAAGCATCGGGGCAGCCTATACTTCTTTCGATGTACAACTGGATGAAAAAACAGGGATAAAACTCGGCCTCCGGTACGAATACACCAACTCCCAACTGGACACCCTCGTGAAAGGAGACGTGGTAGACCGGCAGTTTGGCAGGTTCTTTCCCAGCTTCTTTGTTTCCAGAAATATCAATGACAACAACTCCGTCAATTTCGCTTACAGCCGCCGTATCACGCGACCGACCTTCAACGAGATGGCTCCGTTCGTCATCTTTTTCGACCCCAATACCTTCATTGCCGGAAATGCGGCTTTGCAGCCTTCCATTTCTGACAACTTGAAACTGGACTACCGCCACAAGACCATCCTGTTTTCCCTCCAGTACAGTCATGAAGACAGCGCCATCGTGCGTTTTCAGCGGCGGATCATTCCCGGCACCAATCAGGAACGAATGGTTTCAGAAAACATGAAAAACCGTAAAACGGCTTCTTTTACCGTCTCTTTCCCCGTGAAAATAGCTGACTGGTGGCGCGTGCAGAATAACCTGATCGGCAACTGGTTCGAGGTCAATTCCTATTTTGAGGATGGAACCCCCGTGCGCCTCCGGACGCAGAATTTCCGTGCAACGGTGATCAATATGTTTACCTTGCCAAAAGACTTTAGTGCTGAACTGATCGGTTTTTATCAATCTAAAGGCCTGTTTGGCATTACCACCTTTTTACCGTTCCGCGGCATCAACCTGGGCATCCAGAAAAAACTGCCGAACGACAACGGCAGCCTCCGCTTCGGCATCGATGATGTTTTCAATTCATTGTACTTCCGGGGGCAGACCAATTTTCCGGAGCAAAACCTCGTCTCCAATAATCGATTTGATTTTAGCCAGCGTACTTTTAAGCTGAGTTACTCCCGCAACTTTGGCAACAAAAAACTGAAAGACCAGCGCCGCCGCGCAACCGGCGCCGAAGAAGAACGCCAACGGGTGAATTGAGGTTTTTGGTTTTTGGTTTTTGGTTTTTGGTTTCTGGTTTTTGGTTAAACCATGAACCAGAAACCAAAAACCAGAAACCAGAAACCATTACACCATCTGATTTTTTTTGATTAAATTAGCACCTACATACCAAGAAACATAGAGACGACACACAATCGAGGCACGGTATCAACTCTCAATTAATTCTCATCTTAAATTGGAAACTCCTTCTTGAATTAGAGACCTCGTTTTCTCCTCCACACCGAATTTTCAATTACTTCAACTTCACCGGGTAGTCTTTGCAATCGACGAAGACTAACATCTGTTTGGATTTACGCAAGTAGCAATGGCGCGAGTCATTGGTACCTCATTTATTCATAAAATTGGTTTGTTGACATTTTTTGTGGTGCAGGCGAAAAACAGGATTCCTGCTTTCAATTTTTGTCGGCGTCGAGCCGACAAAATCAAGCTTACCATAAAACTTGTCAAAGAACCCTAAATCCTTTACCAACATGAAAACACAGATCCGTTCCCTGCGCAATGTGATGGTCTTTGCATTGCTTTCCGTATTTGTTTTTGGACAAGACTTACTGGCTCAGGATGAGCCGATGTATTTTGAAATTACCAAACTGAAAAGTGGCGAGGATTTCTGGAATGTACAACAAGAAATCGTCAAGCCGTTTATACAAGAGCGCATTAAGCGGGGCAACCTACGGGCTTGGGTTCTCTACCAGGTCATGTACCCCAATGTAGAAGAAGCAGCTTACGATTATGTGGCCATGAGCGTTTTCGACCATTTTGACCACGTCAATTTAAGCGATGAAAAAGTAGGCGCAATGGCGGCCACCGTCTGGCCGGGCTTTGATATCAACACCTTGTACCAACGCTTCGACAAAGCGGCCGAAAACGTCGGTTCAGAAATTTTCATGATCCGGGGTGAGGCCGTCCCGGGCGGTCCCGAAAAAGGTGCTGCCCGCCAATACGTGCAGGTCAACCACATGAAAGTGGCGGAAGGCAACAGCAGCGCCTACGTCAAAATGGAAAACGACATTTTCAAGCCCATCCACCAGAAAAGGGCCGAGAACGGCACCATGGCCGAGTGGCTGCTTTTCCAGCGCGTCATGCCCCGTGGCACTGATTGGGACAACAACTTCATCACCATGGATTTTTACACCAATTGGAACGACATCATGAACTGGGACGGTGAACTTTTTCAACAGGTGCATCCAGATATAAATGCCGACCAAACCTGGAGTAAAATGTCCAGCCTCCGTGAGCTGACCCGTTCTGAGACATGGAAGATCGTCATGACGGTCAACCAGCCCGCAGAGGCCGTCACTTACGAAACAATTGAGGAAGGCAGTGGCGACAGCCCGATGCGCGGCCACGAAGTCACTTACCGTGGCACCATCATGAACGCGGCCGGTGAAACCATCGTCAGTTCTGACATCCTTGGGTTCGACTTTTACCATACCATCGGCAGCGATCCCAATGCCCGCCATTTCGACAAAGGGCTTTTAAATATGAAAAAAGGAGGTGTCGCAAAAATCATGATGCCTGCCAGCGCTCAGGATGCCAACATGCAGAACATGTTGGGCGGCAAAGATGCCATCGTAAAAGTGGAGATGGTCAACTTCGGTGAGGCAAAACCGGATGGTGCCGCCATGCTCAAGCGGAAAATCATGGCCCACGGACTTTCCACAGCCAAGGCCAAATACCAAAAACTACAATCAGACAATTCTAAAGGATATGTGTTTCGCGAAGACAAAATGAACATGCTGGGCTATCAACTGCTCGGCGAAGGCAAGACGCATGAAGCTATTTGGGTATTTGAGCTAAATACCAGGAACTACCCTAAATCATGGAATGCCTGTGACAGCCTGGCCGATGCCTACCACGCCGCCGGCAACCACCCAAAAGCCAAACACTGCTACCAGATGGCCCTGAAAATCAACCCGGATTTCAAAGCTGCCAAGGATAAATTGGCGGAACTTTAACAGGCAGTCAGCAACCAAACTGAGCAAAGCGAAATCCCGCACCGAAGGTCGGGAAACCAACAACCAACAACCAACAATCACTAAACAATTAAACAATTTCAATATGAAAACAATCAAATCTATCATCGCAATCCTCGCCGTAATGGTTATCTCCCTTTCCCTCAATGCCCAGAGTTTGCGCATTGCCATGGTCGACTACATGTATGTACCGGCCGGAGGTGGCAGCGATTACGTAAAACTTGAAAAAGAAGTCTGGAAACCCATGCACCAGGAATGGGTCAACCAGGGCAAAATGGTCGGTTGGTACCTGTACCGCATCCCCTATCCTGGTGGCACCAGCGCAGAGTATCACTATGCCACCGTCCGAATCTACGATGACCTCGCCGACATCGAAAGCCCGATGGCAGACATGGACAACGTTTTCAAAAAAGTACATCCCGGAAAAGACCTCGACAAATTAGGCAAACAAACGATGGCCAGCCGCAGCCTTGTAAAAACCTATGCCTTTAGCCGCTGGGAAGCCTTCTTTAAAGAGGGGATGACCGAGCCTGCTAAAATTTCACAGGTAGTCTCTTTTAAAGTAGCAATGGACAAGTGGGATGCTTACATGGAGATGGAACGCAAATATTTTCACCCCACCCACCACGCTGAAATAGAAGCAGGCACCCGTGCCGGTTGGGCAGGTTGGGTCTTGCGTCGTCCAATGGGAACAAACGCCGGGTTTCAATTCGTAGCAGTCGATCATTTCAAGGACTGGGCTCAATACACCAAGCGCAATCCGGAAGATCTATTTGATGAGGTGTTTGACAACAACGAGCTGGAATACCGGGACCGGCTGTTTAACGAAACTGCCGAAATCGTCAATATCGAAGAATGGAGATTGGTGGATTACGTACAGGCCAACCCTGAAGATACAGCCGAAGGCGGAAATGAGTAGAACGATTGGTCAAACATGGGTCATCATACATTGTGTGCGATGACCCATGTTCAGCCGTTTATCTTTTTCGCTTTTTCCGCATACCAGCCATCTGCTTCAATGATTTTTTCAAATGCTGTTTTTGCTTTTTCCTTTTCTCCCTTTTTGTAAAACAACAGCGCTTTCGTCCACTCAATTTCTTCCCGATAAGTATCTGTCCGGGCCGCAGTATTCATTTGTTCGGCAGCAGTTAGCTGAATCAGGGCCTGATCAAAATCAGGGGGAATGGTTTGTGCATAAGCCATGCCCAAGAGGAAAGCCTGTTCAACTGAAAGGCTCTTTTGCGCCGCTAAGTTTTCCAAAGTCCTGATCGCTTCCGCAAATTGCTTTTTAGTATAAAACTCCCTACCCTCCTGCCACAGCGCTTCTTCTTCTGAAGCATCTCCCATCTGCACCTGCGCCACCTGACCGGCAGTTTCCTGTAAATACAGATCGGCCAATTGCTGAGCATCCGTTCCGCTATTTTGAAAAACAATCCACCATCCCGCCACCAAAAACACCGCGATGGCCGCAGCTATGGAGAGGAACCGACGGCGGGACGTCATGCCTACCAACTTGGCTTCCTTTTTCCGCTCGATGCCCTGATCCGCCAATTGTTGCCGCCACTTCTCCCGATAGTCTGCGTCCATTTTTTGCCGCAGGGCTTTTTTGATTAAATGATCCTCCCGCTGTTCTGGCAGGTCAGGGGTCCATTCAGTCTGTAGTCGTTTTTTCATGATTTATTTTTTCTGTTAAGCAGGTGATCAAAAATAAGGAGCGCTAAAAATGACACTTTTATTTTGGCAAATGTTTGGTTTCCAAGTCTTAAAATCTTTTTCAGGCAAAGGAAAAGTGTCATTTTTTTGACCACCTGCTTGCTTAGCTGTAGTGACAGTTTACCCCTTAAAGAACAATGCCCGCAACTTTGCCAGACAGCGCTTTTTCTCTTGCCGGACGGCGGCATCGCTCTTGTCTTGCAGCTTGGCGATTTCGATGAGTTGGACGCCGTTGTAATAAAAGTTTTTCAACAGCCGCTGGCATACCTCTCCCAACTTCGACCATGCTTGATGGAGCTGTTGTATACTTTCTTCATCAAAATCTTCACTTGGATCTGCGATTTCTATGCCTTCAATTTTATCGGTTTGGGGGCTGCGTTTTATCCATTTCCAATAGAGCTGCATGGCCATTCGGGTAAACAGAAACCGCAAGTTGCCGTAGGTCACTTTCCCTTGCAACAACAGCCGCCGAAACTGTAAAAGCGTTTCCATGCTCACGTCATACGCATCGGCGGGGGTAGCCGAGCAATTGTTTTCGAGGTAGTGCACACAGTCTTGAAAATGGCCCAGGAATATTTTTTCGAACAGCGTGTCCCTGCCTTGTTGCAGGTCCTTTACCAGTTGTGCAAACTCATTTTCCGAGAGGCCAAAATTCTTCAAAGCGGGGTCTGTTTTTAGCTCATGCATATAAGATCGGGAATGATAAAACGTGACAGATTTTAATTTGAAGAAAAAAAATTTCAGATATTATTTTCTTTAATAACCCCTTTATTTACTGGCGTCTCGGACGATTGTTACTAAAAAATTAAAAAAAAATAATCACGTGCCTGTCACGTCGATGCCCTCCCTTGCTTATAGAGGCGACTATCAATAAACACCGTGAATGTTTCACCCACCCACACTACGGAAGATAAAAAGCAATTGAGCGTTAGAGCGTGTTCTTTCTCCCCCTTTTTAGAAGTTAGGAATCAGATCGCTGCGCTGTCAGAGGTCAGACCGCTTTGCTGTCAGAAGTCAGACCGCTGCGCTGTCGGAGGTCAGATATCAGAGTTGACTAACAACTTATTTGTCTGACCTCTCGCAGCAAAGCAGTCTGACCTCTCGCAGCAAAGCGGTCTGATTCCTGACCTCCGACAGCGCAGCGATCTAACATCATTATCCACAATCAAACAAACCTATCATGAAAAAATTCAACCTTTTTTACCAAGCTATCAACGTATTTGCCCTTCTGTTTTTATTGAATTCAGCTTTCGGCCAAGTCTTCGAAACAACCATTGGCGACCTGGCTGATGTCGAGACAACCTTTGACGGAAAAGTTTTACCGAACGGCAATTACATCATGCTGTCCAACACCCTGAGCTTCGGACCCGACTGGCAGATCATGCTGACCGAACTCGACCCGGGCGGTGTTCCGGTCAATGTGGTCAGCCTGACCGATTCCAACGCTGCCGGTACATCCTATTTTGGAACGGCCTTCGAACTGGACATTGATTCTGCGGGCAACCACATTGGTTATTTCATCACGGGCCATCGTTTCAGCGGCAACACCGAAGAGATGATTGTTGTCCGTACCGACCTGGGCGGTTCCATGACGTGGGCAAGCAATCTGGACGTCGTGGCCAACGGAACGGTTTACAAGGAGTCCGGTGTCTCCATCGAACGCCAGAGCAATGGCGACATCGTCGTGATCGGCCGTTCAAAAGACCTGAACAGTGGCCTCAAACAGATTATCGGTACTCGCCTGACAGCCGGCGGTACCGTTGTGTGGGCTCGTCGCTATGGTTCCTCACCGGGCGCGAACTTCATGCCCAACGAATCCTGCAATGGCCTGCGCAACACCATGTTCGGGCAGGTTCAGGTGGTCGCTATCACGGGAAAGTATGAAGAAACCGGCAACGCAAACACCTTCGTTTCTCTCGTCAATGCAGCTACCGGATTTGAGATAATGAAAAAAGTATACCTCTCAAACGGCGTTTCTGATCAGGGGAGGGCCATTGTCCAGCACCCGAACAACTTGCGCTACATGGTCGTTGGTGAGAGCCTCGATGGGATGGGCAATTCCGACCTCTGGGTTGCCAACATTCGCAACAACAACCTCAACCTGCTGTTCTCCAATATTTATGACCTTGGTATCAACTATGCCGAATTTGTCGGCCGCGACGTCTGTCTGAGCCTCGGCGGAAATACCGCGGTCATCGCTGGCATGCTCCGTGAAAATACCGCGGCAGGCCTCGGTATCGCCCGGACATTTGCGCTGGAACTACCCTTCAGCAGCACTGCCGTGCCAGCATGGTTTTACTCCTACACCTACTCCGATCCCAATGTAATGGCTACCGAAAGCATCAACCAGGCTCCGGGTGTTGCCGGAAGTGCCTCCGGTTACTTTATCACGACTGAGGCTTTCCTCAGCACTGCTTTTGCAACTGATCAGCATGCCATCCGCGTCGATGGTGGTGGCCTGCACGGACTGGTCAATTGTCCCGAAATCAATGAAAACCCAATCCGGAACGCAGGCGGCCAGTTTTTTGCCAAAACCAGAAATTTTACTCCGGCCCAGTGGCATTCATTTGATCTAGCAACCAAGGCCCGTGACCTGATCGACGAACCTTGTCCACCACCGTTAACCGGAGGTCCTGGCAACAACCTGATCATCAACGAGAACAGTGGCCATATTCTGACTGGACAACCTGTCCTTTTCCCCAATCCCGTGCAAACAGGTGAAAAAGCAACGTTGACCGTGGAGTTGGAAAACGAAAGCGAAGTGTCAGTGACTGTCTTTGACACTACCGGCCGCCTGGTTTATACGACGACCGAATACCTGGCCAAGGGTCAGCAACAAATAGCGATTTTGACCAACAACCTGATTCCGGGAACTTACTTCGTACAGACAACCACTGAGCAAGGAAGAAAGTCACTGAAACTAAATGTGCAATGACTACGTGAGTGGGCTCATTTTTAATAAAAAATGGCCAGTTGGGGATGCAGCATAAAAACGTTGCATCCTTTTTGCAGTACTGGCCATGTAGCCCACCACTTACGTTATTCCCACGACACATTGTTCCTGGCTCCTTCTCTGAACAATCAAGAAGTAAAAAGTCCTTTTACGGATTTCTCCTGCTCATTTATGATGAAGTTCTTTAAACATCCCTTTGTGTAACTCACTGGTTCAAAGATGTCACTTTGTGCAATAGCTTATTCGTTCTGCAAAGTCATCCTTAGAAAGCATGGAGAGGCATAAAGCAATAACTCCAAACTGTTCAGTGGCATTGGCCTTAAAAACAGGTCAATCCTTAGTTAAGCAAAACTCACAACCATGACCAACAAATTATCTACTATTTCAAAACACTCCACACTCACTTGTTTTTGGAAAAATATAGTTACCATCGGACTGCTGATGATTGGATCACTACAGCTACAGGCACAGAAAGATACCATAGTGATCATTTTCGCCCCCACGGCAACATCCGCTGATATTATCCATTTTAAAACAGCCCTGAATGCCAAACAGCTCGACATCTCTTACCCGTCGGAGGCACGCCTTTGGGAAATTGAATGCCGCAGTGGCAAGGTCTGTAAGTTCATGGGTACAGCATACTCCGACGTAAACGAAGTGATAAAAAAGGTTTCGAGCCAAACAAAGACAGAAAGTATTGGTAAAAACTATTTCACCTTCACCCCCTCATTCATCAATGTGCCTGCGCAAGAACCACAGGGCCCATTTACCACCAAACAACTGACTGCTTGTAACGGTGTGCCCATCGTCGCCAACAAGGGCACCGCCAACGAACAGGTAACCATCGCCCTGATCGACAGCGGAGTGGACAACAATCACCCGTTCTTTAAATATTCAGGTTATTTTACGTCCACCAGTCGCTCCTTTATTGGTGCCAACCCGTTCAACGACCATAATGGACATGGCACCCACATTGCCGGGATCATTCGTATCATGGACATCATCGGCGGAGGCACCAATAGCTTTCAGATCATGAACCTCCAGACACAAGAGCCAGACGGAAGCGGGAAAGTCTGGAACGCCATCCGGGCAGTGGACTGGGCCAATACCCACGGCGCAGACATCATCAACATGAGCATTGGCTACATCCACGACCCTTTAATTGAGTCTGTCGTCGGTAAGCAGCCGCTCGAAGTGGCCATCGAAAAGGCCAACCACATGCACGATGTCCTGGTGGTCGCCTCTGCGGGCAACGAAGCGGATGATATTGATTTAGTCAAACACTATCCTTCCGCATTTGCTTCTGACAATTTGATTTCCGTCGCCTCCGATAGCTGCTCCCTTTCCTTTTCCACTTCATTCTCCAACTTCGGAGTCACCAATGTAGACCTGGCCGCTCCGGGCGAGAACATATTGGGTCCCAACCTGCACGGCCACACACCACAATGGACCCGAAAAACGGGTACTTCCATGGCGGCCGGCATCGTCACTGGCGCTGCCGCCATCCTTGCAACACACATTTCAATCGCCAATGATGGACAGTTAAAGTGCGCCATCCTTGATGGGGCTGATTTTCAAGGCTATCCCGTAATGACCGAAGGCACCTTGCACACCCCCGACGCTTTGGACTCTTTGCAGGACGGCAGTTGTGCCACCGCTGCAATGAGGGTAGCTCCACCCACCCAGACCGAGGCGGCAGCTAACCCATTGGTGACCAAGAACAAATATGGTATCGAAGCATTCCCCCAGCCCTTTACTCATACCATCAACCTGCAATTCACGGCCAGGGAAAGCGGCTCCGCCAACTGGTTCATCCTTGATGCATTTGGACGCATCATCGATCACGGAGAATTGCTGACGACGGAAGGTTTGAACAGGATGACCTGGGACGGTAGTCAAGTACGATCAGGGCTCTACTGGTTCAACATTAATCTGACGGGACAGCGGCCATTGGTGCGGAAAATGCTGAAGCAATGGGAGTGATCAAATAAAACACATCCAAGTTATTTACTAAAAACAGAGACCCGGAGACACAGAGGAAATGACCATCCCTGTGTCTCTGTGTTTAAACAGCGCCTTACGATTGAATGGTTTATTTCAACTACCAGGTAGACACCTGTAAGCAGTAAGGCTAACGGTGGCCGGAACAATTCAGACATCCTTCCGTAAAAGGCGTATGCTTATTGAAAAGAACACCTAAAACCACCATCTTTCCCGAATGCCCATCGGATTACCGGGCACTGATGACTATAGCAGGCCCAGACCCACAGGCCATTTACAAACTACTTTTTTTACCACTGCCTTAACAAATTTATCCAATTGAGTGCCCCAGTTCATGACTTCTGAAATATTTGTCTGTGATGGCATATTTGCATTTGCGTCGTAGGTGCTTGGACAAAATATGTGCAATTGAAAATGACACTTTTATTTGTAGCAAATGCTCTACTTATATCCTTTAAAAGCTTTTTCAGCTTAAGGAGGAAGTGTCATTTTTTTGATTCGTTACATAAGCAGGTGATCAAAAATAAGGAGCGTTAAAAATGACACTTTTATTTTGGCAAATGCTTAGCTTCCATAGCTTAAAACGCTGTTTCAGGCAAAGGAAAAGTGTCATTTTTTCTAACAATTAATTAATGTTGGAACACTTTTCCCAACAAGAACAGTATTCATTCTCCTCAATAAAGGTGGGTGATAATTTAGTTGAAATTGAATATTGAGAAATTGGGAATTAGGGTATCACTAATTAAACAAATGCACTATGAACCCATAGATTCGCTACCATAACTTTTGCAGATGAATTAATTGGCAAATTTTTAAAGTTTCAAAATTTCTCATTTTCCGTTTTCGAAAAACCTGCATGCATCTTTTAAAAAATAAAAAAAATCAATTCAAAGAGCAATTCATTTTGCTGCTTTTGTTTTTTTTATGCTTCGCTTGCCGGCAAAATGAACAACCCGAACCGCCACCAAAAAAAACAACCGTGGAGGAGTTGCTCCCGGCTATTGACACATTAATCGAACATTATTTGAATGAGTCAAAAAAATTAGCGGAAGCTGATAAATTGTCAGCAGCCGAAAATATATTAAATAACGCATTGGACACTGTTCATTTATATGCCGGAAAACTCCATCCTAAAACGGGAGCCATCCAACACTCCCTGGGAAATTTATACAATAATTATTTTCAGGACAGAAAAAAGGCGATTCCACATTTTCGGGCGGCAGTCGAAATTCGCAAAAAAATAGTCGCTGAAGCACCCAGTATTGACGTTCAAGAAAAAGCCATTTCCGAAGTTTCAAAAATGAACATTGAATTGGGAAAAAGTTATTTCGCACTCGCACGGGTGCTGCGGTTAACCGGCGAATATCAAGCAGCATTAGAAAATATCCAGCATTGTTTGTCCATCCGCGAAAACGGCCATCCGTTGGACTCGATGCGCGTAGGCTGGACCTATTTTGAAGCAGGTACCATTTACCGGCAGGCGGGCGATTTGAAAAATGCGTTGCGACACCTGGAGCAGGCGGTTGCTTTTGCTACCCGGCCGGAAGACCGGGCAAGTGCCTGGGACGAAATGGGTTCTACCTATGATTTATTGTTGCAACCGGAAAAATCAGTTGAATACTACCGAAAAGCATTTGACCAATACAAAACACTGGAATTTTATTGGCCGATGGGCAGTTCTCTGGCAAATCTGGGAAGTGCATATTTAAACAACCACGACGACGAAAATGCACTTAAAATTTTATTGGAGGCACAGGAATTAAATCAATTATTATTAGAGGCCGACCCCAGCGACGTGGATGTAAAATTGGCCAAAGGCTCCATCGTCAGCAACCTCGGCATTATTTATAAAAGGCAGGGCCAATTAAATAAAGCATTGGACGCCACTAAAGAATCGCTGGCCATTGCGATCCAGAATTGCGGCACCCCTTATCACCACGAAGTCGCCAGTAGTTACGACAACCTTGGCAATGTTTATGACGAAAAAAAAATGCCGGAAGAGGCATTGATAGCTTATAAAAATGGCATCCAGTGCATCGTGCCTGCATTCAAACCAGTCGACCTGTTGCAAAACCCCAACCTTTCTACCAATGCAGTCAGTGAAAAGCCTTTATTATTGACCTTATTAAAAGACAAGGCCAGTCTCTTAGCAGAGTTTGCACGCGAACAGGACAACCCTTTACTGTGGGACATGGCCGCTTTTGACACTTATCAGACCATCGACACTTTATTAGTGCAGACCCGCCAGAGTTGCCGGGAAGACGGGTCAAAATATTTTTTGGCAAAAGAAGCAGCTCCTATTTACGAACAGGCCATTGACCATGCTTTTTATTTATGGGAAAACACCAAAAACAGAACCTACCTGGATGCCGTACTGACTTTTTCAGAACGCAACAAGGCAGGCGTCTTACTCGAATCCCTAAATGACGCACAGGCAAAAAAACAATTAAATCTCGACGATCAGTTAATTAAAAAAGAACAAGCATTGCAACAGGCCATCGCCCGTCAGGAATGGCTTATTTTTTCAGCCAGGCAAACAAATAAAAAAACAGCACCATTAATTGATTCACTGTTTTTTCTAAAAAGAAAAATAGAACAACTTACCCGCAGGATCGAAAAAGAATTACCGAATTATTTTTCTCAAAAATTTGCACTCGCAGAAATTCCTTCACCAGAAAAAATTCAGAAAAAATTATTACCCGGACAATTATTGGTAGAATATTTTTTGGGCGAAAAAAATTTATACACCGTTTCTATTTCAAAAAATTATTTCCACGTTTTTCAAACACCTTTACCAACTATTTTTTTTGAAAATATTGCTCAATTCCGACAAGCTGTTTCCAATTGGGATTTTATAAAAAAAAATAAAACAAAAGCGGAAAAAAATTATTTAAAGGCCGCCAATTATTTATTCGATTTTTTATTAAAAAAACCAATTGAAAAAAATGGGAACAATATTACCTCCATCATCATTGTCCCGGATGGCCAGCTCGGCTATCTGTCATTCGACGCTTTATTGACCCGGCCTGCCAATAACTGGAAAGCCAAAAACACCCCTTATTTAATCAAAGAATACGCAGTCAGCTATGCGTATGCAACACAGTTTTTATTTCAATCAAAAAATAAAAACCGAGGCAACGTCAAATACCATTTCGCAGGCTTTGGCCTGGAATACGATGAGCGCACTTTAAATGCTGTCGAACCCCCACAAGCCGTGCCCGTGGATTTAAGAACTACCCGCTCCCCCTCCGGAGAAGTTCGGGGGGAGGAAAATCTCCGTGGCGCTCTCGGCAAACTACCCCATTCCGCTCGGGAAGTTGCCGATATCACCCAACTGCTGGGTGGACGGAGCTGGCTCAACGAAGCGGCCACCAAAAGCAATTTCCTGCAACATGCCCCACGGGCCAACATCATCCACTTCGCCGGGCACGGCTTCACCGACCCGCAGCAGCCACTCAATTCCAGCTTACTTTTCTCCAAAACCACTGATTCCACGGACTGCCTGCTCCGCTCCGCCGACTTGTACGGCCGCACACTGGAAGCTCAACTGGCCGTTCTCTCTGCTTGCCACACCGGCTATGGTGAACTGCAAAAAGGCGAAGGCATCATGAGCTTTGCCCGTGCCTTTTCCTATGTCGGGGTGCCATCGCTGGTCATGAGCCTGTGGAGCATCACCGATGCCTCGTCGGCAACGATCATGCAGGCGTTTTATGAGCAGTTAAAAAATGGAGAACGAAAAGATGAAGCACTGCGACAGGCGAAACTGGCTTATCTGGAAAATACGATTCCCGATCATGCCCCGCCGGTCTATTGGGCAGGGGCCGTGTTGATGGGGGACGGGGATGCGTTGTCCGGAAAACCGCCGAATTGGTGGCTCTGGGGGGTGCTTGGCGTTTCGTTTCTTACTGTTGTTTTCGTTTTCAGAAAGATAAAAGCCGTTCTATAAATTTGCGGCGGTGAAACCTGCCGTTGCACCTTGACAGTAAATACTTAATAAAATCATTTTGGAGGCTTTGGCAAACAAGCGGTGTTGCCGTTTGCAAACGGCAACACCGCAGTACTTGAAATATTTCGGAGGCTTGAACTACATGATTAACCCTGCATCAACCCTTGATCCTCCACCACCTTGCCAAAGAGACTTTGGCCATGCTAATACCGCAAACCATACCCAAATTCATACAACGGCTCCTCACTGTCATAAGGCACATCCGTTTGCTGCTTGCGGACGGCTTCCATGGAAGAGGGCAGTTCGAATGGCAATTTTCCCAACGGTGCCGTATTGCCAAACAAAACTTCACAGACCGAACGGTCATTGCTGCCGTAGTTCGCGATCAATGCCTTTGATCCGGCGGCTATATCGGGGATAACGGCTGGGCGGTCGAGGTATAGATCGACGATGGTCGGTACCGTCTGGAGTACTTTCAGGATATTGGCCTTGGCCTCGCCTTTGAAATCCAGGTCGCCATGATGAAAAGTGAGCGCAATGAAATTTTTCGTTTCCACCGGGTACCACGGCGTCTTGAGTCGGAGGATGGCGAAATCTGCTTCTTCGGGCGTTTGCACGACAGTGGCGTATTGGGCGACGGTGGCGCTGTCCATGTTCTCTACGTACACGTTCCATTTCCCTGGCTCCAGGGGCAGGGTGTTTTCGTCATTTTTCAGTAGGGTCATGGACGTTTGCTGGGTTTGCTCGGCAAAGGCACGGGACTCCTCATTGTTGACGAGAGCAGGAACATCTTCTTCCTTCACAAATGGCTGATCGAAAAGGCCCAGTTGAAATTTTTGCCGGAGCAGGCGTTTCACGGAAACATCGATCCGCTCTTCACTTAGTTGGCCCTGTCCGACCAATTCGAGTACCAGTTCCGGACGGCTTTCACCCCCGAATTGGTCGCAGCCTGCTTCTAAAATTTTCAGTACCCGTTCTGTCTCGCTCAAATGCTCCACCCCCCAGGCCCTTGCTGGCCAGACCACATCAGGCCCCATCGGCAGATCGGTCACCAACCCCCAATCCGTGCAGACGACGCCATCATATTGGTATTTATTGCGGAGCAAATCCGTGATAATGGTTTTGTTGTAGGCCATCGCCACGTCTTCTGCTGTTTGACCGACAGGCACGCCATAATACGGCATGATGGCCGACGTACCCGCTTCAAACGCCGCTTCAAATGGGAGTAGATGATAATCGAACTGGCCGCCCGGGTATATCTGTCCCTGCTGAAATTCGAAATGTGGATCAAGCCCTTCCTTCTGCGGCCCACCTCCGGGAAAATGTTTGGTCATGCAGGCAACCCCATCCAACAACGAATCGCCCTGCATGCCCTTGATATACGCCTTTACCAAGCGGGCGGTCAGTGCAGCATCTTCACTCAAATTGCCACTGATGCGCGGCCACCTCGGCTCTGTCGCCAGATCAATTTGTGGGTGCAAGGACTCCCGGATGCCCACCGCCAGGTATTCTTTCCGGACAATGTTGGCAAACCGCTCCACCAATGCTGCATCGCCCAAGGCCGCCAGGCCGGGCATTTCACAGAATTGCGTAAACCCCTTAGCCTCCATGGCAAAAATACTTTCGCTGAAATGGTGGCGCGGATCGGAGGCCAGGGTAATCGGAATGCCCAGACGGGTACCTTCTGCGTGCATCTGTAAATTGTTGTACCATTTTGCTAAAATGGCCGGGTCAGGGGGTATTTGCCAAATATTAAAATGCGTCATTTTCAGTTTGTCCACATTGTCTCTGGCGAGCGGCAGGCGCGCAAAAAGGCCCGTCGCATTTGGATCTTTGTCAAGGGACCCGTCGGCGTTCACGGGAACGCCATTGATGAACAACATGCCTGCTTTTTCTGCCAAATTCATTTGCGACAACAAGTCGTCGATGCGTGCCTCGATAGGTTGGGCAGCGTCTTCGTATGGATCGAGTTGGCCATTGTGGTTGAGGTCGCGGAAGGTGTGTCCGTCTACTTTTTTTACCGCTTTTGATTTTTCTAAAAGAACTGGATCGTAGCTTGTTTTTGCTACCTGTTGCTCCGAACAGCCGAAGGCAAAAAGGAGGAGTGTCAATAAAGCAAATGTCTTGTGCATCAGTTGTAAATAGTTTTGTTGATCAATCGGTGAGATAAAGATAGGCAATGACGAATTTCAAACATAATCGATAGCGGGGTTACCGTTTTAAAACGCTGTTCCGAACCAAACAGCATCCTGTTTGATTTAAATGTAAAACCGCAGACTTTGACCATACTAAAGAGTAAACCTTTATAAAATGAAACCCTGATCCCCTTCAAAAAGACTTGTTTTATCATTATTTCATTAAAAAATTAAGAATCTATGAAAAGTAAAACAAGTACACTCGCTGGGCTCCTGCTGGCCTTCTTCTTCACTTCTCTTTCAGCACAGGAATTTGATGTGTTCGTTAGTGACGCCGCCAATTATGACGTAGAGCCCTGGGATATTTTCCGATATGACCAGGACGGCTCCAACGGGGAAAAATTCATCTCCAGCAACCTTGGCTGGCCCCAGGACATTGTTTTTCTGGAACACGAAAACACCATGTTGGTCTCCAACCTGAACGACGATAACATTATTAAATGCAATGCCGACAACGGGGCTTTCATTGGGGTCTTTGCCACGGGCATCGATGGGGCGACCCGGATGGAAATTGGGCCGGACAGCCTGCTCTACGTCCTGCAATGGGAGGGCAATGGAAAGGTGAAACGTTTTAAACTGGACGGCACCTTTGTCGATGATTTCACAGAAACGGGTGTCCCCAGGAGCATCGGCCTCGACTGGGACACGGATGGCAACCTTTATGTTTCCTCCTACAGCGGCAACTATGTCAAAAAATTCAGTCCGACAGGGGCCGACCTCGGCAATTTCATCAGCTCCAACCTGAGCGGGCCAACGAATGTCTGGTTTCGTGACAACGGCGACCTGATGGTCAACGGCTGGAATGACGGCACGGTGAAACGCTTTAACAGCAACGGTGAATTTCAGGAAATTTTCATCTCGGGCATCCAACAGGTAGAAGGCGTGGATTTTTTCCCAAACGGCGACATTGCCCTCGGTGTAGGCAGCCAATCTACGGTGAAGGTGTACAGCCCCGACGGCATGTTTATCAAAGACCTTTTCCCTCCCGGATCGGCTGGGATCATCCGCCCCAATGCGGTCGTTTTTCGATTCAAGGAAACGACGGCTACCCAAGAGATTTACCAGGAAATAACTTTTGTGACACCGACCATCGGCCATCAATTTCAAGTCTCTAACCCCGATGTACGGCAACTCGCCACTTCATTTGAAGTCTTTAATTCTGCCGGCACACTGGTCTCAAAAGTTAACTTTGCTGACAGCACCCAATGGGATGCCTCCGGTCTCACGGACGGCATTTACCACATTACAGCCAAATTGAACGACGGAACCATCGCCCGCCAAAAAGTGGTGGTGAAGAGGTGAGGGGTTGGTTTCTTTCTGGTTTTTGGTTTTTGGTTTCTGGTTCATGGTTCAACCAAAAACCAAAAACCAGAGACCAAAAACCAAAAACCAAAAACCAAAAACCATTCTCCCAAAATGAAAAAATACCTAATATACTGCCTGTTCTTGAGCAACAGTCTTTCCCTGTTCGGCCAACTCACCGTTGCCGACCTGGACCGGGCGATTAAAAATGATGGATGCGCCGTGTTGGCTGCTGAGCTGGCAACCATGTCGTTTTCGGGCGTACCGCTCAAGTTCAGGGCAGCCATTTGTATTTACCGAAACGGAGATGTGGAGCAGGCGCTGGCCATGTTTCAGCAAATTCGGGCAGAAGCAGATCAACCGCCACCTTTTGCTGCTTATTGGTCCGCCAAATGCCAGGCATCGCTGGGGCAGGACAGTCTTGCCATTGCTTCGCTGAGCACTATTCCTTTGGACATCCTCCGGCCACAAATGTTGGCCCAGCGTGAATTTGAGCGCTTAAAAAACAATGAAAAATTTACCCGACTGCAACAATCAGTAGCGCCCGGTTTCAATGTATGGACGGGCCTACTGGCTGTCGTCGCAGCCATCGGGCTGCTGCTTGGTGCTGTTTTGCTGTTTGGAAAATCGAGATTTTCGGCAGGGGAAAGATGGTTGTCTGTGGTCATGTTTGCTTTTGGCATCATCCTGACTTCCTACGTGTTGATCTGGACAAAATATTCGTCCGTATTTCCTTATCTGCTGAGCGTTTGGCAGTTCTTGACTTTCTTGGTGGGCCCCTCCCTTTATTTCTACCTAAAAGCCACGTTCAAAGAAGATATTTCACGCAAGGAAATAGCGTTTCATTACGCAGCTCCTGCTTTGTCGCTCTTGCTGACCCTGCCTTACATCCTGACCAATTTCGGCATTCAGACGGGACTCTCCTCCGATTTTTTCACCGTAGGTGCATCCTCTACCCTGCTCACGGGACACCTGCTGTTTTATGCCGTCCTCATTCACGGAATGACCCACAACGAATGGCAGGTGGATGCCAATATCAAACTGTGGACAAAGGTTGTCTCATGGGGCATGAACGCATACACCATCGCCTTTCTTTCCTATTTCGTTTTGATGAAATGCTCCTTTTTCAATCCCGAATGGGACTATGCTATTTGTACGGTGATGGCCCTCGGTATTTTGGCCATCGCTTACATGGGGCTGGTACAAAAACGGGTGTTCAGCAGTGAACCGATCAGTCATTTTTTGCCGGTAAAAAAATACCAGACTTCCAGTTTGACCGACAGTGCAAGTTTATCGATCAAAAAGGGCATGGAGCGCTTGCTCAACGAGGAGCAGGTCTTTAAAGAAAACGAACTCCGCCTGGCCGACCTGGCCGCTTATCTCGACGTGAGTTACCACCAGTTGTCGCAGGTCATCAATGAGCACTATGGCGTCAATTTTTTTGAACTGATCAACCGGTACCGGGTGGCACACGTGAAAAAACTATTGGCCGACCCGAACTACAGCCATTACACGATTATTCAAATTGCCTACGAAGCAGGCTTCAACAACAAAGCTTCCTTCAACCGGTATTTTAAAAAGGCAATTGGCATGACGCCTTCGGCTTACCGGATCAGGGAGAACCAGGGGGTGCGGTAGCGCGTCTTGAAGCCAACAAGCAGTGTTACCATTTCAAAACGACACCTGCAACCTCATCGCCGCTGACATGCCCATAAATTTTTTCCACTTCCCCTGGCTACCGTATTTATAAAAATGGACACCTGCCGAAGGCATCGCAATGGGGATGGCCAAGGCCCGGCCAGTAGCCGAATGATAAATCCATTCGGCGGCTATGGCCACTTTTTCGTTTACCATCAATTGAAAGGGTGTCAAATCAACTTTCACCCAGCCCGTTTGCCCCTCGGTCAGTTGCACAATGATGTTTTGCGGAGCGATGTTGCGGGCCGGTTTTCCTTTTTTTATTTCATAAATATTGATGCGAAAACGGACCGTGTCAAAATTGTTTTGGGCGACATAGAAATAAAAGGTATCCAGATGCACCCCGCCTTTCGGCAATCGGAATTTCCGACCGATCTCTGCACCGAGGTTTTGGTTGGGCTTTTTTGAAATGGCAAAATTGGTGACCCGCCTTGTTTTCTTTTGCATCATCCCGATCAGTTTTTTATTGCTAAAACGGGGGCGAACAACCACTTCCTGCAAATTAAAGGCAGCTTTGGGCAACGTCACTCTATTTCCAGTTTGGATGCCTTTCGTAAAATCTGCCAGTGAATAAGAACAGCTTTTGTGCCCCACCATCGAAAAGCGGAGGGTGTCGCCGCCCGCCACGTTTTCCGAAAGGTGCAGGGTGTAGGTGCCATCCGGTCCACTCACCGTACCCACTGTGGTACCGACGATCCCGATGTTGACGTACGGCAATGGGGTTCTATGTTCATCCACTACGACGCCTGTTAGTTTGACCGGTATTTGGCCGAAGGCCGAAAGAAATAAAAACAAGTTGGTGACAAACAGAGCGAATCGTTTCATGGTGTACCTGTTTTAAATTTAAGGGGTTGGGCAGATTGGTTATCGGTGGTTGGCGACGTTCGTCCTGACCACCACCGGCGGCCGGTCACTGTCCATTTTTCTCCGTTTTTACGCTTGTGCCTTATTGTAAGATAGATGGATAAAGCAATCGTCGCCGCCCGGAAAATATTCGGGGCCACGCCGCCCAGCGCAGTGTCGCTTACATCGAATATGGTCCACGAAAGGTTCATGAAAAAATGATAACTGATCGGCACCCACAGGTTGTAGCCATACTCAACGTACAACCAGCTGAACCACATACCGCCCATGAAGGTGACCAGCAGAATACCGACGACCGAACCAATACTATCCGCCTGGTAAAGGTGGCCGAAACTGAACAGGACAGCACTCGCCATCCCAGCTACTAAAAAGCCCCAACGGGCATGGCGGAACAATTGCCCAAAAAGCATGGCCCGAAAAAGCAATTCTTCACCCACCGCAGCCAACAGGCAACCTGCCATAATGGCCGGCAGATTGACCGTCAGGTCAAAATGATCCAGGTAACCCGCCCCCAACAGCATTGGGAGCGTGCCGATAAAACCAACCTTGATCCCCGTTTTGAATTTGGCCCGGGTCAGCCCTGCCATGTCGAACATGTTTCGCAACCCGTGAAACATGGCCAAAACAACCAGCGGCAAAACGACGTAGGCCAGCAGTTTGTAAACCACCCCTCGTTCAAATGCTTCCAATTCGATAAACCAATCAAACAGTTTGAGAAATTCTGCCAGCTTTTGGGCAACGACGAATGCTGCGATGGTGAGAATAGCGATGACGGCTCTTTTTTCCATGGTGTTTTTTTTAGGCGGAGAGGAAGTTGAAAAAAGTTGATCATTGTCGGTTTTGGTATTCTCATAAGTTCACACCAACCTTGCAACACCTTTTGTCAACTTCCTACCGGTCTCGTTTGAATTAATGCTATTTGTGAAATGAAAGTGGCTCATGTGCCAGTTAACGGCAACAAATCTATGGGCAACAGATCGGGATGTAAAGCAGCATGGGAGGAGTGGCAAGCTGTAGGGGCAGATGGCATCAATATGGGGTGAAATACAGGCAGGCGGGGCGAAATGCAAAGCCCTTAACCCCTGATAATGAAGCCATTAGAAAAAAGGAGATTATTTGAGTTGGGCTAATACCGCCGCGCTGCGCCCTCTCGCAACGGGAACTGACTGATCGGTACCGGCCAGATGCAAGCGGTATCCCTGGGCGTTGCCGGATACTTTTCTGACAAACGAGAGGTTGACCAAATAGGAGCGGTGACAACGGACAAAACCGACGGCCCCAAGTGTCTGCTCCAACCTCGACAATGAATTTCGGACGATGGTTCGCACAGGTTGGCCTTCGGGCAGATGGTGGATTTCCACATAGTTGTCGGCAGCCTTTAAATAGAGGATTTGGGAGGGCAGTGCTTCGAGGATCGTTTTTCCGTTTTCGTCCAACAGCGCCACTTTGGCCGGGGATTCGGCCTGCTCTTTTTTTGAAAAATGCCGGTTTGCGTTTTCGGCACCTTTGGTGTACCGTTTCAGTTGCACAACATAATCGCCCACCACCATCCCAACAATGGGAAAAACGGCGACAGAAAGTGCAACCGGAAAAAACCCCATGAAACCTTGCCATGAAATCGGCTGGCCCAAAAAAACATCCTTGTACACGTAGCAGGCAAAAAAGACCAGGCTGAATGCCAAGATCAGAAACAGGATATGCTTTCCGACGGTCCAGTGTTCTTCTGAAAAAATTTTGGGAATTAGTGGCGGGAGAAGCCGGCTCAACAAAAATATGGTCATCGAAATAACCACCCCGTAGCCAGCCAAAAAAAGATACTTGTAATCATGCTGAAATTCCCGGGTACCAAACGGCTGGAATACCATCAGGAAAATAGCGGCGAAAATCCCGGTTCCGAGTATGAAGCTCCACTCGTTGGCCGTACTTTTTTTTAAAGGATAAGGCGCCGTTAGAAAATCAAGCATGAATTATTTTAGGGGTAAAAATAGGAGTTATTGGAAATTTCTGTTGAGTCGAAAATAGTAGGATTTTAAGGGGAGGTGGCCAATGAGGAGTTTTTAGACAACTTGATAGAATAAAATAAGCCGCCCCAAATATTCGGGACGGCCCATGTGTTATTTCTTCAACATCTGTACCGCCGTCAAGTGATCTTCTCCGCAGAGCTGAACTACATAAAGGCCGGAGTTCAGGTGTTCCACACCGATCGTTGAAACTTGCTTGCCCACTTGAATATTGACCGGGACCGACTCAACCACCCTGCCCATCACATCCATGATCCTGATGTGGTGATCGCCGGTGATCCGGCTGTTGATTTCAAGGTTCAGGAAGTCCTGGACCGGATTGGGCAAAACGACCATGCTGGCTTTATCACGGCTTGCAAAAGAGGTACTGTTTGGTGGGCCCTCTTGAATGCTCGCAGAACCATCGGCGACCGAATCTCCCTGAGAGTTACCATTGTCGTTTGCAGCATTACCTGCCGCATAGATGGTCACTGTGCCTGTACCCAGGTCGGGTGCGATCCATTCCATTTCAAAAGTTCCAGATTGGCTGGGAGTGCTGTGCTCAAGATAGTCACGGTCTGACAAGCTCACGATTTGTTTGCCACTGCCGATATCGCCCCACGATCCCGCCTGTGCGTCGCCTTCATCCAGCACCACCGCCTGAAAACCGTACTCACCGGGTGTGCCTGCACCAGGTGTGGTGGTGATCCGCAACATATAAGCTTTGCCGGGTTCATATTGATCAACGACATCGGTCCCATCCAATAATTCAATAGAAATAGACGGATCAAACGTGCCGCCCCCATGGCAACCTGTATTTGCACAGGTGCCAGGCTGGCCGTTGCCCTGCCCGAAGGAACCAGGAGCCCCTGTCACCTGACCTCCAAGCACATTGCCCGGCCCGTTGGAGCTGCCCAGGGCAAATATGGCTCCGCCAATGAATAAAAATGTTTTGTAAATGTTTTTGATCTTCATAAAGATAATTTTGGTTTGTGAAAAATATGATGGTAATGAAATTAAATACAAGTGATCAGCGATGCTAAGTTGCAAAGAGCAGCAGCCTGTAAAAAATCCAATATATTAAAAAGAGCTTTAATCCAAAGCCTTATTTAACATTAGTATAAAAAGTTGTCCAGCATTTTCCATTTAACCAAAATAATTTGTCGGAAGGAGTTCATCTTAACACGGAGCGCGTAACCGGTTTGTTTGTTCATTTTTCTAAAACAGCCATTGTCAGAAACGGCTGTTAATTCATGAAAAAGGAGCTGATGAGGAAAAGTACCGATCTGCTGAATTTCTCACATCTGGCAGGTCTGCACGGTGTGCAGGAAGATTTAGCAAATCGGTACTTTACGATTACTGTGCCCAGCCTTTTGCTCCCGGCAAACGGTCTGAGGGGCCTGCGTTGAACCAGTGCGGGTATTCCATCGGCAATTGGCTCACTTCGTCCAGTCGGTTCAGTTCTTCTTCGCTGAATTTCAAATCCACTGCCTTCAGGTTGTCTTCCAGCTGGTGCATCTTTTTCGCCCCAATGATGACACTGCTTACTCCGGGTTTATGGAGCAGGTAAGCCAGCGCTACCCGGGCAACCGTTGCCTCGTGTGCATGGGCAATTTCCTGCATGGCTTCCACGATGTCGTATGCTTTTTCCTTATTGATCGGGGGAAAATCAAAATTGCTGCGACGAGAGCCGGCATCTTCTTTTTCACGGGTGAATTTACCGGTTAAGAATCCGCCCGCCAGTGGGCTCCACGGCATGATGGCCAGGTTCTGGTCAAGCGCCATCGGCACGATTTCCCGTTCCAGTTCCCGGCCGGCAATGGAGTAATAGCACTGTGCCGATTTGAACTCTGCCCAGCCATGTTGACGGGAGATGGCCAAGGCTTTCATAGCTTCCCAGGCTGACAGATTGCAGTAGCCGGTATAGCGGATTTTACCCTGTGTAACCAGATCGTCGAGGGCCCGTAGGGTCTCTTCCCAGGGGGTATAAGGGTCGTTGGCGTGAATCTGATAAAGGTCGATGTAGTCTGTGCCAAGTGCCTTCAGGCTGGTCTCCACCTGATTGATCAAGTGGTGGCGGGTCAAGCCAACGGCGTTCACGTTGTCACTGATGCGGAAGCGGGCCTTGGTCGCCACGATCACATCTTTTCGTTTGTTGCCCAATGCTTTTCCCAGCATTTCTTCCGATTCGTGAAGGGCATACGAATCGGCGGTGTCAAAAAAATTGATGCCTCCCTCGATGGCCTTGTTGACGAGGGCATCCGCTCCTGCCTGATCGAGGGCACCGATGGCGTCAAAGGCCGCCTTGCCAGCTCCGCCAAAGGTCATGGTGCCCATGCAGAGTTCGGAGACAAAGAGGCCGGTGTTCCCAAAGTTTCGGTAATTCATGTTTTGTAGGTTTTTGTTTTAAGAAGAGGTCAGAGGCCAGACCGTTTTACTGACAGAGGCCAGACTGGGCGAACTTTTTCATGTAAAATGAGCTGACTGCTGAAAAAAAGATAAACGCCTGGTGAGGCAAATAGTTAGCATGGTCCATTCGAGAAAAGACATTTTTCCAAAATATTATATTCGGCCGGTTATCGTATTGCCAAAGCCCTTCTCGGCAGCTTCCTCGTCAAAACGGTGTTACCGCCTGCGAGCGGTAACACCGTTTGTATTTTTTACGTCTCGATGCTCAACGGCCACTGGTGCAGCGTGGGGGAGCGTTTATCGAATTCCTCTATCAGTTTTACCATACTTTTCCTGAAAGCAATCAATGCCTGATTGATTTTTTCATCCTTAAAAAACAGGTTGTCGCCTACACCACCAATTGGGATCAGCGGCTCGTAAGGAGCGGAGTAAATAAAGGTGAAATAAAAATTGATCATCAGCCCGATGGTCCCTGTTTTCGGCAGGTACTCCAGCAGCGCTTTGGTATCGAGAGTGGCGTTGGGAGAAGGAATATCCGTTTTCTGCAAAGTCGGAGGAAAGTTGCCAACAAATGTAAGTCCGGGGTTGGCGGCGTGGTTCATGCGGGAACAACCATGCACAGAAATCCGGTAGACCAAACTCGTCAAAACGCGGATCAGGTTGGCCCGGCTGTTCATCGGTGGCAGACCTCTGATGTTTCCCTCGTCCTCGTCGGCACTGGCGGTCATCCAGTTTTTCAGTTCAGGATCGTTGGCCACTTTTTGGTCGTCGCTGTAAGACTGATTGACAAAAACAGTGACGTATTTTTCCGACGCTTCCCAAACATCGAGGAGGTAGCCGACCAAGCGGTATTTATTCCACGGCTGAGCAGGATCGGTGGTAAAATCTTCCTGGCTGATGCCCAGTTCGGCGATGGCCGTTTTGGGATCATCTTCGAAAAACTGGCGGTCGGTTGCAAAGTTGTTGCACAGGTGCAAAAACTGCGACCCCTTGGCGATGGACGTCGGCGGAGCAGTATGTTTCCAAAGAAAAAGCAACACATCATCAAACGCAATGAGGTATTTCGACTGCGGCCCCAGTAAGTCATAAATGGGATGATCCTCCGACAGGTTGTTGAACATCGTCATCTGCATCGCGGCCGTTACGATATGCCAGTGGTAGACGTGGCCAATCCAAATGCCATATACGGTCACCGACGTTTTAGCGGCCTGCAGCGCATAGAGCCATGCCGAATCTGTCGCTTTCCCACGATGATAAAACTGTTGGCTGCTTCCGTTCGCACCGGCTACCTGAATGGCAAATGGTTTCAAGTCTTTGGTTGCAACATCCTGTTGGAGGAAAGTCAAGGTGCTCGGGGTAAAACGGGTCAGGCCGCGCACCTGCTGCGGCTCAAAACTTTCGAACAAGGTCAGGTCAATGGCATAGAGATGGCCAGCCGCGGCGAGGCCGTCCATTTCCGCAGTCCAATTGGCACCGAGGAGGCTTTTATATTTTGCCGCTTTTTCACCCGTTATTTTTTGGGTAAATAATAGATTGTAGGCGAGACCGTATTCTGCGATAAAAGGGAAGAAAGCGTTCGTCGCTGCGTCGGCATCGGTGAGGGTAGCTGCAAACTGAGGGAGAAATTGTTTCGTGAACTCCTCGTGCAGATTAAAATAATTGGTCCAAGACATCCCGTACTGGTCAGGTGAATCCAGCGACAGGGTCGTCAGTGGGTGGATGTCTTCCTTCACTTCGAGGGAATCGGGCTCCTCCAAGTGCTTCTTCACAATGACATCCGTCAAGAACCGGACCTTGCCCCCAGGGCCATCCAGTGTATTTCGCAATTTTTCCCTTGCTTCCTCAGCTTCCGTTGAGCCTTTATGACCGTACATAAAAGAGTAGGCATTTTCGGTATGATTGCCAATAGTGTACACGGAGGTGAGTGCATTTTTGGCCTGGGCCAATTCTTTTTCACGCGAAGACAACTTGAGCAAAGTCCCGGGCAGCTCCCGGATGATGAGCGGTACGGCGGGCATTTCCCTGAAGCCGAACAAACGGATCGGCAGCTTGCGGACGCGAAAATGCTTCTCGTCGTCGTCGTTGCCTCCAAACAGTCCACCGAATAAATTTTTGAAAAAAGATTTGATAGAATTTGCCATGTTTTCAATTTAGTTTTAAGAGTGATTAAAATGATGTTGTTTGAAAATTCCTGTTGAGTCGAGAATACCTGGATCTGCGGCCTGCAAGGAGTTTTTAAACAACTTCAATTATACATAAGAATATTGAGCAAAAGATGGGAAGTAAGTACACATTGACAAGCACTAATGCGCAAGAGTGAAGATAACTAAAACATTATCAAAAAAGATTATTTTAAATTATTTATGAAAACAATTTATTCCTTCTAGGATGAAGTGCTGCCGGCCACACTTATTGAAGTGAGAA
>JBCBRY010000061.1:0-49806 GCA_039819485.1 Bacteroidota bacterium | reverse complement strand
CTGTATTTGAATCCTTTTCTACCTCCATAAATCTTAAAAATTCTTTGTGCAGATCGTTGAATTCAAGTAAAAAATCTTGAGCCTCTTTCTGTTGAGGATATCTTTTTATTTTGTTGTTGATTCTTACCGCATTATATTTTCGCTCGTTGATAAAAGGAATCCAACTTAGGTTAGATTTTTCTTGATTACTATCGAATGCGGAAAACGAATTTTCATCGGAGCTGTCAGGCTGCTTAAACAGTCCTTTGTTTTTAATATATGCGTCAAAAGATACCCCTTCCAGAAAATAAGTGAATCGATTTTTTGTGTACTTCTCTGTTTTATAAAATAACCCTCGAGATATCTTTCTAATAGTACTTCTATAATTGTTTTTGAGTTTACCTTTTTCATCACGTAGGTTGCATGCACCTTCTATTCTTTTATCTGTTTCTGAAAGATTTACTAATGTGCTAACAACGTTATCATTTATTAAATCAATATCATCTTTATCCCATTCAGAAGGTTTTCCAGATATATGCAACTTTTTGGATAAGCCTTTTATAATGATATCCCAAAATTCCTTTTCCTGTTCTAAACTTAGTTTTTTAAATACCATAATACCCACTATTTTATATTAAATTATATATTCCCTTAAATTGTTTTAATATTATGTTGTGTACTTTTTCCAATGCATTTTTACTCAGGTTACGAATTATAACTGAATATTTTATATGGTTATTAACTAGAGTTTGGTTGAAGGCTAATCCATAAAAGAGTTCAATTTTAACAACTACTTATCTCATTGAATAGAGTACAAACTAATTATAAGATTCTTGCTACTGGATGTTGTCATTATCTCTCAGGATAAATAAACTTTTGCGAATTTTCCAACAATAATAATTATATTTTTTCAAATTAAAAACAATTAATAATTCAGGTAAAAACTGATTTAAATATTTTATTGAATTAATTTTCACCCGCTCCACCCCTCTTTATCCAAACTCCGGTACTGAATCGCCTCCGCCAAATGGCCGATCTGTATATCCTTGCTCCCTGACAAATCCGCACTTGTACGCGCCACTTTTAAAATCCGGTCATAAGCTCTTGCTGATAATTTCTGCACCTCCATCGCTTTTTTTAATAAAGCAGATCCTGCCGTATTTAACTGACATACCTGCCGCACCATGCGGCTCGGCATCTGTGCATTGCAGAAAAGTCCTTTGTATTTATTAAATCGTTCAGCCTGAATTTCACGGGCCTTCATAACACCTTCCATGATTTCCTTGCTTCCTCTTTTGCTCGGTGTATAACTGGAAAGCTCATTGTAACTGACAGGTGTCACTTCCACATGCAGATCAATGCGATCCAATAATGGTCCGGATATTTTTGCCAGATACCTTTTCACCTGTGCCGTACCGCACACGCACTCTTTTTCAGGATGGTTGTAAAAACCGCACGGGCAGGGGTTCGTCCACTTTTTACCATTTCACCCTCAAAGCCACGAAACCCCCGTCGTTGCTGTATCCTGTGCAGTTATCCACATTGGGAGATCATATTCGCAAGGTGCGGCTTGACCGTAAACTCACGCAATGGAATGTTGCTAATATTGTTGGTGTTACCGCCGATTGCATCACCAATTGGGAGCTGAACAGGTTTTCTCCACGCATCCAATACCATCCAAAGATTGTTGAATTTTTGGGATATGATCCGACTCTTAAAACAGATGGAAACAAACTCAGTAATCGAGTTATTTCATTTAGGAAGCAACATGGATTATCCAGAAAACGATTGGCCAAACTATGGCGAATGGATGAAAAAACGATAGGTCGGATTGAGGACGGAATTAAAGTATTTGATAGAACGATCAATAAGGTAGATGCAAAACTTACTGATGGACCTTTAGCTTAGATGTTAGTTTATTTTTTAGAAAAGGAGTTCATTTCTACCTCCGGTCTCAACGTTTCAGAAATGGTTTTCACCCCTATCAACTATTTTTATTGCAGTTCATTTTAAAACTTTGGCATTCGACCGATCAGGGAAAGACAATAAAAATTGTCGAACTTTCCAAAAATGCCTAAATCCCTCAAAACCCCTTTGTACTGTTAAGATCGAAAGCACTTTTCCCAGACAAGTTGACTGCTCCAGACTTGACCTTACAGCTGAACAATTTCTAACTTAGCTACCTCAACCGAAAAAAATTGATGATTTAACCGTTTTGCGCTGAAGTCCCGACTGTACCTCAAAGCACTGAATGCGGCCTTTCAGGAACTATTGATCTTGAAAGGAAGCCCTCAATTGCAAACTACCCCTCTTTTGGGATAGCCCTATTGAAAAAATATTATTCAACTAAATTTTTGACCGCGAAAGGTCAGTTAGTAATTATTTAATGCTGTGATAATTTCATGCTGTAAATTTCCATGCAGGTCAGAGAGTTTATAATAAAATATTGCAAAAAGCTACCCGTAGCTTTTCTTTTCCTTCCCTTCGCTCTGCTGGGGCAGCACCTCAATTTCCAGCATTTCACGGCTGAAGATGGTTTTATTGACCAGGCTTCCTTTGAACTAAAAATGACCCAGGATCGGTCAGGGTTTATGTGGTTACCCAACTTAAACGGACTATATCGGTACGATGGCAAGGAGTTCAAGCTATTTAAAAAGACACCAGGAGACACAGACGGGTTAAGCACCAATACCATCCGCATTGTGCATGAAGCCAGTGACGGAAAGATTTGGGTGGGCACAGGAAATGGAATACATATTTATGATCCCCAAACGGGCAAATTTGAACATTTACGACAAGACCCGGATGACGAAGAAAGCCTGTGCGGCAACGATGTCCGGTCTATTGGTGAAGATAAAGACGGCAATATTTGGGTGGGTGCGCTGAATTGGAATGTTTGTGTATGTGATCCAAAGGAAAGAAAGTTCAAAAGAAAATATTATCCGGTCGGAGAATTACATTACCTGCAACAGCGAGACGGAACCATTTGGCATTCAGGAATTAATGGCTTATTTAAATATCTTCCTGCGCAAGATACTTTCCAACGGTTCATTAATATAGATGAAACAGGAGGGAAATCCTCCTATGGAGCATCAGTTGTGTTCGAATACGAAGATGGTAATTTATGGTATACTTCCAGAAGGTCTGAAATGGGCATTTTCAACCCTGCCACCTCCGCTTTTTCTGCTTTCCCGGACGTAATTACCAATCACTTTTCCTCTATATCACCTTCTGCTATACTGCGTGACCAAAACGGGATCATATGGTTGGCAGGATACGGCGAAGTGCTAAAGTATGATCCAATTAAAAACTCAAGTCAACTTTTTCCACACCTGCCTGAAGAGCCCTCCAGTTGCCAGGCGGGTTCGATCACTTCCATGTTCGAAGACCGGGCCGGGAGTATTTGGATCAGTGCCCATTCTGGCAGAGGCCTTTCCGTTGTGCATAGTCCCAATACGCCCTTTGAACAACTACCCTTATTTAAAGACCCGGCCACCATTTTTCACTGGGAGAATAATCAATTGGCAGCCTTTAATGTTTCAGGCGTTACAAAAACACTTTATGATCTGAAGGACGGAACTATTGAACCACTCAAAGGAATATCTCCTTATTTTGAAAATTGGTCACTTTGGCTCTGGCTGGATAATAATAATATTCTCTGGTGGCTTCATGGTGATACAAAAACCACACGTGGTGTAAACCTGAAGACAGGTAAACAGTATCTCATTGACGAATACAAATGGCTGAAACCAGACAGTAAAAGCAATCTGTGGTACGCCAAACCTGCCTATTACGATATTGCCAAGGACTCATTGATCAATTATCAGGATAAAATCCTGCAAGTTGACTCCTCTGAAGCCCGCAGAAAGGAAAGCTATAATTATGTCCTGGTCGATAGTAAAGACCGGGTATGGCTCAACGGTTCGTTGGGGGGGCTGGTACGGTATGACAAGTCCAAAGATGAAGTGAAGATTTTTTCACCCGATCACAACGATCCGAATTCAGTGGTAGGTGGCCCGTCCAATCTCATATTTGAAGGATCCAATGGCTGGATTTATATCATCACTTCTGATGGTACGAGTATCTATCAGGAAGAACATGACCGTTTCATCAATCTAGACCTATCAGATGGTTTAAGTCAATCGATACAAATTCCAGCAGTGGAAGATGACCAACAAAATATATGGCTCGGACTTTCAAAGGGGCTTTGTAGAATAAATTCCCAAAATTTTGACATTCAGTTTTTTGACGAAACCTATGGTTTGCCGCCAGGGGTGTACGAACGTTCAATGATCAAAGACGAGCAAGGTCGGATTTATTTTATCAAAGGCTATCAATTGTATCGTTTCCACCCTGAGTTATTACAACCCGACACCACAGCTTACCCCATCGTGTTCACTGATTTTTACGTGAACCGGAAATTGGTAGCGCCCGGTGTGGATAACCCAATTCTCAAAAAAACCATAGAATATACGGGACAATTAGTATTGGAACATACCCAATCGGATTTTGGCTTCCGCTTCGTTTCACCCGATTTCAAAAAAGGAAAGAAACTAGAATATTTTTATCAATTGGAAAATTATGATAAGGATTGGGTGTCCATCGGCAATGATGTTGAGGTCCATCTTACCAGTATTCCAAAAGGCCATTACCGCTTTAAAGTAAAAGCAAAAACACCTTCTGGGCATTGGACGCCGGTTCACCGGGGCATTGCGGTACAAGTGCTACCAGCCTGGTGGGAAACCTGGTGGTTTTACCTTGCTTGTATTTTACTAATCGCCGGACTGGTATTCACCTGGATCCACCGCCTGCGGACGGAAGTAAACCGGGCTACCAAAAAAATCAGGGAAGACAAAGCAATCATCGAGCGGCAAGCTGCCCGGCTACAAGAGCTGGATGAAGCCAAATCAAAGTTCTTCACCAATATTTCGCACGAATTTCGTACACCGTTGACCATTATTTCAGGTATGATCGACAACATCCAAAGCAAGCCCGACACCTGGCTGGAAAAAGGAGGGAAAATCATCAAGCAAAACTCCCTCAACCTGCTCAACCTTATCAATCAGATTCTTGACCTCCGGAAGCTGCAATCCCAAAACCTGAAACTAAACCTGATGCAGGGAGACATCATTGAATACCTCCATTTTATCAACGAATCCTATAAATCCTATGCTGAAAACGAGGGGCTTCAGCTACATTTCCTGCCTTTCGAGGAACAGATCATCATGGACTACGACCCCGACAAAATATTGAGGATCGTGTCCAACCTCCTTTCCAATGCCATCAAGTACAACCGGCCAGACGGGAAAATCTATTTTCAGATGGAAAAAATCGTTGATGAATCCAACAGCAACCAATTCCTTCGAATCCAGGTGAAAGATACCGGTCCGGGTATTCCTCAGAACAAACTCAAAGATATTTTTGACCGCTTCTACCAAATCAATGAACCAGGAGAGAAAAAAGTCGTTGGCTCAGGCATCGGTTTGGCACTTACTTACGAGCTTATTCAACTGATGAAAGGAGAAATCAAAGTTGATAGTGAAGAAAATGTAGGCACCACATTTATAGTGCAATTACCTATTTCAAAGACCTCCCAGCAAAGCAGCCCATTTTCTGTTGTTGAAAACCCAAAAATAGGAGAAGAGCTAACCTCCGCATTTCACGCGAAGGCAGATGTGGAGTCATCTTTTAGTGCCACCGACAACGACAGTTCATTGCCTAAACTGTTGATCGTGGAAGATAACCCTCAGATCGTACAGGTATTGATTGCCTCCCTCGAGGATCACTTCCAATTGGAGATCGCCAGCAATGGCCTGATTGGCATTCAGAAGGGCATCGAACAAATTCCAGACATCATCGTGAGTGATGTGATGATGCCGGAAAAAGATGGCCTTGAACTCACAGCCACTTTAAAAACGGATGAACGGACCGACCACATCCCGATCATTTTACTGACCGCCAAAAGCGATATCGAATCAAAGATTCAAGGACTCGAAAAGGGGGCGGATGCCTATATGCCTAAGCCCTTCGAAAAAAGGGAATTGCTGGCCCGGATTCATAACCTCTTGGAGCTGCGTAAAAAATTACAAGAACGCTATTCCAGTTTTTCTGACCTGCCGAAAAAAGAAAAGGTCGAAGATCCATTTCTCCATAAATTCTACAACCTGGTTGAAAAACACCTCGCCGATCCGGATTTGGACATGCACAAAATCAACCGGACCCTGGGCATGAGCCGCACCCAGGTATTCAGAAAATTAAAAGCCCTGACGGGCAAATCACCCACCGCCCTCATTCGATCCTACCGCTTGCAAAAGGGGAAAGAATTATTGGCAACCTCCGACCTGTCCATTTCAGAGGTCGCCTATGAGGTAGGGTTCACCTCCCTTAATTACTTTTCAGCTGCCTTTTTTGAAGAATTTGGAGAACGCCCCAGCGCAACACGCAAGTAAGTGAAAATCAAAATTTTAGAAGACCTTTTCTACTCGCCTTGCAACAATATCTGTAAGATTTTTTCCAGCACGGAACATGCTTGCTAACCCTTGGAACATTTGTCCCAATGTAACGGAAGGGCCCTACCACATCTTTGTCCCATCAATCAGTAAAAATTTAAATCATGAAAAAAATCAGTTATCAACAGGCTAATCAAATTGATTCTTTTGTCCATTTAAAAAACAATCTATTCTTTCTTGTTCTATTGTTTGTTTGCCTTTGTACACTTAGCCTGCAAGCCCAAAAAACATGGACCGGTGCCACCAGCACCGATTGGCATACGGACACCAACTGGTCCCCTGTTGGTGTACCCACAGAAGACGACGATGTCATTATTCCGGATGCCATCAATGACCCTGTTATCACGGAATCTCTGGATGCATCAACATCTAACCTAACCATCTATAACAATGGCCATTTAACCAATAATAGTGGGAGCGCATTGAATGTTTATGGAGATTTATTGATAGAAGCAGGAGGCACCTTATCTGGCAATGGTTATTATATCATGTTAGGAAATTGGAATTCACAAGGCGTTTTCAATGCCGAGACTTCAATAGTAGAATTTGATGGCAATGGAGATACTGAAATAGTAAACGGTACGAACCCACTTACTTTTAATGAAGTATATATCTTAGCAAATGAGTCAGCACCATCAACCCTGTTAATAAAATCTGATTTAGGCATCAATGAAGGATTATATATTTCAGATGGCGTATCGATTCAGATAGAACCCGGCGTTACCGTCCAGGCAAATGAGGATATCACTGTTGATGGTCCTTCTGTGTCAACCTTCATCAATTATGGTACATTAAATTTAGTTAGTGTACTTGTAGGTTCAGACGCTAGCTTTCAAAATCATCATGTAATCAATTTAACTGGAGGGCAAACGATTACCAGCGCAGGAACACTTCATAATCATACAGGGGCTGTGATCAACATAGACGACTGTAATACCATAGGAGGTCTCATCAGTTTGCAAGAGGGCATGTTCGTTAATGATGGAAGCATCTTATTCGGTCAAACGGTTAGTAACGTTTCTTCTAATGCTATTAGACTAAATAGCTCTACTCCAAGTTCATTTGTCAATAATGGTCTGATCAAAATTGACAACAACACTGGCAACGCCATCCTGAAAGAAGATTTGGCCGGTTTTATCAATAACGGCACCATCAGTATCGGTCAGGACGGAGGCAATATTGGCGGATTCGGAATGTCCATAAATGGAACTGGCTTTACCAATACGGGTACCGTGACGATTGGGAACACCACCGGCAATGCCATCACGACTGCCCCCGGTGAAATCGACAATTCTTCCGGTACTTTTAAAGTGGACGGCAACGTCTCTGGCTGGGAAGACCCTACGGGCATGCTCGCACCTGGCAACTCGCCCGGGCTGATCAATTCTTTAAGTGATCTGAACCTTTCTTCCGCCATCCTTGAAATAGAAGTGGACGGGACAACACCGATTACCTTGCACGACCAGGTAACTGTGAGCGGAACGGCCACACTCGGCGGTATCCTTGATGTTTCCATCAATTATTCGCCTACTGTCAATGACCGAATTGTTTTTTTGACGGCCACTTCGGTCTCGGGTTCCTTCACCCTGAGCACTCCACTCCCAACAGACTGGACCCTTGATTATTCCGTACCGGGAGAAGTGGCCCTCCAGTTCGGTGTGGCCCTGCCCGTGGAACTGACGGACTTTACCGCCAGAAAGCAAAATGAAAATGTCGTGTTGAAATGGGAGACCGCTTCGGAAACCAACAACAAAGGCTTTGAAATTGAACATAGTTTGGATGGAAGAAACTGGGAGGCCATCGGTTTCATGAATGGTCATGGCAATTCCATTGAAAAGCACGAGTATGAATATCTCCACAAAAGCCCAATAAATGGCATGAACTACTATCGCCTCCGCCAAGTGGACTTTGACAGAAAGTACGCATACTCCAACATTCAATCCGTCATTTTTGATCATTTGTACAACTACATTAACGTCTTCCCCAACCCGACATCGTCATTGGCCAACATTCAATTTTCGGGAATGGTTGAAGAAGCTTCGATCAAGGTCTTTACTACAGATGGGCGAGTCCTTTTCGAGCAAAAACAGGTCATTGGAGAAAGTACGGTAACCGTCGATGTGGAGGGATGGGAAGCAGGTTCTTACCTGATCCATTTAACAGCCAATGGCCAGGAACAAATGCAATACCTCATAGTAACCAAAGACTGATTTTTTTTTCTGATTGATAATGGTCGGGTGGCGACGGTTCACACCCGGCCCTTTTTCAATCATTTCACAACCCAGCCGAAAGCCCTTTAAAAATGGGCTTTAGAACGATCGTTCCTCCTATTGTAAACAACCTCACCTGATACAACTTTTAAACAGCTGTTAATCAACAGGTTAGAAGACAAAAAAATCTTCTTGTTGCAACATGAGAACCAACATTTTTCCCTACACGGAACATACCTGCTAACCCTTGGAACATTTGTCCCAACCATCCGGCAGGAATGCCCTACAACTTTGTTTCATCAATCAAATTAAAATCATTTAACATGAAAGTCTTTCGGTTTCTTCTTTTATTAATTATCGGACTGTCCGCTTTTTCCGCACAGGCACAGTGGACCGGGGCCGTCAATTCCGACTGGCACAATCCCGGTAACTGGGTCGGGGGCAACATACCTACGAGTATCGACTTTGTTTTCATCGACCCTGCTACCCGCGACCCGGTCATTTCAACATCGGTTACCCTTTATGGCATGCAGGTCAATCCGGGTGCCGGGCTCACTATCAACAGCAATGGAAAATTAAACCTCCGCAATTTTGACTATAGACTTGCCATTTTGGACAACCTGGGTACGGTGACCAACAACGGCGAGATCAATATAATCAGTTTTGCCAGCGAGAATTATGCTATCCTGAACGAAGGAACCTTCACCAACAACGGGACAGTTGAAGTGGAAAGAACCACAAACTTTGGCTTTCTCAATGCCACCGACGGTATATTAGACAATAAAAGCGGTTCCAGCTTGCTGATTGGGACGGTTGAGGCTGTTGAATATGATGCGCTTCGAAATTTCGGACAGGTCATCAACAGGGGGAGCATGTCCTTAGAAAAGGCAAACGTTGATGGCCTAGGCAATAATGGAACAGATGCTACTTTTTCAAACCTGGCGGGTGGCACCGTCAATATCGGCACGCAAAATGGCAGCATTGGTAGATTGGGAATTCGAAATAACGGCACCATTACCAACAATGCTTCAACCATAAACATTGGGAATACGGGAATTTTGCAGCCAACAATTGGATGGGGATGTATCAATCAATTCAGTTCAACTTTCAGCAATATCAACGGGGCTGTTTTGGCGATTGGTCAAAACGGACAACCTGTTCAAGGGCATGGCTTGATCAATACAAGCAGCTCCACTTTTTTAAACTCTGCTAGCACCATAAAAATCGATAACGTAGCTCAGAATAGCTCAATTGACGGAGATGCATTGGTCGTACAAACTGGTGCGTTTGACAACACCAGTGCAGGTCTTATTGAGATTGGCCAAGGTGATGGAAATATTGGAAGGCATGGTATTTATGCTTCACACTTTCCAATATTCAAAAACAATGGCAGTACCATAAATATTGATCACACGGCTGGTCATGGCATAAGTACTATAGGTACCACAGACTTTATGAACAGCAACAACGGCCAGATCAATATTGGCCAAAACGGCGGAACCGGTAATATTGGTGACGTGGGCATTTCCATCAACAATAATACATCGCTCAAGAACAATGGAAGTACCATAAATATTGATAACACGACTACCCATGGCATAAATAGTTTGTTTAATGCAGAGTTCTTGAACAGCAATAATGGCCAGGTCAATATTGGCCAAAATGGCGGAACTGATAATATTGGTGACGCGGGTATTTCCATGAATAATAATACATCGTTCAAGAACAATGGAAGTACCATAAATATTGATCACACGACTACCTATGGCATAAATAGTTTGGGTAATGCGGACTTCTTGAACAGCAATAATGGCCAGATCAATATTGGCCAAAACGCCGGAATCGATAATACTGGTCTCGTGGGCATTCATTGTGAGGAGGAGTCTATTTTCAAAAACGATTGGAGTGTCATCAATATCGACAATGCCGTGCAGCACGGCATTTACCTACTTTCAAACAATCCTTTTGAAAACAACAACAATGGCCAGATCAATATTGGCCAAAACGGTGGAACAGGTAATATTGGTTCCAATGGCATTGTATTACATTGGAGTGCAATTTTCAAAAACAATGAAAGTACCATAAATATTGATAATGTAATGGCACATGGTATCTACCAACTAGCGTTTGGGCCGAGCAACACTTTTGAGAACAACGAAGGCGATATTTTAATCGGCCAAAATGGCGGGGCCGGGAACATCGAGGGAAGCGGTATTTCCTGTGATGGTGATTTCATCAATAACTCAGGCACAGTTTACATCGATAACGTGAACGATAATGGTATATGGATATGGCTTAGTAAGGGGAATTTACAAAACAGTACCAATGCTAAAATTCATATCGGAACCAATGGAGTGATCAATGATAAAGGCATAGATATCAGCTCTGGATCAATTAACAATGATGGTACGCTGAACGCGTTCGGGCCGGTCAAAATCTGGAAAAACGGTACAGTATCGGGGGATGGCGTGTACAACGTTTATGGCGATTGGGAGCACTCCGGCGGAACCTTTACCGCGGGCAGTTCCACGGTTAATATTGTTGGGGGCATCGACACGGAGATAAGAGGCGGCGGCGAAACGGCCTTCAACCTACTCAACATCAACAAGGACGACAACAGCGTTCAGGTGACCGCGGAGAACGGCTTCTCGACGGCACAGGACCTCAATGTGGAAGAGGGATATTTGATAACGGAGGCCGGGACCATTATCACCACTAACCGTTTCTATACCCGGTCAGATGCCAAGCTGACTCACAACGGACGGATAAATGCTGCCGACCGGATAGAATTGCAAGGTATTATAGACGGTGACGGCACTTACGATACTGACAACATATTTCTCACCGGTAATTTTGTTGACTTTGATGAAGGTGCCAACTCGACCGTTATCCTCTCTGGTTCTGGCAACGGGGCATTCGGTAGCTTTAACAACAGCGCCAAACTGAACAACTTTATCATCGACAAGAGCGTCCCCAATGCCAGCGTGGACATTGAAACTACTTTCAGGTGCAGAAATTTCACACTGACCTCCGGCACCCTGATACACGACGAAGCCCTTGTGGCCGATAGTATCACCATTGAAATGGATGGAAAATGGGAGGCCAACGGCTCACTGATATCAGTGACTGAAAAGTTGGAGAACAATGGCCAGATCAATGGAGGCTCCGCCACCATTTTAAACTTCAATTCGGATACGAATACGGAGGTAACAGGGAACGCCTTTATGATCGGTCAACTATGGGTGACCAAGGACGCCATAGATGCAGAAGTGGCCATTGATGCCGACATCGATGTACAGGGCAAGATAGATTTCCGGACGGGCCAGGGAATCATTGACATCGCATCGGGTTCAGTGCTTACGCTGGCACCTGGTGCCTTTATTGAGGATGAGTCAGAAGTAGCTTACATTTATGGCCAGGGCACCCTCCAAACGACGGTCACCCTGAACCTGCCCAATTCCGTAAACCCCGGCAACCTCGGTGTCGCAATCTCTTCCAATACCAACCTCGGCTCAACGACCGTCAAGCGCTACCACCAGCCCCAGACCATCAACGGCCAGGAGAGCATTCTAAGGTACTACGACATCAGCCCGGAGAACAACAGCGGGCTGGATGCCACGGTGGATTTCCATTACCACGACCACGAACTGAATGGCTGGTCAGAAAGTGATCTCGCCCCCTGCCGCTTCAATGGGAGTAATTGGGAACTGTACACCGCTACCGAAAACAATACCTCACAGAACTATGTAGTCACCGAGGGCATCGATGCCTTCTCTATCTGGACTTTGGCTCCGTCAAGTTTGCTTCCGGTGGAACTGATCGGTTTTACCGTAACCAAAAACGATGGTCATGCCCTGTTAAAATGGCAGACCGCTTCCGAGACGAACAATGAAGGTTTCGAAGTCGAGCACAGCACCGACGGCTGGGACTGGCACCACCTCAGCTTCGTGGAGGGACAGGGAAACTCCATTGAAAGGTTCGATTATTCGTTCGTCCATCAAAACCCGTCATCCGGCCGGAACTACTATCGCCTCCGCCAAATAGACTTCGATGGAAAATTTGCGTACTCCACCATCCAAACCGTCATTTTTGATCATCCTAACAACCAGATGGTCGTCTTTCCCAATCCGGCATCGTCGTTCATCAACATTCAACTTCCGGGTACGTTCGAACAAGCTTCGATGAAGGTCTTTGCCACGGATGGTCGGATGCTTTTCGAGCAAAAACAAGTCATTGGTGAAAGCATTGTACCAGTCGATGTGCAGGGATGGGAAGCTGGTTTTTACCTGATCCATCTAACGGCCAATGGCCAGGAACACACACACCCCTTCATTGTAACCAAAGATTGATTTTTTTTTCTGATTGATAACGGCTGGGTGATAACGGTTCTCACCCGGCCCTTTTTCAATCCCGCCGGCACATCGTTCGAAAATCTGCCTTTATACAATTGATTCTTACACCAATAGAAACCTGCTCAAACACAACACATAAACAACTGTAAATCATTGATTTGCAAAAATAAAAAACTGCTTACTGCAACATAACTACTAACATTTTTTTCAGCGAGGAACATGCTTGCTAACTATTGGAACATATGTTCGAATGTCCTGACCGGGATACCCCACATCTTTGCCCCAACAATCAGTAATATACGGTCAAATGAAGTTTAAAAAATCAATTCAACCATTCAATAATTGCTTTTTCGCAGAGCTTAATACGGAGCAGAAAAGGCCAGTGTATATACAACCACATCTGCAAAATACCTTTTACCCTTCCCCTTATTTCAATGCTTTTGATTTAATGCAAACACTGGTTAAAAGGCCAGCGACAAGCACCTGCAAGAAAAACTGGTTAACACTTGACACCTCCTTTCAAACCAGGTACAAACACTCAATTCCCAAAAGAAATTAATATAAAAATTATTTCCAGCGGCCGTGCCGTGCATTAGCCGTCGCAACTTCAATGATCAAATGGAATCTGAAAAGGAATTCACAGCCCGATCAGTACCGAACATAACAAGGGCCATGCTTTACTTTCCATTTTCCTTATTAACTAAAAGAGAACCATGCAATTAATTTTTCAAGCTGTTTTACAATCAAAAAGAGAATCAGCCCCTGATTCCCTGCAACTGTCTGCTTCCAAATCCTTTTTGACCACCGCTTTAAAAACACTACTGCCGTTGTTCCTGGTCTTGCTGCAACCAAATGCACTGACTGCACAGGTTTGTGGCCAGGCCGTGACGACGACGAGTGTTTCCGATAGCCCGGGAACACTGATAACCGGTGGTGCTCCCGTAGCAGCTACCATCACGGTCTCAGGTGCTGATAATATTTTGACCGATGTAAATCTCACCACGGAAATCACTCATACCTGGAACGGGGAACTTGATATAAACCTGGTCTCTCCTAGTGGAACCACCGTCATTATTTCGACGGGCAATGGTTTTAATAAAAGAAATACCTTCAATGGCACCGTTTGGGATGATGATTCCACGACGCCCGTAACAGACGCATCCTTTGCTAATAATGTAACCGCTACCCCGTTGGTCCCTGAAGGCGCTCTTGCCGCGTTCAATGGTGAAAACCCGAATGGAACGTGGAAGCTCAACATTGTTGATACAGAACCTTCCGAAGATGATGGAGAGCTCGTCTCCTGGGCACTGGACCTGGAATCCATAGCTTCAACATCTACTACTTCCTATTCAAGTATTTCTGATTGTCCGGGCACATTTATTACTCATGGTGCTCCCATTGCAGCAACTTTGAATGTTTCAGGTATTGGAACAGAGATACGGGATGTAAACCTCACCACCGAAATCCCGCACAACTATTCCTCTGATATTGATATGACCCTGGTATCTCCCGGTGGTACTACCGTCAAGATTGTGACAGACCGTGGTGGTAATAAAAAAAATGTTTTCATTAATACGGTTTGGGATGATCAAGCCACGAAGCTGGTAACAACAGGAACACCATCTTTCACCCCTTTGGTCCCTGAAGGCGCCCTTGCTGCTTTCAATGGTGAAGACCCCAATGGGACCTGGACACTCAACGTTGTTGACGATCAAGCTGGTGATAACGGGACACTCCTCTCCTGGAGCCTAGATATTCTTACTTGTGGGGCTGCACTCCCCGGCCCCGAAATAGACGTCATGGATAGCGATGGTGATCCCATAGACGCTGGCGGCTGCAACTCACCGGACACCGGCAACGGTACCGATTTCGGCAGCGTGTGTGTCGGCGAAATGGTCACCATGACCTACACCATCGAGAACAATGGCACCGGGGACCTGGAGCTGAACGGTACACCGGATGCCGTAACGGTATCCGGTACCGGGGCATCGCACTTCTCGACCTCCCAGCCCACTACGGCCACCATCGGCAGTTCCTCGGAAACCACCTTTTCCGTGACCTACAGCCCATCTGTTGCTGGCACCCACATTGCTGAAATTTCCATTGAAAACAATGGCATCAACAAAAACCCTTATACATTCAATCTTGAAGGGACAGGTCTGGCAAATTCCTGCTCAGCATCGAACGACGGCCCGGTCTGTCCCGGCGAAGATGTTACATTAAATGAAACAGGCGGTGATGCAGTAAGCTGGAGCTGGAGCTCCGACGGCTCCGCCACCTTCGACGACCATAACGCACAAAGCCCCGTTGCAAGTAGTGCAGTGGATGGCGAAACCTTCACGGTAATGGTGACAGACGGTAACGGCTGTACATCCAGTTGCCAGACAACGGTGACCGTAAATACACCACCCAGCTGTTCGGCAACAAACAGTGGCCCGGTCTGTCCCGGAGAAGAGGTTACATTAAATGAAACGGGCGGTGATGCAGTAAGCTGGAGCTGGAGCTCCGACGGCGCTGCCGCCTTTGACGACAATGCCGCCCAAAGCCCCGTTGCAAGCGGTGCAGTGGATGGCGAAACCTTTACGGTGACCGTGACGGACGGCAACGGCTGCACATCAAGCTGCCAGACAACGGTAACGGTAAATACGCCGCCCGGCTGTTCGGCAACAAACAGTGGCCCGGTCTGTCCCGGCGAAGATGTTACATTAAATGAAACAGGTGGTGATGCCGTAAGCTGGAGCTGGAGCTCCGACGGCTCCGCTACCTTCGACGACAATACCGCCCAAAGCCCCGTTGCAAGCGGCGCGGTGGATGGCGAAACCTTCACGGTGACCGTGACGGACGGCAACGGCTGCACATCAAGCTGCCAGACAACGGTGACGGTCTACCCAGAACCAGCCGGCCCGACCTTTGTCCAGTTCAGCAACACCAACTGCTACGGCGACCCTGATGTGTCCCTACGCCGGGTACGCGTCGGCCCGAACAACTTCCCAGAACCGTTGCCGGACGCAGAGGTGGTCTGGGTGTTCCGGAGCTTTGCCCCCGGTGCGGGCAGTGATGTTTCCGCCCATTCCAACGGCGACGAGTTCACCGTGGCCAGCGGCCCGAACGACGAGTTCCAAATACTGAACGGCAACGACGGCAAGACCCTACAGGTTCAACAGTTCGGTACCGGCCTGAACGGCAGCCCAATATTCGGGACTTATACGTTCGATGTTTACGTCAGGAACAACAATACCGGCTGTAACAGCCCGGTCTTACCGAACGTGACCAAGACGATAGTCAGTGGCAACCCGGTAATCACCTGTCCTGCCGACCCGGCACCGATCGAGTGGACATCTGTCTTCAATACCGGCCAAGTACCACCGAACACGCCGCAGGACCCGAGCGTCGCCCCAGGTATTTATGGCATGGCAACTCCTTCGAACAACCTCGGTTGCGGCGTCCCCGCCATCAGTTATGCAGATACCCTTTACGGCCCAAATCCAGGTGACTGCCCAAACCTTTGGGTACTGGAAAGGACCTGGACGGCAACAGATGTAATCGGCCAGACGGATGTCTGCGTACAGACGTTCACCTTCACCGATACGACGCCACCGGCCGTCGTGACCTGCTCTGCTTCACCGGCACCAATCGAATGGCCCGTGGATTTCAATACCCAGCCGGTGGGACCAAACACCCCGCAAGACCCCAGCATTGATCCATCGAACTACAACAACATTGTCTATTCCGACAACTCCGGTGTGGTTTCCGTAGAATACCAGGACGTCATCAGCGGCCCAAACCCGGGCGACTGCCCAAACCTTTGGACCGTAACCCGTACATGGACCGTAACCGATGCATGTGGTCTGAGCGACGACTGCGACCAGGTGTTCATTTTTACCGACACCTCACCGCCATCAATTACCTGTCCGGCCGATCCGGTACCGATCGAATGGTCCACGGGTTTCAATAGATCGGAGGTGCCACCGAACACACCGCAGGACCCGAGTGTGGCCCCTGACCAGTACGGCATGGCAACCGCAACCGATAACAACGGAACTCCTTTAATTAGCTATGCAGATACCTTGTACGGACCAATACCGGGCAACTGCCCGAATCTATGGATACTTGAAAGAACCTGGACGGCCACCGATGCCTGTGGACTAACGGATATATGTGTACAGACTTTCACTTTTACCGACACCACCGACCCCATGATCACCTGCCCGAACAATATATCGGTGGAATGTGAAACGGACGTGCCCCCTTTCAATCCGGCGGACGCCACGGCCACCGACAACTGCGGTACTCCAACGGTTGACGGCAGCCAGGGCCCGTTGACGGGTGGAACGTGCAGCGGTACAGTGACCAATACCTACACAGCTACCGATGCTTGCGGAAATACCCATTCCTGTGACCAGACGATAACGGTGAATGACACAACACCACCGGATGTTGCCTGCAAGGACGTGAGCGTTGCACTGAACAGCAACGGGGAGTACAACCTGGCTGCTTCCGAGGTATACGATGAAGCCGGTTCCAGCGACAACTGTAGTGCCGTACTGAACTTAGTATCGGTCTCGCAAGGCTATTTTGATTGCCAGGATGAGGGGGGAAACACCGTGACACTGACTGCGGAGGACGACTGTGGCAACCGGGGCACCTGTTCTGCCATGGTGACCATCGCCGAATTTATCACAAACGTCAGCGCCATGCCGACGGCCGAGAGCTGTGAGGGTGCAGGTGACGGACAAATACTCGTCTCGGCGACGGCACCTGCCGGCCAGTTGCAGTATTCTATCGACGGGGGAAATAATTTCTTTTTGAACGGCCTGTTCACCAACGTTGGCCCCGGATCCTACGATGTGGTGGTTAAGGTGTCCGGTATCAACGGAGTCTGCGAGGCAACCACGATGGTGACGGTTACTACCGGCCCGTCACCGGAAACCTGTTACCTGGATAGCGATGGGGACGGTTACGGTGCAGCGGGCGTCGATTCGATCATGGCCTGTGGTTGTCCGCCAAATTATTTCAAGGCAGCCGACCTGTCCGGCACCGCCAATGACTGCGACGACAATGATGCAAACGAACATCCCGGACAGACCTGGTACGAGGACATTGACGGTGACGGCCATTCATCCGGTATCATATGGTTAATATGCCAGCGCCCTATGGGCTGCTATACTGCTGCAGAGCTGACGGCCACCAGTGGCGACTGCGATGACAGTGAGGCAACCACCTATCCGGGCGCCACCGAAATCTGCAACGGCATCGACGACGACTGTGACGGCGAGATCGACGAGGGTACCACTGGCGGGCTCACCTGGACGGGCAATGTCGCCTTTTACACACAGGCTGCCGTGGATGTATTTTCGCAATGCTATTCCAACATCGATGGCAATGTGATCATCACGGGGACCGACATCACAGATTTATCAAACCTTTTTAACATAGAAGAAATCACTGGTAGCCTGACCATCCAAATCACTGGCCTAAGCAGCATGAACGGACTGGACAACCTCGTTGAAGTGGGTGGTACACTGACCATTTATTACAACTCATCACTGACGACTTTGGACGGACTCGATGTACTGGGAACAGTAGGTGGGAATTTATCCATCTACTACAATTTCACTCTGGGTGATGCCTGCGCCATCTACAACCTGATCAATGGTGGGGTCAGTGGCAGCATGAGCATTTTCCTCAATGCCGTCGGAGCCAACAGCGTGACGGAAATCAATGCGAACTGTGGGCCGAGCAACCGGGCCATTGACCCAGCCAACCTTGATGAAACAAATGCTGCATCGCTCAGTCAAATTACCAAAAACAGAACAAACAGCAGAGTGAGTATTTTCCCCAACCCTGCCATCCACATGGCCACCCTGCAATTGGAAGAAGCACAAAGTGCTGGTGTGGTAAAGTTGGTCGATTTAACAGGACGTACCGTACTAAAAATGGACATCGAACCAGGCACCAGCCGGGTCGACTTACAACTTACAGACCTTAAAGCCGGCACCTATTTCGTCCAGCTAAAATTGGAGGACCAGCAGCTACAGGCAGAGAAACTGATTATTATTGATTAAGAAATTGTTTTCATTTGGTTTTTTCGCCGGGGCCCGGAAAGGGCCCCGGCTTTTTCACCCTCCCAACATGAACAATGCAGTGCAGATTATGCATTTTTCAAAAATCTCCCTTACCGTCCAACGCAACACATAAAAATCTGATAATCAATATTTTAAAACCGTTCTCAGCACCTTTTTGCAACATAGGAACTAACGCATTTTTAAACGGGGAACATACTTACTAAACATTGGAACATATGTCCCAATGCCCAGACTGGGATGCCCCACATCTTTGTCCCATCAATCAGAAAAACGATCAAAAAATGAAAAAAATAGCTGCTCGGCAAAACTTCAAATCCAACCTTTCAACAAGTATCACACAAAGCTTATCTCAACCAATCAGTAAAAAATCTTCTAACATGAAAGTCTTTCAATTTCTGCTCTTATTCATTTTTGGACTATTTACTTTTTCCGCGCAGGCACAATGGACCGGGGCTGTCAACTCCGACTGGAACAATGCCGGCAACTGGGTCGGTGGTAACATTCCCTCAAGCGTTGACTTTGTTTTCATTGACCCATCCACTCGCAACCCGGTCATTTCAACGTCAGTCACCCTTTATGGTATTCAGATAAATCCAGGTGCGGGTCTGACCATCAACAGCAGCGGTAAATTAAGCCTGCGCAATTTCGACCCCCGGCTTGCCATTCTGGATAACCGTGGTTCGGTGACCAACAACGGCGAGATCAACATAATCAGTTTTGCCTCTGAGGATTATGCTATCCTGAATGAAGGAACCTTTGTCAACGAAGCACCCACAAACGGTTCAGGGGGAGTGATCAACATTAACGATATAAGTGGCCGGGGCATTAATAATATATCCGGATACACATTCGAAAATCTGGGCGGAACGATAACTCTGGAAACAGAGGAAGATGCGATCCTGAATGATGGAACCTTCCTGAACGAAACGACCGATCAGGGAACTGCGACCATCAACATTGAAGCCGGTGGAGATGATGGCATTGTTACTTCCGGGGCATTTACCAACCGGGACGGGGTCATCAACATCGGTCAGGTCAGTTTTGGTATAGTTGGAATCGGCATTGTGGTCAGTGATGGCAGTTTTTTCAACCTAAAACAGTTCATCAATGGGTCACCGACCATCAGCATTGATGGCACCGGGGGGGATGGTATAGAAGTACTGGAAGATGCTACATTTTTAAATAACAACGGTACCATTACCTTGGGGCAAAATAATATCATCAATGGTAATGGTATTGAAAATTTTGGAACATTTACCAATGTAGCTACCATCCATATTAAATCGACCAAGTTTGACGGGGTTGGCAATCGAAACAACTCCGCAACCTTTAAAAATCAAAGTGGGGCGGTTCTCAATATAGGCATCTCTGGCGGTGCGATAGGCCGGGCAGGCTTGGTCAACTTAACAGGAACATTTACCAACAATGGCTCGACCATTAAAATTGGCAATACCGGAAAATTAAATGCCACTGAAGGATGGGGCCTCCTCAATCATCAAAGCGGGACATTTAACAATAACAATGGCGCCTTATTGGAAATTGGCCAAAGCGGACAATCCATCGCCGATCTTGGCCTTGCCAATATTACATCTGCAAAATTCAATAACGCTAACAGTACCATTAAGATCGACAACACGGGAAATGCAGCGATGATCTGCCAGTCATTGGCCACTTTTGACAACAAAAATTCAGCAACACTTGATATTGGTCAAAATCAAGGAAATATTACGACAAGGGGAATCTCAACTGGTGGAGGTGGTTCTATTATTAATAATAGCTCCATCATCAGGATTGATGAAACTACCGAGCACGGCCTTAGTGTTGCAGGTACTGACACTTTCGACAATCTGGATAACGCCCAGTTGCTCATTGGTCAAAAAAGTGGGAATATTGGCCAATCAGGCTTATTTATCTTTAACGATGGTGTCTTTACCAACAACGGCAGTACGACTAAAATAGATAATACCGCAAACGATGGAATACTAATGCAAGCGGGTGCCGATTTCATAAACGAAGGTGGCGGTAAAATTTATATAGGCGAAAACGGGACCATTGGCAATGAAAACAAAGCTGCCATTGCTCTTACAGGAGTGGCAGGCAATTTCTCAAATACAGGTTGCTCGGAAATTCACTTGTACGATTTTATCAACCTCGCCAACACGCCTTTCAATAATGAAGGCTTTTTGTTCATCGACGCAGATCAGGCGCATACCAACAATTCCACGCTCACCAATAACGGGGTCATCAATTATGTGCAGGACAACTTGATACCAAATGTGACGAACAATGATCTCATCATTGCACCTTTATCAAGTACCAGTTGCGCCTTCGCAGATGTGCTGCAAAAAGGAGCTTCCAATAATTTTGATGCAGCCGCTACCTGGTATACCAATGCAGGCATGAGCAATGCCGGGGGGATCTATACCACGGCCAATAACACCTTTGTACCTTCTAATCTCCAGGTAGGGAGCGACGATTTTTATTTTCAGGTAAGCGGTAATGGCTGCACTTTCGATGCGTTCATTGAACTGACCTTTGACAACACCAGCACCACTACCACCCGGACCTGGAACGGGTTCTTTGGAACTGATTGGACGGAGGACTGTAACTGGACGCCTTCCGGTGTGCCACAAAGCACCGATGATGTGGTCATTCCAAATACCACCAATAAACCGGTGATTGATGGTACTACTTCTGCTTCTGTAAAATCTGTGAAAATAAAGGGTGAAGCTTCCTTGACCATCCATTCCGGCGGAACATTAAATGTCGACGATTCCTCAGGAGATGGAATTTCCAACTCCGGGACCGTAAATAATTCAGGGACGATACAAATAGGAGCGTCGAGTGCTCCCGGACAAGATGGAATATTAAACGAAGGAACTATTACCAACAACGGAACAATCGATGTGAAAGGGGCTGCTGGAAACGGCTTTTACAATTTCGGCAATGGCAAATTAGACAATAAAAGCGGTTCCAGCCTTTTGATCGGTACCATCAGCGCCACCGGATCTATTGCCTTGCGAAACGTTCAAGGAGAGATTTTCAACAGAGGAACTATTTCCTTGATCAGGACGGATGCAAATGGCATAGCCAATAATGGTTCAAGAGCTTCCATTTCAAACCTCGAGGGCGCTACCCTCAATATCGGCACCCCAAATGGTAGTGTCGGTAATCGTGGAATTTTAAACAACAACGGCAGGATTATCAACAACGCTTCAACCATAACTATTGAGAATACAGGTAAAGTGAATGCCAACCAAGGCAACGGCATCAAAAACCAGGCTGGAGCAACTTTCAACAATATCAATGGGGCTACCTTAGCGATCGGGCAAAACGGAAATGACGTCCAAAACTATGGCCTTATCAATTCGACCGGCGCAAGCTTTCAAAATTCAGGAAGCACTGTAGAAATCGATAACGTTACTAAAGTTAACTCAACTGGTGGAGATGCTCTGTTGATAGAGGATGGGAGCTTTAACAATAAAGACGGAGGGGTCATCAATATCGGACAAAATGGTGGGTCGGGCAGCATCGGCGACAACGGCATTCATACTAAAGAGGGGGGGCTTTTCAAAAATAATGGTGGCGTCATCAATATTGACAATATCTTGGGAAATGGATTTTTATTGGATAACAGTGAAGTCCTTGAAAACAGCGGAAATGGCCAGATAAATATCGGACAAACAGGAACCATCGGAGGGACTGGAGTTGATTTACAAAATGCTGGTGCAAAGCTGGTCAATGACAATGGAACCATCAAAATTGACGCAACCGATGCCGCTATAGAAGTGGAAGGAAGCGGAGCTTCCATGACCAACACTGATTGCTCGGAAATGTATTTGTACAGCAATCTCCAAATGGGGGATACCCCATTCACCAATGAGGGCTTCCTTTTCATAGATACCGACCAAACACACACTAACAACGTCACTTTCACCAACAACGGTGTCATCAATTATTTGCAAGACAATCCCATCCCCGGTGTGACCAATAATGACCTCATCATCGCCCCTATTACCCTTGATTGTAATTTAGCCGATGCCATCCAAATCGGCGGTGACAATAGTTTCACTGTTTTGAGCGAATGGTTCAACGACAGCGGACTCTCGGACAAAGCCGGCAGTTACAACCAAACCATCAACCTGTTTATCCCAACCAATCTGGAAGCAGGTACGAATACCTTGCATTTCACGGTCAATGACGGAACATGTATTTACAATACATCGATCGAAGTAACCAGCGCAATGGCAATTACTTCTACCAACTGTACCTGGAATGGATCAGTCAGCACCGACTGGAACGACGCCTGTAACTGGACGCCTTTCTTTGTGCCGACTGCCGAAGATGATGTCGTCATTCCTGCGACGGCTAATGACCCGGTTATCTCAGGTGGAATCAACGCGGTAGCAAAATCGGTAAAAGTGGAAACGGGAGCCACCCTGACCGTTGAATCCAACAATGAACTGGCCATCGATGATTCATCTGATGATGCGCTGTACAATGAGGGAACCCTTACGGTCAACGGGACACTCAACATCGGCCAGACTGATGGAGTGGGCGGAAATGGAATGGTCAATGATCAAGGCGAAATCACGAACAACGGAACGGTCAATATTGACAACACTTCGTCAGATGCCATTTACAATACGAGCATATTTAATAACAGTGGTATCCTGAATATTGGACAAATTAACCAAACGAATAGTATTGGCAACCGTGCTATTCGCAATAATGACACCTTCACCAATGAGGCTGGCGAAATCAATATTGATCGCATTCTTACCAACCGTAAAGCCATCTTAAATAGTTCAGGCACCTTCACCAACAAAGCCATCATCCATATTGGAGCCAATACGGAGGCAGGTATTCGGGGCATTGAGAATAATGCCAGCTTCAATAACGATGCCGGGGAAATCAACATCGACAGAACCAGTGAGAGTGGGATTCAGAACAAAGGTACCTTCACCAACAAGGCAACCATTAACATCGGCGCCAATGCCAGCGTGGGAAGGTATGGAATTGAAATAAGAATAAACGGCTCTTTTATTAATGAGGCAGGAGAAATCAACATCGACCGGGCAACGTTCGACGGCTTATCGATGCCTTCCGGCATATTCAGGAATAGAGCCAACATCAATATCGGCTGCAATTCAAACACTATTTCTACGGGCCTCTATTGTGATGGTTCGTTCTTCAATGAGAGTGGCGAAATCATTATTAAAAATACAACCTCAAAAGCTTTGGAGATCACTTTCGGCAGTCGTATAAATAATGAAGCATGCGCTTCTATACGCTTATTTGATAACATGATCGTAGAATATGTTAAAAACGATGGCTTCTTTAGCGTTGATGCAGCCGATGACAGCGAAGTGTTTTCCTTTGAGAACAATGGCATCCTCGAAGATGTACAGGGAACGGTTCCTACTGACGTTGCCGGCTTTGTAAACAATGAAATCATCATTTCCCCAACGCTGAATTCTGACTGTGGGGACATTTCTCCGGCATTTGACTTGGCGGCAATGATTGACTTTGACATCGTCGGTATTTTCATTGATGAAAATGCAACTATTTCGGCAGGGGCTTATGACGAACTGAGCAATACTTTCATACCAAAAAACACACTGCCTTCGGGAAGTTATATCTTGTATGTGATGATAAATGACCCGGTGAACGGCTGTGTATCCATCGCCGAGTGGACGACCGAAATCGTTGCGGGAATAGTCGTTTGGACGGGTGCCAATAGCTCCGACTGGAACGACGCCGGAAATTGGAGCTCCAATGTACCGCAGATTTGTAACGATGTCGTTATTCCGGGAACTGCAAACGCCCCAATTATTTCAGGGGGAATTACTGCTGTCGCAAAATCGGTGACCGTGGACCCGGGTGCAGGACTAACCATCGAAGCCAACAATGAACTATCGATTGACGGCTCATCCGGTAATGCTCTGTTCAATGATGAATTTATTCAAAACAATGGAACCATCAACATCGGCCAGACGATTGGCGTGGGGACAAATGGGATTTATAACGGTGGAGATATTCGCAACGATGGAACCATCAATATTGACAACACAGGAGCAAATGGTTACTACGACTCCAATTCTTCCGATTTTTTCAAAAATTCCGGCCACCTGAACATAGGCCAAAATGGGGGGGCAGGCAATATCGGCAACATCGGTATATGGGTGAACCAAGGTGACTTCGAAAATGACGCCAACGGCCAAATCGCAATAGACCGGACCGTTTCACATGGCGTCCGTTCTGGCGAACAGGGTGATTTCGACAACTACGGAATAGTCGAAACAGGTCAAAACGGAGGTGTGGGCAGCATTGGTGAAATTGGCTTTTCCATAGAAAATGGTTCATTGGATAACTTCGCCGGCGCTTCGCTTATCATTGACAATACCGTTGGCATTGGTTTACAGATAGCAGACAACGGAGGGATGGCCAACTTTGGATTTATTGCTGTCGGGAAGAATGGTGGGGGCAATAGCATTGGGGGCATTGGCCTTGATTTAAGTGGTACTTTTTCATACGTTAATGAAAGCTGTGCCACCACCTATATTGCGACCCGCATCGAAATTCCTTTAGGTCGTACCATTGATAATAAAGGCCACTTCATTGTCAATACGAGCGATTCGCACACCAACGCAGGCACCTTCAACAATAATGGTATCCTCGAATATTCCCAGTCCTCTTTTATCCCGAATGTGGTGAACAATGAAATCATCATTGCGCCGGCTTCAGGCTCTACCTGCGATCCATTGACCCCGGCATTCGATTTGGGAGCCACGGTGGATTTCAACATTCTCGGCGTTTTCACCGATGAAAATGCGACTGTTTCGGCTGGAATATTTGATCAAGCCAACAATTCCCTTACCCTGGCTTCGGCATTCACAAGTGGTACTTATACCTTCTTTGTCAAAATCCAAGATCCGGTCAACGGTTGTGAATCCATCCTAGAGTGGACGGTGGATATTTCAACATCAAATGTCACCTGGACTGGAAACAATAGCACCGACTGGGACGATGCCGGCAACTGGGACATCCGCGTTCCAGCAGCATGTGACAATGTATTCATCCCTAATGTAGCCAACGACCCAATCATCGGAGCCGGGACCTTGGCCGTGGCCAATTCCGTGACCATCGAAACCAACGGTCATCTGACCATTTTGACAGGGGGACACCTGGAAACCTTTGGCGCCTCTGGTGGAGATCCTGCTACTTTCAACGACAGCTATGGAATATTGGCATTGGGAACCTTGGAAAACAGTGGCAACATCATCGTCGGCGCAACGAATGGTAACCCGTTTTTAGGCATTGCAGTCAGGGAGGCCACCCTTAATAATCATGCAAGTGGCTCCATTACTATTGATGATGTAATTTTTGCCGGCTTATGGCTTTGGATTGCTGATTTTAACAACTACGGCTTGGCGGAGATTGGATTGAATTCTTCTATCGCCATGAGTGGTTCCTTCATCAATACCGTACAGACCTGTAATGTTAACAATTATGAAGGGGCCTCCATAAAATTGGCCAATTGCTCTTCGGTTGCTATCAACCTAAATACCGAGGGAGTCTTTTACAACGAAGGCATGGTCCATATCAATCAAAATGGCGTGCCGCTTTCACCCTGTACAGTTGGATTCGGATTCCGGGAAACACTGACCAATACTTCCACCGGTGAAATCAAAATGGACCATTTGACGGGGACTGCCATCAATATTATAGATAATAATGGAACCTTGATCAATGCTGGTCAAATTGACATTGGCCAGAACAGCCCGCCACAGAGTATTAGCATGGGCATTACCTTAGGTGTTCTGCAGGTCAGCAACCTAACTGGTGGCGTCATCAATATTGATAACGTTTCAAATACCTGCATCTCCAGTCCAAATGATGGTTCGCTCACGAATCATGGCACCATTAATATCGGTCAAACTGGCGGAGCAGGCTCGTTGGGTGAACGTGGGATTAACTGGAATAGTGATGGCCTATTAAATAATATGGGCATCATCAACATTGACCATACCACTAAAGAAGCATTGGTTTGCGTTGAAGGTACCATTGAGAACCGTGGTATTATCAACATTGGCCGGCTCGGTAACATAGGGGCCGCAGAAGCAATTGAAGTAGGTATCAGCAGCGCCTCATTGATCAACTTTGAGTGTGCCCTAATCAATGTTGCTTCTGATAACATCATCCTCAACTTTTTTGGAAACTTTCTGATCAACCACGGTATCATCATCGAAAATAGTAGTGGAGAAAGCGAAATCTTTGAAAACAATGGCATCGTACAAAACCTCAATGGTGGCAACTTCATCATTACCAATAACAATGGAAGTGTAATCACCCAGGAAAATGTTTTCATTTGGACAGGCTGCCAAAGCACTGATTGGACCGACGCCGGGAACTGGCTCGACCAAATGGTGCCCACTATTACGGACGATGTCATTATCCCCAATGTGACCAACGACCCTGACATCATGGATGGAACCTTGGCTGTAGCCAAATCAGTAATCGTGGAAACGGGTGCCATTTTGGACATTGCCACCAATGGCAGTTTGGAAGTCAACGGTTCAACGAACTATGGATTGGAAAACAATGGCTCTGTCAACAATGACGGTGGTATTGAAATTAATAACACTTTTGGCGCTGCCCTCCGTATTAATGCGGGCGGTACTTTTACCAACAGGTCCATGATCGGTATTGGGAACACTATGAACATCGGTGGAGCAGGAATATCCAACGCTGGAACACTCAATAATGACGCCGGCGAAATCAATGTTTACAGTGCAGGTACCACCGGAATTTTGAATACACAATTATTCAACAACCTGGCGACGATCAATATCGGTACGAATGGCAGTGTAGGGCTATATGGCATTGACAGCAGAGTCACTTTCAACAATGACAGTGGTGAAATAAATATTGACAATGCAAGTGAGGGCGGTATTTACGCTGAAGGAAATTTCACCAATAGAGCGGCTATCAATATTGGCGTAAATGCCAGTACCGGGAAACATGGAATTGAGAATTTCAGCATCTTCAGAAATCTTGGTGGTGTTCTCAATATCAATAATGCCAGCGTGGGCGGTATTGTATCTTATGGTAATTTCAGCAACAAGGCGACCATCAATATTGGGGAAATAGCAAGTGTCGGGATCTATGGTGTAGCGAACAATAGTGTTTTCAACAATAATTCCTGTGCCCTGTTGAACATTGTTTCTGACAACGTGATCGAAGAAGCCGGTAATTTTACCAACAATGGTATCATCATCGAAAATGCCACGGGTGACAGTGAAATCTCCGGCAACTTTGGCATCATACAAAACCTCAATGGAGGTAATTTCTTCATTGCTGGTGGCAGCGGCAGCATTATCACAGCCGCCGGAACCATCTGGACAGGTTGCGAGGACACTGATTGGTCCACACCTGGCAACTGGTATTTGGGAACAGTCCCTACTGCCACCGATGATGCCATCATCCCTGACGTAGCCAACGACCCTTCGATTATCGGGAATACCGATGCCGTGGCCAAGTCTGTTTCAATCAATTCCGGAGCTCATTTAAACATTGCCAGCAGTAGTAGTTTGACCATTGATGATTCCGAGGGAGATGGTATGACCAATTACGGAACAGTTAGCAACTTTGGTCTGTTAAACGTAGGCCTTATCAGCGGGATCACGAAAAGCGGGATCGTCAACCACAACGTTTTTGACAACAACACTGGTGGGACGATCAGCATCGACAATGCCCTCTTTTCCGGCATTCTCAATCAGTCTGGAACTTTTACCAATTTTGCCTCTATCAGCGTCAACGCCAATGATTACGGCATCGAAAACAGGGCTGTTTTCATCAATGAAGCAGGTGAAATCGTGGCTTCTGCAAACAGCGATTCAGGCATCTACAATGATGGCGGAAACTTCACTAATAAGGCTTCCATCAAGATTGTGGAAAACGACGGATCAACCGGCCAGGGCATCGAGAACGACGGCACCTTCACCAATGAATCGGGCTCCATCGACATCGATATCAAAGGAAGCGCGGACATCAGGATTAGCAGCGGCACAATTATCAATAAGGCCCTGATCAACATCGGCCAGGGTGTCCATGCCTCCGAAATCGGTATCGACAACACTGGATCGTTTATCAATGAAAGTGGTACCGTCAATATTGACAAAACCAGCAGCGATGCTTTCTTCAACAATGGAGGTGTTTTTATCAACAAGGCGGCCTTCAATATTGGATCAAACACAAGTATTGGAAGAGGAATAAGAAATGAACAAGGTTTTATATTCAACCAGAATGGCGGTGAACTGACCATTAGTAATACTACCAACGCTGTAATCAATGAACCTGACGGAGAATTTAATAATAAAAGCTGTTCAGTCGTTCGCATCAATGGCGGTATTGTAAACAATCAGGAAATCATGTTCAATGAAGGCCTCTTCCGTATAGATGCAGCTAATACCAGCACGCCCGGGAACTTCACTAACAGCGGCATCATTGAAGATGTACAGGGCACCTTTCCGATCAATGGTACTTTGTTTGTCAACAATGAAATAGTTGTGGCGCCCGCCATCGGCGACTGTGCTGAAGTCGACCCGGCTTTCAGTCTTGGAGCTGCCGTCGACTTCAACATCCTGGGCATCTTTACGGATCAAAATGCGACCCAGTCAGCTGGTACTTTTGATCTTAACACCAACACCTTTACCTCTAATACAGGACTGGGCCAGTCTGATCTCTTTGTACAGATCGAAGATCCGGTCAATGGCTGTACCAGAATTGTTTCCTGGTCGATTGAGAACATCGACAATATTCCTCCAACCCCTGTTTGTGTCAACTCTATCGTCGAATTGGACGTCAACGGAAGTTATGGCCTGCAACAAAGCGATGTCTTTACCGGCGGCGACGACAACTGCACCATTGTCAATTTTATCAGCATGTCCCCTTCCTCGGTAGATTGCGACAATAACGGCTCCATCGTACAGGTGACCGTTACAGCCATGGATGCCAGTGGCAATCAGGCCACTTGTATTGCCAATGTAACCGTAGAAGATAATGCAGCCCCTACACCAGTTTGCTTAAACCCAATCGTTAGCCTCGACGCTAACGGCAATCATACTCTTTCGGAAAATGAAGTGTTTGATTATGGCACTGACAACTGTAGCTCGGTCACTTTTATCAGCATGTATCCTAATGTCGTTGATTGCAATAATGTAACGGGCCCCGTTTCCGTGACCGTCACCGCACAGGATGCCAGCGGCAACCAGAACACCTGTACCGCCACTGTCACCGTTACCGAAAATGTAGCCCCCGTCGCCACCTGTCAGGATCTGACCATCGAACTTGACAGTAACGGCAATGTCCCCATTGCCGCATCCCAAGTGGACAACGGCTCATCCGATAACTGCGGCATCGACACCCAAGTACTCGATGTAACCTCTTTCGGCTGCGCCAATGTCGGTGCAAATACCGTAACGCTGACCGTTACTGATATCAACGGCAACAGCACAGATTGTACTGCTACCGTGAATATAGAAGACAATGAAGCACCACTCGCGCAATGTAAGATAACACCAATAGCTGTCACTCTAAATGCCAGCGGCGAATACACCGTCGACCCGGCCGACCTCGACGACAGTAGCAACGATGCCTGTGGCATTCAAAGTCTTGCAGCCAGCCCTACCCTGCTTGACTGTTCAAACGAAGGTGCCAACATCATTACTTTGAGCGTCACCGATGTAAACGGCAATACCAGCACTTGTACCGCAACCGTGGAAGTCGCCACGTTCTTCTCCATCGACAATATCACGGAAAATGATGAGACCTGCACCGGTATGGGTAACGGCAGCATTGTAATCGAGGCAACGACCGGCGGCGGGCAGATCGGCTATTCCATCGACGGCGGTAGCAATTTCCAGTTCGGGAACACCTTCAACTCTCTCACACCGGGCACTTATAATGTTGTTGTGAAAATATTTGGCATCAACGGTGCCTGTGAAAAAACGGCGACCGCTACGGTCGGTTCCGGCAGCCAGTTGCAGATCTGGTACAGCGATCAGGACGGCGACCATTATTCTGACGGCATCACTATGACGTCTTGCTCTCAACCGGCCGGTTATTATCCTGCTGGGGAACTGCTGGCCACCAGCGGTGATTGCAACGACAACGATGCCAATGAATTTCCCGGACAGGCCTGGTACGAGGACCTTGACGGGGACGGCCATTCCTCGGGCAATACCCTGACGGCCTGCCAGCGGCCCACCGGCTGCTATACCGCTGCCGAGCTGGCAGCCACCAGCGGCGACTGCGACGACAGCGAGGCAACTGTCCACCCGGGCGCTACCGAGGCCTGCAACGGCATTGACGACGACTGCGACGGAGAGGTCGACGAGGGTACCTCAGGCGGACTGACTTTCACCGGCAACGTCACCTTTTACACCCAGGCGTCTGTGGATGCATTTTCACAGTGCTATTCCATCATCGACGGCAACGTGACTTTCCTGGGTACCAATATCTCTGATCTGTCGAACTTGTTCAATATCGAGGAAATCACCGGCAGCCTGACCATCCAAACCACCGGCCTGACCAGCATGAACGGGCTCGACAACCTCGTTGAAGTGGGCGGCACACTTACCATCTATTTCAACTCATCGTTGACGACCCTGGACGGCCTCAATGTATTGGGGGCAGTGGGCGGAAATTTATCCGTCTACTATAATTTCACCCTGAACGACGCCTGCGCCATTTACAACCTGATCAACGGCGGCGTCAGTGGTAGCATGAGCATTTTCCTCAACGCCACCGGGGCCAATAGTGTAGCCGAGATCAATGCGAACTGTGGGTCGAGTAACCTGGCCGCCGGCCCGGACAACGGTACCGCTTCTACGTCTGTTCAACAAAGCTTTGCCAGAGATGAAAAGCCGGAACACCTCGGAACCAAAGTGTTCCCGAACCCTGCTGTCGGACAGGCAGTACTGGCTTTTGATAAGCCCTTCAACTCTGGAAAGATTCAGGTTTCTGACCTGACCGGCAAGCTGGTGTTTGAACAACAAATTGTCGAGAACACTTACCAAATAACATTGGACCTTAATGGCTGGAAGCCAGGCGCGTATTTCATTTTCATTGAAACGCCAGGGAAAAAACCAATTACCAAAAGACTCATTGTAATTGATAACAGATAATTTTTTTCGATTATTTGGGCCGACCCCTCAACGGGGTCGGCTTTCTTTTATGACAGTAATAGTTTGCACATTTATTTGCTTATTGCCTTTTTCCAATACACAATAAAGTTTTTCTAAAATTCAAGAAAAATAGCCCAATAATTTTAAGCTCATAAAAGCCATGTAAACGCGTTTGATTAAACCATGGTAAAACGTCTTTTGAGTTTTAAAAAAACTATTCAGTACATTTTTAACTTTAAACAATTAATACCTCAAAAAATAAATTTTTAAGCAAACACCAAAATTAAAAAAAGAAAATAATCGCCTATTATTTTTTATTCAAATTAATATCAAAATATTAATTTACAAATTACCATTCCTGCATTCAAGTCATTTTTATTTTTACAAAATAAACTTATTATCAATAGTGTATTTTATTAAAAATAAATAAAATTATTTTTTAATACATTAAATTATGTTTACCAATAAACTATGCTACAAAATATCTAATAAAAACAAGAACGTTATTAAAATAAAATTAAATTCTACCATAATTAAAACAAAAATAATATGAATAACTATTTCTTTTTATCTAAAAAAAGAATAGCAGTAATAAAAAATAATTAAATTATTCTATTTTCAATTAATACATTGACAATGTTTTTTTTCATTCACCTTATTTTTAATTTAAAAATTATGCAGTGAAAAAAAATACAATTAACAGATAAATAAAACCACTTTCTACCCACTCCATCCCTCCTTGTCCAAACTACGGTATTGAATCGCCTCCGCCAAATGCCCAATCTGGATATCCTTGCTCCCCACCAAATCCGCACTCGTCCTCGCCACTTTTAATATCCGGTCATAAGCACGGGCAGATAATTTTTGCACCTCCATCGCTTTTTTTAATAAAGCAGATCCGGCTGTATTTAATTGGCATACTTCCCGCACCATGCGGCTCGGCATCTGGGCATTGCAGAATAGGCCTTTGTATTTATCAAAACGTTCAGACTGTATTTCCCGGGCCTTCATCACACCTTCCATTATTTCTTTGCTGCCTCTTTTACTCGGCTCATAACTCGATAATTCTTTATAACTCACAGGCGTCACTTCTACGTGCAGATCGATGCGATCTAAAAGTGGCCCTGATATTTTTGCCAAATATCTTTTTACTTGGGCCGTGCCACACACACATTCTTTTTCGGGGTGATTATAAAATCCGCAGGGGCAGGGGTTCATGGAAGCAATCAGCATAAAATTGGCCGGGTAATCAATGGTCACTTTAGCGCGGGAAATCGTCACCCGGCGCTCTTCCATTGGCTGCCGCATCACTTCCAAAACGGACCGCTTGAACTCAGGCAGTTCATCCAAAAACAGAACACCGTTATGTGCCAGGGAAATTTCTCCCGGCATCGGGTTGGAACCACCACCCACCAATGCCACATCGCTAATTGTATGGTGGGGTGCCCGAAACGGCCGGTTGGAAATCAACGAAGCATCGGCCGGCAGGATACCGGCCACCGAGTGGATCTTTGTCGTTTCAAGTGCTTCATACAAGGTGAGCTGTGGCAGGATAGTGGGCATGCGTCGGGCGAGCATGGTTTTACCTGCACCCGGCGGACCGATCAAAATGGCATTGTGCCCACCAGCAGCTGCTATCTCCAGGGCCCGTTTCACATTTTCCTGTCCTTTCACGTCGGAAAAATCAACACTGAAAATTTCTTGCTGATCAGCAAATTCCTGACGGGTGTCCACCTCGGTCGGTTTCAATTGTCGTTCTCCCGTTAAAAACTCAACAGCTTCCCGAAGGCTCTCTACGCCGTATACCTCAAGGTTGTTGACGATAGCTGCCTCCCGGGCATTTTGCTTGGGCAAAATGAGCCCCTTAAATTTTTCTGCCCGTGACTGGATGGCAATCGGCAGGGCACCTTTGATGGGCCTCAGTCCGCCATCCAAACTCAATTCGCCCATTACGACGTACTGATCCAATAAATCACTTTTGATTTCTTTGGTAGCTCCGAGGATGCCAATGGCGATGGGCAGATCATACGCCGAGCCTTCTTTGCGGATATCGGCTGGTGCCAGGTTCATCGTCAGCTTGAGGCGGAGCATACGGAATTTGGAATTGACAATGGCTGCCTCAATTCTTTGGAAGCCTTCTTTCACCACATTATCGGGCAGGCCGACCATGTGGTACATGGCGCCTTTTCCACTGTATTCTCCTCCGGCGTTGACTTCTACGGTAATGGTTTGAGCATCGACGCCATGTACGGCGCTGGCAAATGTTTTTACTAACATGGGTGAGGTTTTCTCGGTTGTGTTTCTGAGCTATCGTTTTTTAGCAAAAACAGAATAGCATGCGTTTATGAATGATAAAAATTTCTTTTCAGATATTGATGGTGTCTGAATGGGTTGACATAAAGTTGATGACCACCTTTCAATCAAACAGCGTCGGTGGCTCTGGCACTTCATAGTGCAGATCGGGCGAATTATTGCCGACAGAGTTGACCAATTCCGATACGCGGTACATAGTTAAAGTACCATCGGGCGGTGTACGTAACAAAGATAATATTTCAATCAAGTCTTTTGATTGCAGCCATTGCTCTTGCTGTTCCCTCGTGGTCAGGATGACGGGCATGCGGTTGTGGATGCCGGTCATTTCATAATTGGGAGGTGTAGTGATGATGGAGAACGTCTTTAAGGCGTAATTGCCATCATACCAAATGTCCCATATGCCGGCAAAGGTCAGCAGTCCCCCATCCTGGGCAAATATGCGGTAAGGAATTTTGCGCGTGCCTTCCCGTCGCCATTCATAAAAGCTATCGGCTGGCACCAGGCATCTTTTTTTGCGAATCGGTACCCGGAAGGACGGCTTACCTTCGATGCCTTCCCGCCGGGCATTGATGAGACGGCCGGTGTTCTTTCCATCGTTTGACCAGTGTGGTACCAGCCCCCAGTTGATAAACTGTAATTGGCCGGGCAGCTCATCGGTCACTGCATAGGCATGTTGGGTCGGAGCAATATTGTAGCTTACCTTAATGGTATCGGCCACTTCCACAAAAGGAAGTTCCTTTTGTAATTTTTCTTTAGAAGTTGCCAATGAAAAACGGCCGCACATAATGAGGGTTTTAAGTTGCCCGACCTAGCGGTACGGGATTGTACTTCGCTTAATTTGGTTCAAACTAATCCGTTGCAAAAAACCGGATTCCACATAATCTACCTTCATACCAACAGCTCTCCACAACAGATGCAACATACTCCACAACAAAAAAATAAGGTGATCAAACAATGCGGTTTTACTGTTTTCAACACACTTAAATTTTAATTTTCATAAAGGTATAAAAATCAACTGTTTAGCAAAATGCTCTTTCCACACAACTTGTGCACAACCCTGTGGAACAAGCACCAGTTTATAAACACTCATCAAGACCATACGTGTACTTTTTGCTTTTTGAGGTACACATCAATGTGTATTTGTGTATAAAAGGGATTGGTTATGCACATCGGTAGGGAGGTTTTCAATTTCCACACAACACTTATTTATCACCACTGTTAGTTCCCAACAGGCTGTGTAGAAAGTTTACAAATGATTGATATAGAGGTAACATGTGCGTTGGTAAGTTGTGCAGAACCAGGTGAAAAATATTAATAATGTAAAACAAAAATTAAAATCCGTTTTTTTCCCACATATCAACACCCCTAATAATAAGGGGGAAAAATTTATTTTAAAAAAAGATTAATAATATTATTACTTGACTTTCTTGTGAAAATTGACTCAAACAAAACCATTTAGTTTTGCGGGGCTTCTGTCATGAATTAGATCAGGTTCCTAGGCACCTGGGTTCTTTCTTAAATGATGCCAGTAGGGAGTTGCCTTTTAAAATGAGATAATGGAAATAAGATTGAATGCATGACAAGGATATAGGTACGGGATGGGCAAGTCATTCAACCCTTGCAAAAATTTTGTCAAAAAAAAACCGAATTACCAAAGGCTCGGTAATTCGGTTAATATCTGAGTTCCCTTCATCCTTATTAAAGGAACGAAAGGAGAACGGGTCATGGACAATCGTAAAATTCAGAAGGCGGCTGTGGTTTATCAGTTCCCCACTCATTAATCGTAGCGCCAGGTCCGTTGGGCACTCCATCCACGCTTACATCCTTAAAACGCAGGATGAGATTGTCAACCGATCCTCCAACCGCAGCTGTGCAAAGTGTGACTTCCACGTGATGCTCGCCTTCAGCCATAGTGGTTGGGTCAATGACCACTTTGGAAAAAGCAGTTTTTTCCACCCCGTCAAGCTTGTAGTTGGCCATCAGGCCGAAAGACCTGGCGTTAGTGCCAGTGTTTTCCCAGATCCAGGGATTGGCGGCGGGAGGTTGATACCAAAATTGGCCAGTTACGGGGTCTACCATGTTGCCGACAACCAAACTTGAGACTTGCTGGAGATAAGGAGGATTGCCCTGTGCTTTTAACAGGATAGTAATTGATGATGCTGCCATGATAATAAAGGTGTTTAGTAATGCAAAAGGTGAGCATAAAACAAAAAAGGTTTTCATTTGGTCGAACGATCAGGAGGTAGTGTTCAGCCGAATGAGAACCATTTGTAGTTTTTTGTTTTCATTTGCATTGAAAGTTAATAATTTAATTTCGACCGGTAAGATAGCTAGAATATTTCATACATAGTAAAATAATTAATAATATAATTAACAAGAAATCTGCTACCATGGAAATGCACCGCCGCAATGTCCATTCAGGCTATGGTTTCAGCAAAACAGTAATACGATTTTGTTCCCAACTTTAAATAGAATTGATGGTTACCTTAAGGAGATTTACAACCTGTTTTTGTGTAAGTCACCGATCTAATCGTGCCCTTCGAATGTGATTGCCAATGGATATAATTTCTTTTGGGTACAAGGAAGATAAGGGTTTTGGCCCTTTTAGGGTAAATGACAAAAGCTCCATGAAACCATTTAGTTTTGCAGCTCTTATTTTCAAACAAGCCAGAAAGCCAAAAATGAAATCCAGGTACCAACCAATGTCATTGACCAAACTGAACTAAATTATACGGTAATGGAAAGACAGATTTTAGATGCCCCTGTTTCAAATGAAATAAAAAGGCCGGTTCGCAATTGGTTGCTTATTGGCGTAGTCATGGTTTTTATGCAAGTGGTCATTGGTGGTGTTACCCGCTTAACGGATTCAGGGTTGTCCATCACGGAGTGGGCGGTGATCCAGGGGACCCTGCCCCCGATGAACCTGGCGGAATGGAACGAAGCATTCGATTTGTACAAAGTAGCCGCCAAGAAACAATACGAGACACTCCATGCAGACATGACCTTGTCAGAATTCAAGGTCATCTTTTTTTGGGAATATTTCCACCGGTTGTGGGCGCGGCTGATGGGGTTCGTATTCCTTTTCCCCTTTCTATATTTTTTGTTGATCAAAAAGTGGATTCCCAAATGGCTGCTCAAACGGCTTGGAGTGGTCATTCTTCTGGCAGCCACGGCAGCGACTTTTGGCTGGATCATGGTGGCCAGCGGCCTGAACAACGATACGCGGACCTGGGTCAGCGCCTATAAACTGGCCGGCCACCTGAGCATAGCCACTACCTTGTTTGCCTATCTTTTTTGGACCTGGCTTTTGACTGCCCAACCAACCACCGCCGATAGCCGTTTCAAGGAATTGAAAAAATGGGGCTGGGGCATCGTTGCTGTATTGGGCATACAAATCATTTTTGGCGGCCTGATGGCCGGCATGCGGGCCGGACTGATCCATCCCCACTTTCCCTTCTTTGTGGAAGGAGAACGCCTCTTAAATGCCTTGTCACCCAATTCAGCAGTCGGCGTTGATCAGATCGTCAATTATGAACAGAGTAGTTTCGCCAAGGCTACCGTTCAGGTGATGCACCGGGGGATGGCCTACCTGCTGTCCGGGCTGGTGGTGTTTTTCTTTTTAAAGATCAGAAAAGCAGATGTGTCTGCCAGGTTGAAAGCCGGAAACAGAATGTTGATAGGTATGTTGATAATCCAGTTTTTATTAGGGGTATTAACAGTTATCAACAGTGTAGGCAAGATTCCTCTTTTTTTGGGGGTTGCTCACCAGGGAGGGGCACTACTGTTATTGATTTGCTTACTATATGTCAACTTCCAGTTTAAAAAACGTAATCCACATTTTTGTTGAAAAACCTGTTGGTAACTCTTATAGTTGTTGGTGGTATACTGTTTATTGTTGAGAATCAATAGTTTAAATTATAGGATGCCCCCTTTTTCCATTGGTTTGTTTGTTGAAAACCTGTTGGTAACTCTTGTTCCTGTTGTTATACAAGCACGACACATATAAATTTTACGGGTACGAATTATTTATCTTGATAAAGGTTCTTTGCGAACGTTTTTACGAATTAAGGAAAATCAGAATATGAAAAATCAACAAATGTGGAAAAGAATGTGGAAAATGGAATATGAAGAATTCCCCCTCTTTAGTAAGGCGAGAAAAAATGAAGGGGTTTGCAACAATTTTAGAAGCCCGCTTAAAATTAGGATTGTGGGGACGGTTTGAAAAAACTACATTTGCCACAACAATTTTACAAACAGACGATACATGGATTATACGGTCATCAAGGATGGAGGTTTCAATTATATCGAAACAAAGGGCGGGGAAAATAACCTGATGCTCTTGCATGGTCTGTTTGGTGCATTGAGCAATTTTTCCGGCATTCTTCAACATTTTGGAGAGAAGTACAATGTCATTGTTCCCATGCTGCCCATTTTCGAAATATCGTTGCGCAAGCTCTCTGTTTCCGGGCTGGTCGATCATGTAGCCAAATTTGTGGAAGCCAAAGGGTATGGATCGGTTCATGTGTTGGGCAATTCATTGGGCGGCCACATTTCCATTATGTATGCACTGGCCCACCCTGAGCGGATTGCTTCGATAACCCTTACAGGGAGTTCGGGCCTTTTCGAAAGTGCCATGGGCTCTACTTTTCCTAAGAGAGGAGATTACGAATATATCAAGAAGAAGACCCAGGATACTTTTTTTAATCCGGAAGTAGCAACTAAAGAATTGGTGGACGAAGTGTTTGATACAGTAAATGACCGCAACAAAGCGATCCGGGTCATTGCTACGGCCAAGTCGGCCATCCGGCATAACCTCCGCGATAAGCTGCATGCCATTAAAGCTCCCACTTTACTGATCTGGGGAAAAGAAGACAAAGTTACTCCTGCCTTTGTCGGAGAAGAATTCAACCAGTTGATCGATAATTCCCGCCTCCATATGGTCGACCAATGCGGCCATGCTCCGATGATGGAACATCCTGATATCTTTAATGAATATTTAGAGGCATTTTTAAAAGAGGTGATTGAAGCTCCGGTCGGAGGATAGTGTACTTTCTTCAAGAATTTTATTGTAATTATTGGTAAAAAAATTCGCCAGCCACTTCCAAAAGCGACTGGCGAACTGTTGACTGACAAACTGCAAACCAAATTAACCTGCAGCCAAATCAGCACGTATTTTATTCAGCGCAGATCCGGCTTTTACCCAATCAATCTGCATCTGGTTGTAAGTATGTTTTACTTCAAAAGTATCGGAGGTACCGTCGGCATGGTTCAACTGTACTGTCAGGTTTTTACCGGGTGCCATTTCATTGAAATCCAAAATGTCCACCGTGTCGTCCTGGCGTACTTTATCGTAGTCGTCGTTGTTGACGAAGGTCAGGCCGAGCATACCCTGCTTTTTGAGGTTGGTCTCGTGGATCCGGGCAAATGATTTTACAATCACTGCTTTCACGCCAAGGAAACGGGGCTCCATAGCAGCATGCTCACGTGAAGAACCTTCTCCATAGTTTTCCTCTCCAAATACAATGGTTCCGATGCCGGCTGCCTGGTATTTACGGGCAGAGTCAGGCACTGCCATGAAAGTAGGATTGGTGTCACTGTCTGCAAAATTAGCGACGTTGTTCGCCTCTTTGTTGTAAGCGTTGATGGCGCCGATGAAACAGTTATTGGAAATGTTTTCCAGGTGGCCACGGTATTTCAACCAGGGCCCCGCCATTGAAATATGGTCAGTGGTACATTTGCCAAAAGCTTTCAGTAATACCCGCATGCCGGTTACCTGGCCCTGGTCGAGTGGTACGAAAGGGGTCAACAACTGGATGCGTTGCGAAGAAGGATCAACAACAACATTTACGCTGCTGCCATCCTCGGCAGGTGGGATAAAACCAGGATCTTCCACATCGAATCCATTGGGTGGTAGCTCCATACCTGTAGGCGGATCAAGTTTTACCTCCTCTCCGTTTTCATTGATCAACGAATCCGTTAGCGGGTTGAAGGTCAGGTCACCGGCAATGGACATCGCAGTTACGATTTCGGGGCCTGCCACGAAGCCGTGGGTGTAGGGGTTGCCATCGTTCCGTTTGGTGAAGTTCCGGTTGAAGGAAGTGAGAATGGAATTTTTCCTTTTGTTCTTGATATCTTCTGCAGAGTTGTGGCGTGCCCACTGACCAATACATGGGCCGCAGGCGTTCGCCAATACCACACCACCTATTTTTTCAAAGGCGTCCAGTTGGCCATCTCTTTCCACTGTGTAGCGGATCTGCTCAGAACCAGGTGTAACGGTAAATTCAGATTTAACTTTCAGGTTTTTGGCAACGGCCTGTTTGGCCAGAGAAGCTGCCCGGTCAAGGTCTTCGTAAGAAGAGTTGGTGCAGGAGCCGATCAACCCTACTTCAAGTTTTTGAGGATAACCTTTTTCTTTGACTGCTGCCGCAAATTTGGAAATTGGCCACGCCAAGTCCGGGGTGTAAGGGCCATTGATGTGAGGCTCCAACTTAGACAAATCTATTTTGATCACCCGGTCGAAATAATCAAGTGGCTTAGCATAGCATTCAGGGTCGCCGGTCAGGTGTTCAGCGATACCGTCGGCGAGGTCGGCCACTTCGGCCCGGCCTGTTGCCCGGAGGTAACGGCCCATGGCTTCATCGTACCCGAAAGTTGAAGTCGTAGCTCCGATTTCTGCACCCATGTTACAGATAGTTCCTTTTCCGGTACAAGAAAGGGAGCGGGCACCAGGACCAAAATATTCGACCACGGCTCCTGTTCCACCTTTCACGGTAAGGATACCTGCAACGGCGAGGATCACATCCTTGGAAGATGTCCAGCCGCTCATCTCACCAGTCAGTTCCACTCCGATCACTTTGGGCATTTTCAGTTCCCAGGGCATTCCGGCCATTGCGTCGACTGCATCTGCTCCTCCTACTCCAATGGCAATACAACCGAGGCCACCCGCATTGGGCGTGTGGCTATCCGTACCGATCATCATCAGGCCAGGGAAAGCGTAGTTTTCCAAAACGATCTGGTGAATGATACCAGCGCCAGGCTTCCAGAAACCAATTCCATATTTATTGGAAATAGAAGCGAGGAAATCATACACTTCTTTATTGGTGTCGATGGCGACGTTCAAATCTTTTTCCGCACCCACTTTTGCCTGAATGAGGTGATCACAGTGAACAGTACTCGGTACCGCAACTTGGCTGCGGCCCGCCATGTCAAATTGCAACAGCGCCATTTGCGCCGTGGCATCCTGCATGGCCACCCGGTCGGGTGAGAAATACACGTAGTCACCACCACGGGTATATTTTTTCAAAGGAGACTCGGGGTGAAGGTGGGTGTAAAGGATTTTTTCCGTGAGGGTCAGCGGCCGACCCAATGCCTTACGGGCCTCCGCCAATTTGCCGGGAAGGTCCGCATATACTTTTTTGATAAGATCAAGATCAAATACCATAATGTGAGATTTATATTTTATAGGAGGTCAGACCGTTTTTCTGTCAGACCGCCTTCGGCTTTCAGAAGACAGACTTTTGATGTGCCACAAAACCATAGGGCCTGATTTCTGACAGGGAAACGGTCTGACCTCTGATTTCTAAGATTAACAAATTAGGGTTGCAAATGTATGTGTTTTGACCTACAAATTTTGGTCAAATTGCAAAGCATTGGTTTCGACATAAAATGTTGTTAGTTAATTCTTTGTAAAATCAGAATCTTATTACTTTTGGTTGTTCAAAAACCTTCATTCCTACTTAAACGCTTCCATGGAAAATTACACCCCCGCATCGCTCCCGATTACTGCCTGGGCAGAAGACGACCGACCAAGAGAAAAACTTCAGCGACTTGGCCGCCACGTACTTTCCGATGCAGAATTGATCGCCATTTTATTGGGTTCTGGTTCTCGCAATGAATCAGCTGTTGCCCTTTCCAAACGCATCTTACAATCCGTCAACAATAACCTTAACCAATTGGGCAAACAAACGTTGGCGGAACTGATGAAATTTAAAGGCATCGGCGAAGCAAAAGCAATTACCATTGCTGCTGCACTGGAATTGGGCCGGCGTCGGCAAGCCTCGGTTTTTATTGAGCGGCCAGTAATCACCTGTAGCCGGGATGCTTATTTGGTCATGGCACCTTCTCTTGTGGATCACCCGCACGAAGAATTCTGGATGCTCCTTTTAAATAAATCCAATAAAGTCATTGGAAAAATTCAGATGAGCACGGGCGGAACTTCCGCAACTATTGTAGATATAAAAATTCTTTTTCGAAAAGCCATTGAAGGGCAGGCAACTTCCATCGTTGTTTGTCACAATCACCCCTCCGGCCGGTTGCGGCCCAGCGAAGCGGATTTGGATTTAACAAAAAAAATAAAAGAGTCGGGGAAAATATTGGGCGTGCATTTATTGGATCATTTGATAATTGGGGATGGAGGGTATTTTAGTTTTGCGGATGAGGGGGCGTTGTGATTAAATAATTAATTAGAAATGACATTTTTTAAAAAAATGTCATTTCTAATTAATTATTTAATCAAAGTTATATCTCCCGAATAGCGCTCTATCACTCCATCAATAAAACCGATCTCTGCCGTCCAAAGAAAAACTCCCGCGTCCATTTTATCATCATTAAAAATTCCATTCCATCCAGCAGTTGGATCATTAATGGGCAGGTTTTTTCCATCGTAAACCAACTCGCCCCAGCGACTAAAAACCTGAAAGGATATAATTTCCGAAACAGCTTTTCCGGTACCAATAAAAAATATATCATTGATTCCATCATCATTTGGTGAAAAAGCATTTGGAAAATAAACGTCCCGAATTTTATCAACAACAATGGTAATGGAATCGGTTGTTGTGCAATCGTCAATGGAAGTAACCAGCACTTGGTAAGTGGTATTATTTAAAGGCGCTGCGTTTGGTCGCAGACAATTATCGCAATCGAGTGTCTCCGTATTTATCCACGTAATATTTACAATGTTCGAATTATTGGTGACGGAAGGAATTAAGATATCGCAGCCTAATTGTACGATTAAATCATCGCCCAGTTCAATGGTTGGAATGTCGGGTGCATTTAAATTTTCCGATATGGTTTCCAGACAACCGTTTGCATCAAGCACATTAAATTCATATTCACCCGGGCCTAAATTTTCATACGATGTATTATTTTCAGAAAAAGAATTATTTCCCAGTGCATAAGTATACGGAGGCGTTCCGCCAGAGATGTTTTCCAAACTAATAATGCCCGTTTCGAGTCCATCACAATTTGGATCGGTAAATAAAATATCAGGTTCAATAACGGTTGGTTCCGTTAAATTAATCGTATTTATTTGTTCACAGCCATAATTATCCGTTACTGAAACCGTATAATCACCTGCCATTAAATTGGTATTGGTTGGTTGTGTGTTTCCGTTTTCCCATAAATAAGAATAAGGTGGTACACCTCCTGTCGGAAAAGCTGTTGCCGTCCCATCTGATCCGCCAAAACAACTCAAATTAAAACCATTTAAATCAATGGCTTCCATATTTATAAATATTGGAGAAGGGCCGGTGACTTCTTGAAAAACAACCACATCGTTGCCAAAAGTATCCATGATATTTATTTCATAAACACCGACGGGCACATTTAATATTTCATTGTTTTGAAATAAAATGGTATTGCCTGTTCCACCGATGGACGGATCGGTAATATTGCTCCAGTCATACGAAAATGGCGGCGTACCGTTGTCCACGGAAAATATTAAACGACCACTTGCCTCGCCATGACAGATCGGCGGTACAAAATCGGTCGAACCAATTATTTCGCATTCAATAATAAATAAATCCAGGTTGACGATACTGTCGCATCCCAATGAGGTCAAGATGGTATCAACAAAAATTCCGGTCTGTGTATAAGGTGTCGTACCTATTAAAAATTCTTCGCCGTTGCATAAATTAATATCAACAAAATCAGTAGCCACTGGCAGCACTTCAAGCTCAACAAAAATGGCACTGTCGCACCCATTGAAAGTAGTGATGTGATATTCGTAACTGCCCGTGACATTCAGCGTGTCCCCTGCCACGATAATATTTTCATCATCACAAATTGTTTCATTTATATTTAGTGTTTCCGGAGTTCTGACTAAAATGTCCGTGCAGGTTGGAGGTGCACTATCACAAACATTGGAAGCGGTTACGCATAATTCATAAGTACCGTCTTCCGGAAATTCAAGGTCAATGGTCTGGGAAAAAGAGGGTTGAAAAACCCCATCAACTGTCCAGGTGAATATGGTAGCGCCAACGTCGCCAGTAGTGGTATATGTTGTTGGAAAATTGGCACAGGTTTCCATTTCACCGCTGATATCTCCAGAGGTAGTCAGTACCCCCAGATCGGTGGTTCCTTCAACTACTTCGAAAGTCCAGTCGCAACGGTCACCGCCAGAACCATCCATGATCAGATAATAATGCTGGCCGATGGTCAGGGGAGTATTATTGGTAAAAGTGAAGCTTGAGTTTTCACTCACGTTGGTATTGCACTCGGTAACGGGAATAAATGTTTCGCAATCCGGGCTTTCAAAAAAACCGATCTCTAAACCCCAGCCGATATTGCAATTGGTCACGGTCACTTTTACCGACAAATTTTCACTTCCTGCGACAAAAGCGATGTAATTCATATTGTGAAACACGGTGGTGCAAAAACCATTAAACGTTTGTCCCTGTGCGCTCAAATCATTGCGGCCGGTAAAACCATCGATGTCACAGATGACACAAGCGGAGACACAGGTTGATGTCATGGCTGGATTTGGGCCGCAGGGAGCTGGTATCTGCGCGGTCAATGTTGTTGCCAACAGGCATCCTATGAAAAGTATTATTTTTTTTCTCATGGTCTGTGATTGTTCACGTCGCTATTTCGCCAAATAAGATTAAAAATAAAACAAAAAATAGAGAGGGTTTTTCTAAAATGTAATTCTGTATTTCAAACAGCATTTTTAAACACATAGGCACATGGAACACATATTTTTTTAAAAACGGATTTCTATGTGTTTAAAAAAAAAGTTCAGCCGCAATTCCATCTGCTAAAAATTTAGCTTTATCATTTAAAATAAAGCAGTTTTCTTTTTTGATAATTAATTCTTTTTTTAAAAATGAATTAATATTTTTAATAAAATGATTTTCAAACTTCATTTCTTTTATTTTATTGAAATCAATACCCCACATCGTCCTCAATGCCGTCATGATATACTCATTGTATTGTTGCTCTGGCGTGAGTATTTCTATTTCGTAATTTAATTTTTTTTCTTTTAAAGAACGCATGTATTTGGCATTATTGGCGATGTTCCACTGACGACTTTTTCCATTAAAAGAATGTGCCGACGGGCCGATGCCTACATATTTTTTTCCGTTCCAGTAATTGGAATTATGTTTAGAATAAAAACCTTTTTTGCCAAAATTGGATATTTCATAATGGTCGAAGTTTTCGCTGTTTAATATTTTAATCAGATAATTAAATTGTCTTTCTGCCTGCTCTTCGTCCACGGGTTTTGCTTTTCCCTTTTTTACAAAATGGTCCAGTGCTGTATTTGGCTCAACGGTCAGGCAATAGCAGGAAACATGAGGGATATTAAATGCGATTATTTTTTCAATATTTTTTTCCCAGTTTAAATCAGGCGTAGTGGGAGAGCCGTAAATAAGGTCAACTGTCAGATTTTCGAAACCGGCGTCCTGTGCGTTTTTGATGCATGCCTCCGCCTCTTGCGCATTATGTGCCCGGTTCATGAATGTTAGGTCTTCTTCAAAAAAAGATTGGATGCCGATGCTGAAACGGTTGATGGGAGTGGATTTTAACGCTTTGATTTTTTCTTCCGACAAATCATCGGGGTTGGCTTCTAGGGTGATTTCCGGAAGTTGAGAAACCGGAAACAAAGAGTATATTTTATCGAAAAATCGCTCTAAGTCCTGTTTGTCCAGCAGTGAAGGGGTACCGCCACCGAAATAAACCGTTTCCACTTCATCTCCTTCCAGGTAATTTTTTTGCAGGTCCAGTTCCCGCAACATGGCGCTGACCATCTCTTCTTTGTACTTCAGAGAAGTAGAAAAATGAAAGTTGCAATAGTGGCAAGCCTGTTTGCAAAAAGGGATATGTAGGTAGATGCCGGCCATTTTTAGTTCGACGGTCTTTGGTTCGTCCGTTTGCTTCCCGCACCCCGGCCCCTTGAGGGGAGAGGCTTCCTGCATCCGAACCGCCTGGTTCGTGAGAGGATGCTCCTCTTTAGGGGCCGGGGGTGCGGGAAGCAAACCACTGAAACACAACAAGATAGCTCTGTTTATTTGCGTTCAAAAAATTTGTCAGCTTTATATTTTGTTTTACTTTCGCCGTTCGAACGAAAAACCCGTGTATTTCCGGGGGTTCAATGTATTTTTCAGAGGGAAATTTCGCGCTGAATGGCACATTGAGCCTTCTTCTTTTTCGGGTTCAAACATAAATTAATTTTAAACAATGAGCGGCAGGTAGGTTTGTTTGCAGCTTATTTAAAATCTAACCATTCAAAACTATTATAAGTTATGGCAGGTAATTTAATGATGATTATTCCAATATTGGGTGTACTGGCGCTGGCGTACACTTTCTGGAAATCTTCTTGGGTTTCGAAACAAGAAGTGGGTTCAGATAAAATGGCAAGAATTGCTAAAAACATTGCGGATGGCGCCATGGCATTCTTGCAAGCGGAATATAAGGTATTGGCGATTTTTGTGATCGCAGTGGCTGTTCTTTTGGGCATTAGTGGCAATACGGCCGAGTCTAACCCATTGGTAGCTCTTTCATTTATTCTTGGTGCGATCTGTTCTGCATTGGCAGGTTTCATCGGGATGAAAGTTGCGACCAAAGCAAACGTTCGTACCACTCAGGCTGCGCGTACCAGCTTGGGCAAAGCACTGGAAGTGGCCTTCGCTGGTGGAGCTGTGATGGGACTGGGCGTTGTTGGCTTGGGGGTCCTTGGCTTGGGCGTCTTGTTCTTGGTGTACAGCAATCTGTTCGGTGTTGCGGATTCAGACCAGGTAACCAGGGTCATCACGATTTTGACCGGGTTTTCTTTTGGTGCTTCTTCCATCGCCCTGTTTGCACGTGTTGGTGGCGGTATTTATACCAAAGCTGCTGATGTTGGAGCTGATTTGGTGGGAAAAGTAGAAGCTGGTATTCCTGAAGACCACCCGTTGAACCCGGCGACGATTGCGGACAACGTTGGCGACAACGTTGGTGATGTAGCTGGTATGGGAGCCGATCTGTTTGAATCTTACGTAGGTTCGATCATCGGAACGATGGTATTGGGCGCAACTTTTATTGGTGTTGCCCAAGGTTTTGAAACGACCAACAACTTAGGTGGAATGAATGCCGTTCTGTTGCCATTGGTTTTGGCTGGGGTTGGCATCCTTACTTCTATTATCGGTACTTTCTTCGTGAGGGTGAAGGAAGGCGGTGACCCGCACAAAGCATTGAACATGGGAGAGTTTCTTGCTGCTGGTTTGATGCTGGTTGCCACTTATCTTATTGTAACCACGATGCTTCCCGAGTCTTGGTCTATGGGCGATACTCAATATAGTTCCGTAGGTGTTTTCGGCGCCATTATTTTTGGTTTGCTGGCCGGTCTCGCCATTGGGAAAATCACAGAATATTACACTGGTACAGGCACAAAGCCAGTAAAAAGTATAGTTGACCAATCGTTGACTGGTTCTGCAACAAATATTATTGCTGGCTTGGGAGTTGGGATGCAATCGACAGCTATTCCTATTTTGATCCTGGCGGCTGCGATTATTGGTGCCCACCAATTGGCTGGCTTGTACGGAATCGCTATTGCTGCGGTTGGTATGTTATCAAACACAGGTATCCAATTGGCGGTAGATGCTTACGGACCTATCTCTGACAACGCCGGCGGAATCGCTGAAATGGCTGAACTGCCGAAAGAAGTTCGTCAGAAAACAGACAAACTGGACGCAGTAGGAAATACCACGGCAGCTATCGGAAAAGGGTTTGCGATTGGCTCTGCGGCACTGACTGCTCTGGCGTTGTTTGCGGCTTTCATGGCGACTGCCGGTATCAATTCTATCAACATTGCCAATCCGAAAGTGATGGCTGGTTTGTTGGTGGGCGGTATGCTTCCTTTCTTGTTCTCTGCCCTCTCCATGAATGCGGTAGGACGTGCAGCTATGGATATGATTCAAGAGGTGCGTCGTCAGTTCAAATCAATTCCTGAGCTGAAAGCGGCTCTGGGCGTCATGAATAAAAATGAAGGAAAAGATTTCGAGGAATGGTCGGCCGCTGATCAAAAGACTTTCGAAGCAGCTGATGGAAAAGCAGAATACAGCAAATGCGTGGATATTTCAACAAAAGCCTCTATTCGTGAAATGGTTGTTCCCGGCCTCATCGCCGTTGTGACCCCTGCTCTTGTCGGTTTTGGTGGTGGTGCTGAAATGCTGGGTGGATTGTTGGCAGGTGTGACTGTTTGTGGTGTACTGATGGCGATCTTCCAATCAAACGCCGGTGGTGCGTGGGACAACGCCAAGAAAATGTTTGAAGAAGGCGTTGAAATCAATGGTGAAATGTACTACAAAGGTTCTGAAGCGCACAAAGCTACCGTCGTTGGTGACACTGTGGGCGATCCTTTCAAAGATACTTCTGGTCCATCCTTGAACATCCTGTTGAAATTGATGTCGGTGGTTGCGTTGGTAATTGCACCACTGCTCTAAATAAAGAGATGACCAAAACATTAAGTGAGCACTAAACATACACACTGAGACGAGCCCCGACATTTTGTCGGGGCTTTTTTTATGGAAGAATTATTTATACTTTAAAGAAATGGGCAAATAATTATTCTGGTCTATAAAAATATAGAGCCCACCAAAGTTGCTATGTGGGCTCATCTTTATGGTAGACCTATTGATAATTTTATTATGAAAAATAAAATATTACTGCCTTTTTTTCTTTTTTTATTTATCAGAACAAATGCTCAAATTGGTGATCCACCACCACCGCCTGCTCCACCGCCACCACCTCCGCGTGTTTATAATGAAAAAAACTACCATTATGACATAAGAACAAAACATCACAGCTTTCCAGGCTGTGAATCCACTAGCGATAAAAATGAAAAATGGCTTTGTGCTTATTTAAAAAGAGAAATATTTATAGCTGGGAATCTAGTTTATCCAGATGAGGCATTT
>JBCBRY010000060.1:0-50054 GCA_039819485.1 Bacteroidota bacterium | reverse complement strand
GAAAAAATCCTGATAGAAGCTCTTCAGTTGAGCCCTGATTCTATTCATTCTAGGACTGAATTGGGGAAAGTATATCAGCAACTCAAGAAATGGGACAGTGCAGAAAAAATCCTGATAGAAGCTCTTCAGTTGAGCCCTGATTCTATTCATTCTAGGACTGAATTGGGGAAAGTATATCAACAACTCAAGAAATGGGACAGTGCAGAAAAAATCCTGATAGAAGCTCTTCAGTTGAGCCCTTATTCTATTCATTCTAGGACTGAATTGGGGAAAGTATATCAGCAACTCAAGAAATGGGGCAGTGCAGAAAAAATCCTGTTAGAAGCTCTTCAACTAAGCCCCGATTCTATTCATATCAGAGTTGAATTGGGCAAGGTCTACCAACAGCTCAAAGAATGGAGTAAAGCAGAAATAATACTCCTCGAAGCCATCAAAATACAACCGAATAATGTATATGCACGAACCGTCCTATCACAAATTTATTTAAGAATTGAAGATTATGAAAGATGTGAAAAGGTTCTAAAAGAAGTGCTGGAGATTCAGGCTAAGAATATTCATGCTTTGAATTTATTGGCTAAACTATATTATAAACAAAGAAGGTTTTCGGAGAGAGAAGAAAAACTCTTCGAAATATACAAGCTGAACCCCAACAGTATCCCGACTCTGCTCGAACTGGCTAAAGTATTTATCCGTTTTAGAAAATACTTCATCGCCAGAGATTTATTCTCAAAAGCCCATTCGCTCAATTCTTATAACTTGTGTATTGTTACCGAGTTGTTAATATTAAATAGGTTATTTGGAGATAAAGATGCTTTGAGTGAATTAAAAGAAAAAGGAGATCAGATATTAAAACGTAACAAATATGCGCGTTGCTCACATAGGTTTATTCATTTTTCATTTGAAGAAAATGAAAAATATGACTTGATCAAAAGAAAAATAAAAGGGCAATACACGAAAGGGAAGATAATTTCGGAAGATGGTACAGCCTATCCATTTATTGAAGAGGTTATTTTAAATAATCGCTTAAAAAATAATGATGCGGTTTGGTTTTCCATATATCAAGACAAATCAAATAAAAAAGAATATGCAAACTTTATTGAACCCTACTATGAAAATATTAAGAATTTAGTAGAATTAAAATAAACTGAATTTTGATAAAATTACTCTTTTCCTCGGATTAGTTCAATGAACTGTGTCAAGGGTTAAAAATTCACATTTCAATTAGATATTTTTTTTCCGAAAAGCCCTCGCCCAAAAGGGGCTTTTTGGAGAAAAAAATATCACCCGAGCTTCACTCTACAGGTCTTCCCCCATATTAAGTCGGAGCTTCAGCCTTCCCTCAAAATGGATGGCCAACTGCTGGACCACCAGCGCCCATTTCGGGATCGGGCTCGTCCACTTTTTCATTATATTCTGCGAGGCCAGGAACACCATTTTCAGCAGCGCCCTGTCGTTGGGGAAAACGGACTTGGACTTGGTCACCTTTCTCAACTGGCGGTTGAACCCTTCGACGGTATTGGTGGTGTAGACAATGCGGCGGATGTGCCTGCCGAACTTGAAATATTGGCTCAGCCTCTCCCAGTTGTTGCGCCATGACCGGATGACGACCGGGTATTTCTCGCCCCACTTTTTATTGAGTTCTTCCAACTGGTATTCAGCGGATTCCCTGGTGCCCGCCTGGTAGACCTTTCTCAAATCTTTCAGGAACGGCTTTTCGTCCTCGCTCGTCACATACTTCAGCGAGTTGCGGATCTGGTGGACAACGCAGAGCTGTACCTCCGTTCTTGGAAAGGTGCTCTCGATGGCATCGCCGAACCCGGAGAGGTTGTCGATGCAGGCGATCAATGTATCCTCCACGCCCCTGTTCTGTAGGTCGGTCAAAATGGCCAGCCAAAATTTAGAACCCTCATTTTCTGACACATACAGCCCCAACAGGTCTTTCATCCCGTCACTGTCGATGCCCAGCACACAGTAAACGGCCCGCTTCTCGATCCTGCCCTCACGGCGTACCTTGAAGACCAGGGCATCCATCCAGATGATCGGGTAGACACTGGCCAAAGGGCGGTTGCGCCACTCGTCCAGCACGGGCAGCACCTTGTCCGTGATCTGGCTCAGCGCCCCCTTCGACATCTCCAGGCCATAAAGCTCTTCAAGGTGGGCACGGATGTCGTCGTAGCTCATCCCACGGCCGTACATGGAGATGATCTTGTTGTCCAGCCCTTCGCCCAGGGTGGTCTGGCGCTTGCCCACGATCCGGGGCTCAAAGGTCCCGGCCCTGTCCCGGTTGGATTCCAGTTCGATCTTGCCGTACTGGGTTTTCAGGCCTTTTTTCTGTTTGCCGTTGCGGCGGTTGGAACCTCCAGCCCCCTTTTCTTTTTTTAAATGGAAATCGAGTTCGCCCTCAAGGCTCGCCTCCAGCAGCCGTTTGATCATAGGGGCCAGGATACCATCCTTGCCGCCCAGTTCCTCCCCGTTTTTCAACCGTTCGATGGCCTCCGATTCAAAGGCTGACCACTCAAACTCAGAATTGGTTAGGCGACCACCAGACTTCTTTTTTGATTTTGCCATAACTGTGTCGTCTTGATAATGGCTCATAAGGTAAATAATTTACATGACACAGTTTATTGAACAGTCTCTTTTCCTCTGATAAAGGGACTCTTACAACTCTCAAAATTACATCAATTTAAACAATTGTTGTTTCATTATTTAAGCCTCAATATCTCCATCGCCTTTACGACCTTTTCATCATCCGCCCTGCCAGCATAATTATCAATAGTACTAAAGTTTTCATGATCGAGGAGATGGCTAACCGTGTTCCTATCCGCACCTTCATTCAAGGCCAATGTTGCACTACTATACCTTGCAGAATAGTAGGTGAAATATCCGCCAAGATCAATCCTCTTTGAAATTCTTACACCAGCTTTTCGAATGTATCCAGAATAATCCCTTACTCTACTGACCTTGGATAGTTCAGTTTTATCATAGCTATCATTCAAGATTGGGAAGATATATTTCCCTCCCGTATCCAACTTTTCAATGATTTCTAATGCCTCTGGAACAAGCGGTTTACCTCCTTTCAATCCTGTTCCCGTTTTTGATCTGTCATAATACCAGCGGCCATTTTTGATATTTGACCTTTGTAATTGGGCTATATCCATTAGGTTAACACCGAAAGTGTAAAAACTAAACCACCAAACGCTTAAATACTCTGCTTCTTTCACACTTCTTGGTTGGTACTCTATCAATTTAAGCAGTTGAGACTTTGAAAGGTCTTTGATCCTATTGGGATTGACTTTCCCGATCTTCAATTTTTTCAGCCTTGAAAATTCATAACCGTAAGGGTTGGTATAGGGATTCCTGAACGGGTTATTTCTGTAATCGGCTATTCTTTTCTTCACTGCTTTGTTAAATAAGGCTCTAAGGTGTACCATGTAATTGTAGGCTTTTGTACCTCTCGAAGTATAGTAGTCTTCGAAGTCTTGTAACCATTCTTCGGTGAAGTCATCAAATGATATATCGTTAGGAGCTACTTTACGGATTACGTCAGCCATTTTCTTGTAATCCTTACTGGAATTAGCTTGGCCATTCTGCAAGAACTTTTGGCTAACCTGCATACAGAATTCGATGACGCCAATTTGTTCCATTGGCTTTTGTGAAATTAGATCAACGAACTTTTTGTAATTGAACGATTTGTTCTGGAAATGCTCATTGTAGACTTTCTTAGCTTTGTCCTCAAAGTCCTCCAACTGTTGGTTCTTTTCTCGTCTTCCGTGGACTCCCTTTTTGAATTCATGGTTGTTGAAGTCCCATTGTTGAAGTGTTGCAGACATTCCCAAGCGTTTACGTCTTACTTTTCTGTCAAAGGTGATTTGTAGGACGATAGGGTACTTTTCTTCGGCTAATGGAGCTGATTTATCCAGCCTGATGGCAAACGAAGTGGCAAACAACATGGTGATTTGAATTTAAATGTTAAAAAATATCATTTATAATTCGTTCACTATTATTGTTTTATACATTTAAAAATCAAGAGGAAATGATTCATAATCCCGAGGTCGGCGGTTCAAGCCCGCCCCGCGCTACGAAAACGAAAGCCTTTAAATCAATGATTTAGGGGCTTTTTTCATTTGTGTCAGCCGTTGAATAACGAGCTAAAACTTTATTGTTACAACATTGTAACAACAAGTAAATACCACGTACCTTGCTATTTAATTCAGCGAGTTCCGCATTTCTTACCGATCGATTCAGTCAGATCTGCTCCAAAATAAACGGCTGCAATTCCACATTCAACGGTTTTCATAAGGTAATCTCACAATTGACGTAAGGCAGCAAATTCAACACTTTTTTCAAATAATATCTTTAATAATCTTCATCGCCAAGAATTAGTATGTTATCACTTTTGTGAGCCTTCCTTACTCCCATTTCAGACCCTTGAATCGCTTCATCTTATTGAGCATCGTGCTACCGAATTAGCTTACTCAGAAGTATCGTAATGCTCTGCACCAGGCATGCACCCTTGACCTTCATGTCGCTTCCTTACTCTTTAAATATTAAAATTTTGCAGTTCTGCGCTTCGATGTGACTTGGTTTTTTCATGCCCAAGTGCATTTTGATTTGACTGGTATCAAAGAAAGTTAGGCATGCTGGAAAATATATAAAAAGTTCAGAGAAATCTTTAAGAATAGGATGAGAGTGGGATATAGTTTTGCAGTGTGATTTAATTAATAAAGACTTACATAAAATGAAAAAATTAGAAAATAAAGTTGCCATTATAACAGGGGCAAGTGGAGGATTGGGAAAAGGGACTGCAATAGCCTACGCAAAAGCAGGAGCACATGTGGTCATCTGTGCCAGAAGATTGGAAAAACTTCAGGAAGTAGCACAGGCGTGTGAAAAACATGGTGTAAAAGCTTTACCCATAAAATGTGATGTAATGCTGAGAAAAGATTTAGATAACCTTGTGACTCAAACGATTCAGGCCTTTGGCAAGATTGATATTTTGGTAAACAATGCTATTTCGACCAAACAAGGAGTTTCAATAATGGACCATACCGAAGAAATATGGAACAACACGGTAGTGAGTGGTTTCGAAGCAGTATGGCATTTGATGCGGCTTTGCTACCCCCACATGAAGGAAACCGGAGGGAGAATCATCAATATATCTTCTGGAGCAGGGCTGATAGGGGCACCAGGTTTTGGTGTCTATGCGGGGGTCAAGGCTGGTGTTCATGGCATTACTATGGTTGCAGCACGAGAATGGGCATCAGATAAAATCACTTGCAATAGCATGATTCCCATTTTCTATAGCGACCTGTCCAACAAGCTGTTTGCAGGGGAGTTTGGCGAAAAAGAAATGATAAATATGATTCCTTTGGGCTACATTGGTGATGTTGAAAAAGACATTGCACCCGTCATGGTTTTCATGGCTTCCGATGATTCGAGGTATATCACGGGACAAATGATTAAAGCAGATGGTGGAGCGGATATTCATTTCTAAATTAAATCAAAACCTGTTTAACCAATAATTTAAAATAAAAATGTATTCAAAATATGGAAAGGTATATTGAAAATGTAAAGGTGGAAAAAGTAAATCATTCCCACCGCAAGATTTACACTGATATCATCATTGACGCCACTCCGAAACAAGTCTGGTCGGTATTGACCGACACCAAAACCTACAAGAACTGGGCGGATTTTTTAGTTGACATTCAAGGCGAAATCAAGGATGGTGAAAAAATTACCGCTGTTTTTAGAACCGATCCAAAAAAAGACAAGCTTACCACGATCGAACACACCATTTCAGTAATTGGAGGAAAAGAGTTTTTCTGGGCAGAAAAAGGCCCTGGTGGGATTAGGGACAATCATCATTTCCTAGTAGAACCTGCGGACAATGGGAAAACTAAATTTATCCAATCGGATGAAATTATGAAAGGGGTGACTTGGTTGATGGGAGGCAATTTATCTAAAATGTATGCCGATGGTTACCAGGCATTTAATCGAAAGTTAAAAGAAGAAGTAGAACGGAGGTATAATAAATAGAGGACTACAAAAATAGGATGCAATGAATTTTGATTTAAAAAATATTCCGTCTCAAAAAGGACGCACTGCCATCGTGACTGGTGCTAACAACGGTATCGGTTTTGAAACCACCCTGGCCATGGCTAAATATGGTTTCAAAGTTATCATGGCGTGCCGAAATTTAACAAAAGCTGAAAAAGCAAAATCCGACATTTTGGCACAATTTCCCGAAGCCGATTTGGATATTATCCAATTGGATTTGAGCGATTTGGACAGTGTAAAAGTATTTGCCGAAAATTTCAAATACAATTACGCGCAGCTGGATGTACTCATCAACAATGCCGGGGTTTTGATATACTCCGGTAAAAAGAATAAGGCTGGCGTGGAATTACAATTTGCGACCAACCACTTAGGGCATTTTTTATTGACCAATTTATTATTGGAACAAATACCTGATCATCCTGCTTCCCGAATAGTCGCTTTGAGCAGTATCGCACACAAGGCTGCAAAAATTCATTTTAATGATTTAAATTGCGAAAATACCGATGATGCCGATGCTGCATATGGTCAATCCAAGCTGGCGAACCTGATGTTCGCAGATGAGCTAAACAGACGATTAAAAAAATCCGGCAGTAAAATAATTGCACTCGCTGTTCATCCGGGCGGTTCGGATTCAGGACTATTTGATGAAATGTCCAGGATAAAATATTATACATTCAAGTTGTTATCTCCATTCATATTAAACTCCCCGGCATCTGCAGCCAAACCTTCTCTTTTTGCTGCCCTGAGTACAGAGGTACAAGGAGGAGAGTATTTTGGGCCGCAGGGGTTCAATGAGTTTAAGGGAAAAGTGGGTTTCGCTAAACGGAGCGAATATTCCAAAAGAGAGGATGTTGCAACAAAACTTTGGCAATTGTCCGAAAAAATGACTGGCCATTCATTTTATTAACCGATGGAATCTCAGGAAAAAAATAGTATGTTTAATTTGGCTAAATCAGAAGTCGAATGAATGAAATATTTCAAATAGCAACCATTTCGGATATGCACAATGTCTTTGGACTTTCAAAGCCAAAACACCCATTGGTTTCTGTTATCCGATTTAAGAACGCGCAAATAAAATCGGAATTTCATCACTTACGATGTTCATTTGGCATGTACTGTATTACCCAAAAGAATGAAACTGATGGAAGTATGAAATATGGCCGCAATTCTTATGACTTTCAAGAGGGATGTATGTTATTCATTAAGCCGGGGCAAGTACTTAGTTATGATGGACATCAATCTTCAGCCGAAGACCCTGGATGGGCTTTATTATTTCACCCAGATCTGATCAGAAAATCAGAATTAGGTAAATCAATTGATGATTATTCGTTTTTCTCGTATGATATAACAGAAGCCCTCCATCTTTCTAATGAGGAAAAACTTTCGCTCAATGAAATAATTATAAAAATTGAGAAAGAATATCAACATAAGATAGACCGTCATAGTCAGACGTTAATCATTTCCAATATAGAATTATTGTTGAACTATTGTACCCGGTATTACGACCGCCAATTTTATACTCGTGAAAATTTGAACAAGGATATTTTAACGAAATTTGAGAATCTGTTGAAAACATATTATTTAAACGAGCATCAATTAAACCTAGGCATCCCTTCTGTGAGTTACTGTGGAAAAGAACTCAACCTCTCACCAAAATATTTGAGTGACTTACTAAAAAAAGAAACAGGCAAAAATGCAAAAGGCCATATTGACGATTTCTTGATCAACAAAGCCAAAAATCGGTTGCTGGGTTCAATTGAATCGGTGAGCGAAATAGGTTTTGCTTTAGGCTTTGAATATGCCCAACATTTTTCCACCATGTTTAAATCAAAGACAGGTATGAGTCCGAGAGAATATAGGAGCGTCAACTGAAATCGAGTATAGTTGCGAAAATTAACTTTCCTTAAATGCTGAAACTACTCGTTATAGCATGGATATATTAACTGTTTATAACAATGCTGGACTTTCAGTAAAAAATACTCCTTCATGTTCGATTTGGGGAGGGCGTCAATTTGGTTAACTCCCTACCTAAATGTGGTTGTGCCTTTTGGGAAGAGGACAGCACATTCGCAATCATTTAGTAAATTATTCAAATCCAAAACCAATTTATCACCTTTGAATTATTGACAATCATTTAATTGAATGAGAAAAGCATTACTTTTAACAATGAATTCGTTATTCGTTGTGACCAAAAGCTCGTAAACCACATGCCATCTTAACCGTTGGCGATAATCAAAAAAGAAAAAACAAAATGTCGATTAATTCGAAATCAGAACTTGAAGGAATAAAAAAGGTCAATCAGGTCGTAGGTATAACTCTTAAGAAAATGAGAGCATATACAAGAGTCGGAATGTCTACAAAAGAGCTTGATGAATATGGAAACACTATCTTAAAAAAATATGGTGCAACTTCGGCCCCTTTAAGAGATTATAATTTTCCCGGATATACTTGTATAAGTCTTAATCATGAAGCTTGTCATGGAATACCATCAAGAAACAGGATAATAAAAGAAGGAGATTTATTAAATATAGATGTTTCAGCTGAACTGAATGGGTTTTACGGAGACAATGGAGGCTCTTTCATTGTTGGACGAGATATTCAGAACCTACAACCTCTTGTGACTGCCTCTCAAGAAATATTAAACTTAGCAATAAATAAATTAAAACACAATGTCAGAATTTACGAAATAGGTGGTTTTATAAAGAAGGAAGCAAACATTAGGGGATTTAAAGTTATTAAAAACTTGTGTGGTCATGGTATTGGAAGAAAGCTACATGAGTATCCTTCTGAAATTCCAAATTTTAAGGATAGATTAAACAGAGTTAAATTAAAAGATAAAATGGTTATTGCATTAGAAACCTTTATTTCTAACAATTCAAATTACGTTTACGAAACTGGAGATGGTTGGACCATGAAGGCAAGAAATAATGGTTTTGTCGCTCAGCATGAACACACTGTCTTAATCACAAAAGAGAAACCAATTGTACTTACAAAAATAAATGGGATATAAATAGACAGCATCCTAAAAAGTGTGTAAACCCGAAATGAGGGTAACAAAAAATAAGATCAGATTTTGACTCTTTGGTCAAAAATACCAATAAACTGATTAAGGATAAATGGGCCAGTTGCGTATCGGCATGGCCCATTTTTTTGTTATTTTAAAAATGACCAGGTAGACGGTTTTTTTCAGTGCAATGTCAGTGGGAACAACACTTTGTTTTTTGTGTATTTTCTGATTTTTCCATTAAGTTTTTTTTTACCAGAATGTTTATTGATACAATCTTTGCTTGTTCACCTTAAAAAGCAAAAAATTTTATTAGAAACAAGATTCTTAAAATTTACGTTAGGAGAAAGCTATATACAATCTAACGGATTCAACATTTCATTATTTACCTTAGCCCTTTCTCACCTAAATACCCATTTTGAACCGTTGAATGAAATCGGCCAAAACATACTTTTCGTTCCATAAATACAATCTTCAACTTTTATGGAAATCCAAACGATTGATCAATTTGACACTAATCGCCGGGTTGCTATTGGCCGTAATTGAATCCGCTTTTACACAAAGCCCAACCATCGATAGTTTAAAGAATGAACTGACTCAAGCTGAACATGATACCGCAAGAATCCGCTTGAATATCGAACTGGGAATACAATTAAGAAATACGAATAAGGACAGTGCGCTGCAATGCCTTCGATCCGCCATTCCATTGGCGGTAGAACACAATGAACGCCAAAGCTTATATAATATTTGGATAGCGATGGCCATGACGTTCAATTCCAACCTCCAGCAAGACAGCGCTCTGAATTGTTTGTTTAAAGCCAAAGACGAAGCAGTTAAATTACGAGATAAGTGGCTACAGGTAAATGCACTGAAAAGAATAGCCAGCACTCATAATATGATCAATAACAAAGCACTTTCAATCGATCATTTCCAACAGGCGCTTACGTTGGCGGAAGAGATGGAAGAGAGACAGGAACGTGGTATTATCCTAAACGCAATGGGAAATGTTTATTCCGGCATGGCAGATTATGAAAGAGCGGATTCGGTTTTAAAAGAAGCATTGAGGCTATATAATCAATTGGGAGACAAGGACAAACAATCGAGCGTCTTAGGAAATTTGGGAAATAATGCAGCTCGTTCAAATGACTTGCGGCAGGCGATTGACTATTATGAAGATGCACTTAAATTGATCAGATCGACGGGAGATCGTCCAAAAGAGGCATCCGTTTTCAGGGTGATCGGGTATAGTGCATTTGTCTTAGGAGATTATCCGCTCGCCCTTGAATACTATCAACAGGCATTGAACATTTTTGAAGAAATGGGATTTAAAAAGCCCACCAAAAGTTGCCTGGAAAATTTGGGTGAAGTTTATACCGCTATGGAGGAATATGATCAAGCATTGTCTTATTACGAACGTGCATTATCCATTGCCCTGGCCGTCGGTAACCGTGCGAACCAACCCAACATCTTATTCAAAAAAGGCCAGATCTACATTTTAAAAAAGGAATATAATTCAGCACTCCAGGTCTTGATTCGTGCTGTGAAAATCAGAAAAGAAGCCAACCAAAAAATTGGCCCATTCCAACACGAACTGCTTCGCTCAACCGGTTTCTGTTACAAGGAACTGAATCAACCAGACTCGGCCATCATATTTTTAAACGAAGCGATTGAGATTGCCTACAAAGCGAACAATTTCTTTGGGAAAGCAGAAAGTCTGATCTATCTGGCAGAAGTTTATAATCAGCAAGGCAAATCCGATTTGGCTATTTCATCATTACAGCAATCAATTGAAGCTGCTTCCTTTTCCGGCAATAAAGAATGGGAAATGGAGGCAGCAAAAAGGCTTTATCAAATTTTTAAAAGTCAGAATAATTCCAATCAAGCACTTCGCTATCATGAACTTTTTCGGAATTTGCAAGACTCTTTGTTCAACGAAAAGAACGTCAAACAAATAGCCAAATTGGAAGCTGGATATGAATTTGAAAAAGAAAAACAACAACTTGCCTTTGAAGCCGAACAGGAAATAAAAAGACAACAATCTTTTCAAAGGATAGCACTTGTTGCTTTAGGTGTCTCCATCCTCTTTATCTTGACCTTCGCCTGGTTTTATCGCTCCAAACAAAAAGACAACGCCAAACTCAGTCACCTGAACGAAGAACTGAAAAAGCAAAAATCAGTCGTAGAAAATCAGAAAGAAAAACTGGAGGAGCTTGACGAAATGAAGTCCCGGTTTTTTACAAATATCTCACATGAATTTCGCACACCATTGACGATAATTTCCGGCATGGCCGGACAGGTTTATAAACGGCCAGAATTATGGGCAAAAAAAGGGGCACAAATGATCCGGCAAAACAGCAACCAATTGCTTCAACTGGTAAATCAAATTCTGGATCTGAGAAAACTGGAATCTAAAGAGATGAAAGTGAACCTGGTGTTTGGAGATGTTGTGCAATACCTGAAATATATAACCGACTCCCATCAGTCGTTCGCAAAAAGCAAAGGTTTGGACGTTCATTTTTTGTCTGCTAAAAAATCCATTAAGATGGATTACGACCCGGACAAACTGTTGCGGATTATTTCGAACCTGATGTCCAATGCCATTAAGTACACAAAGGATGGCGGGAACATTTATTTCCATATTGATGACAAGGAAGAAAAAGGAAAAAACCATTTGCAAATCAGGGTGGAGGATACCGGGTCAGGCATTCCGGAGGATCAACTCTCCCAAATCTTCGACCGATTCTATCAGGTCGATCATTCCAGGACAAAAAAAGAAGAAGGTACAGGAATTGGGCTGGCACTGGTAAAAGAAATGGTTCAATTGCTTGGCGGGGAAATAACTGTAGAAAGTGAGGTCGGCACCGGAACCAGTTTCATTGTTTTGTTACCTATTACCAAAAAGGCTACTGTTCAAAGTGCTGAACATTTCGAAACGGCTTCGGGAGAAGGTTTTGATACTGAAATGGAAAGTGTTGAAATTGAGAAAGAAGAACAAGAAACTTCCCCGATTATTAGTAGCCCAACATTTGCCAAGCCCAGACTCCTCGTCGTTGAAGATAATCAGGATATTGCCCAATTCCTGGTAGCTTGCCTTCAGGATCGATATGAATTAGAATTGGCACCGGACGGACAGGCTGGTATAGATCTGGCCGTTGAACAAACACCCGATTTGATAATCAGCGATGTAATGATGCCCAAAAAGGATGGCTTTGAGTTGTGCGACACTTTGAAAAAAGACGAACGGACCAGCCATATCCCAATCATCCTGTTAACGGCTAAAGTGGACCATCAATCGAAAATCAGCGGCCTTAAAAAAGGAGCAGATGCCTACCTGACCAAACCATTTGAACCGGAAGAATTGGAAGTTCGTTTAGCTAAACTTTTTGAACTTCGTAAGCGGTTGCAAGCAAGATATGCCGGTACTGAGATACCCGAAAATGAATCAGAATCCAATGACCACCAAATCGAAGATGAATTTTTGCAAAAAATCAGAAAGCTGCTGGAAGAGAACCTTTCAGATTCAGATTTTGGCATCCCCCAAATCAGCCGTGGAATCGGTATGAGCCGCAGTCAGATATTCCGAAAAGTAAAAGCGCTGACCGGTCGATCTCCTTCCCAATTTATTCGCTCCATCCGTTTGTATAAAGCAAAGGATCTGCTGAAGAATTCTGAGTTGAACGTTTCCGAAGTAGCCTATGAAACCGGTTTTGCCTCTCCTGTGTATTTCTCCAATGCCTTCCTGGAAGAGTTTGGCTTAAGGCCAAATGATGCCCGCTCGTAACACGGACGGCCAGTTCGTGACCCTTTGGTAACTCGGATTGCCAATCCGAGCTGCATCTTATGTATGCGACTCCTAAGTGTTTGATTATTAGTGTCGTAGAATGGATTGCCGCCCCTTCCTGCAACATAAGGTTAAGCCTTTTATCCCTTCCGCAACATAACCTAAAATCCTTGGCCGATTAGATAAAGTCTTTCCTTGCCACCTGCCCACACCTTTGTCCGGTCAACGGAAATAACATCAATTTATCAAAATAAACCATTCCCATTCATTCACATGAACTCGATGACATATTCACATCACCCTCTGCACCTAACCTTAAAAACATCATTGACCATGACCAAAAGTTCAAAAAATAATATCGGCATGGGCAGCGCCGCTGAAAAGAGATTGCGGCAGCTCTTAGCAAACATTTTATTACCGGCAACGCGCTCATTTTTCAAGAAAGCTGGATTGAAAACGAATGATAACCTGCTGTCTGAAATTTCAAAAGGATGGTTGATTGGACAGGCGAATTTGACAGGAAAAATATTAGAGCTGGATGAAATGACAAGTAAAGATTTAGCTCCGTCAGACTTCCAGTTCTGCTTTGGCAGATTCATGTTGTCATCAGTAGCTGATCCACAGAATTCCCTTAAAGAAGTCTTTGAAAGACTCGGTCCTTCTGGAAAAATATTATTGGAAGAGTGGGGGCAGGGGAGCCTCAATTCATTCCCCTATTCGTTTGCTTTCAATCGCTTTTTGGAATTGAATAAAAAATGGAGAAACGCAAATGGATTACAGCACATTGCCTCCTGGAACAACCTGCTTCACCAAGCTGGCTTTGTAAAAATCAGTATTCAACATGTTCCCGCAGTCTTCCTCGAGGGAAGAAACAAACAAGTGGCTTCTCTCACATTTGAAAGCATCATTGATGGCCTGGTCAAAGCAAAGTTGGCCGACCCGATGGAACTGCATGCCCTTCTGGAAGAGCTAAAATCATTTGAACAAAAAAAACATACACTGATCAGCCTGCCTGGTATCTATCAGATTTGGGCAAGCCGACCTTGACCGTATTCTAATTTCAATCAGAACTAATTCAATCATGAAAACGACCATCACATCCTTAGTACCTCGCACTATTAAACACTATTTTGGTAAAGTTTCTTTATGGTTTAAAATCGGCTGTGTCCTGTTAGTACTCCTGTTGACTATTAATGCAAATTCCCAGACACATACCTGGACAGGAGCAAGCAGTTCACTCTGGAACGTTCCTTTAAACTGGTCCCCAATTGGCACCCCAGGCATGAATGACCAAGTGATCATTGAGGACATATCCATCCATGCTCCGATTCTTACTAATGTGGTAGCAGTGGTTAGCGTAACCATAAAAGACGGAGCTACCTTAACCATTCAATCAACTGCTACTCTTGACATCGACAATTCTCCAGCCGATGGGTTAGTTGTAGAAGGCAATGCCACTCTTTACAATTATGGTGAGATTACTATTGGCCAAACCTCTGGGATAGTCAATTCAGGAATTGAAAACGATGGCACCATATACAATGATGGCGGCCTCATACAGATTGACAATACTGCAATAGGAATCGAGAACGATGGAAACAGTGAATTTTACAACGAGAATGGAGGGCAGGTCCTGATTGGAGAAACAGGGGTGCTGACCGGAAACGCCATAGAGAATAAGGATGCCGGGAAACTCGTGAACCAGGTTTATTCCATTGTGCATATTTTCTCTGATAATAACATCCTGGATGCCGCCAATGATTTTAGCAATTTCGGAACCATCGTTGACGAAGCTTCTGGTGATAGCGATATTAATTACAATGGCCCATGTGGAGTCATCCAAAATTTAAGTGGTGGAAGTTTTAGCATCACCAACAACGAAGGGGTAAATACCAATTTAGGAGGGGTGATCTGGACGGGGTGTACCGGTGCCAATTGGAACAATGATGACAACTGGCATTATCTGCAAAAACCTACCGCCACCGATAATGTAAGAATCTTTAATGTATCGACTTCCAATCCCAGAATTGGTTCATCTGCCTCGGTAGTGGCCAAATCAGTACTGTTGGCCAATGGAGGAGAATTAACCATTTTGAGTGGAGGTACGCTGACCATTGAAGGCTCCAGCAATAACGCCGACGGAATTTATAATTTGGGAACGGTCGAAAATAGTGGTACCATAAATATTGGGTCGAACGCATCTATTGGTCAGAATGGCATTGACAATCGAAGCGTTTTCAACAACAAGAGTTCAGGTGAAATTAACATCAACGATACCGGGGATGATGGAATCAATAACCATAGCGGCACCTTCACCAATGAAGGCACCATTAAGATCGGTAATAACACAAGCATCTCCGGCTATGGCCTCATCAATAAGAGTACATTCAACAACGCTGCCAGTGGAAGCCTCCGGATTGGTGATACAGCTTCTGATGGTCTTTATAATGAATCAAGTACGTTTGCCAATGAAGGTGAATTGAGGATCGGCCAGGGAGGATCTCCAGCAGATTATGGGATTGTTAATGATGCGGTATTTCAAAACAATGCTGGAGCTGTACTCGAAATAAACAACTTAAGTAGCTTCAATGTCATTGGTTTCGAGAATTCTTCCGGCACATTCACGAATAGTGGGACGGTGAATATTGGCAACTCTTCTTCCGTCGACGGTCAGGCTATCAACAATCAGGCGACCTTTAATAATCTTTCGGGCGGCTTGATTGATATTAGAGAAGTATGGTCTGGCATCATCAACGACGCAGGCTCGATTGAAAATAGTGGGACCATTGAAATTGGACAATCAATAAACCTCTCTGGTGATGCCATCAATAACAATGCTGCCTTTGATAACTCCTCTTGTGGAGCAACTATCCATGTGTACAACGGCTCAATCGTGGACAACAGCAGCATGACCAATGACGGAACGATCATTCAGGAAGACAACGGCAATCACAACATCGATATCAATAATTCATTGATCTTAAATATCGGCGGTGGGAATTTTACAGTTGGTTCTGGCAATGATCCCTATGCCACAGCGCTCGGTAATGATGAAATCATCTGGACGGGTTGTTCTAATAATGACTGGAACAATTCAGATAATTGGTATCCAAATAATACACCCAAAGCAAGCGATTCTGTCAAAATTATCGAAATGATAAACGCTCCGACCATCATGAACGGAACCAATGCCTTGGCCCACTCCATCCTGTTAGAGGAAAATGTAACAATGACCATTTCATCGGGAGCGACCTTGAGCATTGATGGCACTGCACAATATGGCATGGAGAACAAAGGCACCGTTGATAATTATGGTACAATAACCATTATTGGTGATTCCGATCACGGTGTTTTTAATGAAGGAACAATCAACAATCAAAGTGGAGGAATCTTAGATGTGGATGAGTCAGATGGCAATGCCTTTATCAACGAAGGCACTGTAGATAATGCCGGTCAAGTATTGATTGGACAAACGAGTGGAAACAGGCCCAATAATGGCCTGAACAACCGCGCTACCTTCAACAACTTGTCAGGAGGCATAATCCGGATCGATTATATTAGTTCAGATGGATTGAAAAATATAGAAAGTAACAGCGTTTTCACAAACGAAGGGACCATTCATATCGGACAATCAGGAACAATTGGTGCGAATGGATTAGAAAACCAGAACACCTTCAATAATAACGGTGGTACAATAACAATAGATAATACTGTTTATGACGGAATCGTCAATTATCAACAAGCACAATTTTCGAATACAGCAGGAAGCGATATTCAGATTGGTCTAAATGGAGGCAACATCGGTGATGAGGCAATATTCAATTTCGGCACGGGCACCAATTTTACCAATGATGGTTTGTTGCAGATCGATAATACAGATGAGGATGCAATAGATGCTGATGACGGTTCTGTTATCACTAATAACTCCACAGGTTCTATTTTAATAGGACAGTCAAATGGCAATATTGGTCGCACAGGAATATACCTCTTCTTAAGTGGATCGACCTTGTCAAACAATGGTGGTCTCATCAAAATAGATGGAACTGGTAAAGTATATCCTTCCAATGGGGAGGGTCTTGTCTTGCATGCTGGAACTCAACTGACTAATTCCGGTTCTGGAGAAATTTTGATCGGACAAAACAGTGGTGGTATAGGCAAGGACGGTTTGCACATTGCAGGAGGGAAATTTGATAATGAGGACAACGCCAGCTTGAGAATTGACCAGACCAGCGAAGATGCCCTGCATATCTCAAATTCTGGAAGCCTGAAAAACATGGGTAACGCTTCTATAGTCATTGGTGAAATTGGAAACATCGTTGCGGAAGGATTGTACCTTGAAAATGGGGCAAATTCATTTTCCAATCTGGATTGCGCAACTTTTGTACTGTTTGACGCTGTCAATAATGAAGAAGCCATCACAAATGAAGGACTCTTCAGAATTGATACCGACCAGGCCCATGCCAATTCAGGTAGTTTCATCAATGAAGGGATAATGGAAATCATTCAACTTCCAGAAGTGCCCAATGTCACCAACGATGAAATCATCATTGCTCCCTTTTCAGGATGCGCTGAAGCTTCAGACGCTTTACAATTGGGTGGGACTGTGGATTACACAGTTGGCACCCAATGGTTCACCGATGCGGTCATGACCAATGTGGCGGGCACATATGACCAGGGAACCAACACCTATTCCGTTATCAATCTTTCCTTAGGCACCCACACACTTTATTTTTCCATCACCGGCAATGGTTGCAGTTTTGACGTATCCGTTGAATTTGAATATTCAGAGGAAGGAACCCGCACCTGGACGGGAGCAGTCAGCACTGACTGGACCGAAGACGGAAACTGGTCTCCGGCCTGCACACCTAATGCTTTGAATGATGTGGAAATACCAAATGTGACCAATTCCCCTGTGATCATGGGTGGAACAAATGCAGAAGCTAAAACCATAACGGTGGCGAATAATGGCCTACTCACTATCAATAACGGAGGTGTATTGAATATCGACGCAACAAATAATTCAGCCGAACTGACCAATAATGGATCGGTTGAGAATAGCGGTGTCATTCATGTCGGAGCAACTAATGCAAACTCCGGTAATGATGGAATAAAAAATTTCTCTGCGTTCAATAACCATGCTACTGGGATCGTCAATGTCTACTATTCAAATAGTGTAGGTCTGAGAAATTCAGGTGGAACATTCACCAATATGGGGACGCTCAATATTGGTCTGAACGGGGCTACGGCATCAGCTTCCATTCGGAATGAATCGTCCGGAACCTTTATTAACAGCAGTGGAGGTACCATTAATGCAGACAATACAACAGAAGCAGGAATTGCAAATTTTACGTCCGGAACCTTTACGAATGAAGGTGCCATCAACATTGGACAAAATGGCTTTAGTAGCGTTGATGAGGAAGGGATATTGAATTTTGCATATTTCACCAATGCCCTAAATGGTGTGATCAAAATCGACCATACAGAATCGGCTGGCATCATAGTCTCTTCGAATGGCCTGTTCAGTAATCTTGGAGATATTTATCTGGGACAAATAGGAACCATCGGTACCGACGGCATCGAAAACACAAATTTCTTCGCAAACGCTGGAAATATTGTTATCCAAAACATGGAGTCGACGGGTATCAACAATTCCGGTGATTTCCAAAACAATACTTGTGGAGACATTTATTCTGAAGGAAGTTTGCTTAATTCGAACAGCTTCAACAATACTGGGCTGGTAACTTTCAATACTACATCTCCACATACCAATTCAGGAATATTTACCAATGATGGTGTTTTGGAATTGATACTATCAAATGAAATTCCCAACGTCTCCAATAGCGAAATCATCATCCTTCCCTTTTCAGGTTGCTCCAATGCCATGAATGCTTTGGATTTGGGCGGAGCAGGGAATTACACAGTTGGCACCCAATGGTACACCGATGCGGCCATGACCAACTTGGCTGGCACTTATGACCAGGGCACCAACACCTTTACCGTCACCAATCTTACAGGAGGAACTCATTCGCTTTACTTCACCGTATCGGGCAATGGGTGCAATTATGAAGTATCTGTCGAATTTGATTACGAAGCAGATGGCACACGTACCTGGACGGGGGCAATAAGTACTGATTGGGACGATCCTGCCAACTGGTCTCCCACCTGTAAACCAAATGCATCGAATGATGTGAATATTCCTGTGACCGCCAATTCACCAATCATCCTGAACGGTATAAATGCGCTTGCGAAGCTTTTAGTGGTACAGAGCGGCGCCCATTTGACCATCGATGATGGAGGTACCCTGCAAATAGAAAATTCCAACTATACAGGCTTAGTAAACTATGGAGATATTGATAATTCAGGCTCAATCCTGATCGGACAAACAAGTACAATTGGAAGTTTCGGCATATGGAATGATGGCACCTTTAATTCCACAAGTACTGGCATCGTCCTGATTGATAACACTCAAAGTAATGGTTTCGATAATTCCGGAAACGTCACTAATGAAGGTAATATTAACATCGGGCAAAATAGCGGTGCAGCAAACATCGGTGGGCATGGGATGGTGTTGAGCCCCAATGCAAACTTTTACAACCAGGGCGATGCCACTTTAACCGTGGACAATGCAAGTCTGAATGGAATTGAATTGGAAGGCTCATGTCTGTTGGAAAACAGCGGCGATGCGACCATTACGATTGGTGAAAATGGTGGTTTTGGTTGGGATGGACTTTACCTGCCTGAAAATACCAGTTCTTTCTCCAATCTGGATTGCGCTGCCATATATTTATTGGAAAACTTGGCCAATTCAGGTACGATCACCAATGAGTCTCTTTTTCAAATCAATACCGACCAGAATCACGGCAACGATGGAACTTTTATCAATAACGGTGTCCTTGAAATCGTCCAACTTCCTGCCGTTGCAAACATTATAAATTATGAGGTAATTATTGCCCCATTTTATAGCTGTAAAATCACTACTCAATTTGCGCTACAATTGGGAGGAAGCGGTCAATACACGGTTGGTTCACAATGGTTTTCTGATGCAGCCATGACCAACGTGGCGGGTAATTATGATCAGGGAGCCAACACATTCACCGTCACCAATCTTTCGAATGGCACGCACACCTTATATTTTAATGTAACCGGCAATGGATGCAGTTTTGACGTTTACGTTGAAATTGAATACGAAGGAGGAGGAATCCGCACCTGGACGGGAGCAATTGATAATACATGGGAGGAAGACGGGAACTGGTCACCAGCCTGTGTTCCTTCCGCTGTGCATGATGTCCTCATTCCCGCAGCAACTAATTCGCCCGTTATCGCAAATGGTGAATCGGTGCAGGTGAAAAGTGTTGAAGTAGCATCAGGGGGGCAACTGATCATCGATTTTGGTGGAGCATTAAATATTGATAATGCCACTGCCGATGGTTTGATGAACGACGGAACAATTGATATAGCAGGTTCTGTACAAATCGGTCAGACAGGAACCATAGGTGACGAAGGAATAGAAAATGACGGAACGATTAATATTGAAGTTGATGGAACAGTGTTCATTGATAACACACAGGGTTTTGGTCTTGATAACGATGGTGAGTTTACCAACGGAGGAACGCTCAACATTGGACAAATAGGTGGAGCGAACAATATTCAAGGGAACAGCGGGCTGCTTAATTTAGCTAATTTCAACAATATCGGCAATGGGGTCATCAATATTGACAATACACAGCAGGTTGGTTTGTCAGTTACAAATGGAACATTTACCAACGAATCCATCATAAATATAGGTCAGTCAGGAAGTATAGGTAATATCGGCAGTTACGGTTTGGTAAATGTAGACCCTACAATATCAAGTTTTCACAACCTCGGCACGATCAACATTGATAACACAGGAAATGATGGACTGTTCTATGAACACGACGGCCCAACCTTTATCAATGATGGAGTCATAAACATCGGGCAAAATGGGAGTGCTGCCAATATCAACGGTGATGGTATTTACTCAGCAGCAGTTAATACTTTTTCAAATGGTGGAACCATAAACATTGATAATACCACAGATCATGGTTTTTATACAACCACGGACGTCCTCAATACCGGAAACATCCTTATCGGTCAAAATGGAGGAACCTCCAATATTGGTGGTCACGGCTTGATGATTGGTACTGCGGTTCAATTTGACAACGACGGAAATGCAATCATAAAGATTGACGAAACCGGTCAAAATGGAATTGAAATTGAGAGTTCCGGTCACTTGGAAAATAGTGACGAAGCTGTCATAACAATCGGTGAAAATGGCAATATCGGAGCAGAAGGACTTTCTCTCAAGAACGGAAACAGTTCGTTTTTCAACCTGGACTGTGCGGCTGTTCAGTTATTTGATAATTTGAACTTTGAAGGCACCATCACCAATGAAGCCCTCTTTCAAATCAATACTGACCAGGCACATACCAACACAGGGACTTTCACCAATGACGGGATCATGGAAATCATCCAGTTCCCCGAAGTGCCATCTGTTACTAACAATGGAATTATTATCGTTCCTTTTGCTGGTGGTGGCAGTGTTACAGATGTACTGCAGTTGGGCAGTGGCATTAACAATTATATCATAAATGTTGATTGGTTTATTGATATAGCTATGACCAATGAGGCGGGTAATTACGCCCAACCTACCAACATTTTCACGGTTTCCAATTTGTCGGAAGGCACCCATACACTTTATTTTGACATAACCGGTTCCGGTTGCAGTTTTGACGTGTCCGTGGAATTTGATTATGAAGAAGAAAATCTATGGATTTGGACCGGTGCGGTGAATACCGATTGGAACGAAAGTGGTAACTGGGCACCAGCCATAGTACCCGTCGACTCGAGTAATGTGGAAATCCCTGAAACCGCTAATCATCCGGTTATTTTTAACGGAACAGATGCTTACGCAAAAAAAATAATCGTTGAATCCAATGCGAGTTTGACCATCAATAATGGAGCTATCTTAAATATCGACGACTCGGCAGTACCTCCGCAAACTGCATCAGGAGCACTTACCAATGATGGGACTGTAAACAATCATGGCCAGTTGTTAATCGGGCAAACGGAAGGCAGTGATGGTGCTGGATTGGCCAATCGAGGTCAGTTTAATAATCTGAACGGTGGAGTGATTGAAATTGATAACGCACAGGGAGGCTTACAAAATATTTTAGGCGGACAATTCGAAAATGCTGCGGGAAGTGAGATCAGAATTGGATCAAATGATGGAAACATTGATGACGAGGGCATATTTATGAGGACGTCCGAATTCACCAACAGTGGAATCATTCAGATGGATAATATAGCGGATTTTGCTATGGCAATAACTAAATTTAGTGAATTCACTAATGGAAATGATGGTGAAATTCTGATCGGGCAAAACGGAGGCAATGTTTTGGCAACAGGTCTTACAGTTTCACAAAGTGAATTTTATAATATAGACAATGGTATTATTAAAATTGACCAAACCGGTAACTCGGCCTTGCATCTTAATGTAAATGGGGAAATCGAAAACGATGGTAATGCTGAAATCATTATCGGAGCAATCGGTGGTATTTCAGAAAATGGAATTGACATGGTAGATGCATCCAGTTCTTTATCCAATCTGGGCTGCGCAAGCATCCAAGTTTATGACAACCTGAACAATGCCGGAACCATAACCAACGAGGGACTTTTCACCATCGACACCGACCAAACACACACCAATTCCGGCACGTTCGATAACAGCGGTGTAATTGAAACCATCCAATCACCGGAAGTCCCCAATGTCAATAATACCGAAATCATAATCTCTCCGTTTTCTGGTTGCAACAATGCCACAGACGCTTTACAATTAGGTAGTGCGGGAAATTATACGGTAGGTACCCAATGGTTCACCGATGTGGCCATGACCAATGTGGCCGGTACTTATGACCAAAGCACTAATATCTTTACGGTTACCAATCTTTCTGAAGGCATCCACACGCTTTATTTCAGCTTAACCGGCAATGGATGTAGCTTCGATGTTTCTGTTGAATTTGAATATGAAGAAGGGGCCGGAACACGTACCTGGACAGGCTTGGTGAACACGGACTGGGAGGAGGATTTTAACTGGTCACCTGCCTGCTCGCCAAGCTCGTCGAACGAGGTGATCATACCCGATGTGACCAATGAACCAGTTATTGCCAACAGTATGGTTGTCAGTGTGAAAAGCATTGCCGTGCAAAGCGGTGGTTATTTGCACATCAATGCAGGAGGCACATTGAATATTGATGATTCAAGCTCCGATGCCCTTATGAACGAAGGTTCCATAGAAAATTTTGGCACGATCCAGATTGGGCAAAGCTTTGCAATAGGCAATCAAGGTATCTATAATACAGGTGTTTTCAATAATGGGGTAGGTGGGGTGATCACGATTGACAATACCGACTCCGATGGACTGTTTAATGAATCCTCTGGTAATTTTATCAACAGCGGGAATCTAGACATTGGTCAGAATGGAGGAAATAATAATATTGGATTCATTGGATTTGATAACAGAGGTAGTTTTGAAAATACAGTTGGAGGAGTCATTCAGGTCGATTATACCTCAGAAGATGGGTTCAGGAGTTGGGGACCTTTAGAAAACGCTGGTACGATCATCATAGGTTCCGCTGGGAGCACGAGCAATAATTTTGGACTTTCTTTAGAAACGGAAACTTTTTATAACCTAAATGGGGGTACCATAGAGATAGACAATACCGATGAGGGTGGTGTAAGAATTGGTTCCAATGGCACGTTAAACAATGCCGGCCTTCTCAAAATTGGCCAAAGTGGAGGACCTGAAAATATCAAAACATTCGGCATCATCACTACTGGGAGTGGTAATTTAATAAATACCGAAGATGGAATCATCCAGATTGACAATACCCGGGCAATGGGGATCGCAAACATCGCTGGATCAGTTACCAATGAAGGTGCAATTAATATCGGTTTAAATGGTGGGGCTAATAACGTTGACGACGTGGGCATACAAAATCGTTCTGATTTCACTAATCAAGGTAATGGAGAGATCAACATCATGAATGTTGCAGATGAAGGAATTGTGAATATGAATGACGGCAATTTGTCCAACGAATCAGGAGCCACCATCACCAGCAGTTCAAGTATCGTAATGGATGGTACAAGTTTTACTAATAATGGAAGCATTACCACGGATGAAGGTCTCTTGAATTTAAGTGGCTCCATGGATGGTAATGGCAGTTTTACTTTTGCTACCGAATGGGTCAATAACGCCATTTTTGATTTTACCGGAACAGTAACTATCAATGGAAATACGACCACTGAATTCATTGGAAACAGCCTCACTACTTTTTATGATTTAACTATTGACAAAACAGCTGCTTCTGTGCGGTTAGAACAAGCGATTCAAATTGATGGCAATCTGCAGATGACCAGCGGCAACCTTGACCTGAATGGATATGACCTTACTTTGGGGACTGATGGAACCATCATTGACGAGTCTGCATCCTCGTACATTTTCGGTACAGTTGGTGGTGAAATAATTAAGACCATTACCCTTGATCAACCACAGGATGAAAACCCGGGTAATATCGGCGTCCAGATTACCTCCCTTGCCAATCTCGGAAGTACGACCATCAAACGCGGGCATGTGCCATATACAGTGAATGGCAATGTCGCCATCCTCAGGTATTACGACATCAGTCCAACAAATAATTCCGGACTGGATGCAACCGTCAGGTTCTTTTACCTCGATGCTGAGTTAAATGGCAATCTTGAAAGCGCTTTGTCTCCATATCGTTTTGATGGCAGCTCTTGGGAAGAGTACGTTGTCAGCTCATCTGATTTAGTCGAAAATTATGTGGAAACCGCAAATGTTGATGCATTCTCTACCTGGACTTTGGGCAGTGCGTCCCAATTACCAGTAGAACTGGTGCATTTTACTGCATCAATCAATAAGGAGGACCTAGTAGAATTGAACTGGCAAACCGCCTCAGAGATCAACAATGACTATTTCGTGGTGGAGCGTTCCAGAAATGGCTTACAATTCGAGGAAATTGAACGGGTTATAGGCGCTGGTAATTTTGTCGGAGTAATGGATTATCTGTCATTCGATGAAAATCCATTGGCAGGTACCGCCTACTACCGGCTCCGGCAGGTCGATTTTGATGGTCGGTTTTCATATTCTCCTATCCGCTCGGTACAATTTACAGAAGAAGATCAAATCATTTCAATTTTTCCAAACCCGGTTAGCACCGTTACCAACATACAACTTCCGGGAAACTTTGGCATTGGTAGCTTACAGGTAACTGATCTCTCTGGAAAGGTTTTACTCCAATCTTCATTAGATGAAGAGGTCCCCGTTCAACAATTGGATGTAAGCCTATGGCAAGCAGGTCTCTACATCATCCATCTGGAGATAAACGGAAAGGTTTTCACCGAAAAAATGATTGTGACTAAGGATTAGTTTTCATTTGGTTTTTTATGCCGGGTCTTTAGCCGGAGACCCGGTTTTTTTATTCTTTCTCTAAACAAAAATGCGACTCTTAAAATGCTGAATTTCAGTCAGATAGTATTCGATTTGGTTGAGGTTGCAACATAATATTAAGCCTTTTTCCCGTACTGCAACATAGCATTAAACTTTTGAACAACTACCTAAAGTGCCAGACGGCATTTGGCCCACACCTTTGTCTCAACAAATCAATCACGCCCTGATCTCGCATCTGGAAACATTCATGTCCCGATCTCGCATCGGAAAAACTAATCCATCTAACTTTTAAAAATTCAAAATGATGAAAAATTTCATTTGTTCGACAATGACCTATCAAGTCAACTTTTTAATAAAAGCCACTCTGTGTCTGATGTTCGCCTTGTTCCTCATGATTGGTAGCCGCTTGCATGCGCAGACCGTTCGCTGGAATGGGAATATCAATACTGACTGGGGTGAACCTAATAATTGGAATACGAATACGATACCTACCATTCATGATGATGTGGACATTCCCAACACAGCAAATGATCCCGTTATTATGACTGGGACTGTTGCCTTTGCGAAATCTGTATTTAATAGAAATGGTGCGATTTGGACGATTCAACATGGGGCGGAAATTCAAATTGAAAATTCCACCGCCGATGGCATTGAGAACAATGGAGAAATCATAAATGACGGAACAATTGAGTTGAATGGTTCTACTGAGGCTGGCATCAAGAATAATGATACTTTCACCAATACGGGCTTTATTAATATTGGTGAATCTACCACTTCAGGAGGGGCTGGATTGATTAATTCCAATGGTTCTGTTTCATTTACAAATGAAGGAGGATCAATTTATATACACCAGACCACTGCCAGTGCCATCGTGAATGGAACCAATATAATTTTTGAAAACATCAATAATGGCCAAATCTATATTGGCCAAAATGGAGGCAGCATTGGCGAACATGGCATTCGTTCCTCAAGTAGTGGCGCTGTCTTCATCAACAATGCTTCGACTGTCTTGATTGATAATACAAATAATCACGGACTTTTTTTGAATACAACCACATTTACCAATACTAATTCGGGTATCCTCAGCATTGGACAAAACGACGGCAATATTGGAAGGAATGGTATTTCGCTTGGAGACAATGCATCGTTAATAAATGAAAGTGACTCAGAAATCAGAATCGACAATTATGGTAAATGGGGTCTTAATTGTACAAGTGATTTGCTAAATGAAGAAAATTCTTCCATCATCATCGGAGAAATTGGACCAACTGGTGAGTTTTCCATAAGAAGTGGAAACGAAGGAAACATTACCAATGAATATTGCTCAACGATCGTGGTTTACCAGAACGTCAGTGCTCAGGGTATATTTAATAATAATGGTTTATTTGATAATGTCAACGGTCTATTAGATGAAAATGTCACTTTGATAAATAATGGAATATTTAGTGGGTCAATTGGTCCAGAGCCAGATTTTACAAATAATGAAATTTTTGTGGAGCCAGTCACTTCCAGCAATTGTAGCAGCATCAGCCCTGTACTTAATTTTGGAAACCCTGTTGATTTAGATGTTTTAGGAATATTTGCCAACAGGGCTGCTACGGTTTCAGCAGGAACGTATGATTCGGGGACTAACACTTTTGCCCCTGACCCTGAATTGGCAGAAGGGACTCATACTTTATATGTAAAATTTGAAGACACTACGAATGGTTGTATTTATACCTCATCCTGGCTGTTAACAACGGGTAACTGTTGTAATGATCCGGTCATGTGTTATCTCGATGCTGATGGTGATACTTATGGTGATCCAAATGCCGGACAATTGCACTGTACCTCCTGTACCGGAGATTTTGTACCTGACAACTCCGACTGCGACGACGCTGATTCGGACGAATTCCCCAACCAGATGTGGTACATTGACGCCGATGGTGACAGTTATGGAGCTTCTTCAACTGTTACCTGCGAGCGCCCAGCCAATGGCTTTTTACTGAACGAGTTGATGGGCACTGGTACTGATGACTGCGATGATAATGATGCGAATAAATTCCCGAATCAGATGTGGTATATTGACGCTGATAACGATGACTATGGAGCTTCTTCAACGACTGCCTGTGAACGTCCAACCGATGGATTTTTGTTGAGCGAACTGATGGGCACCGGTACTGACGATTGCGATGATTCAGATGCGAATGAATACCCGAACCAGATGTGGTACATCGATGCGGATGGTGATAGTTATGGAGCATCATCAACGACTGCCTGCGAGCGGCCAGCCAATGGATTTTTGCTGATCGAACTGATGGGAGATGGAACGGATGATTGCGATGACAATGATGCCAACGAATTCCCTGACCAGACGTGGTATATTGATGCCGATGGCGACGATTACGGAGCATCATCAACGACTGCCTGCGAGCGGCCAACTGACGGCTTTTTGCTGAGTGAACTTATGGGCAACGGCACAGACGATTGTGATGACAGTGATGCCAATGAGTTCCCCGACCAGACGTGGTACATCGATGCCGATGGCGACAGTTATAGCGCTTCATCAACTACTTCCTGTGAGCGCCCGAACGATGGCTTTTTGTTGAGCGAACTGATGGGCACCGGCACCGACGATTGCGATGACAGTGATGCCAACGAATTCCCCAATCAGACGTGGTACATTGATGCCGATGGTGATAACTATACTCCAGGAACGACTCAGTCCGCTTGCCAACGACCAGACGGTTATAAATTAGCCACTGAGCTGGTATCTACCTCTAACCTCGATTGTAACGACGAAGATTCAAATGTCAATCCCAATCCTGATTGTACATCAACGACCAGAATATGGACAGGAGCTATTGACACTGACTGGAATACACCCTGTAACTGGACACCCAATTGTGTTCCGACCAGTGTTGAAGATGTAATTATTCCAGTTGTTTCTAATAATCCAGTCATTTTAGATGGCATTAAAGCTACTGCCAAATCCATTACAATGAATGAGCATTCAGAGCTTACCGTCGATGAAGGCGGAGATTTAACAATAGAAGATCCTTCAGGAAATAGCCTTTCAATTTATGAAAATGCCTCGTTTAATATTAATAGTTGTGGAACAGTATCTTTTGCCGGTGCTTTAAATAACCTTGGCAGCTTGACCAATGAGGGATTGTTAATAATTGATTCAGATTTAAGTCATGTCAGTACAGGTACTTTTACGAATCTTGGAGTTCTGTCTTTCCCAAAAGGTAACCTTATTCCTAATGTTGCCAATAATGAAATCATCATTGCTCCTGTCGTTACGGAATGTGGAGAAGTAAGTCCTGCTTTTGACTTCGAAAATCCCATTAATTTTAACATTCTTGGTGTTTATACCGACGTATCGACCACCATTTCTGCAGGTTCTTATGATGAAAGCACCAATACCTTTTCATCTAGCTTAGGAGCAGGCTCTCATATCCTTTTTGTGAAAATAGAAGACCCAAGTAATGCTTGTACTTTTATTACTAATTGGTCAGTCGAATTTACAAATTCAGATTCACCGATTAAAAATAAGACCTTCTTGCCAGACTTAAGAGATGATTGTGCCATTTACGAAAGTGAAATATCTGTACCTACCGCTACTGACGATTGTGATGGCATTATATACGGAGTACCGGACGGACCACTCAATTTTACGAATCAAGGAATTTATGGTATTAAATGGACTTATGAAGATAGCGACGGTAACAAAACCTTCCAATTTCAAATAGTGATCATATTGGATAATGATGAACCTGTACCTGTATGTAAGTCAAATTCTCCGGTAGAATTAGATGTTAATGGAACCTATTCAATTCAAGAATCAGACGTCTTGGTAAGTGCAACCGATAATTGCGGAACGGTCAATTTTATTAAAGCCACTCCTGAAATTGTTTCTTGTGAAGAGGTTGGAAATATTGTAAATGTAACCGTCGAAGTGGAAGATGGATTCGGTAATTCAGCGGAATGTACAGCTACAATTGTCGTCGGAGATACTAACAACCCGTGCTGTGAAGCACCCGTTGCTAATTGCCAAAACCATGAAGCCATTTTAGATGCCGAAGGTGAAGTGACAATAACTGTTTCTGATATTAACAATGGCAGTTTCGCCGACTGCGGACAGCAAAGCCTTGAACTCGATATAGCTGTATTTGATTGTGCAGATGTTTCCAACAACCCTCAGATGGTCAACTTGATTCTCACCGATATAAATGGAGATAGTGATCAATGTACGGCAGAAGTGACCGTTAAAGATGAAACAGACCCTGAGTTAAGTTGCCCTCCGGTTATCCAAAGCCAAAACAATGATGCCGCTATATGTACTTATACCGTGCAGGGTTCAGAATTTGACCCAACCAATGTTAATGATAATTGTGGCGTGCAAAGTCTGGTTAACGATTTCAATAATAGCAACACGTTAGCAGGTGAAATACTTGATTTGGGGCCAACCCTTATTACTTGGACAGTAACGGATGTCAATGGCAGAATTACAAATTGCAGTTTTACGGTAGTGGTAGAAGATAATGACATTCCTGTTTTCCTGACATGTCCTGAAAATATAACCAAGTCAATGGATGCCGGACAATGTGGGGCCGTCGTAAATTGGACAGAGCCAACTGCCTCAGATAACTGCGATGCCAACCCTCACATCGAACTGTTTGGTGGTGAGCCAAGTGGCTCTTTCTTTTTGGAAGGAACTACAACTATAGAGTACATCGCGCAAGACGATGCCTCGAACCCTTCATTTGATTGCACATTTACAATAACCATTCTTCCAGATGCAGAAAAACCAAGTCTTGCTTGTCCGGGAAATATTGATGTTGCTATGGATACAGGATTGTGCGGTGCAGTCGTAAACTGGACAGCTCCAACTGCAATGGATAATTGCGACGGCAGTTTTATTGCTGCGCAAACGACGGGTGCCCCAAGCGGAACATTATTTTCAGTAGGTATTTATGACATTGGCTACACCGCCACAGATTCAGAAGGTAACTATGAATCATGTTCTTTTACCTTGACAGTTCAACCGGACTCGGAATTGCCAGTCCCTGACTGCAAATTGAACACGCCCGTTTCTTTAGATGCCAACGGCACTTACTACTTACAGGATGCTGATGTGTACAATGGCGGAACAGATAATTGTGGCACTATAAATTTTGTCAGTGCTGACCCTGTCATGGTTGATTGTTCGGATGCCGGCAATAATGTTTTGGTGACCGTTACGGTCAATGATGGCAATGGAAATGTAAACACTTGCATAGCAACAGTTGACGTTCAGGACAATAGCTTGCCTCTACCTGACTGCCTCCATCCAACAGTTGTTCTGGATGAAAATGGTAATTATACGTTTCATGAAAATGATGTCTTTAGTGGAGGCACAGACAACTGCTCATCAATAAGCTTTCTCAATGTGACTCCAGCGACTGTCGATTGTAGCCATGTCGGTTCTACTGTCTCTGCGACAGTTACAGCAGTGGATGCAAGTGGAAATCAGGCAACCTGTACTGCATTAGTTACAGTAGAAGACAATGAACTGCCAGAACCCAACTGTGTGCATCCGACAGTTTCTTTGAATGCCCTGGGCATCCATAATCTTTCGGTTAGCGAAGTGTTTGGTGGTGGAACTGATAATTGCGGGACTGTTTCATTTGTTAGCATGTCTCTAAGTTCAGTCGATTGTAATGATGTCGGTACTTCTGTATCCGTCATTGTTACGGGAGAAGATCTCAGCGGTAATCAGCAAACCTGTATCTCTAACGTAACCGTTGTCGACGATACGGAACCGACGGCCCTGTGCCAAAACCTGACCGTTCAATTGGACAGTGATGGACAAGCTTCTATTGCGGCCATACAAATTGACGGCGGCTCTACTGACAATTGCGGAGACGTTTATACTTCCATAAATATTTCTTCTTTTACTTGCTCAGATGTTGGGACTAATTCAGTTACCATGACTGTCTCTGACATGACAGGCAACCATGAGCAATGCAATGCCACTGTATCAGTTGAAGATAACATTGCGCCTACAGCGCGATGCGTAACGACCCCAATCAATGTTACCCTTGATACTAATGGAGAGTACACCGTCGATCCCAACGACTTGGATAATGGAAGTAGTGATGCCTGTGGCATTCAGACTTTAAGTGCAAATCCCTCCTTACTTGATTGTTCAGATGAAGGTGTAAACACCATCACGCTTACAATCACCGATGTAAACGGTAACAGCAGCAGCTGTGAAGTTTCTATTGATGTGGCCACTTTTTTCTCCATTGACGAAGTAATTGAAACAGATGAAACCTGTGATGGGGCAGGGGATGGGAGTATTCAGATTGAGGCCAGTTCGGCGGGAGGACAGGTTGGCTATTCTGTAGATGGAGGAACAAATTTTCAATTCGGCAACACCTTTAATTCGCTCACCCCTGGCAATTATGATGTCGTTGTCAAAATTTTTGGCATCAACGGATTGTGTGAAAAAACGGCCACTGCAACAATTGGTTCGGGTAGCCCGTCAGAAACCTGGTACAAAGACTTGGACGGCGATGGTCATTCAGATGGTTTAACAATTAATGCTTGCGTTCAGCCATCCGACTATTATTCGCCATCCGACTTGGAATCCATTGATGGTGATTGCAATGACAATGATCCTGACGAATACCCCGGCCAAACCTGGTATGAAGATTTCGACGGTGATGGCTTCAGTTCCGGTATCTGGTCGAATGCATGCCAACGGCCCTCGGGTTGTTTCACAATGGAAGAACTGGATTCCACCGAAGGTGATTGTGACGACTTTGACGCAGGCGTACATCCCGGAGCGACGGAAATCTGTAACGGTATTGACGACGACTGCGACGGTGAAATAGATGAAGGAACGACTGGTGGTCTGACTTTGACTGGAAATATAGCCTTTTACACACAAGCTCAGGTAAATGCTTTTTCTCAGTGCTATTCAGTTATTGATGGCAATGTGACGATCAGTGGAGCTGACATTACTGACCTTTCCAATTTGGGCAATTTGGAACAAATAACCGAAAACCTGACCATTCAGTATACCAGTATATCAAGCATGGAAGGGCTGGACAGTCTAAAAGATGTTGGTGGGTCATTGACCATTTTCTATAATTTTTCATTGACTACTCTGGAAGGACTCAATGCTCTCGATACTGTTGGTACTAACCTCATGATTTATTATAATTTCTCACTCAGTGACGGTTGCCCGATTTACCATCTGGTCAATGGCGGAGTCAGCGAAACGGTGAATATTTTTCTTAATGCCACTGGCTGCAACAGTGTTACTGAGATCAATGCCAACTGCGGTCCGAACAACCTGGTCTCAAACCCAAACCAGGAGCAAACTACTTTTAAAAATGCCATTGCGCCATCGACAAGGGACCGGCAGCATGGACCTTCTTTTAAGGTTTTTCCAAATCCCACCACTTATAAAGCAACGGTTCACTTTGATCAAAAAGTGACGAATGGTCAGGTTGTGGTTACAGATGTAAGTGGGAGGGAAGTTTGGAAAAGAGGGGTCGTCGACAACATGGACCATCTGGTCATAAATCTATCCAATTGGCGAGCCGGAATCTATTTCGTACATGTGAAACTGGAGGGACGGAAAATGGTCACCAAGCGATTGATTAAAATTGACAACAGATGATTTTTTTTGATGTATCGGCTGAATCTCCATATGGAGATTCAGCTTTTTTTTACTAAAAATCTGTTCGGATAATAGTTTCAAAATAAGTTCAGAGGAATTTTTAGCATGTCAAGATTGGCACCTAAAATTATTATTCTCTTCCATTCAACCATGATTTAAACCGGGGAGCATTGCTCTTGCTTACAATTATTTTTTCTTTTGTTTCAGGAGTTAAATTGACTATAAGCAGCAATGGCATTAATCACAACTTATCGGCGAAATCTTGCCAGCCAGTTATTCAATAACTGAAGTGTTTCCCGATTGATTGAATGCCCCAGGTCAATTTCGTGGTATTCCAGATTAACCTGTTGTTGTTCCAAAACCGATTTAGCCTGGCGAGCGTATTGGACAGGCAGTACTTTATCTTTCGTACCATGAATAATCAGAACATTGGAGGATGCTAATTTTGATTCGGCAATCTTAGATTTCGTGGCATCAAGCATTCTGCCGCCCAATGCGATAATACCCGCAAAATAGTCAGGTTCCGTAAGACCAATGCTGTAAGACATGATCGCTCCCTGACTAAAACCTCCAATGAATATTTTCTCCTGATCAAAGGAATAGACAGATTTTAACTGATCGACAAATCCTTTTAATCTTTTTCTGCTTTCTTCCGCTTGTGCATCATTGATGACAGGTCGGCCGGATGAAAAATCCACATCATACCACTTGAATTTATCAGTCGAAACAACGTAAGGTGCCCTTGCTGAAACAATAAGAAAGTTCTCATCCAGCAAATTAGCCAACTGAAAAAGGTCATTTTCATTGCTTCCCAATCCATGCAACAATATCAATAAAGGTGGATTTTGAACCCCTTTTTTAGCCATTCTCACCTTGTGTTCCAGCAGCTTTGCTGGTGCCTCGGTTTGGCAATTTGACAGTGAAATGCCCAGTATGCTTAAAACCAAACAGATGGTTAGTTTCATGTTATGAAATTTTAAAGCTCCTCATACTGATGCTCCCATATTGAATCCCTTCGTACAGTTGCTCTATTCGTTCCCCATTTTCAGCAAGACCCAATGAATAAATCATCGGCAGATAATGATCATTTGAGGGAATGGCCATTTTGGCTAAAATGCCCATCTGAGAGTAATTGACCAGAGGGGCAGTGTTGTTGTTTAACAGGTGTGCTTTGACTTTTTCATCAAACTCTACCGCCCAATCAAATGGTTGTGCAGCGATGTTGTGCCAGTCTAACCTGCGCAGGTTATGTACGATGTTACCACTACCAATTACCAGCACTCCTTTTTTCCTCAACTGCTTCAGGGACTGGGCCAATTCGAAATGGTATTGAGGAGGTTTTGTGAAATCAATACTTAATTGAAAAACTGGAATATCAGCTTTTGGATACAGGAACTTCAAGACCGTCCATGCTCCGTGATCAAGCCCCATCTGGTGGTCTGTTTGAATATGAAATTTTTGACCTAAACTGACTACTTCCTGTGCTAAAGCGGCATGTCCCTTTGGTTCGTATTTGATTTTGAAAAGACGGTCATCGAACCTGCCAAAATCATAGATTGTTCGAGGGCTGGCATTAACAGAGACAAAGGTTCCCCTGGTTTCCCAATGTGCAGAAACAACCATAATGGCATTGGGCCTTTTGATGCTGCTTCCTATTTCTGTTAATTTTTGAGTGAAGTCATTGTCGAGCAAAGCATTCATGGGGTGCCCGTGGCCGATGAACAGTACAGGCATTTTATCGGAATTCGAAAAATCAGCGGTGAATTTTTCCAGTTGACTAAGTTTCATTCCTCCGTAAATTATCGGCGTTGCTGCCAAAAGTGATAAAAATTTTTTTCTGTTCATTTTTCATGAAATTGATTCATAGCACAAAGTTGGAGCGATTTCACGTAATTTTCATTCACATAAGTTAATAAAACAGGTCATTTGCCATCTGACCATTTTTTTCTGATCCTGCTTAATGACTGTGGTTTAATACCCAGATAAGAGGCCAAAATATATTGAGGAACCCTCCGTATTATTTCAGGCTTTTGTTCCAGCAGTTGGCAATATCTCGCACTTGCCTCTTCGTGAATATTTTGTATTAATCGTCGTTGATTGGATACATAAGCATTTTGAAATAAGATTCTGAAAAAACGTTCCAATACGGGTATTTCGAGGCAGGCTTTTTCAAAGTTATCCCTACTGATGCAAACTATATGTGAGTCCTCCAAAGCTTTAATATGATAGATGGCGGGTTTCTTTGAAAAAAAACTGTACAAGTCAGAAATCCAGAAATCCTCATAGGCAATTTGAGTGACCTGATTGTCTAAGTCATTGGTCACCTGATAGGAGTACATCAAACCTTTTTCAACAAAAAAAAGTTGATCGCAAAATTGCCCTTCTCTTAAAACTATTTCTTTCTTTTTTATGGCTTTGGTACTGCAATAGGATTGCATTTTTTTCCAGGCAGCCGAAGGCATGGAAGTCCCTAATTTGGATTCAATGTTCTTTCTTAATTTTTCAGAAATCATATGAATTGGTTGTTTCCAAAAACAACTTCATTATTAAAATTGAATTTTTTGATCCAATTTAATACGTCCGAATTTTGTGCATATTGGCAAATAAACTTGTGACAAATATTCAGGTAAAATTTTAGATAAAAAATCTAAATAAAAAATTATTGCATTTAGTGAAATTGATTTTTCAGCTAAGCGCTATTATTTTCCTGTTGGTTCGGTAAACTATCTGCTTACATCCGCCTTTTCATTAAATGAACAAATCGAGCGGTATTAGAGAACTTGAATTTATTGCCCTCATGGCATTTCTAATGTCGAATGTGGCCCTTTGTATTGATACCATTTTACCTGCATTGACGGAAATTGGCAACTCACTTGAAGTAGCCAACAACAACTATTTACAATTAGTCATCATCGTGGTATTTATGGGGCTTGGGGTAGGGGAGTTATTATTTGGAACTTTGTCCGATAGCGTAGGCAGAAAACCAATTGTATTTGTCGGTGTCGGCGTATTTGTCTTGGCAAGTTTTCTGATCGTATGGGCCCCCGATCTCAAGCTATTATTGGCTGGCCGGTTTCTTCAGGGGTTTGGTCTCTCCGCTGCACGTTCTATTAGCATTGCGATTATCCGAGACACCTATAAAGGGGATCGCATGGCGAGGATCATGTCCTTCATCATGACCATTTTTATCTTGATTCCAATGGTTGCGCCTTTACTGGGACAAACCATTTTGGATGCATACGATTGGAAAGCCATATTCTATTTTCAGCTCTTTTTTATAGGAATTGTCATTATTTGGTTTTGGCTTCGCCAACGAGAAACCCTTTCCAAAGAACATCGGATTGCTTTTTCTAAACGATTGTTTACAGACGGTTTGAAAGAGTACATTCGTCACAAAAAAGCTATTTTATATACTCTAACCTCTGGCTTGATACAAGGAGCATTTATTGCGTATCTGGGTTCGTCGCAACAGATTTTTCAAGTACAGTATCAAAAGGTTGAGGAGTTCCCGTATATCTTTGGAGGCCTGGCTATTGCGGTAGGAGTTTCTTCACTGTTGAATGGTTCTATGGTACTGAAATACGGCATGTTGAAATTGATTCGCCTTTCGTTATTTCTTTCCATTTTGTCCTCTTCAATTTACCTTGTTTTTTTCCTGAACAGCACAAATCCAACCCTGGTTGTTTTGATCGTATTCCTGGCCATCCAATTTCTGACAATGGGGTTTACTTTTGGCAACCTGAGTGCATTGGCCATGGAGCCCATCGGTCACATTGCGGGGATAGGAGCGGCTCTTTTTAATTTTATGTCAATGACGGTAGCGGTTGCCGTGGCTGTGATGGTTGGCATGTTTATTCAGGGAACGGTAATCCCTCTTTTTGTTGGGTTTTTCTTGTCGAGCATTTTTGCCATGTTGCTAATCAAGTTCGCCCAATCGAGCTGAGTTTGGCAGGGGTAGGTGCTTAGAAAAAAAACAAGGAGCGCTAAAAAAGACACTTTTATTTTGACAAATGTTTGATTTCATGGCCTCAAAACTTTCTTTCAGCTATAGGAAAAGTGTCATTTTTTATTGACCTCCTGTTTAGGTTGTTTATTCTATTTTTATTTTATTTAAAAAATTAGTTGATGGCTTAGCTTCTCCAAATAATACGCTCCATTTTGCATCGCATCTTCCAGGTCGTTAGCAGTTTCAGCAATTGAAAAAACGTTTTTTACAGAGATTTTATCCAGCTCGCTTTGAGCTAAATCATTTTTACCGACAAACAAAGTGAGCGGCTTTCTGTATTTTTTACATAGTCTGGCAATCCCGTCAACAACTTTCCCTTGCAGTGATTGGACATCCAATTTTCCTTCGCCACTAATGACCCAGTCGGCTGATTTGATATGCTCTTCCAGTCCAGTTAATTCAGCAATAGCAGCAAAGCCACTTTTGAGTTCTGCACCAAAAAGCGCCACCAGTCCAGCGCCAATTCCTCCGGCGGCTCCGCTTCCCGGTATGTTGTGCACCTCCATTCCTGTTTGTTGAAAAATAATCTTACCAAAATGATTTAACCCCTCATCAAGTAATTTTATTTGTTCATTGGAGGCACCTTTTTGCCTGGCATAAACGTGAGCTGCCCCTGCCGGGCCGTGCAATGGATTGGTCACGTCGCAGAGCAGGGTCAGGCTTATTTTTTTTAAATCAAAATGAATTTCTTTTTTTATAAAATGGACTTCTGACAGGTTGCCCCCGGCAGGTTGGAGCAATTTTTTTTCTGCATCCAGAAATTGGCAGCCAAGTGCAGTTGCAATTCCCATCCCCGCGTCATTGGTCGCACTCCCTCCGAGGAAAAGGTAAATGTTGTTAAATCCCCGTTGAATGGCATCCGCAATCATTTTTCCCGTACCATAAGTGGAAGTCAACAAGGGGTTGCGTTCTTCTTTGTTTAACAGCACCAAACCACTTGCGCTGGCCACTTCAATAAAAGCTGCATTTGATGAAGTGAAATAATTGGCAGAAAGAGTTCTGCCAAGTGGGTCGGTGGTATTTATTTTTTGAGCTTTTAATTGTAAATGACCAGCGAGTATTTCCAATGACCCATCACCCCCATCTGCCATAGGATGGAATACCGTCTCGATTTTTTTTCTGTTTTTTTCGAGGCCGTTCCTGATTGCGTGACAAACTTCAAGTGCCGATAATGAACCTTTGAATTTATCGGGGGCAATTAATACTCTCATCTTTTATTAGCTAAAAATACTTGGCAAAATTGCGCACAAAATTAAAATCAAAATAAAAAAGCCAACGAGAATATAAGTCTCTTTGCAAAAGAAATCTTGAATGTTAAAGGAAGGCTTCACGGTTAAAGTTTCATCTTTCTGTACGGGTGGGGATACCACACTGATAACATAAGCAATGACAACGGCCATCACAAAACCGGTAAAATTCAGCCATATCCAGAAGATTGAAATTCCCGGGTCGAACCCAATAATATCCTGCATCGTTTTTGAAAAAATTAAATTGATTAAAACAGAAAAAACAATTCCCATTTTCATTCCCGTAGCGCTTATTTTTTTAGAAAAAATAGCCAATAAAAATGTTGCCAGGACAGGGCCGTAAAATACCGAACCAATCGCATTGATAATTTCAATAACCGGGCTATCGCTTCCGCCAAACAAAAACGCCGCACCAATACAAATCACCCCCCAGAACACCACCATCAATTTTGAATAGCGCATATAGTTCTCATCGTTGACGATGCCCTGTCTTTTCAGAATGTCTTCAACCGATACCGCAGACAAGGAATTAATCGTGGAACTCAAGGAAGACATGGCGGCCGACATGATCCCGATCATCAGCAGACCGATCATTCCGTGCGGAAGGTATTTTAGAATAAACACTGGCATCATCAAGTCTGCTTTCACTCCGCTGTTCGCAAATTCGACCGGAAAGTGTTTTTCCGTCACCCCTTTTATCTCATTTAAAAAATCCGGACTTTGCATGACCAGCCCTCCAATTATCAGCCCCATGATACAATAAACCAAAACCACAGGAAAACGCAATAAACCATTGGCCAGCAATAATTTGCGGATGGTGCCTTCATTTTTTGCCGATAGCAGCCTTTGAGCTTGAGTCTGATCGCAACCATAATACGAGACGTAAAGAAAAAAGCCTCCGATTATCATCGGAAAAAGCCCATATTCTTCTCCTTCGCCCAGTCCCCAATTGAAGTCAATCACTTGCAAACGCTCTGGCTCAAAACTGATCTGCCCGCCCATTTCCGACAAATGAGACCAACCGTAATACAGACAGACAATCAGGCCAATGAACAGGATAATCATTTGAATAGCATCCCCCCAGACTACGGCTTTCATCCCTCCCTGCCACGAATAAACAATCGTGATCACACTGATGATTAAAATGGTAATACTAAAATCCAAATTTAAAACCGCCTGTAAAATAAAGGCGATCGCGTAAACCATGACCCCCGTACTCAAGGCCCTGTTTATTTGAAAAACAACACTTAGAATCATGCGGGTGGAATAATCGAACCGGCGCTCAGCGTATTCATAAATACTCACAATGCCCGACCGAAACAACGGAGGAATTACCACGATCATTATGAAGAGCATGGCAATCGGGACAGCCATTTCAAAGGTCAGCCATTTTAGCCCGCCCCCTAATTTTAACCCAACAAACGCAGGTGCAGAAATAAAACTGATGGCCGATAATTGTGTGGCCATCGTAGACAGGCTCAGCGGGAACCAACCCAGTGAATTGCCTCCTAAAAAATAATCTTTTGAAGATTCATTTTTTTTAAAAAAATAACCTAAGAAAATAAAGCCGACTAAATAAATTATTACAATACTGTAATCCAGAAAATTCATAAGTTGATTTCGTTTATGACAAAAGAATTATTACAATAATTAAAACACAGAGATAAAAAATTCTCTGCAATTGCCAGCTATAATTATTTTAATTGTTATGGATAAAATCTAAAACGCAAGCAGCAGTCCATGAAAAGTCTCCTCCGCCATAGCCCGTAGTCAAATGTTGAGCTACCATTTTTTGAGACTCGAAGTATTCATAAAAGCCCATTTTTTCTACCAGCTCGATAAGGTCTGATTTTACGATCTGGGCAGTTCTCTTATACCCGTAATTTTTTAAACCATGATGAATCATCCAATTCATTTGAGACCAGACTGGCCCCCGCCAATATCTCTTTGAGTCAAATAGTGGGCTGTCCACATCAAAACTCGGACAGACATAAAATCCCCGTTCATGCAACGACCTCAAATAATTATTTAATTGCGCTGCCTGGTCTTCATCTGGAATTCCTGCGAACAAAGAAACCAGACTGCCAATTTCTTTATGTGCAATGTGTGATTTTTTTCTTGCATCATAAGCTGCGAACATTTGTAATTGAGGAACCCACAACTTCGATTTAAAAGATCGAATAGATTGTTGTTGCCATTCTTCGAGTTCTCCTACATCGAAGCCAAATCTTTTTCCGATGTTGATTAAACTTTGATTGGATTTTATCAAAACTGCATTCATCAAGGTATCCTGTACCAAAAAAGGACTTTCGTCAAAAATTCCTCGTTCATCATAACGGTATTTTTTTCCCAATTGCAGCAGGTAAACATAACGGTCATATTGATAAGAGGTCGGTCGTTCGTCAGAAGGGGCAAGACTTGTATCCCTTCTTTCATAAGCTGGCAAATCATGCTTGCCAATTTCGATACGGTCGAGCGATTCGTCCCATAAGGGGGAGTTGTCACGCCCAGATTCCCAGGGATGAAAAATGAACATCAGACCTTCCCTTTCCGGATCACGGTAGGAATAAAGGAACCGGTGATAACTGACGATGCTTGGAAAAATATGTTTGATGAAATTTTTTAGCCTCTCGTTTTCTGGAAATTTTTTTAACAGGTTTTCTAAAACAAAGCCGTGAACCGCAGGTTGCGTAATACCGGAAGATTTAGGTCTTTGAGGCGCTCCGGGATTTACACTTGATTCCCAAAAATCATAGTTTGGAAAATAAGTTTTTTCATTTTCGCTGTGAAAGACAATGTGGGGAACCATGCCATTTTCCCATTGGCCTGAGAATAGAGATTCCAGTTCTTTTATAGCAAAATCCAGATTAAAATAGCTGTGACCGATGCTGATGAAACCAGAGTCCCAGTTCCATTGAAAGGGGTAAAGTTTTCCGGTAGGTATGGTAAAACCATCCTTCCAGTTTAATGCTAATATTTGTCTGGCCTGTTCGATCAAGTTTTTCATTTGCATTTTTTAAAAGAAGTGATTCAAAATTTTTGACGTTTTTGGCATAAGACGGTAAGCGTCAAAATTTTAAATCACTTCGATATAAAATGGGGCAAAAGTTATTGGAAATCTTTTACCCCCAACTAAAAAATGTATGAATCCTACGATATGCTCAGCGCAGTGCCATTTTTAGTGGTGGCACTGCCTGCACCATTTTCAAATACTAAAAATCAAATGCTGCTCTGATGAAAATTCTTCTTGGTAAAATCGGCCTGCCTACAAAGAATTCACTGGTACCGGTTTGGGCATCTCCTTGTCTGGGTGAACCTTCCGTAACGCCATCGGCATCCAATAAATTGAAGACTGCAATTCCCAGGCGCAGAGTCTCGTCGTCTCCCAGTGAGAATTTATATCCGGCATCCAATCGAACGATATTAAAACCGTCCAACTCCACCGTATTCCCATCATTGGCAAATTTGCTGCCCATGAAATTGCTGGACAAGCTGGCGTCGAACCCAGCTTTTTCATAATCCAAACCGACCATGCCCATAACGTTCGGCTGTCGGCGCAGCTCGTTCCCTTCCTGCTCTATGTTGCCTTCAACTTTGGTAAATTCATGTTCCTGGAAAGTGAAATTTCCGTACGCATTCAAACCTTTGGTCAAGGTGTAATTTACACTTGCCTCCAGTCCAAAAGTGCGGGTACTCTGCAACCTTACATCTTCAATTACATCGCCTGGATTATTGGGGTCATTGATGAAATCCACGTTCCTTCGGTCATCCAATCCAACGTAGAAGATTGCGCCGGTTGCCGCTAAGTTCCCTTTGGCATATTTTACCCCTGCTTCAGCTTGCAGAACGGACTCCGTCTCATAGGACTGAGGGCGACCGGGAGCTGAAAAGGAGACCGAACGTAGCTGAGGGAAGAAATATCCCCTCGAAAAGTTGGCGTACAGATTTGTAGCCGTACTCAATTTGTACAACCCCGCGATGGCTACGGCTACGTCATTGGCGGAGACTTCACCTTTTTGGAAAGTATTGCTGCCCACACCGGTTTCGCGGCTGATGATTCCTGATGCTCTTTCCCAGCGAAAGCCAATATCAAGATTGAATTTTTCTCCTTTAATTTCATCCCCAACAAAGAAAGCCACTTTGCTACTTTCGTGGTAGCGGTTTGCAGTTTGGTCCCCGGAGATGAACCCACCCGGGGAATAATCGACGTTGTTGCCAAGCGAGTCAGTGTAAGTAATGTTGACCATGCGAGGTGCATTCCTGAAATCTCCTACATAGTTTGAGATCCAGTTGTTGTCATCGGCCTTGGTATTGGCGAGAAAGGTGCCGAAGCTGATATTGTGGTTGCCAATGGTTTTAGTAAGGTATGTTTCACCGACCAGTTCTTCCATCGGGCGTTGGCGGTCCAGTATCCTGTTTTGAAAAAGCAGATCACTGGCTGCCAATGGAGTATTGTTATCGACGTAGGTGAAGGTAGCATTTTCAGGCAACCCACGATCAGACAAATAAGCAGCTTGTGTCTCCGGTACGTTGTGTATTCCGTCCCCGTCAAGGAAAAGATTAAACCAGTGGTCATACCTCGCTGCTTTGACTTTGGAAGAAAGCCGCCAATTGTTTCCGAAGGAATGTTTCAGATCAACCATCAAGTAGCCTCCGTCAGTCGTTACCCCATTTCCGATAGGGGATTTAAAACGACCGAAAGGTGTATCGAAAGAAAAGTCTTTTGCCTGGCCGGTCAACATGGTGTATACGGTCTCGCCGTCATTTCCAGTGGGCCGTTCCCGTTGGCCGTTGTCATTTGCCAGCGGGTAGGGGAGGTAGAATTGAACGTTGTCATCAATCAACTGGCCATAAATAGTAAGGGAGCTATTTCCATCGTTAAACAGTTTTTTGACGTTACCTCTGATCTGATAACCGCGCGTAGGGAGTCCCGTTTCGAGTGGCCCTTCATCATAGCGGTAGAAACCGGAGAAGGCATAAAATAAATTATCGCTCAGTGGCCCGGACACCAGGAAATCTGTCTTGACACGCCCACCTTCTGCCCATTCCAACTGGACTTTATTTTCGTGTTCTGCCGAACCAGTAACGCTGGTGTAGTTCACAATCCCGGCCACACTTCCAGCACCGAACAAAGTAGAGGAACCTCCACGAACAAATTCAAGATTGCGGAGACCCAGGTCGTTCCGAAAATAAACATCATGAGCGGAGGAATTCAGGCCGAAGGTGCTGAGAACCGGCAATCCGTCCACTTGTAGTGGCGTAAACTGGTACTGACCTCCGGAAGGCATCCCTCTCACAAAAACATTGGTTGCGACTTCGCCGCCACCCCCTTCGGCAGTAATACCGGGAATTGTACGGAGAATATCTGCCTGTGAATTGGCGCTCAGTCGTTGTAGTTGCCCTGCGTTCAACAGGGTGATGGACATGGGAGACTCCTTTTGGGTCCGGCCGCTGAATGTGCCAGTGACGACCACTTCATCCAAAGCGAGGTTGTCCATTCCGAGCACCACGTCCTGTGTATAGTTTGTACCCTCTTCAACGGTAATACTCATTTCATACGTTGCGTAACCGGTGTAAGAATAGGCGATCGTATGGTCTCCCGCCGGCAGATCAAGTTGATAAGATCCATCGATATCTGAGACTGTTCCGATATTTTGGCCTTTGATCACAATATTGACACCAATGAGTGTTTCGCCGTCGCTATCAGTGACGGTACCAGATAGTGTTCCCTGTGCGTAGGCACCAAAAGAAAGGCCCAACACCAATGCACAGAGCAAGGGTTTGATACAGTGTAATGAAAATCGTTTCATAATTATTGATTGTTGAATTTGATTATTTTGTTGAAAAATTCTGAGAAATATCCTGGGAGCAAAATTAGATTGGGTTTTAGGCGCTCGTTTATAGGAAACTATCCAATGGTGATACTATTCTATAATATTATTGTCAAAATCAATTGAAAACATTTATTATTGTACAAATGAAACCAGAATATGAAAAAATAGTCGAGCCGCCTGAGCGGTCATTTACTGCCAAAGTAGTCAACAGGAATAACCGGCCATTGCTGAGTCAGGCCTGGCATTTTCACCCTGAAATTGAAATATGCTATACGCTGAGAAGCAATGGCAGGAGGTTTGTCGGCAATCAGATTTCGGATTACGAGGAGAAGGATCTGGTCATGTTCGGATCGAACCTTCCACATGGTTTTACCACGGATGTTTATTGCAGTCAGGTAGTCATTCAAATGACCCACGATTTTATGGGCAAAGTATTTTTAGAAAGACCTGAACTGCGCTCAATAAAACACTTATTTGTTCACGCAAAACGGGGCTTGGAATTTAAAGAAAACACAAAAAAGAAAGCTCAAAAAATCATCAAGCAGTTGTTGAAACAGGAAGGTATGTTACAATTGCTTTACCTGTTGGAACTACTCCAACTGTTGGCCGATGCCAATGATGTAGAACCTATCTGCTCGGAAGAATATGCCCTTGATTTTGATGAAACCCAGTTGGGGAGAATCAAAAAAGTATATGAGCATATTATGGAAAATTTCAGAAAAAAAGTTAGTATCAAAGAAATTGCCGATAAGCTAAACATCTCCGAAGCGGCATTTTATAAATTCATCAAAAAAGAAACTAAAAAAACATATACGCAGATCATCAATGAATTCCGGATTAATTATGCCAGTAAATTACTGATGACTTCAAATAATACCATATCACAGGTCTGTTTCGAAAGTGGATATAATAATTTATCCTATTTTAATAGAAAGTTTAAAGAAATAATGAAACAGACACCGCATGATTTTAGGAGCCATTATTTAAATCGGAATGTTTAAATTTCTGGAAATATTCCATTCGCATTTGCAAGTTTTTTTTGAGGGAAGCTAAAAATAAATGTATTCCAATTCTCCCCATTTCAATTGCATTTTTATTTCCTTTGCAGAAATAATTAAATCATGAATTCCACCCTTTCCATCGATCCAAACGATCTTTCTACCGCCCAGTTGCACGGTTACATGTTGGCTGCCGTAGCTCCACGTCCAATTGCCTTTGCAAGTACAATGGACCGGGCCGGAAACATCAATTTAAGTCCCTTTAGTTTTTTTAATTGTTTTGGGTCCAATCCACCGGTCATGATTTTTTCATCTGCACGAAGGGTTCGTGACAATACCACGAAACATACCCTTGAAAATATCAGGGAGGTGCCCGAGGTAGTCATAAATATTGTCAATTTTTCCATCGTTGAGCAAATGTCTCTCTCAAGTACGGAATACGAAAAAGGGATAAATGAATTTGTAAAAGCGGGATTAACTCAAGTCGCGTCGGATAAAATTCACCCGCCCAGAGTAGGGGAGGCACCGGTAGCTTTTGAGTGTTTGGTGGATCAGGTGATCGAGACGGGCACTGAGGGAGGGGCAGGTAATTTAATTGTAGCACGGGTCATCAAAATGCATGTTCAGACTAAATATTTAGATGAAAACAATAAACTCGACACCACCAAATTGGATTTGGTCGGTCGTATGGGCGGGAGTTGGTATTGCAGAGCCTCAGGTGAAGCTTTGTTCGAAATTCCCAAACCGCTGCGTACCAAAGGAATAGGCATTGATCAGTTGCCTGAGTCCATTAAAAACAGCGGGATTTTAACGGGCAATAATTTAGGACGTTTGGGAAATGTAGAAAAATTACCGTCTGAAGAAGAAGTAATAGCCTGGGGCAACTCAGAGGATATTAAACAATGTATCGGTGGTCATACGGATCGGAATGCTGTTGGAAATGCCTTGCACCTTTTTGCAAAAAAATTATTGGAAAATGGAGATACCAATGCAGCATTGAAGACCTTGTTGTTTTTTGATGTTATTCACTAAAGTCATCTCCAGGTTTATCGTCATTTCGTGGAGACAGCTTATAGATTAAGAACCCAAAACCTATCACTAAATGTAAAACAATAATTATCACAACAATATTTGTGACAAGATTTGAACCTTCCATATTTTAATTGCTTTTCAGCCGCCGCACCATTTGCAATGCTATTTTTTCAGCAACTCCTCCTTTGTTTAAAATACCAATTAACAAATCATATGCTGATAAAATATTTTTACGGCCTTTTTCTGAAAGGCAATTTCTTAATTCACTTTCCAAATTTTTGTGATTAAAATCACTTTGAATCAATTCACTGATTATTTTTTTACCAACTATTAAATTGACAAGAGAGATAAACTTTAAATCTTTATTTACGAGCATTTTTGCCAATTGAAAAGAGAACCAGTTTCCTGTGTAGCAAACCACCTGTGGCACTTTGAACAATGCTGTTTCGAGTGTCGCAGTACCGGAGGTAACGAGTGCGCCTTTTGCCTGTGATAAAAGGTCGTAAGTTTGATTTTCGACAAGTTTTATATTTTTAAAATTTTCTAAAAACAAATCATAAAATGATTTCTCTACAGAAGGTGCGCCAGCAATCACAAACTGATAATTATTAAATTGTGATACAATGGAAAGCATTCCTTCTAACATTCTTTTTATTTCCTGTTTGCGGCTGCCTGGAAGCAAGGCAATGATCGGTTTGGCTTTATTTAAATTGTTTTTTTGATAAAACTCAGGGTCTGGCGAATAATCCGTAATTACATCTACTAAAGGATGGCCGTGATATTCTACATCGAGTTGATAGGCTTGATAAAATTCCTGCTCGAAAGGAAGAATGACGTACATTTTTTCAACGCATTTTTTAATAGTTTTTACCCTCCCAGCTTTCCAGGCCCATAATTGAGGGGAGATATAATAAAAAACCCTGATGCCTTGGCCTTTTGCCCATTTTGCCATCCGTAAGTTGAATCCTGGATAGTCGATTAAAATTAATGCATCCGGTTGGAAAGTAATTATCTCTTTTTTACAGGCTTTAAAATTATTTAAAATGGTAGGCAGGTTCTTGACAACTTCAACAAAGCCCATAAATGCCAACTCACTGTAATGCTTGGTGACCCTGGCTCCAGCATCCTCCATCAAGTCTCCGCCCCATGCTTGAACTACTGCGCTTTTATCTGCTTTTTTTAAAGCCTGGACTAAATTTGACCCGTGCAAATCACCTGAAGCTTCGCCGGCAAGGATGTAATATTTCATTGAAATAAGTATTGCTGAGTCTTAAATTCTCAAGATAAAATCAAATAACAATTAGAAAATGGAAATTCGCAATACAATTAATCACAGAACATATTCACCGTATAAATAAAGCCACAATCCGATGTAAATTGCAGTCATGACGACCACCCCTCTAACAGAATTATTATAATATCTTTTTTGGTAATAATTTAATGCAATGGCATTTAAAGCCAATGCAATGATACCAATTGTTCTTTCTCTGAATTTTGGTCTAAAACCGCTGTCACTCATCCAACCTATATTTTCCAATCCAATAAATACACCAGTTAAAATTAAATATCCAATCAGTGGTAATAACAATCCAACCAATAATCCAACAGGCAATGAATTTTTTTCAATCATAATCAGACTTTGTTAGAAATTAAAAAATTGGAATTTTGAAATTAGAAATTTTGTATTTGGAAATTGCTACCCGTTTGCTGTATTTTTCAAAGTGAATATTTCAATTTTCAAGCGGCTTGAAATCTGGCAAGGCCTCGTATTTTGTTAAATCATGGCCAGAAGGGACGATGGAAATATAATTATTTTCCAGGGCATGAACATCGGTGTCATCATTTAAATCTTCATTCACAAAACGGCCGGTCAACCAATAATATTTCTGGCCGTGCGGATCAGTTCCTTCCACGTATTCCTCTACCCAGCGCGCCTCCGCCTGCCGGCAAACTTTAAATCCTTTAAGCTTTTCCCTTGAAATTGCGGGGATATTGACATTTAATAAATTGCAGTTGGGCATCCCATTTTCCAATACATATTCCATTAATTGTTTAATATAAATCTTGCCGGACTCAAAATCAGCCTTCCATGAAAAATCAAGCAATGAAAACCCAATTGAATTAATACCTTCCAACGAAGCCTCCATGGCCGCTGACATTGTGCCTGAATAAAGAATATTCAACGAGTGGTTGGCTCCATGATTAATCCCCGAAACACAAAGATCAATATGACGGTCCTTCAAGATAATGCTCTTGGCCAATTTTACACAATCTACCGGTGTGCCGCTGCATTCGTAGGCCTCGATGCCTTCAAATAACTCGACCTTTTTGAGTCGAAGCGGAACTTTCAGGGTAATAGCGTGGCCTTGCCCGGACTGAGGACTGTCGGGAGCTGAAATGACAACCTCTCCCAATTCACGGGCAACTTCGGTGAGGGCTTTCAGCCCTGGGGCATTAATGCCATCATCGTTGGTAACAAGAATTAATGGTTTCTTTTGCATATTTCTTATTTTGAAAACGGCAAATGTAAGAAGGTTGGCTGCCAGCGTTAACGGAAGACATGAAATTTGTTTTTACATTTGGGCATATTTTATTCAATACATTAAAGATTGGCCGAAATTGGAATTTAAGAAATTGAAAAATTTGCTTTTTATTGAATATCAAACGGTCAGCAATTTCCAATTCTCACTTTTCGAATAAAATCTACTACAATTATGAAGAAAATTATTTTACTCGGAATAATCCTTTCTACTATTCAATTGTCATACGGACAATACGAATTCACCATGGTTCACGACTGCAACTGCTCACCAGTAAAAAGCCAGGGCAACACCGGCACCTGCTGGAGCTTTGCCACCTCATCCTTTTTAGAGTCAGAACTGATGCGCATGGGCAAACCGGAATACGATCTTTCGGAAATGTATTTCGTAAGGACCATTTACCAGGACAAGGCAAAGAATTATTTATTACGACAAGGAAAGGCCCAATTCAGCCAGGGAGGACTTTCTCACGACGTTATCAATGCTTTCAGGGAAGGTGGGGCAGTACCGGAAGAGGCTTTTAGCGGAAAACTTTATGAGGAAGTTAAGCACGATCACAGTGAAATGGCCAATTCGATGAAAGGCATGCTGGATGCTTTGATCAAGCAAAAGAAAATCAGCGAAAAATGGTCGGCTGGTTTTATTGCACTCATGGACGCTTACATCGGACACCCTCCCAGTGAGTTTGAATATAACGGGAAAAAATTCACTCCACAGTCATTTGCCAATGACCTGGAGATCGACCCGGATAATTATATCAGTTTTACTTCTTATACCCATCATCCGTTTGATGAGAAAATCATTTTGGAAATCCCAGACAATTATTCAAATGGTGCATATTACAATGTGCCAGTGGATCAGTTGGTTGCTATTGCCGAGAATGCCGTCAAAAATGGATATTCAGTAGCATGGGACGGCGATGTCAGTGAGAAAGGCTTTTCGGCAAGCAATGGAATTGCTGTACTTCCGACCAAAGGCAAAAGAAAAGATTTGTTTGAACAGCCCGGCGATGAAATAGAAGTGACTCAAGAACTGCGTCAGAAAACGTTTTTTGATTATTCCACAACTGACGATCATTTGATGCACATCACTGGTGTTGCGAAAGACCAGCATGGAACCAGGTACTTTTATACAAAAAATTCGTGGGGAGCCATCAGTCCATTTCAGGGTTACGTGCACATGTCAGAACCTTATTTCAGATTGAAAACAGTCGGTCTGATGGTACATAAGGATGCTGTTCCGGCTGATATCAAGAATCGTTTAGGAATATAAAATGAACATGAGTCATCCCAAATTTTGAATCGGCTCAAGTCAGCTGATTTTCAGGCTTAAGACGTCGATTTCGATGGGTCCCGAAGCGAGTTCGGGACAGGCTGTCGAGCCCATCGAAATCGAAAGAGGGGTTTTTAGG
>JBCBRY010000059.1:0-50414 GCA_039819485.1 Bacteroidota bacterium | reverse complement strand
AAAACCCTCCCCCTAACCCCCTCCAAAGGGGGAAATTAAATCCGTTTTTTCCCCCTTTGGAGGGGGTTAGGGGGAGGAAATACTCGTTTTGTTTTTAAAAATTAAATTTTATCCTGTACACAGATTGCGGATATAACAGTGGGCTTTATTCGAAATTGCTAACCGCTCAAAAGGTGTATCCATGGAAAAACCAGTGGAGCAAACAAAAAAATAAAACATGAATTTCAGGGTCGCTAAAATAGATGACTTAAAAAAACTTAATTCAATCAGCTTAAAATCAAAAGCTTATTGGGGATACCCAACAGCATGGATCGAAAAGTGGGAGGATGATTTAAGAATTGCTCGTGATGAATTTAAAAAGCAAAATATTTTATTAGTTGAAAATAAAAATGGAATAATTGGCTTTTGCTCCATGACAGAACATGATGCGAATTATGAAATACTCCATTTGTGGATGTTGCCTGAATATATTGGAAAAGGAATTGGAAAAAAGCTGTTAAAAAAAACAATGGAAATGTTTGTCAGGTCTGAAAAACCAATTACCGTAGAAGCTGATCCGAATGCCGAACCATTTTATAAAAGGCAGGGATTTGTGACTTATGACAAAGTCGAGAGTTTTCCCAAAGGAAGATTTTTGCCAGTAATGAAAAAAAATATTGCCGATACTGCATAACCAGTCCTGTGCGTACATTTGTGTATGCTGGTGGCGGTGCTGTTTATGTCAGCTTTGTGAAATGTTTTACAACTAAAAATCGCTCATTTTATTAGTTGGTTTAATTGAATCACCTGCTTGTGCAGCATAAGATGAAATAACAAATCATGACCAAGTTCTCGTTTCAAACTAACCTTTTAATATTTGCCTCTTTCATTTTATTTTTAAATTGTTCGGAGAATAAAGAAGAAATAATAGAATGTGATACGTCAGGTATATCAGCAAGTATATCATTTAAAAAAGTGAGTGAAAAATGTAAAGACATTGACCTCCCGTGGGATATTTATTTTGGGGTAGAAGTGGAGTTTGAAATAAATGTACGATGCGAGGGCGATTGTGACGGGAGAATGATCTATTACCAAAAAGATAAATTATTAAAAAAACCGGATGGCATTATTGACCTCAACTCACCTATTTTTAGCGCTGCGTTTTATAATTGCAATAGTCTCATTCGCCCGGGTGAGACCAGGTTTATGGAAGTAGGGGAACCCCCGAATGTTATCTACGCAGTTGGAGATACACTGCGATGGGAATTCTTTGACGCAAGGTTATGCCTCACTGATGACATCACGGCCTGTACAGTCGATAATGAAAATGAGCCGATAGACGTTCCGGATTTTTCGTTTGAATACATCATCTCTCCTGAGGATTTTGAATGTGAATGATCCAAAATGATTAGAAATATTTTATAAGAGCAAATGAGTGATTCGTAGTTTACCCTGTTATTTGTACAAATCTGTTGCAGGACGAAATGATCAGGTACGGGTACGTCAAAAAAAACTGCGAGAATTATTCGCATTAAATGATCACCGAAAAATGAGCAATTTAAAACTCCCTTTTTTAATTCTAATTATTTCAGCATTTTACCTTGGATGCACTCAGACTGCCAAAGTCAACGATTCCTTGTACCGAACGGAATCCTATTATGTGCCAGCCCTCAACGGAACAAGGCTGGCGGTTGATGTACACTTTCCAGGCAATTTTAAAAAAGGGAAATTGCCAGCTCTCCTTGAATTCACCAGGTACTGGAGGTCTCGCGAAAATCCTGATACGGGCGAACCTGTCCCGTCACTGCGAAACCGGGACAGCCTCTTTTTGGAAAATAATTACATACTCGTCAAAATTGATGTGCGAGGGACGGGGGCTTCGTATGGAAGGCGCCCCGGCGAGTATTCGCCGACAGAGGTAAAAGACGCTAAATATATCGTCGAGTGGGTCGTCGATCAGCCTTGGTCGGATGGCAGCGTCGGTGCTTATGGAACTTCCTATTCAGGGACCACCGCCGAATTGTTGTGTGCCACCGGCCATGAAGCCGTGAAGGCAGTCGTTCCAGGTTGGTCGGATTTTGATATTTATGAAAGCCCGGGCAGGCCTTATGGAATGGTCGCAACGAGCTTCGTTGCCGAATGGAGTAAAGTGGTTGGCTGGTTGGATAGCAATAATACGGATATTTTAAAGATGAGTGTCAGGCGGGTGAATGATCAATTTCCTGTTGAAGCGATTGCCGAGCACGCACACAATCCAGATGTATTTGAAAATGCAATACAGGCGAAATACAAGGACTCAAAAAAGTTCGGGGATTTTTCGCACGAAGAGTGTTCGCCTGTTCATTGGAAGGATGAAATTTCCCGGTCAAAAATTCCCATGTTGGTACTCACGAGTTGGATGGATGCTGGAACGGCAACGGGCACTTTGTTGAGGTTGAAACATTACCAGAACCCGCAAAAGGTAATCATGATGCCAACTTCTCATGGCGGCAAATCGCATGCAAGCCCATTTGTCGTTGCGGATAAATTCGTCGAACCGGTTCCGTCCATCAATGAACAGCTTCAACTCCAACTGGATTTTTTTGATCATTATCTAACAGGCAAAAGCAAAGGGGTTGATGACTGGCCGACCATCAAATATTATAATTTTGGAGAAGAAAGTTTTAAGTCGTCCAACACCTGGCCGCCTGAAGGACAGACCCGGATCAAATATTTTCTGGATGCCAGCCAACAACTGAACCCCGCCGCCCCGGATGAACCCCGGGGCATGGATGAATACCGCGTTGACTTTTCCGCTTCGACCGGGAGCAACAACCGGTGGACCACACAAATGGGCAAGCACATTTTTAACCTCGACCACCGGAACGCTGCCGACTCATTGCTGTTGACCTACACCACGAAGCCCCTGAACGAAGACCTGCAAATAACAGGTACTCCGGTCATTACACTGCACCTGTCTTCCACTCACCAGGAAGGGGCGGTTTTTGTTTATCTGGAAGCCGTTGATCCGCAAGGGAGGAGCCGGTACGTTACGGAGGGTGGCCTGCTCTTGGAACATCGGAAAATATCAGCGCATCCTTTTTCCGAAGACGTGCCCTATCATTCCTTTTACCAAGCGGATGCCGCACCAATGCCAGTGAACGAAATGGAAGAAATTTCTTTCAAATTATGGCCAACATCTGTCCTGGTCAAAAAAGGCCATTCGATCAGAATTGCCATTGCCGGAACGGACAAGGATACGTTCGATCGGGTGCCGGCAGAAGGTACGCCGGTCTATAAAATTTATCGGAACAAGGCCAACGCATCGTTTATTGATTTGCCCGTCATAAAATAAAAAGGCAACGGTTAAAAAAAACTTTATCTAAACAACTTCAGCAATTAAATTTCAAACAACTTCAACAATAAAATGATTGGAAAAAAAGGTAGAAAACCTTGGAGGAAGGATATCAGGAAATCCCGCACGCCGCAATAATCAAAGCACGTTTTTATGACCGGGCATATATTGAATCGTTTTATGAAAATATGGCCCCGTTTGTCATTGACAACCAAACAGAATTAATGATAAAACAGTAATAAAATGATCAAAAAGATTTTCCCTTTATTCATCCTGCTACTTACCGTATTAACTAAAACCAACTCACAAGATTGTTTCCCCAAAGGAGTGGTATTTGGCACCCAGGACCAGATTGACAGCTTTACTGTTAATTATCCCGAATGCACCAGGATTGTGGGAGGAGTAGAAATCAGGGAAAATAAACGGAGAGGGATTACGAACCTAAAAGGTTTGTCGCATATCACTGCCGTTGGTGGCCAATTGAAAATATTCAACAACAGCTCCATTAAAAACTTTAGCGGGCTTGAAAATTTAAACACCATTGACGGGTGCCTCATAGTAAAAGCCAATAAGTCCCTCACTGACTTCCAGGGGCTGGAAAACTTGTCCGCTATCGGATCATGTTTGCATATTTATAATAATGCCTCTTTGGAAAACCTGGAAAACCTGACCAACCTAAATTCTATTGGGAGATATCTGAAAATACACAACAATGCATCCTTAAAAAGCCTGGGTGGTTTGGACAGGATGGATTCAATTGGCAGCTACACTTTTATCAAAGAAAACCCTTCCCTTTTAGACACAGTTGCCAACGAGAAACGCCAATTGGTAAATGACGGGAAATTGATCGAGTACTATACATGGGCCTATTCATTAAACGGTACGTTGCACAATAGAGGAGAACTGATCGCAGTAAAAGATAGCTCGATCTCTTTGTTGGCTGTTTCTAAGAAGTTGTGGGCCGAGCCCGGTGTCCGAAATATAGAAGCCCAGAATATTGGTGAATTACAATTTCGAAAACAAGGAAAAGTAAGGAACGGTGTGTTGATTGGTTGTTTGTCTGGTTTTGCGGTCGGTATAGCCGTGGCTTCAACTATCAAGAAAGAGGAAGATGTTTCCCCGGTTATAGAGCCAATTTCAAATGCAACAAATGCAGTGGCAAGAGTCAGCATCTTATTTGCTGGAATAGGAGTAGGAGCGATGGTCGGCGGTATCATAAGTTCAGCCAGAATAAAAATTCCCATCAATGGAAACCAGGCAACTTTTGCGAAAAACAAGCGCGAAATAACTAAATACATAATTATGAATTAAGGAGCATGCTAACCACGCGTCCTGCCCGCCGCGACAATTTTGTTTTACCTGAAAAAACTGCCCTCGGCATGTTGAACCGCCCAACATTAAAAAAATGTTGTATACTTGTTGATCATAAAAATGGTTTTATATGAAACAATAGAGGTGTTCGGAAATAAAGAATTCTAATTCATTTCCTCCCCCCGGCCCCCTCCAGAGGGGGAGATATGCAGACTCTTTTCTCCCCCTCTGGAGGGGGCCGGGGGGAGGAAAAATGCACTAAACGAATTACATTTATTAATTTTTGAACACCTCTAATGGCTTCAAAAAATTTATACACTTTATTTCATCACCAAATGTTTTAGTTAAATTAATAACATGAAATTAGGAACATTCGTCAGTGCTTCTTTATTCACTCTTTATCCATTCCTTTCCTAATTGATAACGCTATTATTTGCTAAGGCTAAAAACAACTTTTTGTATTTTTTTTCTTCGGTTTTTGACGATTTTTTTTTCAAACAACTTCTTTGATAAAATTAATTGAAAATAATTCGGAGAATTAAACGCAAATAGTTTTTTAAAAAAAAGTCCAAATGAAAAACAAGCCACTTCGCTGGAACCGCGACTACGTATTCGACGTGTTGCAGGATCTCGGCATTCGCTACATTTTTGGTGTGCCTGGCACCAATGAAATTCCCATCATCGATGGCACTTCCTACAAACACAACGATGTTGAATACATTGAATGCCTTCATGAAAATATCGCCATGGGCGCCGCTATGGGATCGGCCCGGATGACGGGCAGGCCCGGTGTCGTCGTGGTGCATGTCACACCCGGAATCGCCCACGGGATCGGTAACTTGTTCAATGCCTCCCGCTCACAAATGCCGTTGGTCATTATTTGCGCACAGCAACAAAATGAACTGGTCACGCAGGAGCCTTTGCTTGCTTCCAATTTAGTTGAAATGGCCCAGCAGTTTTGTAAATGGGCACATGAAATCCGGACGCCAGAAGAAGTACCGCTGGTGCTCCAACGTGCGTTCAAAGAGGCAATGGCTCCGCCAAATGGCCCCGTCTTCATCTCGGTTCCGTGGGAATATATGATGCGTGAAATTGGCCCTGACGACAAGCTCGAAGGCGTCACCAGGATTTCCCCTGATTTTACCGGCGACCCTGCGGCCATCAAGCAAGCAGCCAAAACATTGGCGGCTGCGAAAAATCCGATCATCGTCGGCGGCGATGCCATCGGCTATGAAGATGCCTGGCCCGAAATGCAGGAACTCGCCGAAACACTGGGTGCGCCGGTGGTTTTACAGACATTCAGCAGCGTTGCCAACTTTCCCAACAATGATTATCACTGGCAGGGGGAACTTCCCGGTGGCCAACAAGAAGTGCGCGATGTCTTCGCCAACCACGACGTCGCTTTTATGGTCGGCTATCATGCGCAGGCACAAATCGCAGTTTTTAAATATTCCGACGGGCCGCTGATCCCGAAGTCGGTCAAGCAGGTTTACCTGACCAACAATACCTGGGACCTGGGCAAAAATTATTACGGCTCAACGGCCATTCTCGGAGGCATCAAAGCCACTTTGCCAAAATTGAATGCCTTATTAAAAAAGAAACCACCCAAAGGAGCCAAAGCCCGCAATGCACAGCTGAAAAAACTGGACCGCCAAAGAACCAGGGATTGGAATGTTTACTTGAAAAAAGCCAAAGCCGCCAAGGAAATATGGGCCGCCGTGATTGCGGACTCCTTGCGGAAAGTGATTTTGGAAAAAAAACTGGAGAGCGATTTTGTCTATGTCCACGAAGCGGTTTCCGACGGGGCACCTTTCCAATACTTTCTGCCTTTTGGCACCCAGGGTGCCAAGCCGATCAGCTACTACTGTGTGGCAGGTGGATCGCTGGGGTGGTCCATGCCCGCATCACTGGGGATTAAATTGGAACCCAAAGGTCATCAAGGTATTTCTACCAAACTGGTGATCAATGCTGTCGGGGATGGCTCTTCCTTGTTTTACCCGCAAGTCTGGTGGACGGCGACTCATGAAAAACTGCCCATCCTGTACATCATCACCAACAACCACGAATACCATACGCTGCAACTGGGACTGCAACAGGTCATCGGTGCCTATGGCGATGCGCCGGGCTACCGGTGGAACCCCAAAACGACCGATCCGCCCTACCTCCGGTTGGAGCGGCCGAGGTTGGATTTTGTGTCCATTGCCAAAGCTTTTGGGGTGAAAAACGGGCAGGTGGTCAAAAGCCCCAAAGCTGTCCTCCGGGCCGTTCGGAAAGGCATCGACCACGTCCTCAGAAACAAGTCATCCTTCATTCTGGACATGCGGATCGCACAAAATACCCCCACGGTTAAAGCGGCCACGGAAAAGGACCGGGCCGATTATTTAAAACGGTATACCGAGCAGCCACCGTTGAATTTCTTCCATCAGCCGCCGCAGCTCTTGAAAGCCCGTTCGGCCGGCAAACCAGGGGAGCATCAACACAAGCTTCCGGTTATATTTTAGAAAGGAGACCGCTTTGCTGACAGGGGTCAGACCGCTTTGCTGACAGGGGTCAGACGAATTAATTTTCTCTGTTTAAACGCTGTGTCTTCTTTGAGAAACTCCGCTTAACAAAAAATCAATTGCGCTGAGTTTAAACAAAGAAGGCGCAGAGTTTAGCGGAGCTATTCATCATAATTTTTTAATTAAGCAAGTTGAACTATCAAAACCAATGACTTGCTGCAAAATCAAAATATCATGGCAAAGAGCAAAACAACCAATGTTGATATCGCAATCGTTGGAGGAGGTGTTTCCGGTATTTATAGTGCCTGGAAACTCAAGCAAAAATATCCGGATAAAAAAATCGCTTTGTACGAAGCCAGTGACCACATCGGTGGCCGGTTGTTGTCCGTCAAGCCACCGGGCATCGACAACATGGTCGCTGAACTGGGCGGGATGCGTATACTGGAAAACACCCAGCCCCTCATCGTCCAACTGCTCAAAGATTTGAACGACCAACTCTCGGGCAAGAATAAAATTGAGACCTACGATTTCCCCGTTGACGAACCTCAGAACCTGGCCTATCTGCGCGGGGTCTACCTGCGGCTTTCCGATTTCACCCAAAACCCCGACAAGGTGCCGTACCAGTTGTCGTTTTTGGAAAAAGGCGGAACGGCTGGCTCCATCATCGTCAGTGCCATCAACCAGATCGTGCCGGGCATCACCAATCCCGACCTGACCGAAGAAGACCGACGGGAAATGGTGAAGAAGGCCTCCTTTGCTGGCAAGCCGTTGTATCAGCAAGGTTTCTGGAATGTGCTGATGCGGGTCATTTCGGGAGAGGCCTATCAATTGGGAAGGGACGCAGGCGGTTATAACTCTACCCTTTTCAATTGGAACGCCGCCGATGCGATTCCGTGGTATTTATCTGATTTTGGCATCACGCCTAAGTACAAAGGCTTCAAGCAGGGCTTCCAGATAGTCCCGAAAACGATCGCCCGTTTTTTCAAAAAAATAGGTGGTGAAATTCACCTGTCGAAAAAACTGCAAGGATTTAAATATGTCAGAAAGCGGTTCTATTTATCGTTTGCAAAAGAGACCGTCACGGCCGATTCCCTGATCCTGGCCATGCCCCGCCGCTCACTGGACCTACTGGCACCGACCAGTGAACTTTTGCAGAAAATCACCAACCTGACTTCTGCGGTAACACCGCAGCCTTTGTTCAAATTGTTCACCACCTACAGGGATCCCTGGTGGCGGGCCGCTGGCTACACCAACAGCTCTGGCGAATTTGTCCCCGTCGAATCGGGCCGCACGGTCACCGACCTCCCCGTCCGTCAGACCTATTACTGGCCCACCGATCAGGGCCAACCGGCCACCGACGGCAAGCCCGCCATGCTGATGGCCAGTTACGACGACGGCATCAACATCGGCTTCTGGGACGGCTTCCGCCCTCGCCGCCGACAGGCTTGGAAAGCGAACAAAGAAGTGGCCGATCAGGTGAATCCATTTATCGGAGCATTGGCTCGGCTGACGGGCAAGAAAGGCAGAAAAAGCCCCTGGGACCGTTACAAGGCCTCGGCCGGCATGGTCGCTGAAGTCTCCCGGCAGTTGGGTGTCATCCACGGCCTGAGCTACACCCCCGACGTGCAGGAAGCTGCCTTCCGTGACTGGGGCGACGACCCCTTCGGCGGCGGCTGGAACAGTTGGAACATCGGCGTGAAAAGCTGGGAGGTCCGGGACAAGATCACCCACCCGGTCGACAATATCAACCTCTACATCTGCGGCGAAGCCTACTCCGACTCCCAGGGCTGGGTAGAAGGTGCCCTGCAAACGGCGGATATTATGTTGGGTAAGATGTAAATCTTTAAACACATAGGCACATTGGGCACATAGTTTTTTTAAGTTGTCTATGTGTCCTACTGTGCCTATGTGTTAAAGATAAGTCACGTTATATTTGGTTCCACTCCCAACGCTGCTAAATGCCTCTTCGCATTCTCCAGCCCATACCGGTACACATGTGGCTCCCCCTGCGCCCACGCCAACTGATAAGCCTCTTTCGCCGCCGCAACTGCCGCTCCCTCATTCCCCGCATCCCGCTCGATCTGGCAGAGTACATTCAGTGCATCGGCATGGAAAAAAGGATAGGGCCCCCGCTCGGCCGCATCCCAGATTTGGTCGAGAAGATCGCGGGCTTCTTTGGGCTTGCCTTGCTGGCGGGCGAGTTCGGCGAGGGCTGTGAGGGAGGGGAGCTCTTCTTCTACGAAGTTGATTTTGCGGGCGCGTTCGAGGGCGTGATGGAGCCGTTCGGAGGCAAGTTTATGCTGGCCTAAGGCAAGGGCGGCTTGACCTTGGCGGGAGGCGGCACGGATGAAATCACTCTCACTTCGTACATCTTGAACAAGTCCCCAAGCACGATTTGCATGAATTGTAGCTTGGTTAGGTTGATGAAGCCAAAGATTATGTTGTGCAAGATAGATATTTGCAAGGCTTTCACCTTGGATATGGTTCCGTTTTCTCAGTAAATCTCTTGCCCGTAATAGAGCTTCCATGCCTTTTTTTGCCTGTCCTTTTGTAGAAAGGATTTGCCATAACCAAAACAAACCAGCTGCTTCATTAAACTCATCACTTTGATTTTGAGTAATAACCAAAGCCTGTCGAACATTTACTTCAGCTTCAAGCATCTTTCCTGAAAGAAGAAGTGCATTAGAATGATTGAAAAGTCCTACTGCTAAATCAATTTTTGAGCCTTTCTTTTTCTGAATTTCAATATGCATCTCATAATATTTCACTGCCTTACTTAGCTCGCCACTTCTATCGTAAGTTATTGCAAGCAAATGGCATGCTGAAGCTTTATCAATGTCTTTTGATAAGTGAGGCAAATGCCCTAATTCATCTGGGAATAATTTTTCCATCAATTCCATTCGCAATCGGCTGTTACCAAGTCGCCAGAGAGTGGCATTGCTTATTTTATCTTTAAACACATTAAACGCCTCATTATATAATTCCAGGCCGATTAATGCATTATACAACTCAATAGCAGGTGTCAAATCTTCCAATGAATTTACTTCTCGATAGTCTTCTACCATCGGAACTGCTTTAAAATGATTTTGCATAACTTTAAACACGCCTTGCTGTTCCTTTTCATCCGTGCCGCTCCAGACCACACCCCGTACTACGGGATGCAAATCATAACGATCATGTTGCCGATTCCAACCAAGTAAGCCCCGGTCTTCGAGTTGGGTAAGTGTTGCATCGAGTTCTGGTGCATTTGCACAAGGTTTACCGTCACCAACACAAACACCAAGAAGGGTAGAATATGTCGTAGGCATACGGAACGCAGCTATAGTATGCAATACTTTCCGCTCTGCTGGCGTCAGCCCATGCAGCGCAAATTCCATTACATGTGTCTTAGCCTGTACCAGCGACAGTTGGAAAGGGTTAAAATCAGGATTGTCTTTTTTCCACTTTTCAAAATCACCCGGTGCGGGACGATAATCAGAAATGGCTCCTGCCAGTGCCTGCATCAAAAGTGGATGATTGCCAAAGCTATTGAACATTGGCAATAGCTCCTCACGCGAACCTTCAAGCTCAAACCTTCGCCAAAGGTCAACTGCATCGTCATCGGAAAGACCTTTGAGAAAAGTGGCAAAACAGCCTGGAATAGGTCTGCGATTGACCCTATTTTGAAGTGCAATCGGATAGAGTCGCGTGCTGACCAAAATGCGGGATTGGTTCACTTGTGCCAGCCGTTTTAAAAATAATCCGACCCGGCGGTCGGCAGTCATCCGTAGACGGTGTTGTCCAGTGAAGGATTGAGATGCACCTTCTGGTAGGCCGTATGCACCAGCTACCCAATTGGCCGTATGTGCCTCATATTCATCATCTGAAAGACGGTTGGCATCCAGCCGAGTGTAAGCAATTAGTTCTCGCTCGAAACCATCGAATACGATTAAATACGGTGTTTCGTTTAGCTTTTGCAGCAGTAAATTTTCACGTGCATTAACATCAAATTCCTTAGCTTCTTCAATCGACATACCCGCTACATAAGCCAGCGTCCGAATCACGAAATTCTCAAACCGCGCATCGCTCTCATAAAAGCTCCACCACACGCGCCCTTCCATCTGTGGCCATTCCTGTGGGGCGATTTTGTTGAACCACTCCCAGGTCAGGGCGCTTTTGCCCATGCCACCGATGGCGACGATGTTGAATATATTGATGGAATGCCAGCCTGTGCGGGGTGGGCGTATTTCTCCTGCTTTTCCCGTGATCCAATCGGTGAGCAGGTTCAGTTCTTTCCGCCTTCCAACTAAACCCTTTGCCTGTGAGAGCACATACGGGTGGGCGATGTACGGCTCCGGCGGTGAAGGGATCGGACTGATGTGGTGAAATTTATAGGCCGCACCGGGGTCTTTCGGTATTTGAGAAAGACTGTTGATGGCGAGGCTGCGGAGTTCTTCGTGGCTGTCAAAAAAGTTGACGATGTTTTTTTTGCTGACCCGCTCTTTGAAGGAGGCGAGTTTTGGAAAACTTTCGAGCACGGTTTCAATTTGTTCCTGCGTGAAAGTGTGTTTTTTCCCGGCAATAAAAACCATGCGAGGGATGCCCCGCTCGACGGCCCGGTTGTACTCCATCTCCGTGATGGAGATGTCGTGCCCGTCCGGCACATAGCCGTACCGCAGGGCGAAAACGCCAATGTAGAAATCGGCCTCGTCCACCATTTTTAGGGAGGCGGAGATGGCATTTTCCGAATTGGCGGGAAGGTGTTCCATCATCTGTGGGAAATAGCCTTGTCGGTGACAGGCGTCCTGGACTTGTTTGCGGTGCTCCGGCAGGTCGCGGGCGGTGCTGGAAATGAAGACGACTTTTTTTCCTTCGGTATTGGTTTTTTTCGACATGAGGGGGAGGAATGAATGGTGTTTTTAATGTGGTAAAAGTAACGAATTCTGTTTAAGGGATTTTGATATACTGCCAAACTAACTTACCCTCATTTAAACACCTAGTCCACATAAGAACACATAGAAAATTTATAGTTAAAAAAACTATGCGCTCTTATGTAGGCTAGGTGTTTAAAAAAAGTGAATTAGCAGGTGCCGGATACTTCTATCTCCAAAAAAATGCCCGTCTTAAACAGACATTTCTTCATTTGTAAAAAAGCGAACAACTTCCCCCACATGCAACATAGCCGATTTCAGCAACTCTTTATTTTAAAGAAAATCACCGACTCATGTTAAAAAATTACCTGCTCGCCACCCTCCGCAATTTTCAGAAACACCGGCTCAATTCCATTATTAATTTGTTAGGACTGGCCACGGGCATCATGGCCTTTGTGCTGATCATGCTCTACGTGAACCACGAGTTGAGTTACGACCAAAACCATCCGGACAAGGAACGCTTGTTTCGTTTGACGGAAGTCATCAAGAGCGAAGGGTTTATTGAAAACTCTTCGAGCTGCCCGTTTCCGGTTGCACCGACCTTGATGGCGGAATTTCCCAATTTGCTGGAAGGCGCGGTGCGGTTTTTTGATTTTCAAATCCCGTCGGTGACGATCACCGTGGGGGACAGTACGCAGTACAACGAGCCCGATTTTTACTTTGTGGACAGTACGGTTTTTACCATGCTGGATTTTCCTTTGAAAATCGGCGATCCGGAGAAGGCGCTGGAACAGCCGAACTCCGTGGTGCTGACGGAAGAGACGGCCCAAAAATATTTTGGCAACGAAAACCCCATCGGCAAAACGCTGAAATATGAACAGAACCAGGTGTTTCAAGTGACGGGGATTTTGGATGAAAGAGCCCCCTCGCATTTTCGGGTGAATGGCTTGTTTTCTTTTTCCACCCTGCGGCCGATGATGCCCAACATCAACAGCAACTGGGTGTGGAACCCGAACTGGACTTATTTGAAATTTCGGGAAAATGTGGACCCGGAAGCTCTGCTGGCACAAATGCCCGGTTTTATCCAAAAACACACCCCTGAATTTATCCGCGATAAAATCACGATGCACCTCCAGCCCATCACCGATATCCACCTCGACTCGCACCTGGAATTTGAAATGCATCCCAACAGCAGCCGTTTGTATGTACTCATTTTTTCCATCGTAGCATTGTTCGTTTTGGCCATTGCGTGTATCAATTTTATCAACCTGACAACAGCGAGGGCATCTACCCGCACCAAAGAAATCGGCGTGCGCCAAGTGGTTGGGGCGAGCCGGCAGATGTTGGTGCAGCAGTTCCTGACTGAATCGGTGCTGACGACGGTGTTAGCTTTTTTATTGGGCATGGCGTTGCTGCCGTTGTTGCTGCCGTGGTTTTCGGCGAAGACGGGGATAACACTTTCCACGGCCATGTTGTTCGAGCCAAAATTTTTGCTGATGATGACGGGCGTGGTTTTATTGACAGGGCTGGTCTCAGGGCTGTACCCGGCATTTTATCTATCGAAAATAAAGTTGGTGAACGTAATGAAATCAAGTGCGGTGAAAACCGGACGGGGCAATATTCTGATGCGTCGCGGGCTGGTTGTTTTTCAATTTGCCATTTCGATTATTTTGATCATCAGTACTTTTTCGGCGTTCCGCCAATTGCAATATATGTTGACGAAAGACGAGGGTTACAAGACTTCTGACATCATGGTGGTGCCCATGACCCGCACGCAAATTCCGCAGCGTTTAAAGGCTTTTAAAACAGAACTGATGCAAAGCAGTCACGTGCAGTCCGTGTCGATCATGAATGAAATGCTGGGCGTCAACAACAATAACCACGAGTACAACTACCCCGGCATTCCCGACGGGCAGTGGCAATATTTCCCGGCGCTCATGGTGGACGAGGATTTTGTAGAGACGTTTGAAATTCCAGTCCTTGCCGGCCGCAACTACGACAAAGAGCGGGAGCGCGAAGACAGCCTTTCCCTGCTCATCAATTACTCCATGGCCAAGTACCTCGGTTATGCCGATCCGGAGGAAGCCATCAATCAGCCGTTTCGTTCCATGTCGGGCGGGGAACGCATTATTGGCGTGATCGATGATTTTAGTTTTAAATCTTTTCATCATCCCGTGGGGCCATTTGTGCTGGACATCGAACGGCGTACCCAGCAGGGCGGGGCATTTTTCTTTTTTGCCAAAATGCTGGCGATCAATTTGCAAAATACTTCGCCGGAGGCGATTGCCCACGTGCAGCAGGTCTGGAAAAAATTTGTGCCCAATAAGCCACTGGCCTATACTTTTCTCGATGATGAAATCGGCCAGCTGTACCAGGCCGAACAGAAAATGGGTTTTATCCTGACGATCTTTTCAGCCATGGCGGTTTTCATTGCCTGTCTCGGACTGTTTGGACTTTCCTCTTTCATGGCTGCCCAGCGCACCAAAGAGATCGGCATTCGAAAGGTGCTTGGAGCCTCCACATCAAGCCTGCTGCGCACGGTGTCGCAGGAGTACTTTTATTTGATCATTGTTGCCATCCTGCTTTCCTTCCCAGCTTCCTGGCTGATCAACCAGCGCTGGTTGGAGAACTTTGCTTTTCAGGTAGATTTCAGCATGCTGCCATTTATTTTGTCAGGGGTCTTAGCCATTGCTGTGGCTTTGCTGACGGTAACGGGCATTGCCATGCGGGCCGTGCGAGGAGACGTGGTCAAGGCGTTGAAGGAGGAGTGATTGAGTTCGGCAGTCAATAGTTATTTTTCTTAATTGACTGCCGAACTGCCGGACGGTCAAACTATTCCAACAAAGTTTTCTGCATGAACCGAATCTGATCCATGAACAGCCCCGGAACGATTCGAAAACCAGGGAGGGTAAAAGAATGTCCGACCACCTCGTCGTAAACGATGACCTCGGCCGGTGGCTGTCCTGCTTTTTTCAAACCAGCTTGCAATTGCTGAATACTCTTTTGGGTTGGCACGCGGTCGTCCAATGGGCCGAACAGGCAGAGGACGGGGCATTTCACGGTCGGCAGATAGTCGGAGGTACGGTTTAAAATATCATCCAGCCAGGGGTAATAGGGCGGGGTTTCGAGATTGGGGTTCGGCAGCTCCATATTTGGATAAAGGGATCTCACTTGTTGTGCTTCTTCCACAAATGCAGTATCAATGGTGCCATCGGCAGCCGTGAGAAAAAACTGCCGCCAAACTTCCGAAGAACGGGCAATCGCTTCTTCAGAATGGTTTCGTTGGCGGTGAAATTCTGCGAGGGCAAATAGCTGTTGGTTCATGCGCGTACTCATCGGCGTAGCGACGAGTAGGAGGAATGCTGTTTCAGGTATTTCTGCGGCGGCCATCACGGCAATGCGACCGCCCTGACTGGCACCTCTAAAACCAATTGTCGACCCATCGATTTCCGGATGTCTTTGCAGCCAGCGGAATAACTCGATGGTGGTTTGCTGCTTGTCCACAAATGATTTTTCCCTCAGGTTGCCGGTGGATTTTCCATAACCATAATTGTCATAAATCAGGGTGGCGATGCCGTAGGTGGCGAAGAGTTCCGCTTCCAGGTCGCTGATGTAGCGCTCGTAGCGGGCGGCCCCAATGGGGATGATGCAGGCGGGGTGTTTCCCTGTGGTGTTGGGGAGGTAGAGCGACGCACCGATCGTATCAGTAGAGGTGATAACAAGGTGGTCTTCAATGCGGATCGGCGCTGCACGTGGGGCATTGATTTTTTGCCCGTCGGAGGACTCCCATTCGACGGATTGGAACTGCCCGTCCTGAAGGTCACTGAACTGCAAAGTTTCTCCGGCACTACTTAGGTATCGATTTTCACCGATTCGCCTCAGCCCTGCGAACCGATGGCTGACCGGGGAATGGACCTCGTGGTAGGTGCGGCGTTGCCATACCCGCAAGAAGTCGCCAGAAGGAAGTTGGAAATTACCGATGCAGGGCTCGAAATCATTTTTATCAATGGGTAACTGCTGGTGTAGCAGAAATTTGCCAGTAATGTTTCGGGTTTGGAAAGTGCCCTGGAGCAGGTCGTTTTCCTCGTTCGTTCCGCTGAAAGTCCATTTTTCATTGTTGTAAGTGGTGTTGAATTTTACTTGGGCCCCTTCCTGTTCAATTGATGTCAGAGGATATTTTCCCGGAGGGCCTTCGTCCGGAAGTCGTAAGAAAGTGGTATCCTTTGAAGTGAAAACTTGCGCATATCTTTCTTGTCCGAGCAAGGTAATATGGCCGATCCATTCTTTTTCAAAAATGTCTGTTTGTGAATGGCAGGAAAGGTAAAAGAGTAATAAAGACAGTAGGGTGAAATTTTTCATAAAACAACTTTTAACGTAAAAATACGTTATAAAACTTATTTCATAAAAATAAGGCTTATTTTTTAGTTGAAAAATATCCTTGAGGAGAAAACCGTACGGCAACTTTGGTTCGCGGTCATGCTATCTCTGGGGGCGGCGGATGGATCGTTTTGGGTTATCATTGATCCATTTTGCCCTGCACACAGGAATAGAGGATAATTGGTTATATTTGCTAAACGCCAAATGCTATTTATTTTCTTCGAAAAATATACAGCGTGTAAGCTGTTTCCCATCCCTCTCAACGATCAGCAACAATTGATTTAAGATGATCATTTCTTTTTTTTTCGATACACACAAAATGCCAATAATTATCAAACGGCTTCCTATTTTAAAAAACCAATTTTCAATTGAAATATGATTTTTTCAATTGAACATTAAATTAAAATGAATAACAATGCCTTTTTATTACGGACTTAAAATCAAACCGGGCGACTCTGCTAAAGTACAAACCAAAAAAAGACGAGTAGTTGAAAAACTGGGGCTTTTGAGGGAGGCACTGAACCAGCACATTGACGAATCCCGGAAGAATCCGACCAATGCACAAACGGTTAAAATCGCTACCTGGAATATCAGGGAGTTTGGCGGAAATAAATATGGAGGAAGAACCTATGAAGACCTGTTTTACATGGCGGAAATCATTTCAAAATTCGATTTGATCGCGCTGCAAGAAGTCAGGAAGGACTTACAGGAGTTCAAGGATTTAAGAAGAATCCTCGGCCCGTCGTGGCATTATGTGGCGTCGGATGTGACGGACGGAAGTGCCGGCAACCAGGAGCGAATGGTCTTTCTTTACAATAGTGACGTGGTTCGGTTCAGGCACATTGCCGGAGAATTGACGTTGAAAGAAAACAACAAAATCAGGGCCTCGTTCGGGGAAAGAATAAAGTTGGAAAACGGGGTGAAATTGGATTTAAACGGAAACCCCGATTTGTCTGGAATTTATGATGCATATACAGAGAAAAAAAATGGAAGAGTCCGGTTAAAGGAAGACCTGGAAATTCCACTGCCTGATAATTGCCGGATCGAAGTGCCCAATGGTGCTTTTCTAACGGTAAAAAAAGGGACGCATATTAATCGGCCTGAAAAAGGTAAAGCGGAGGTGCAGATCCCGGATACAATCGTGGAAGGAGAAAATTTTGGCCTTCGGTTTCCAGAAAATACTTTCGACGATTCTTTGCGGCAATTTGCCCGGACGCCATTTTTAATTTCTTTTCAGGCTGGGTGGCTAAAAATCAACCTATGTACCGTCCATATATATTATGGCAGTAATGAACTGACGAATAAATTAAATCAAAGAGTCAACGAGATTAAACTGCTGACGGAGGCACTGGCCAATAAGGCCATCAACGAGTTCAATGATGACAAAGAATCTTTCATGGGAGTGCTCGGTGATTTTAATATCATTGGCAAGGCCCACTCCACTATGGAAGCATTGGAAAGCAATGGCTTCGTTGTGCCGGATGACATCAAATCCATCCCGGAAGGATCTAATGTAAAAAGGGATAAGTTTTATGATCAAATTGCTTTTTGGAACCCTAAACGCCGTTCTGATTATGCTACCCTGGATATTATCGGTGCAAACATTTTCGACTTCTTCAAAACGGTTTATACCGCGGCGGATGAGCCACTATACCGGGCGGAGGGAGAAGCAAGAAACGGACTGAAAAGCAGGAATAATTACAGTACCTGGCGAACTTATAAAATGTCGGACCACCTGCCCATGTGGGTGGAGCTGAGAACCGATTTTACCAATGAATATTTCGAGCATATCGAATCTGAGAATGGATAAAATTAGCGGTGGATTATAAACCTGGTTTGAATTTTCAGACAACTTTTTTAAACTGGAATTAAGCAGGTAATTAAAAATAAGGAGCGCTAAAAATGACACTTTTATTTTGGCCAATGCTTTTTTTATATAGTTGAAAACTTTTTTTCAGGTAAAAGAAAAGTGTCATTTTTTTTGAACCGCCACTTAAATAAAAGTAAGCTGATTATTTTTCACCAACTAATAGGACTAAAAGAATGACACTTTTATTTTGTTTAAATAAAAGTTTTAATTCATAAAAATCATTTTTAGCGCTCCTTATTTTTGTCCAAGCATTTACTTGTCTGTTTTTCTTGAAAAAACATTAATCAATTAAATGCTGATAAATTTTGCTTTTGCGCCCATTAAATCAGACCCATAGCCATTCTCCATATTTTTTTGGTAAATCCTTTATCCCCTCTTTGTCAAACTTTTGCTGTGCCCGGCGGATGGACTTGGTGACCATCGGGTGTTGAATCACTTCGTTTTCCTGGTGTCCCAATCTTTGCATCAGTTCGATGATGCGTTCTGGTTTTGAGTGATAAAATACAGCATCCTCAAGCGAGTTCAGGAACAACACTTTTTCGCATTTCCAAGATTTTAACAAGTTCAACTCTTTGCCAAGTTGCGGATGATGTTCCAAAAAACAAATTTCTTTTCCCTGTATCCGAGAGGGCATTACCGAAGTGGCTGTTTCAATCACCGGAGAGAGGCCGTACTCCCGGAATAAATAAGCTGCTGCTTCTTCTTTGGTCCGGAGCAGCCAGGCCACCAACGTGTATGCAGGGTGTTCTTTCAGCAAGGCTGCACAACCTTTTAATTTGCCGGTTTGGTTCATCCAGGTTTTATCGTCGATAACAGGACCTTGTTCTTTTTTTTTTAATAGGTTGAAGAGAGACATCTTTTGTGATTTTTTATTTATTCGCTAATATTTAAGTACAGGACAAAACTCAACATTGATAATTTATGCCTGAGAATCCTCCCCCTAACCCCCTCCAAAGGGGGGAATTAAATCCGTTTTTTCCCCCTTTGGAGGGGGTTAGGGGGAGGATGTACTCGCTGTGTTTTTAAAAATTAAATTTTGTCCTGTACTCAGCGCTAATATATCAAAAAGTCAAAAGGTGGACAGAGCGTGTATTTGATTTATTGCAAAATTTCTCAGGACTCTGTAATGTTTAAATGCAATGCTAAATATTTTTGGTTGTCATTGAAATAATGAATCTTGACTTTGAAAGCCAATGATCCACAATCGATGCATGTTTATTTTATCTTTTATTAACTGAAATAAGGAAAAAATGAAAAATATAATATTTACGCTATTTTTAATTCTGGGGTTTTTGCCAAGTAATATTATTCACTCACAGTCTGTTTTGTTGAGTGAAGTTTGTTTGTCCCAAAATATGCATGATGATCGATACGCTTCCTATTCTCCAGATGGTAGTAAAATCGTATTTGAGTCCAATAGAAATGGACATTGGGATATTTATATTATGGGCAATAAAGGGCAGAACCAGCAAAGAATAACGTTTGACAAAGGGGATGACCGACGCCCTTCCTGGCATCCGAGTGGTAAAAAAATTTTGTTTGAATCAGACCGCGGTGGTAAAAAGAAACTCTATGTGCTTAATATTAAAAACAAGAAAATAAAAGAAATCCCAAATTCGAATCTTAAGCAGGAATGGATATTTGGAAATTTTTCACCAAATGGAAAATACATCGCGGTAAGTGCAAAAGAGTCGGAGGACAAAAGCAATATTCTTTTATTAAAAAAGAATGGAAAAATAAAAAAGTGGTTAACTAAAAATGAATTTAGAAATTATTATCCGAGATGGTCCCCGGATGGGAATGAAATTATTTATTTCTCTAGAAAACATACCGATAACAAAGATGATGAAATATACCGGATGAATATAGGAAATGGAAAAGAGTCCCGTTTGACAAATTGGCCCAAGCATAACTTTTGTCCTTCCTGGTCGTCAAGTGGTAGCAGGGTTGTTTATGTCACTTCCATGGAGGGTACCAGACCGGAAATCTACATTATGGATGCCGATGGGGGGAACCAGGTCAGGGTCACCCATAATCAAGATGGAGATACATTGCCGGACTGGTCGCCCAAAGGAAGCAAGCTTCTCATTACGGGCTATCGGGGAGGTAATTTTGAGATATGCGAGCTGGAATTGGACCTAGATTAAATCAAACAATTTTACTTCAGGAAAGAAAAATACCCGCCAGCGAGATTTATTCGCATCCAGTTTTATTGAATAAAACCCGCCCAGTAAAAACTGTTTAGAAATTCTTAGTTATTACTTAAACAAATGTTTGAAGGAAAGGGAGGACGATAAAAATCATTAACTTTAAATGGTTTGAATTCAAAAAAATTAATTTCTTACGAACAATTTTCTTGCGTAAAACTATTTAATAAATATATTTGTGTGTCTTGATATCCAAAAACAAAAAAAATAATTGCCCGCCTACAAACCCTACGACTATTTTTTTTGATATAGTTAAATTAAAAACCTCATCCTCCAGTTCTACTATAAGCCCTGGAAATAAGTAGGTTTTAAATTAGAAATATAGCGAACTCTGTTGGTGGTTCTTGTCTGTGCACGTGATGCACGGTGCTTGAATGTGTATGACATTCTAATGGTTTTTATATGCCTTAAAAAACCGAACGATAGCAAGTAGAATTTTACCAGAATTTTAAAAAAATCAATTAATCACTCCGACCTTCATTTGACAACAATCAGAAGAAAAATTCATCAACAGAATTATTAACAAGATGGCAGGCGCATCGCTCAGACCGGTTGCTCATCTCCAAACTTTTTACATTATGCGGAACTCTTTTACAAAACTGTCTTTGATGGCGGTATTTTTATTTTTTTCCAGTCTTACATTTGGACAAAACCAGCAGACGCCTCTGATGGCAAAAATCGAAAATGCTAAAAGCAAACAGTCTTTCCAACAGGCCAATGTTTTTACCTATCAGGGCAACATGGATGTATTGATGCCACAGGCGAAAACTGCCCTTTCGAAAGGGCAGATACTTGAATTGAAAACAGAATCTCTCAGTGCTTTATTAAATGCGCAGCACGCTGCAATTACTTTTAATATACCATTGGCCAACAACCAGCAAATGGTCATGGATCTCATATTGCGTGAAACGCTTACCGAAGAGTTTGTTGTTACTACATCCAGTTCTAATGGACAGCCCGTGAACTTCAAACGGGGGCTGCATTACCAGGGAGTAGTACGTGGTGCAGAACGCTCACTGGTGGCCATCAGTATTTTCGAGGGAGAGGTGATCGGTGTCATCAGCACGCTGGAAGATGGCGATATGGTTTTGGGGAAAACAAAACAGGCAAAGGATCAATACATTTTTTACAAAGAGAATGATTTGCTTATCGAACATGGTTTTCAGTGTGGGGCTGACAGCCCTGAAATTACCAAGGTAGATTTAAAAAGGTTAAAAGATGGCCTTTCCACCCACGCCAATAAAAACCTGTCAAATTGTGTCCAGGTTTACCTGGAATGCGAGCACGACATGTATTTGGAAAACGGAAGTGTACAGGCTACGGTCGATTATATGACGGGCCTTTTCAACGTGGTGGCTACATTATATGACAACGAACAGATCACTACCCAGATTTCTGAAATTTTTGTGTGGGACACACCAGACAACTATCCGACCAATTCCACTTCCAATGCACTTACTGCTTTCCGCAATGCCCGCCAGGGGTTCAACGGTGATTTGGCACACCTGATCTCCCGTGGTGCCCCTGCCGGAGGTGGTGTGGCCTGGGTAGATGCACTCTGCTCTACTTACAATTTTGCTTACAGCTATGTCAACAGCACTTACCAATTGTTCCCAACGTACTCGTGGTCAGTAGAAGTAGTGACACACGAAATGGGACACAACTTGGGCTCCCCTCACACTCATGCCTGCGCCTGGAACGGCAACAACACAGCAATTGATGGTTGCGGACCTGCGGCGGGTTACAGCGAAGGTTGTAATGCAGCAGTGCCACCCGAAGGAACGATTATGAGCTACTGCCACTTGGTTGGCGGAGTTGGGATCAACTTCAACCTTGGTTTCGGCCCTCAGCCCGGTGACCTGATCCGTAACCGTGTAACCAATGCCAGCTGCCTGTCCAGCTGTGGTGGTTGTACGTTGACGGTTGCTATGTCGGGTACACCGGCGACCAGTGGCAATAACGGAACGGCCACAGCTACGCCAAGTGGCGGTACCTCTCCTTACAGCTATGCATGGAGTAATGGCGGTTCCTCCGGTACTATCTCTGGACTGGCGCCCGGTACTTACTCTTGTACCGTCACTGATAATGAAGGATGTTTTGCAACCGGCAGCTACGAAGTGGAAGACCAGACACCTTGCACCGATAATGGTGTCACGCTGACGCTCAATTTGGATAACTACCCCGGTGAAACTACCTGGGAAATTACCGACGGTGGCGGTGCGGTCCTCGCTTCTGGTGGGCCTTACTCCACAGCAGGTGCGACCGTTATTGAAGATGCTTGCCTGGGAGACGGCTGCTATGACTTTACCATTTACGACTCTTATGGCGATGGTATTTGCTGCGGCTACGGTACCGGCTCCTACTCGCTGACCGAGGATGCGTCTGGCAGCGTATTGGCGTCTGGCGGGGCTTTTGGCTCTTCTGAAACGACCAATTTCTGCGTACCGACAGGCGGTGGCGGCGGGTGTACCTACACCGTCATCAACAGCAATGGCTTCGAAAGCGGCTGGGGTATCTGGAACGACGGGGGTAGCGATTGCCGTCGGAGTGCGAATGATTCACAGTATGCCAGCAATGGCACTTATTGTGTGCGCTTGCGGGATAACACCAGTACTTCTACCATGACGACTGACAACCTCAACCTTGCTGCTTACGATGAACTGTTGGTAGAGTTCGGCTACTATCCAAGGAGCATGGACAACAGCAATGAGGATTTCTGGCTGCAGATTTCCACCAACGGCGGCAGCTCGTACACAACCGTGGAAGAGTGGAACCGAGGCGATGAATTCGAGAACAACAACTTCTACACAGATGCGGTCACCATTGCAGGGCCTTTCACTTCGAGCACCCGTTTGCGTTTCCGTTGTGATGCTTCCGGTAATTCTGATTGGGTATACATTGACGACGTAACTATTTCCGGTTGTACCTCTGGCGGCGGCAACATGGTCATCGGCACCAATGGCGCAGGTAATAACGAAACCAGTTATACTTCTGACGTCCTGACTGCCCCTGGTGAAATGAAGCTCTTCCCGAACCCGGCTTCCAATGAATTGACGGTGGCCTACGACGTGGCGACCGATGTGGACGTACAGATCCATATCCTCGACTTCACCGGTCGTGTTTTACAAACTGTCAATGCAGTAGGTGGTGCCAACCAGGAGCGCATGATGATTGCTGATCTACGGCCTGGTTATTACCTGGTGCAGTTGATAACGGGCGAGGAGCGAATCAGCAAGAAATTGGTGGTGGCGAGGTAAGAGAAGATAATATTTAATTTGACAGGCCTTGTTAGCACTACCAGTGCTAACAAGGCTTTTTATTTTTCATGAAAGGGTGTTATTTGTATCTGGCAGAAACATATTCTTATTGGTCATAACCGTACTGAGCGGATACGTTGCCTTTTCAGGGTTCAGAGTTTTACAATCAAAAACGAATATCCCCCGAAGGCTTGATATTTTAATTGCTATTTTCAGTTTGTTGGTGTTAGCATATTACTTATACTTTTTTAAATCAATCGGAATGATATGGGCTCCGGTGGTTATTTACAGTACCGTTGGCGCTTTAATTCTGGTCATTGTTTATGATTTTTTCAGGTACCTCATTCCAAGGGGGCTGTATGAAAAAGACCGGATTTGGATTTATGAACACATCTACAAAATGACAAGTGCTTTTGCTGCACTGCTGTCGGCATTTACCGGAACTGTTCTTGAAGAATATCAACCACATAGCCAGTACCTTCCATCTGTCTTAGGAATATTATTGATATTTGGGTTTATGTTTTATGTCCGTAAGTATGGACTGGGAAAGTTGCCTAAAACATAAATAAGTCTGAACTTAAAAAAATAGATTGGGCTGGTATTGGAGGGAGTGTGAGTCAGTTGTTGCAAGTTTAGCCAGATGCCTCGTCTTAAAATGAATTTTCACCATTACTTAAATAATTACAAAATGAAAAAAATGACTTGCAGACAATTAGGTGGTGCATGCGATGCAGTATTTCACGCCAATACTTTTGAAGAGATGGCGGAACAGAGCAAAAAACACGGGATGGAGATGTTCCAAAAAGGCGACCAGCTTCATCTCGCTGCCATGGGCAAAATGCAAGAGCTGATGAAGTCTCCCAATGCCATGCAGGAATGGTTTGATAATAAACGGAGAGAGTTTGAAACATTGCCTGATATCGAATGAATTTATAACTCATGCGAATCCAACGGTAACGAACTGAAACGGTGTTACCGCTAAACCGGGCCTTAGTTCAAGTTTATGAATCATTACATCTATTAATTAAAAAATGAAAAATACCCATCTAATTTTATTTCTATTTTTAATGGCCTTTTTTGGTTGCCGTGAAGTAGAAAAAAAAGAAGCTGTGACGATTGGAAATGAAGTCGAAAATTTATCCACCGTTGAGGATAAAAAAAGATTTTTGGAAAATATATTGGAAGACGATCAAAAGGTAAGAGGGAGTGAGGGGCAGGCATTAATGTTGAAATATGGAGAAGGTTCGGAAGAGTACATGAATTATATAAAGGCACAATGGAAACAAGATGAAATCAACCTGTATAAAGTGGAGCAGTATTTAGAAAAATTCGGATATCCGGAAAAAGATTTAATGGGACAAAAAGCGGTTACCGCACCCTGGATGGTTATCCACCATGCGCAGGGGTATGACGTGCGGGAAAGGAATTTTGAAAAAGTATACGGGGCATATTTAAAAGAAGATATTGATGATACCGCCATGTCCTTTTATTTAGGTAGAATGTATGAGAAGAAAAACCGGGAACGGTTCAGAATGGAAAGCCCTTACCGGGCAGAGGATGAAATCAACCAGTTGGTCAAAGAATTAAACTTGGAAGCACAACAAGCAAACGTCAGACAACTTGTGAAGCGAAAATAGTTTTACTAAAAATAAAATGAATGAAATAATTAAAAATAAAGGCACCGGAGATCAAATTGAATTTTTGCAGACCGATATAGAAACCGGGGGCCGGATGTCCAATTTTATTATGACCCTGGCACCTAAATCTTCTTGGGCCAAAAGTCCGAGGCATTTTCATCCTTTCCAAATTGAAACATTTGAGGTCATTTCAGGCGAATTGAATTTAACAGTAGGGAATCAGCATTATGTGCTCAGGCCAGGAAGTGGGAAAAAAGTGGTCGATAAATTTGTACTTCATTCATTCTGGAACGACACCAACGAACCTGTAAAGTTCGTCGCAGAAATATATCCACCTAAAAATATTGAAAAAGGCCTAAGATTGACTTATCAACTTTCACAGCAGGGGAAAATAAGTAAAAGAAATATCCCTTACAATCCTTTTTACACACTTATTTTGATGGATTATTTTGATGCCTACTTTAGCTTTATTCCCTGGAAGTTTCAAAGGGCTATGTTTAAATTAGGGGCGAAGGTGGCTCACCTGTTCGGGTACAAATAACACAGGTGTTTTTTTGATCAACGGCCCATAAGCGATAAAAAAAACTTTATCAGGTATAATCATTTTTACAGTAAAAAAATAATACAACAAACCTTCTTCTCCTGGGTACAGTCTTTTGGTAAAAAGTCCTTTAATCATTAAAAAAACAATCTCTTGCTACAACGTACCGTCCAGGCATTATTCGGCCTTCTTTTATTTTTCACATCAACATACCTCAACGCACAAAATAGCCCTGATTATGGAATGTACCATAAGCGGGTTATGGCTGCGGAAAAATTAATTATTGCGGAAAATTACCAGGCTGCACTTCACGCTTATGAACAATTGTTCAATAATTATGATTTCATTTTTTTACGTGAATATAAAATCGCCGTACAACTTGCCTGGCATTTGCAGGACGAACAAAAAACAATGGCTTATTTGAAAAAAGGGATACTTGCCGGGTGGGAGCTGAAATCAATTAAAAAAAATAAATACCTGTCTAAGTTAGGAAAAGGAGAAAATTGGAAAACATTAAAGAAAGAATATCCAATACACCGAAAGCAGTATCAATCGGCAATCAATCGCCCGTTGCGGGATCAAGTGAAAAAAATGATTTCCAGAGATCAGAAAAAAGCACTCCGGGCATTTTTAACTTTTGGTGAAAAAGCAAAGAAAAAATATGCCGAGAAAAAATTTGCACCACAGAGTGAAAAACAAATCGCTGAATTTTCTTCCATTCTTAAAACACATGGTTATCCCGGCGAAAAGCTGATCGGAAATAATTTTTGGATGTCTACCATTATCAGCCACCATAATTCCATTTCTACGGAGTATGGCCGAAAAGACCAGCTTTATCCAACGCTAAAGCCTTTGTTAAAAAAAGCATTGAAAAAAGGTGAAATATCCCCTTTTGAATTTGCCTTGATCGACGACTGGTACATCACCGTTAAAAATGACCGGACCGAACCCGCCTACGGAATTCTTGATGCCATTGCCCCGGAGCATCTGCCGAAGGTAAACGAATTGAGGCAGGCGGTTTTCCTTAGGCCGGTGGAAGTCAGAAACGGGTTGGTTGATGCACAGGAAAAAACGGGCATTGACTTTTATTTGCGTGGTCATACCTGGGGCAGTGGTAAAATAGAAATAAAGTAAGTGCTTGGACAAAATAAAGAGCGCTAAAAATGACACTTTTATTTGGGCAAATGTTTGATTTCCAAGTCCTAAAAATCTTTTTCAGGCAAAGGAAAAGTGTCATTTTTTTTGACCACCTGCTTAACCAGGTTTTATAGTTTGTGAGAATTTATTTATTTCGTTGTTCCAAAATTGCTTGCCGTAGTGATATACTAACTTGTAAACATTTAAACACATAGGCACATAAGGACACCTAGAGAAAGTTATTAATGGTTTTCTATGTGTCCTTATGTGCCTATGTGTTTAAAAAATTAAAATGTCCTGCCCCTGCATCTAAACATCAATTAGCTAATTGCAAATTTTCAATAAAACCCAATGAAAAAAGAAAACAAAAAAGCCCATCTCGCTGCCCTTAGCAAAGAAGATTATCACCAATTGACCGGTTTTAAGGGAGACTGGCGCGACACCTGGTGGAATGATGAATTCCTTGGCATGATGGCCCGGCAATGGAAGCTGGAGCAGGTACAGTCCGTTCTCGATGTCGGCTGTGGGGTAGGGCACTGGGGACAACGACTGATGCGCCATCTGAGTGCGGAAACCCACCTGCACGGCATCGACCCGGAAGCCGAGTGGGTAAAAGGCGCTCACGAGCGGGCCACAAAACTGGGCATCGGCAACCGCTCGACCTACCAGGTGGGTGCTGCCGAATCACTTCCTTTCGCCGATGAAAGCTTTGATATGGTCACCTGCCAGACCGTGCTGATCCACGTGGAGGATATGGACGCGGCGATCAAAGAAATGATCCGGGTCTTGAAGCCCGGCGGCCTTTTCTTGTGTGCAGAGCCCAACAACCTTGGCAGCACCGCAGGCTCTTTTGTCGATCGGCCTTTACTGGACTGGAGCCAAATATCCGATTTGTTGGAGTTGGAATATCGGTGTACCCAGGGCAAATTCAAGGTCGGACAGGGCCACCAGTCAGCAGGACAGGTCATCCCGGCCGCTTTGCTGGCCTGCGGCTGGAAAGACATACACGTCAATACCAATAACCAGTGTGCATTATTGGCTCCACCGTACACCGATCTGGGGGCCAAAAACTTTGTGCAACTGATGCGGGATACTTATAATTCCGGCGCTGCGATGGTGCTGGGCGGCACGCGGGAAAATTGCCAGCGCTTTTACCTGGCCGGCGGCGGTGACCCTGATAAATTTTCAAACTTCTGGGACCTTGCCAGGCTCCACTTGCAAAAAAAGATTGAAAAAATTGATGAGGGGACTTATGTGTCGCCCGGCGGGTATATTCATTATTTGGTGTGGGGGCATAAAGAGCAGTAATTTACTACCGTGGCCTGCCAATTTTTAATACGGCAATTTGAAGTTTAAAATTATTCAGCCAAATGCCGTGGGACCACTTTGCGCACCTTTTTATGGAGAACTTAGTTATAAGTTTCAAAGCAATATATTAATTTCATGCAGATAAAGCACGTTGTTCGAAATTAGAAACCAGGAGTTTTCAAACAACTTCTCGTTTAAGTTTCCGATTTCTCAATTTCATCATTTAAAACAGTCAAACCTGCGAGGATGGTTTCAAAGACCAAAATAGAAGATATCAAACAGCTGATCAGTGAAAGTGACTTCGAAAATGCTTTTAAAGAATTGGCATCCATCGAGGACAACCCGGAAGAAAACAATGTCGCCGTACAGCAACAAGCGTACAAACACCTGAAGAACCTTGAGAAACAGGGAACCATTGCCCAGGGAGAGGCGATCCTGCAAAGGAATAAAATCGCAGTCGCCCTGATGGATATAATGGATGGAATAGAGTCTGCCGGGACGGATGAGAAGAAGCAAGGCGGCGGCCTGCCTTTTAGCAAAAAAAGATTTTACATTTTGGGAGCGGTTGTATTGTTGATGGTTGGATATTTATGTGCGTTTCATTTTCCGGGGTTTTATTGGGAGGAGGTCAGGGGAGAAGTCGTTGCCGAGCCCAATGTCATTCCTTATGATGAGATGGAGGTCAGTTTGAGCAAATGGAAAAGCGGGGTCGATGAAAATGGGAAATTCCAAATAAAAGTCCCTTTTCACCTTGATGGTACAAATGAAGAAAATGGAATAAAATATTTTGAGCTGATACTGGAATACCGGGCAAACGGCCAGCTGACCAAAAAAGTCAAAAAAATTCCTCAAAAAAAAGGAAATTATATTTTCAATTTAACTCAATAAAATCATGAAATACATCAAACACATTTCCACCTTTTTGGGAGCGCTCGTGTTCTTGTTGGCCGCTACCAGTTTCAACGTCCATGCACCATCGCCCGATTATGTGGTGGAAACTGCTTTTGGGGTGGACGTGAAAATCTACGTAAAAAAAGGGGAGGATGAGCACTTTACTTCGGAAGATGTTCCCCCGACGTTGAGGCTGTGCCAATGGCCGTCCGATTTTACCTCGCCGTCATTTGACGAGAGTGACAGCAAGGGCAAATTTTTGACCCTGGAAAATTTTGATGCCTTGTCTCACCCGACCCTGATCCACCTCGAACATGAAGACTTTGTGACGATGCAAACAGGAGGCTACAATATTAAAAAAGTAGGTTGCAGCTCCGACTCCAACGATGTCTATGTTATCCCGCAGTTTTATTTTGACGCCAGCATTTTTGGGTGCAATGTCGGTGACATCACGCTGACCATGCGACCAAAAACAGCTGCTGAAAAAGAACAGAAAGCCATTGCCGGGCAATTGGAAGGTCAATTGGACGGCGGCTCCTCCCAACCTCCCGGCAGGGGGCCTAATGCCTGGCAACCGCCAACCGTCAAGGACAAGGAAATACTGGTAAAAGCGATCAAAAAATGGGCATGGGAATATAGCAGGCTGGACGACTCCTATTTATCAAAAGATTTTAAAAATGCCCTGGCAAGGTTTAAAAGGGGGCAATTAAAAACAGTCTCAAAAATATTTGCGGGTTACAACTGGGACGAAAAAGCACTTTTGGCCAATACGTTCGAGGCTAAAAGGGAACTCGAACAACTGGCCACCCTCGCCGCCCGCACCGAAATGCTGTTGGGAAGTAAAGTGACCAAAGTGAACAAATACTATGAAATCGCCGATATGAATGCGCCTTACCAGGTGCCGGTAAAACAAGAGTTTGTCGACTATTTGATTTACAAAGGAGCTTATAATAAAGCCGAGAAAGTCTTGGAACCCGGGTTTGTCAGAACCCCCTTGTTGAATGACCTCGCCGAACTCACCACCAGCCTCTGCGAAGTGTACACCCTGAACGGAAAAGAAGAACAGGCAAATTTTACCATCAAGGCCGAGCTGGCCACCAGGAACAGTCTGAAAGACTTGTACCAGACCCGCGGCATTAAAAACACTTACTTGATCGAGGCGAATAATAACGACATCAAACAACTGCAAAAAATAGACGGGACATTCAACCTCAACGAAAAAAAAGAACTGCGGGAAGAATATTACCTGGACAAACGAAGGACATCCATCTATTATACCAACCTCAGGGCCGTCACTACGCAGCCCGAATTCCAAAGGGAGCGCATCATCACGAACGACAACCGGGCAGAATTCAACAATCTCACGGAGGGCTTCCTGAACGCACCAAAAGACTTTAAGTACGTCAAGTCAAAGGAGGAAAAATTCATCAAAGATGAATTTATCAAAATGCAGCTGGATCCGAAATATGTACCTTCCGCAAAAACATTGCAGCGTGTTGAGGGATATTTGAAACAGTGAGTTTTTTGAAATCTTGAATGTTATAAATTGCCGTGCCACATGTGTCAATCATAATTCACTATTATAAATATCAAAGCACTCAACATGAAACTCACACCAAAAGCTACCGCCATCCACAACCAAATCACCCAGCCAGACACCAAGCTCGGTGACTTGCGAAAAATCGCCAGGGAAATAAAAAAAGACCATGCATTGGCATTGGAGCTTTGGTCGGCAGGCGGTTTTTTTGCGCGGCAGTTGGCCATTTTGATCATGGATAAAAAATTGGTTACCAAAGAATTAATTGATCAATTTGACCAGGATTTAAAACAACACGATTTGAAGGAAAGAAATCACTTGACCGACTGGCTGATGGCCAATCAATTGATGAAAAACAAGCAAACTATTGCGCTGATGGAATCCTGGGAAAAAAGCCCCTCTGCCATGAAACGACGTATCTTCTGGTATTATCAGGCGAGGTTAAGATGGACGGGAAAGACCGGCCACACCAATACGGCGGACCTCTTAAATGCCATAGAAACCAACATCGTTGGCGAAGTACCGGAGGTTCAGTGGGCCATGAATTTTACGGCTGGTCAAATTGGCAAATGGCAGGAAGAGCACCGGGCCAGGTGCATCGCCATCGGAGAAAAAACGGGTCTTTATAAAGAGGAAGTCGCCCCACGGGGATGCACGCCCAATTATTTACCGGAATTTATTTCGATCGAAGTCGCCAAGTTGAAAAAATAAAGGAGTGGTCAAAGTGAAGAAAACGCAAGCTATCTCTGCGGACTTTGCGCCCTCTGCGTGATCACATCCCAGGCAGATTTACACGCAGAGACCGCAAAGCTCACGGAGTATTATACATATAGATCTATTAACCAAAAACCAAATTGAGCAAATCGAAATCCCGCACCGCAGGTCGGGAAACCAAAAACCAAAAACCAAAAACCAGAAACCAAAAATCGTTCTACTTCTTCCCACACCGTTCCCGCCATTTTTCCTTAAAGGCAGCCCGTTCTTCCTCGTTCATGTTCATCCACTTTGCGCGCCATTCCTTGCGGCGTTTGTATCCCTTTTTCCAGGACCTTCCGCGGGGCCCAAACCGGAACCCCCCAAACAGGATGCGGGCCAGTACAAAGAGGCCGATGGATTCCCAAAAGGTCAATGTACTGACGCCCGTGGCATTGGCCAACACGGTGTTCCAGAGAAACATGATGACATTTCCCAAAACAAAAATAAACAGGGCAGCCATCGCCAAAAAGAACAGGACTTTTAATGGCCCGGGCTTCCAGTGGTCGGAATTTTGATTACGGAACATGTTGATTCGGTAAACGATAGAAGGCAGAGGGCAGAAGGACGAAGGAAAATCCTTCTACCCTCTACCTTCATCCCTCTAACAATTAATACTCTAAAAATTCTTCATACAAAGTTTGCAGCCGCTTGCGCAAATGCTGGACAGCATAGCGCTTGCGAGAAATCACGGTCTTGAGGTTGTCGCCTGTACGGTCGGCGATCTGTTGAAGGGTTTCCCCGTCCAGTTCGTTCCATACGAAGGCATTGCGCTGGTTCTCAGGCAGTTCGTCGAGGGCCTCCTCCAGTGCCTCCCAAAACAGTTGGCGGAACATTTCCGTTTCCGGCGTATTGTCGTCCGACAAAAGTATTTCGCGGAAAACCAGGTCGCCCTCTTCGTCTTCGTAAGCCAGGTCGTCCAGCCGTTCTTCCTTTTTTTTGCGGTAGCGGTCGGTGATGCGGTTGCGGGCCACCTGAAACAGCCAGCCGCTCACCTGTTCGATGGGTTCGGTATTCACCACCCGGTTGAATTGGTACCACACTTCCTGCAGGATGTCTTCCGCTTCAGCAGGGGAAGACACCCGGTTTCGGATGAACCCTAGCAGTCGGCTGCCATATTCCCTGACGACTGCTGTGACCTTGGCGTTTTGCTTTTTTGTTTCTGCCATTATTGCTGGCGACATCTGTTTTTGTTGGGAAGACGAATGAAGGTAGGCTTTTACTTTAAAATGGTGAAAAAAAATAAAACCTCCCAAACAGTAACGGGATTTCTTTCACCCAAAAAAGGAAACTTAATTTTAAAGACGATTCTTTTATTCGGAAAAGAAGGTTGACCTTTTTCTGCTCCGCAAATAAAAAAACAATTCATAAGGCCGCCCGCAACTAATTGACATATTTAGATTCATGCGCGACTTAGATTGTTAAACCATAAGTCGATCAGAATTTTGTTATTTCATCCAGTATAAAATGGAAAATAGAGAATAAAAAATTAAAAATTATCAAAAGCCAAATTGAGCGAAGCTAAATCCAGTTCCACAAGTCAGGAAGCCAAAAACCGCTCTGCTTCTCCCGGTTAAAAAAAATTGTTTTCAAAAATGACATAATTCAAGATGAATTGTCCTAAGATTTACAAAACAATTGTTTTGAAAAATTAATTGATGCCGAACGGTTGTTGGGGTTATTGTTTAATTAATTGACAGTCAATGAGTTGTGATAGTTTTTAAACGAGGCTTTTCGTTGTGATATTTCTGTGATATTTCTGTGAGTGCCGTGGGATATGGAAAATCTATTTTTGTACCGGTTTAAGAAAATTGCTTTTACCAAACCTGCTCTCAAACAATTTTTAATAGAAGTCATTGGGTTATTTAGAACAATTCTTTTTTGAGCTTTTCCTTATCAATTCAAACAATAAGACAGGACTGCATAGCTACATGGAGTGCTTCCATTTGGCACTTAGCTCTTGTCTGTAGCCTATTATTTTTTAACCAATAAAATTGCAAAATGAAAAGAACCATTTCTACTCTTTTTCTCTTGGCGATGGGTTTTCAAATAGCATTCACATTGAATGTTTATACTGAAACTACCTGTCTTTACACTGTAAACGAAATCCCTGCTACCGGAATGGCCAGTGATCTTTTGGTCGCTGAAATTGTCATTAATGAAATCTTACCGAACGGAACTGTGGAATTAAAAAACATCGGTGACGAATCACTTGATGTTTCAGACTATTGGCTTTGTAACTTCCCTGGTTATGTGCAGATCGGCAACCTGGATTTTGTTTGTGGGGCAGCGAATATCGGAGCTGGAGAAATAGTAGCGGTTGAATGGCCCAATAATGTTGGAAGCGGAGATGGGGAAATGGGAATTTATACCTCCAATAATTTTGGCAGCCCGACTGCCATCATCGATTATGTGGAATGGGGATCTACTGGCCACCAACGTGCGGCAGTTGCTATTGCTGCCGGTATTTGGGACATAGATAATTTTGCCCCGGCGATCCCGAATGGCCAATCCTTGATTTTTGATGGAAATGGTAATACCGCTAATGATTGGTCCTTGGCTGCTAATCCATCTATTTGTAATGAAAATATGGTGGCTGCCTCTCCTGAAGGAGGTAACCTGACCACGACAGATACGCTGACGGAACTGACCATTTGCGCTGGTGATGGTGTTTCCGATGCTTTCGACGTGATCCTGACGGGCAACGAAGGGACGAACTCTGCGTGGGTGATCACGGACGATTCTGCGAATATCCTGGCGCTGCCACCCGCTCCGCCGTTCGACCTGGAAGGCGCTGGCGGCGGCATCTGCCTGGTATGGCACCTGAGCTTTGAGGACGGCCTGCAGGGAGCAGAGGTCGGGCTGAATGCCAACGACCTGATGGGGGAATTTGATTTGTCGAACCCGATCACGGTGATCCGCAACGGCGTGAACGGCGGCAACCTGACGACCGCCGATACCCTGACGGAGCTGACGATCTGTGCCGGCGACGGTATGTCCGATGCTTTCGACGTGATCCTGACGGGCAACGAAGGGGCGAACTCTGCGTGGGTGATCACGGACGATTCTGCGAATATCCTGGCGCTGCCACCCGCTCCGCCGTTTGACCTGGAAGGCGCCGGTGGCGGTACGTGCCTGGTGTGGCACCTGAGCTTTGAGGACGGCCTGCAGGGAGCGGAGGTCGGGATGAACGCCAACGACCTGGTGGGCTGCTTCGACCTGTCCAACCCGATCACGGTAATCAGAAATGGCGTTGCCGGCGGGAACCTGATGACCGCCGACACGTTGACGGAGCTGACGATCTGCGCCGGCGACGGCATGTCGGATGCTTTTGACGTGATCCTGACGGGCAACGAGGGAGCGAACTCTGGATGGGTGATCACGGACGATTCTGCGAACATCCTGGCGCTGCCAGCTGCCCCACCATTTGACCTGGAAGGCGCCGGAGGCGGTACGTGCCTGGTGTGGCACCTGAGCTTTGAGGACGGCCTGCAGGGAGCGGAGGTCGGGATGAACGCGAACGACCTGATGGGCTGCTTCGACCTGTCGAACCCGATCACGGTGATCCGCAACGGCGTGAACGGCGGGAACCTGACGACCGCCGATACCCTGACGGAGCTGACGATCTGCGCCGGCGACGGTATGTCCGATGCTTTCGACGTGATCCTGACGGGCAACGAAGGGACGAACTCTGCGTGGGTGATCACGGATGCTTTAGGAAATATTTTAGCCTTACCGGCTGCCCCGCCATTTGACCTGGAAGGTGCTGGCGATGGCGTCTGCCTGGTTTGGCATTTAAGTTATGAAGATGGATTGGAAGGTGCGGAAGTTGGTTTAAATGCGAATGACCTTAGTGGTTGTTTTGATTTGTCGAATCCGATTACCGTTGATCGCAATGGTGTCAATGGAGGAGACCTGATCATGACCAATGGATTCAGCACTTTTACCATTTGTGCCGGAGACGGCATAGATGACCCGATCAATGTCAGTTTGTCCAATGTGGAGGGGGCCAACCGGGCCTGGGTAATTACAGACGATGCTGGTGAAATATTGGCGTTGCCGGCCAACCCTCCATTCAATCTGGAAGGTGCAGGTGAAGGAACTTGCCTGATCTGGAACTTGAGTTTTGAAGATGGCCTGCAGGGAGCGGAAGTTGGTTTGAATGCCAATGATCTGGAAGGCTGCTTCGACTTATCGAACCCGATTACAGTGATCCGCGTAGTTAATGAAGACTGCGAGAATATCTGCAACGCCGAGGGTGGTGAAATTTCAACAGACGATCCAACGACCATTTGTGCTGGCGACGGCATTGGCGATCCGATTGATGTGACCCTGACCGGCAATGTAGGTGCAAACTCCGCATGGGTGATCACTGATGATGCTGGAACTATTTTGGCTTTGCCAGCTGCTCCTCCGTTTGATTTGGAGGGAGCGGGTGCAGGTATTTGCCTGATCTGGCATTTGACCTTTGATACAGGTTTGGTTGGTGCTGAGTTGGGCCTGAATGCCAATGACCTCGAAGGCTGCTTCGATTTATCAAATCCAATTACGGTTGTCCGTAATGGTGTAGAAGGTGGAAACCTGACTACGACCGATACTTTAACGGAACTGACCATCTGTGCCGGTGACGGTATGTCCGATGCTTTTGATGTGATCCTGACCGGCAATGTAGGTGCAAACTCTGCGTGGGTGATCACGGATGATTCTGCAAATATTTTGGCCTTGCCTGACGCCCCGCCATTTGATCTGGAAGGTGCCGGTGGTGGTACTTGTCTGATCTGGCATTTGAGTTTTGAAGACGGCCTGGTAGGAGCAGAAGTCGGTCTGAATGCCAACGACCTCGAAGGTTGTTTCGACCTGTCAAATCCAATTACGGTGATCCGCAACGGGGTAGACGGGGGTGATCTGATGACTACTGATACTCTGACAGAACTGACGATCTGCGCAGGCGATGGCGTACCTGATGAATTTGATGTGATCCTGACCGGCAATGTAGGTACGAACTCTGCCTGGGTGATCACGGACGATTCTGCGAATATCCTGGCGCTGCCACCCGCCCCGCCGTTTGACCTGGAAGGCGCCGGAGGCGGTACGTGCCTGGTGTGGCACCTGAGCTTTGAGGACGGCCTGCAGGGAGCGGAGGTCGGGATGAACGCCAATGACCTGCAAGGCTGTTTTGACTTGTCGAATCCAATTACCGTCATCCGAAATGGCGTGAACGGAGGTGACCTGATAACGGAGGACTCGCTTACTGAAGTGACCATCTGTGCCGGTGATGGTATCGCAGATCCAATTGATGTGATCCTGACAGGAGATGAGGGGGCGAATTCTGCGTGGGTGATCACCGATGATTCCGGAGAAATATTAGCACTTCCTGCGGCTCCGCCATTTGACCTCGAAGGTGCCGGACCCGGACTTTGCTTTATCTGGCATTTGAGTTTTGCCGATGGATTGGAGGGAGCAGAAGTTGGTCAGAATGCCGGTGAGTTGATGGGCTGCTTTGATCTGTCCAACGCGATCGCTGTGACCCGGACGGCTGTTGACGGTGGCACTGTTGCAACTGTTGACGGAGAGACGGAGATCGAAATTTGTGTGGGCGATGGAGAAGCTGATTCTATTGCTTTTGAGAATACCAGCACAGAAGGACTGTACCAGTATGTGGTCACGGACGACAACAACTTCATTGTAGGTTTGCCGGATGGTAATATTGTTGATTTCGAAGGTGCCGGATTCGGTGTTTGCCGTTTGTGGGGACTTTCTTATACGGGCAATTTACTGGCTGAACTGGGTGACGATGCCGCTGCGGTCGATTTATCAGATGACTGTTTTGTACTGTCGGAAAACTTTGTGACCGTCATCCGCGACACCACTGGTGAAAACTGCGTGACCCCTACTTTTGAAATCAACCCGTCCGATGTCCAGGTTAGTTTACAGCCGAATCCTGTGCAGTCCGATTTATTGGTCAACATCAACTTCGAAACGATTAAAGAAAATCAAATGACGGTTGAGGTTTTCAATATGGTGGGCAGTCAGCTTTCCGCAGAACAGCACCCTGCTGGCCGGCAGGTTAATGTCAGGATGGATGTCCAAACTTACCCTCCGGGCATGTACCTGCTGAAAATTACCAATGGCAACCGCATTATTTCCCGAAGGTTTGTCAAACAATAATGAAATTGTTCACCTTATATTTTTATCAATTTTGATACAAAGCTTTTAAGGGATTATTAAAAATAAAAACCGATGGGCAGCCGCCCATCGGTTTTGTTTTTTAGCGTTTTTCAACAAACCGCCTTAAATCAAATGGGACGGCTCATCACCGTCCCATTTGAAAGGGCCCATTCGATTTTGAGGAGAAAAGAGAGCATTCTTGCCCCTGACGCAAAAAACGCCAGTTTAGTTGTCCCCACTATCCATGATCATCGACCTCACCCATTCATTGGGGATCATGTCTATCGTCAGGTTGACTCTTTCGGTGGCACCGGCATTGTTGATGGCGTGCGGGTCCGTCAGGCGCAGGTACCAGCATTCGCCAGGCTGCATGGGGACGGGTTCCCGGTTCAGGTAGAAAATAACTCCATCGTTGGTCTGGATGGGGATCGTCAGCCGGACAACGGATTTTTCGATGTGTAGCCCCAACGTAGGGTCGGTATGCTCCTTGACAAACGCACCTGCTTCCAGCCGCAATAAACGAACCAGGGTCACTTTGGTATGCTGGCGGAAATAATCAACCACAGACATCAGATAGGGAGACTGCTTCAGGGCTTTGGTGTCCATCCAATCTGTCCAGGAGCCGTCGGCATAATCATCGGCGGGGGGTGGGGCCGGGAGGGATGGATCGACCTGGTGGGCCGGGGCCCGCAATGGCATTACATCGTAATAGATGAAGGTATTGAAATTGAGGTTGTTCAGCTCCTCTTGCATTTTGGCCACGTCGAAAGTCAGTGGCAGTTTGATGCGGTCTTTAACCTGATCGGTGGCAGTGGTAGGTTGTTCCATAAGGTCAATATGAGTTTTTTGCTTTTAAAATAATTTTATTGATTGAAAGCCGGACCGCTGTGCGGTCAACAAATCGCAGCCAGACTTTTAATCATTGCCAATGACCACTTGCTTTTGCCAAAAACAGCCGCAGGCGGTTTGAGGCCATCGGTTCACAGGTGCAAAATAGGGAATTGAAGGAAAGTGCTCCAAGCGGAACGGTTATTAATTTATTTTTAAAATGAGTAGCCAATAAATCCAAGGATATAAAAAACTTCGGCTGCCTCACTTTCTGTGATCATCTACAGCTCTTTTCCCTGACCCAAAAAAAACAAAACAAAATCAAGCAAAGCGAGATCCCGCACCGAATTGGTCGGGAACCCGAAACCAAATTGAGCGAAGCGAAATCCCGCACCGCAGGTCGGGAAACCCAAAACCCAAAAAAAACTCACTCCTGCCGCAGTGCCTCCACGGGATTGCCCGTTGCTGCCCTCAAAGATTGCATGCCCACTGCCGAAAAGGCGATGACCAGCATCAATAAACTGGGCAGGATAAATATCCAGTATTCCAGCGCAATGGCTTCTGCAAAATTTTCCAGCCATTTTGAAAAAACGTAAAAAGTGATCGGGACACCGATGACGATGGCCAGCACCAACAACTGGAAATAGCCTTTGGTCAGCATCAGAATAATGCTCCCAACCGGAGCACCCAATACTTTTCGGATGCCGATTTCCTTGGTGCGAACGGCCACCGTGTAAGATGCCAGGCCGAATAGTCCAAGACAGGCGATCAAAATGGTTAAAATGGAAAACAGTCCAACGATGCGGCCCAATTGTCGGTCGGCGGCATAGGATTCATTGAAACGGTCGTCGAGGAAAGAATGGTGGAACGGGTTGTCCGGATAGATGCGGTTCCATGTTTTTTCAATTTTGGTAATTAATTGATCGACTTTGTTTTCCGAAGAAAACTTGACGGAATAATACTTCGCGCCACTCACATCGTTTTTAATGATCATGGGCTCGAAGCGGTGGCGCAGCGACCGGTGGTGATAATCCTTGAAGACGCCCACTATGTTTTTTTGTTCGTCCCAGTATTGCAGTTTTTTCCCAATGGCCTGGTCTGGCGAATTAATGCCCAATAAGCGCATGGCTGTTTGGTTGATCAGGATGGCGTCCCGGTCGGTGCCCATGGCTTCCGCAAAATTGCGGCCGGCAATGACTTTGATCTGATAGGAAGAAACATAGTCTTCGTCCGATTCTAAAATCCAATAATCGGCGGCATCTTTTTCATCTTTCCCAACCAGGTAGAGACCGCCGTGCGTGTGCAGGTCGGTTGAGTTGTTGCCCGGTATGGCAGAAGAACCCGCCACCATTTTTATTTCAGGAAATTGCAACAGTTCGTTTTTAAAACTTTTAAAGCGTTCCTGAAAAATACTGTCCTTGCGGATGGTGCTGGGTGCGTTGAGCACCAACTGTTTGTCGAGGTTGAAGCCCAGGTCGACCTGTTGTAAATATTCCAATTGTTTGAAAACGATAAATGTCCCGGCAATCAATAAAATAGAAACGACATATTGAAAAGTCACCAGTCCCTTGCGCAGCCAAACGCCCCGGTTTTGCCGTTGCGTCCCTCCTTTTAAAATCGTGACAGGAGAAAATGCAGAGAGAAAAAACGACGGGTAAAGGCCCGATAGAACCGTCCCGCTGATCAATAATGCGGGCAATAACCAAATGAGCCAATTTATTTCCGCAAATAAAGATGGCAGCGGTTTCCCCACCAGAGCAGGGATGATAGGCTGGCAAATTTGGACCACCCCGACGGCCATTAAAATAGCAAATGAATTAATGATAAATGCCTCGGTCAAAAACTGGAACACCAGTGATTTTTTCCCGGCTCCGATTACTTTCCTCACGCCAACTTCCTTGGCCCTCTCTTCGGCGCGGGCCGTTGCTAAATTGATATAATTGACCCACGCAATAAATAAAATGGCGAGTGCAATCAACGATAAAAAATAAACCGTTTTATAATCACCATTGGGTTCAGCTTCGTATGAATAATTCGATTTTAAATGAATATCCGTGAGCGGCTGTACTAGGAACTGGTCGTAGACACCAGCATCTTCATCCGGAGAATGAGATTTTAAAAAAGCAGGTAATTTATCGGCGAAGGTTTGTTCGTCCGTGCCTTCTTTTAAGAGCACGTACGTGTAGAAATCATTCCAGCCCCACGACTGGCTGGGGTCGCCGCGGGTGATAAAAAAAGTGGAAAAAGAAATAAGCGCATTAAATTTTAAATGTGAGTTTTCGGGCACATCCGCTGCGATGCCGCTAATGTTCCAGTCTCGGCCATTGTTTATTTTGACGGTTTGTCCGATGGGACTTTCCCGCCAGGAATCCTGCGGCCCAAAATACCGCTCTGCCGCTGATTGAGTGAGTACGATGGAAAAAGGTTTGGTCAGGCAGGTTTTTTCATCCCCTTCCAATAATTTAAAATCAAAAACATTGAACAGGGTAGAGTCGGCGAAATATATTTTTTCTTCCTCAAAATACTGGTTGCCGCGCCGCATGACCACGCGGTCATATACCGGGGACAGGCGAACAAAATCTTCAACCTCGGGCATCTCGTCCTTTAAGGCCGGGCCGGTCGGCGCATAGTTCATGGCGTCCACATAATCCAGTTCGCCCTGGTGATAAAAACTGATGGGCAGCCGGTAAATGCGGTCTGCTTTTTCGTGAAACAAATCGTAGCTCTGCTCATGTTTCACAAATTGTAAAATAAAAAGGGCTGCAGCCACGCCAAGCGTCAGGCCAAAAATATTGATAAAAGAATAAGACTTGTGTTTCAGGAGGTTGCGCCAGGCCAGCTTAAGGTTGTTTTTAAACATGATTGGTGGTTTTTATTTTTAAACAGATGCAGGCGAAGACCACCAACCCTTATGCTGATGATTACAAATTGATGAAGGCCGCAGTAAATTAGGCGCTAAGGTTATTTGCCTGTAGTTTCAAAAGTCCATGCCTTGACGGTTTTTCCGATTATTATTTTAAAAATTTTTTGATTTCTTTTCACTTTACTTACTTGCGGCTTTTTCCGACCGATTTTTTCAAACAAGCAGGTTGTCAAAAAAAAATGACACTTTTCCTTTGCCAGAAACAGCGTTTTAAAATTTGGTAATCAAGCACCTGCCAAAATAAAAGTGTCATTTTACTTGTACATGATTTTGATCAACTGATTAAATATGTTGAAGTAGTTCTTTATGAATAAACACCATGGCACGGCGGCACAGGGTTCACCGTTTTTCTCTGTGTTGAAAAAGAGGAGCAGTTTTCAATTCCTGTTTTTTTGAAAAAATAAATCAACTCATAAAATCTCCATCATGCGTCAACTGACTTTACTATTTTCGATGTTCATTATTTTGTTTTCCTGTGGCAGCCCCCAACCTCCTGCCGAGCCGAAAATTGACCTCACTAAATATCCCGAGGATCTACAAAAAATATTTGCCCGCCACGGTGGCCTGGAAACCTGGAACAAGATGAAAGCCATGTCCTATGAAATTGTCAAGGATGGCGGCAACGAAAAACAAATGATTGATTTGAAAGACCGGCGGGAAAGAATTGAGGCAAGCAGTTTTAAAACCGGCTATGATGGAAAGGACTTCTGGCTGGAGGCCGATACCAGCTATAAGGGCAACCCTGTTTTTTACCATAATCTCATGTTTTATTTTTATGCCATGCCTTTTGTGCTGGCCGACGATGGCATCATTTATTCCGAGGCCGCACCTTTGTCGTTTGAAGAAAAAAATTATCCCGGAATAAAAATCGCTTTTGATGCGGGCGTCGGTGTCAGCCCCGAAGATGAATACTTCATTCATTTTGACCCCGATACCTATGAGATGGCATGGCTCGGTTATACGGTCACTTTTTCTTCCGGCAAAAAAAGCCAGGATATTCACTGGATCAGGTACAATGACTGGAAAAATTTCAACGGCCTCTTATTGCCCAATACTCTTTCCTGGTACAAATATGAAAATGGACTGCCAACGGAGTTGCGGAATGTGCGGGAATTTGCCGAAGTGACAGTTTCAGAGGAGGCGTTTGCGGATGATGTATTCGCGAAGCCGGAAGGGGCGGAAGTGGTGGAGTGAAATAATTTCTTGAAATTTAGCTGTTCATCGGAAGGCTGCAAATCAATGAATGCCAAAATGCCTAACCTGATGGTCCGTCAAATATTTCAGCTACATTGCGATCCCCTGTCTTTCTTGGTTTGAAATAAACTGCATCTAAATCTTCGAATTGTTTTTGGTCACCTGCTTCAGTGGCTGTTCAAAAAAAATGACACTTTTATTTTGCGTGAAAAAGAGTTTTGAGACTTGGAACTAACATTTGCCAAAATAAAAGTGTCATTTTTGGCGCTCCTTATTTTTGGTCACCTGCTTAAATTTAATTTCATTTTTTGCTTGGAAGTCTAATAACGAAGTTGAGTATTCGTATTCTGGTTAGAGTTACCGTTTTCCCTTCTTGGTCATACTTTTGATGGTTACGATAAAAACAATTTAAATAGTCGAAAATAATCTTTGGTTTACGGGAAGATAATTAATTATCACTCCCCGATCACGACCACTTCCCCCGAAGCCAAAACCCCATCATCCAATAACGAAATAAAATAGACTCCTTCCGAAACGCCCGCCAGTCGCAGATCAATTGTTACCTGCTGCGTGCCAGGCATTAAGTTTTTAGAAAAGACCTTCCTGCCAAGCACATCTCGGACCTCTATCACTGCTGCTTTTTTCGTTGGATTAAAGACCGCCGTCATCCCACCCGTGGTCGGGTTTGGGAAAATCAATAACTGGTTTTTTATTAAATCACCGATCTCGTCCACCGCTACCATCATCGGGCAATTGCTCATGATCTCGTCTGCGCTGTTGCAGTCGGCGGAAGGTTCATTGTTGTTGATGCTGATGCTGTTCTGCACGCCGCCGCTTTCCAGCAGGCTGTCGATGGCGCAGCAATCCGTCAGACTGGGGTTCAGGTAAATGGCCAGCGAATCACCGACGGTTAGCAAGCTGTCCAGGCCGCCCAACGAGAGCAAGAGGTCGTTGGTATGAATGGTCAGGTGACCCGTAATTTCGATAATATTGGACAGTGGCCCAAGCGTGTCGATGTCCGTACCGATGATGGTCACGTTACCGTCGATGATGTGGAAGCAGGGCAGCCAGGCGTTGAGCTCAGCCTGTGATTCAAAAACGACATCTCCAACGAAGGTTTCCAGCGGCCCCTCGTCGATGGCATTGTTGCAGTCATTGTCTTTGCCGTCGCAGATTTCGGGTGCAGCAGGGTAGATGCTTGGGTCGCCGTCGTTGCAGTCATCATCACAGAGGCGGTAGCCGTCCTGGTCGGCGTCGGTTTCGGCGGATGGTATTTCGCTGTCGCAATTATTGTCGAGGCCATCACAGAGTTCGGGGGCGCCGGGGAAAACCGTTGCATTTGCATCGTCGCAATCTCCGTCGCAGGTCCGGTGGCCGTCGCCGTCTGAATCCAGTTCGACATCGGGGATTTGACCATCACAATTATTGTCGAGGCCGTCACAGAGTTCAGGGGCACCGGGGAAAATGGTGGGGTCGTTGTCGTTGCAGTCACCGGGCATGGCTGCCGTCGAATAGCCTGGAATCGAATCGCAACTTTCCACAGAGGCACCGCTGTGGAAGCCGTCGCCGTCCGTATCCTCGTACCAGGTGAAGCCAGGCACGTCGGCGCTCACTTCTTTGATATCGGTGAACTGGCAGACTTCTGCAATGCCGTCCACTTTGATGATCGTTTCATAGGTGCCGGAGTTGAGGTCGGTAAAGGAACCATCCGTTTGAAAATTATCACCTCCGTCGATCGAGTAGTTCACTTCGCCGCCAAGCGCCGTGGCCTCAAGGAGAATGGCTCCGTCGCCAGCGCCGGCGCAGGATTCATTGGTGACGGTGCTGTTTTCCAAAATCAAAAATGGGTCGACGGTCACGTTGATGTCGCAGGCAGCGGTGTTGCCGCATTCATCGGTACCGGTTAAAGTGGCCGTTTGCAATCCTTCATCGATGCAGGTAAAATAAGTTTGGGAAAGGCTGAAACTGATAGTCCCGCAGTCGTCTATCGAACCGGCAGCCAATTGCTCAATTTCCATTTGGGAAACTTCGTAGCTGCCATTTGCCGAAGGCGTAACCTGCATGGTTTGCTGGCAAGTCATTTCAGGTGCCGAGTTGTCTTCCTGTTGTATGATTTGCTGACAGGTGCTTTGCCGGCCACAATTGTCGATGGCCGTCCAGGTGCGGGTGATCATTTGGTTGCCTGGGCAGTTGGCGTTCATTGTTTCATCTTCGTGCGAAATGACGATGGCGCTGCAATTATCAGCGCCGGAAGCCATGCCTGTTTCGTCGGGAGAACTGCTTTCTCCACAATCAATGACCAGGTCAGCGGGGCATGAAATGGAAGGATTGTCTGTATCCGCTACTTCGATCAACTGCTCACAATGGTTTTGATTGTTGCAGTCGCTGGTGGCGGTCCATGTCCTTTTTATAGTGAAATTATTTGCACAATTTCCATCGGTAATGATTTCATCAAAAGTGACGGTTGGCACTCCGCTGCAAATATTGGTTGCCGTTGCCATTCCGGTCTGATTGACTGATGAGTCGTCGTCGCAGGAAATGGTCACATCGGCCGGACAAATGATAGCGGGAACCTCTTCTTCAATGGCAGTTATGAGTTGTATGCAAGTGGCCGGGGGATGACAGCCGTCCCTGGCGGTCCACGTTCTCGTAATTGAATATTCATTGGTACAGTTACCGGCATTAAAAACGTCGTCGTATTCAATGATCGGAGCGCTGCAGTTATCGGATGCAGTTGGATGCCCCACATGGTCGGGTTCGTTGGTTTCTTCGCAGCCAATGATGATATCCGAAGGGCACGAAATGGACGGTGCTGTATCATCTTCCACCGAAATGCTTTGTTCACAAGTGCTTTGCTGATTGCATTCGTCGGTGGCCGTCCACCTCCTGGTAATGGTAAACTGATGGGGGCAACTGCCGGCTACTATTTCATCGTCTGATGTAATTGTCACAGCACTGCAGTTATCGGTTGATGACAAATGGCCGGTGTTGTCTGGAGAAAGGTCTTCATCACAAGCAATGGAAATATCTTCGGGGCAGGTGATAAAAGGGGCCAGCTCATCGGTAACATTGATGGTCTGCTCACAGGCAGTGGTGGCGCCGCAATCATATTGCACCGACCACGTACGGAGGATGGTATATTCACCCGCGCAAATAAAAGCCGTAATGGAATCCGAAAAAACAGGGGCGGGAAAGTTGCTGCAACATGGACTGGCCTCGGGAATGGCTATGCCCGTTTCGGCCGGGTCAGTTTCCATTTCGCAGATAATATTGACATCGGCCGGGCAGATGATTTGTAAAGGCGTACCCACCTCTTCGATGGTGATGTCCATATCGTAAGGTGTTCCTTCGAAGCCATCTACCTGAAGGAAATACACCTGGCCCGGGATCAGGCAGGCTCTTTCGATGTAAGGGGCAAAACTGGATGGCCCATCGTCGTTGGCGGCTATTTCTACGAAAGAATCAAAGTCACTGCAATCTCCTGCCGACCAGACGGCAAACTGGGCATCATCTGAGTCAGTGGTGACGATGTCCACCTGGCCACTTGCCGGAGCAACAAAAGAAAACCACGTCGAATTGTCGACAGTTGGTTCTGGTGCAAGGTCGCACCAGCCATTTTGCTGGACGCAGCTGTAGCCCGGTGACCCGATGCCTGGATGTATTTCATTGGCGGTGGCGGTGGCCAAGGCCCCAACCACATGGAAAGGCGTTCCAATATCGACAGGCTTGGCTGCGCAAACCGCATCGTTGATGGGCGGCAGTGCCGAAAAATTTAACCTGACGTATTCGAGGTCACCTGACTGACCTCCGGCGTTATCGCATATTCTCAGAATCCAAATGCCATTTGGGTCGGCACCGTCGTGGAACTCGTTCAGGTCGCCTTCCGGCACAAAAGGGCCACTGATATTGGTGTTTTGATCAGATAAAGCAGCAACGGAGTCGGCAGCATTCATTGAAAAGGAGGCCACCGTAGAGAAGCAATTGCTGGGGCTCCCGTAGTGGTTGCCCGAACCGCCATTGCCCGACGACAGGAGGATTTCTTTTCCCTGCGGTGAAACGAGGGAAATTTCGAGGTCTTCGTTGCGGAAGTGGTGAGCGATGAGGTCAACACTTTCCAAAAAAACATCTTGCCCCAAATGGACGCCCAGTTCGCCTTCTACTCTGATATTGGCGGCCAGTACTTCGGTGCCACAGCCGTTGTCGGGTATGTCGAGGCCGAGGTCGCAGTACATTGCATTATTGATAATGGTGATTGGTGCGCAGTCATAGCGCAGATAGTTTCTTCCGTTGTTGGCGGTGAAAACGACTTTCGCACGCTGCTCCGGAGAAAAATAGTCGCGGCATGCTTTACGGGAATAGGACATAATGTTGGTCGGATCGGGGTTGAAAGGCTCGGCGTTGCAAGGGTCGGGCTCGGTGCCGGTGTACTCACAATTAGCGTTCACCAAACTGGAAAGGGTTGGGTCGGCAGGTGTGTCACAATGCCGGTCACCTGCCGTAGCGCAGTTGGAACCATTGGCGCATTCTTGTCCAAACGAGGTTTCGTGGGTGTGGTACAAATCAAAATAATGACCGATTTCATGGGCGGTCGTACTGGTGTTGTTGGCACAACCATTGGCCACCACAATGTAGTCCCTTGGCAGGCTGGAACTAAAATTGGCCCAACCGCAATAGCCATTTGCATCATTCACATAATAGATATTCAGGACGTCCGACGCATTGTGATCAAATGACATGGCGTGCCCTTCCGAAAAACTGTCCAGGTTGTAATAATCGGTGTTGTTGATATAGTCTACCTCGCCACACTCGGCAAATTGCAGGTCGGGGGCGAAGCGCTCATTGACAATTTCCATCTCTTCAAGAATGTCTGCATAGCTGATGCCGCCAGAGCCGTTGTTTTGCCGCACGATGTGCAATTGGACCGGTACGACCAACGCCTGGGCTTTTCTGAAATTGGTGTTTAGGATAAATGCTTTGGTGAAGGTGGCCAGTTCATCTGCGTGGCGTTCTTCCTGTTCCAATGCCTTTACCGGGTCGAGGAAGGTGCCACATGCCTCCTGCTGGGAAAATAACCGGGCACTAAAAACCAGCATAAAAGCTGCAAGGCACGCAGTATTTATTTTGTTCAAGGTGAAATGACGAAATGGAAGGAACCTGCATTTTGGTCGGTTGGCAAGAGAGACTTGGGTAGGTGTCATCTGGTGTGGTTTTTATTGCGCTAAAATTGAGTGCTTAAAGATAAGGCGCAGGCAGGAGATGACCAAAGGAGAATGAAAGATTGCTGACCAGGGATTTTATCTGCCCTCCCCGACAGCCGGGATATAAATCTTCGGCTGTCGGAGGATCGGCTGAAAATATATTCTATTTGTTAAAGATTTATGAGAACGTGTTTTGCTCAAAATGAAACTTATTTATTGTACGATTATTTTTTGTGTAGCTGCTTGTTCGCCTTGTGTTATTTTTAAATAATAAGTTCCTTTTTGGGCATTTGGTAAATTTATTCTCCCTTCATATTGACCAGTGAAAAGATCTTGTTTTTCCTGATAAACTTCTTGACCGTTGGCATTAAATACCTGGATGAGAGCGGCCCCCGCCGCCGCATTTAGCTGGATATTAAAATGGCCATGATTGGGGTTGGGAAATATTTTTGCGTCCGGTACAATAGCAACTTCTTTTTCTTCTGGATTGCCACTCAATATCTGCCAGGCAGCTTCTGCTGTTTCCATGAAATTTTCAGTGGGCACTGCCCCCATGCTTTTATTTAAAAATGTTCCGTCCGGGCTAAAAAACAAAGCACTGGGTGCTGCGTCGGCTTCGTGTTTTTTCAGGAAAAACCTATTTTTTTTATCCCTTAAATCCACCGCGACCTGAATGAACCGATCCTCCAGGTAATCGTGTACTTCTGGTCGCGATAGTGTTTCGTTGACAAATTTTGTGCAGTACTTGCAATTTTCCATGCAGACATAAGCCATGATTCCTTTGCCTTGTTTACCCGCCATTTCGAGTTCGGTCGGGAACAGGTCGTTGGCTGTTTTACCCAGGCCACCGGCCGTTACCCGTTGGGCGATTGGTGCTTGTTCAGCAGGGTTTGTTACTGCTTTTTTGTCATGGTTTATTTTCCAAAAAATAGCTGCCAAAATAATGACCGCTGCCGCCACGATAGCTGCACCTGATTTTATTTTTTGATGAGGGTTTTTATTTTCCATTTTATTATGGATTATTTTTTTAGAAATACCAGTCCACAATCTGTCCGGTGGCATTCTGTCAAATTTTTCGACTTTATTTTTAATCGAGTTTTCAAAATTATTTTTCATGATAATCTTTTTAAGAAAGTGGCTAACGGTAATACCATTCTTTTTCCTGGTGAATGGTTCTAAAATTTCAAATGGATGTTCAGGAAAATAAAAAGGTGTTACCGTTGCGGTTGGTAAAATCAGAAGCAATCATTAAAAAAATCAGCGCGCATCAACGATGCCATGTTCGACGATAAGTCGTTGCAACGTCTTTTTTGCCCGGGCATATTGCGACCTGGACGTGCTTTCCGAAATGCCCAGTTGCCGGCCAATTTCTTTGTGCGAATAACCTTCGATCGCGTACAGGTTAAACACCGTTCGAAAGCCGGCCGGTAGCTGTTGGATCAGGGCAATGACTGCGTCGGTATTTAATCGTTCAAGCGGATTGTCGTCGGTGACGGGGTCATCGGTCAGGTCGTCCAGCGATGTACTGGCAATCAATTGCCGGTTCCTTTTCCGCAGGTGCATCAAGGCTGAATTGACCATTACCTGCCGTACCCAGGCCTCCAGTGGGCATTGCCCTTTGAATTGGTGGAGGTCGCGAAACACCTTATAAAATCCTTCCATCAGCATATCCTCCGCTTCGGTCTGGCTGGCGGCAAAACGCAGGCACAAGCCATACATCTTGACTTTGTGCAGGTCGTAAAAACGCCGCTGCGCCCGCTCCTCACCCTGGAGGCATGCCTGTAATAATTTGTCTGTATTCATTTTTAAATGATTGGCTTCTGTTATTAAAGGTGCGAATAATGGAAGGAACGCTGCATGAGGTGCTTTTTTTTAGCGGAGCCTTTTGTGAGCATAATGGGCCGGCCCGAATTTTCGGAGCCACTTTAAATCGAACGTACTCGTCTGATTGGTTTTGCTTACTTGCTTAAGCAGGTAAATAAGTGAAAGTGGTGGATCAAAAAAAATGACACTTTTTCTTTGCCTGGAAAAGAGTTTTGAGGTTTGGAAACCAAACATTTACCAAAATAAAAGTGTCATTTCTAACGCTCCTTGTTTTTGCCCAAACACATAAAGGAACAAAAAAAATAACATTTTTCCTCAGTCAAAAAATTTGCTTTCTGGCGTAGAGAACCAATCATTTACAAAAACAAAAATGTCATTTTTTCTTGCTCCTTATTTTTGTACAAGTGCATATTAGTATTTAATTAGGGATATTTATTAAATAAAAAATTCTTCCAGCCTTCTTGCGGTTTGTCGACAGTTTAAAATTATCAGCGAATCAAGACTTTAATTGTTCCTTCTCCCTGTTCACAATGAAAGTGTAAAAAATAAATACCCGGACTGATGTTTTCTGTTTTTAATTTTAACGTATTCAGTCCTGCATTTAAATAAGTGATTTGATTTGAGACGGCTTGTCCAATGGTATTTATTAATGTAATATTTCCAATGGTCGGTTTTTTAAGGTTGATCCGCAGGTTTAAATTTTCGGACGATGAAGGATTTGGGAAAGCGGTAAGTATTAATTTTTCTTTTTTTTCTTTTTCATTTGTATCTACAAAAAAATCAGTCAGT